>NZ_JPON01000001.1:3172500-3772500 GCF_000733935.1 Methylomarinum vadi
CAGGCGCTTAATGAGAATAGCCAGTAAAAAGGGGCCATAGCTCAGCTGGGAGAGCGCCTGCCTTGCACGCAGGAGGTCGGGAGTTCGATCCTCCCTGGCTCCACCATTGATCTTAAGATGAGTGGTTGGGAAGGGAAAGGCTTCAGGTGAAAGCGAAAGCTTTTGCTAAGGTGATAGGAAGTGAATGCTATAGGTTTATTCAATGAGCCTATAGCATTCGTTTTCGAAAGAAACGAATAGCTCTTTAACAATGTGGAAATCTGTAAACGAATTAAAGTAAAACCGTAAGGTTAAATTTTAATGAGTTCTCAAGCAGAAAAGCGAAAATGTTAGCGATTGTATAGCGCCGGAAGGCTGAATGCGAAGTCGTTTTAAACGAAAGTGAGAAATGACTGAGTGAACAGACTGATTGGGGTTATATGGTCAAGTGACTAAGCGCATACGGTGGATGCCTAGGCAGTAAGAGGCGACGAAGGACGTTGTAGCATGCGATAAGCCGCGGGGAGTTTGCAAACAAACTTTGATCCGCGGATTTCCGAATGGGGCAACCCAATGGGCGTAAGCCCATTATCTTATCCTGAATCCATAGGGGTAAGAGGCGAACCGGGGGAACTGAAACATCTAAGTACCCCGAGGAAAAGAAATCAACCGAGATTCCCTAAGTAGTGGCGAGCGAACGGGGACCAGCCCTTAAGCATTGAGCAAATTAGTAGAACAGTCTGGAAAGTCTGGCGATACAGCGTGATAGCCGCGTATACGAAAATTTGCTCAGTGTGAAATCGAGTAGGACGGGGCACGTGAAACCTTGTCTGAACATGGGGGGACCATCCTCCAAGGCTAAATACTCCTTACTGACCGATAGTGAACCAGTACCGTGAGGGAAAGGCGAAAAGAACCCCGGAGAGGGGAGTGAAATAGATCCTGAAACCGTATGCGTACAAGCAGTCAGAGCAGACTAGTTCTGTGATGGCGTACCTTTTGTATAATGGGTCAGCGACTTACATTATGTGGCAAGCTTAACCGAGTAGGGGAGGCGTAGCGAAAGCGAGTCTTAATAGGGCGTTGAGTCGCATGGTGTAGACCCGAAACCGGGCGATCTATCCATGGCCAGGTTGAAGGTTGGGTAATACCAACTGGAGGACCGAACCGGGATCTGTTGAAAAAGATTCGGATGAGCTGTGGATCGGAGTGAAAGGCTAATCAAGCCCGGAGATAGCTGGTTCTCCTCGAAAGCTATTTAGGTAGCGCCTCGTATATAACTGCTGGGGGTAGAGCACTGTTTCGGCTAGGGGGGCATCCCGCTTTACCAAACCGATGCAAACTCCGAATACCAGCAAGTTTTAGTACGGGAGACACACGGCGGGTGATAAGGTTCGTCGTGAAAAGGGAAACAGCCCAGACCGTCAGCTAAGGTCCCCAAATCATAGCTCAGTGGAAAACGATGTGGGAAGGCCCAGACAGCCAGGAGGTTGGCTTAGAAGCAGCCACCCTTTAAAGAAAGCGTAATAGCTCACTGGTCGAGTCGGCCTGCGCGGAAGATTTACCGGGGCTAAGCTATGTACCGAAGCTACGGGTTCATACTTTTGAGTATGAGCGGTAGAGGAGCGTTCTGTACGCCTGCGAAGGTCAATTGAGAAGTTGGCTGGAGGTATCAGAAGTGCGAATGCTGACATGAGTAACGATAATGGAGGTGAAAAGCCTCCACGCCGAAAGCCCAAGGTTTCCTGCGCAACGTTAATCGACGCAGGGTTAGTCGGCACCTAAGGCGAGGCCGAAAGGCGTAGTCGATGGAAAACAGGTTAATATTCCTGTACTTGTGATAACTGCGATGGGGAGACGGAGAAGGCTAGGTCAGCTGCCTGTTGGACTAGGTAGTTTAAGCGCGTAGGCAGAGAGTTTAGGCAAATCCGGACTCTTAATGCTGAGACGTGATGACGAGTCTCTTTATAAGGAGACGAAGTGATTGATGCCCTGCTTCCAAGAAAAACCTCTAAGCTTCAGGTTATGACGAGCCGTACCCCAAACCGACACAGGTGGGTGGGATGAGAATTCTAAGGCGCTTGAGAGAACTCGGGTGAAGGAACTAGGCAAAATGGTACCGTAACTTCGGGAGAAGGTACGCCTCTGTTACGTGAAGGCCCTGCGGCTGGAGCGGAAAGGGGTAGCATTAACCTGGTGGCTGCGACTGTTTAGCAAAAACATAGCACTCTGCAAACTCGAAAGAGGACGTATAGGGTGTGACGCCTGCCCGGTGCCGGAAGGTTAATTGATGGGGTTATCTTCGGAGAAGCTCTTGATCGAAGCCCCGGTAAACGGCGGCCGTAACTATAACGGTCCTAAGGTAGCGAAATTCCTTGTCGGGTAAGTTCCGACCTGCACGAATGGCGTAACGATGGCCACACTGTCTCCACCCGAGACTCAGTGAAATTGAAATCGCTGTGAAGATGCAGTGTACCCGCGGCTAGACGGAAAGACCCCGTGAACCTTTACTATAGCTTTACACTGGACTTTGAGCCTACTTGTGTAGGATAGGTGGGAGGCTTTGAAGCGGCGACGCCAGTTGTCGTGGAGCCGACCTTGAAATACCACCCTGGTATGTTTGGAGTTCTAACCTCGACCCGTGATCCGGGTTAGGGACAGTGTATGGTGGGTAGTTTGACTGGGGCGGTCTCCTCCCAAAGAGTAACGGAGGAGCACGAAGGTACCCTAATCCTGGTCGGAAATCAGGAGATTAGTGCAAAGGCATAAGGGTGCTTGACTGCGAGACGTACAAGTCGAGCAGGTACGAAAGTAGGTCTTAGTGATCCGGTGGTTCTGAATGGAAGGGCCATCGCTCAACGGATAAAAGGTACTCCGGGGATAACAGGCTGATACCGCCCAAGAGTTCATATCGACGGCGGTGTTTGGCACCTCGATGTCGGCTCATCACATCCTGGGGCTGAAGCAGGTCCCAAGGGTATGGCTGTTCGCCATTTAAAGTGGTACGCGAGCTGGGTTCAGAACGTCGTGAGACAGTTCGGTCCCTATCTGCCGTGGGCGTTTGAGATTTGAGGGAAGCTGCTCCTAGTACGAGAGGACCGGAGTGGACGATCCTCTGGTGTTCCGGTTGTCACGCCAGTGGCATTGCCGGGTAGCTATGATCGGACAGGATAACCGCTGAAAGCATCTAAGCGGGAAGCCCCTCCCAAGATGAGATCTCACTGGGACCGTGAGTCCCCTGAAGGGCCCTTGGAGACGACAAGGTTGATAGGTCAGGTGTGGAAGCGCAGTAATGTGTGAAGCTAACTGATACTAATTGCCCGTGAGGCTTGACCATATAACACCCAATCGGTTTGCGAATCGAGAGCGTGTTGTATAAAAGCTAATAACCGCTCAATGCACGAGAACTGATACAGATTTCCATGGGTTAGACAGTGAAAGCTGAGCTGACCATGACAGTGGGTAAAAAACTAAAATCCCACTAACACCGTTTGCTTGGTGAACATAGCGAGAGTGAACCACCCGATCCCATCCCGAACTCGGTAGTGAAACCTCTTAGCGCCGATGATAGTGTGGCAGGTTGCCATGTGAAAGTAGGGAATCGCCAAGCGTTTAATCCAAAAAACCCGTTCAGAATCCTGGACGGGTTTTTTTTTGCCTACAGGGATGTAGGTAAGGTGGATATGTGCTCCTGCGATATCCACATTCAACACATCCTTGTGTTTCGAGCGTGACCGGTTTTTGCTCTGACCGCCAAGGAAGGCGGAAAGATAGAAAATGCAGGAGCAATTTTCTACCAGCAAAACCGGCATACATCACGTCCCTGTGAATAAGCAGGACGCGGTAGCTTTGCCTACAGGGACGTAGGTAAGGAGCGTGAGCAGGACGCGGAAGCTTTGCCTACACAGACGGCAGATTTAGGCTCTGACCGACAAGGAAGTCGGGAATGTCGAAAATGCAGGAGCAATTTTCTACCAGCAAAACCGGCATACATCGTATCCCTGTGAATAAGCAGGAGCGGAAGCTTTGCCTACAGGGACGTAGGTAAGGAGCGTGAGCAGGACGCGGAAGCTTTGCCTACACGGATGTAGGCAAGGGGCGTGAGCAGGACGCGGAAGCTTTGCCTAAAAAAGTAGCCTGGATGCAGCGCGCAGCGGAATCCGGGAAACGGGGTAGCTTCATCCCTCATTTCCCGCATTGGGGAAAATATGAATAGCCAGCCAGATTGTTTCGCTGTTCTCCAGCGTCCAGGCGACCCTATGTTTGATATGGGCTGGAATCAATAGATAATCGCCAGAATTCAATAGTTGAATAGATGCCGGCTCGTAGAACTCGAGCTTGGCTTGACCTTGCAATAATACTATCCATTCATCCTGAACTTGATCATACCAGTCGTTTGCCGCATTGTGATGTCCCTTGGAAATAATCCGCTCGATGCGAATATTATCCTGTTGCAAGAGCGTTTCGAAGAATTCTTCAGGTAATTCTGTCGGGATATTGCTGAAAATGTTTTTGGGTGTTGATATAGTCATCATTTTCCACGGATTTACTTATTAAGCCGATCGAATTCAATTTAAAAATAGCGGGTTGGTCACATGAATAAACAATTGCTTTCCGTTGTGATAGAGAAAACACCAGGCATGATCTTATTGATATTGAAATGGTTCGATAAAGCCAAGTTTCTCGATTTTCTCGCGCCATTAGCCTTGCGTCTCTACCTGGCGCCAGTATTGTGGATGGCGGGCAGTAAGAAATTTACCAATTTTAGCAGCACTGCTGAATGGTTCGGCAATAGCGAGTGGGGATTAGGCCTTCCTCTCCCTTATCTGCTGGTTATTCTGGTAGGTTTAGTCGAGGTTCTTGGAGCCCTCTTTTTATTGCTGGGTATTGGCGTGCGCCTGATATCGATTCCATTAATGTTGGTGATGATCGGTGCGGCGGTCACCGTGCATCTGAAAAACGGCTGGTTGGCGATTGCAACAGGGAGCGGCATCTTCGCAACCGATAGGACGATAGGCGCTATCGAAAGGCTGGATATGGCCAAAACCATCTTAAAGGATTACGGCAATTATGAGTGGTTGACCGAAAACGGCAATTTCGTCGTGCTGAATAACGGCATCGAATTCGCTGCTACTTATTTTATTATGTTGTTGGTGCTGTTTTTTATGGGGGGCGGTCGATTCGTCAGCATCGACTATTGGTTGGCTAAAAAATATAGCGAGGCATAGGTTCTCTACCTTATCGACGAGGTGCAAGGTAGTTTTTGAACCTTGCACCTTGTGTAAAATTTATCGTTTCAGTTTTTCCTTCAGCATCTTGTTGACTTCGCCCGGGTTGGCCTTGCCCTGCGTTTCCTTCATGACCTGACCGACGAAGAAGCCGAACACCTTGTCCTTGCCGCCTAGATACTGCTCGACCTGAGCCGGGTTGTCGGCGATGATCTTGTCGATGATCGCTTCGATCGCGCCCGTGTCGGTGATTTGCTTCAAGCCCTTTTCTTCGATAATCTGATCGGCACTGGCTTTGCTGTTCCACAGCTCGTCGAACACCTGTTTGGCGATCTTACCGGATATCGTGTTGTCGGCGATGCGTTTCAGCAGGCCGGCAAGACGCGTATGTTCGATCGGGCATTGGCCGATTTCCAAACCGGCCTTGTTCAAGGCGCCGATCAAATCGCCGCTGATCCAGTTGGTCGACAGTTTGGTCTCGCCGCCCGATTCTTTCACGACCGTTTCGTAATAATCGGCCAGTTCTCGCGATGAGGTCAGCGTCGCGGCGCTTTCATTATCCATGCCGTATTGTTCGATGAAGCGGGCTTTCTTGGCATCCGGCAACTCGGGCAGCTCGGATCGAATCTGGTCTTTCAATGCTTCCTCGATATGGACCGGCAGCAGATCCGGGTCCGGGAAGTAACGGTAATCGTTGGCTTCTTCCTTGCTGCGCATCGAACGGGTTTCATCTTTGTTGGCGTCATACAAGCGGGTTTCTTGTATGACCTTGCCGCCGCCTTCCAGAATATCGATTTGCCGTTCGACCTCGTAATTGATCGCCTTCTCGACGAATTTGAACGAATTGATGTTCTTGATTTCGGTGCGTGTGCCGAATTTCTCCTCGCCTTTCAAACGCACCGAGACGTTGGCGTCGCAGCGGAACGATCCCTCCTGCATGTTGCCGTCGCAGACGCCCAGATAACGCACCAGTTCATGCAGTTTGCGCATATAGGCAACGGCTTCCTTGGCCGAGCGCATGTCCGGTTCGGAGACGATTTCCAGCAACGGTGTGCCGGCACGGTTCAGGTCGATGCCGGTAAGACCGTGAAAATCCTCGTGTAGGGACTTTCCGGCGTCTTCTTCCAGATGCGCGCGGGTCACGCCGATGCGCTTGGTGACGCCGTCGACTTCAATATCTAGATGGCCGTTACCGACGATCGGCAATTCGAACTGGCTGATTTGATAGCCTTTCGGTAAGTCAGGGTAAAAATAGTTTTTGCGCGCGAACACCGAATAAGGGGCGATTTCCGCTTCGATCGCCAAGCCGAATTTGACGGCCATGCGCACGGCGCTCTCATTCAGCACCGGCAGTACGCCGGGCAGGCCTAAGTCGACCGCGCAGGCCTGGGTATTCGGTTCCGCGCCGTAGGCAGTCGATGCGGCGGAAAAGATTTTCGATTGTGTGGCCAGTTGGGCGTGAATTTCCAGGCCGATAACTGTTTCCCATTCCATTTACGACTCCTTATTCAAAACCTTTGGGCGTGAGTTTATGCCAGTCGCTCACTTGTTGATATTGATGAGCGATGTTCAGCAGGCGGGCTTCAGCGAAATAATTGCCGATGATCTGTAGGCCGACGGGTTTTTCATTGGCGAAGCCGGCTGGAATCGACATCGCCGGTAGTCCCGCCAGGTTGATCGCGATGGTGTAGATGTCCGACAGATACATCTGGATCGGATCGCCGGATTTTTCGCCGATTGCGAAGGCCGTCGATGGCGAAACCGGGCCCATCAGTACGTCGACTTCGGAAAGCGCTTTCTTGAAGTCGTCGCTGATCAGGCGGCGTACCTGTTGGGCCTTTAAATAATAGGCATCGTAATAACCGGCCGATAAGGCATAGGTGCCCATCAGGATGCGGCGTTTGACCTCCGGGCCGAAGGCTTCGCCGCGGGAGCGGGTGTACATATCGGTCAAATCGGCCGGTTTGTCGCAGCGATAGCCGAAACGGACGCCGTCGAAGCGGGACAGGTTGGCCGAGCATTCGGCCGAGGCGATCACATAATAAGAAGGAATCGCCAGATTCAGGTTGGGCATCGATACTTCTTTGACTTCAGCGCCAAGTTTCTTGTACTCGTTGATCGCCGTTTCGATCACCGCGGCGATATCGTTGTTCAGGTCTTCGCTGAAGAATTCCTTGGGCAAGCCGATTTTCAGGCCTTCTAGGCTGTCATTCAGTGTCGCGCTGTAATCGGGCACTTCGGTGTCGACGCTGGTCGAGTCTTTGGGATCGAAACCGGCCATGGTTTGCAACAATAACGCCGCATCCTCGGCGCTGCGGGCCATCGGGCCGCCCTGGTCGAGACTGGAGGCATAAGCGATCATGCCGTAGCGGGATACGCGGCCGTAGGTCGGTTTCAGGCCGGTGATGTTACACAGCGACGAAGGCTGGCGAATCGAGCCGCCGGTGTCGGTACCGGTCGCTGCCGGTACCAATCGTGCGGCCAATGCCGCGGCGGAACCGCCGGAAGAGCCGCCCGGTACAGTTTCGAGGTTCCAAGGGTTCTTGACCGGGCCGTAGAAGCTGGTTTCGTTGGACGAACCCATCGCGAATTCATCCATGTTCAGTTTGCCGGGCATCACTGCGCCAGCCTGATTGAATTTTTCGATCACGGTCGCATCGTAAGGGGCGATGAAATTATCCAGCATTTTCGAGCCGCAACTGGTTTTGATGCCTTGCGTGCAGAATATATCTTTTTGCGCGACCGGGATGCCGGTCAGTGGCGTCGTATTGTCGTCCGCAGCCAGCCTGGTGTCGGCGGCTTTGGCTTGTTCCAGCGCGCTTTCATCGGCGACGGTGATAAAGCTGTTAAGAGCTTGATGTTGATTGATGCGGTCTAAAAAAAATTGGGTTAACTCTACGCTTGAATATTGTTTTTCGCGCAGCCCCTGGGCCAGTTCGGTGAGGGTTTTGTTGTGCATATCCATCCGTTAGTCGATCACTTTGGGTACCAGATAAAGGCCGTTTTCTACTTGCGGCGCAATGGCTTGAAAATGTTCGCGTTGATTTTCTTCGATGACCACGTCGGCGCGCAATCTTTGGGTTTGATCCAGCGGATGGGCCATCGGCTGGACACCGGCGGTATCCAGTTCGCCCATCTGGGTCATCAGGTCCAAGATGTTGGAAAGATCTTTGGCATAATTTTCAATGTCTTGCGAATTAATGCCCAGTCGTGCAAGATGGGCGATTTTTTTTACGTCATCAGCCGTTAACGACATTTTACAACTCCAAGTTACATTTAAGATAAATATGATACTTTATATCTTGCTCAAATACCTGCTTGATTGTTAAAGTAGCTTAATTTTTTGTTCGCTAAGGATACCGGAAAAGATGTTCAAAAGAATTCGCGGCCTATTTTCTAATGATTTGTCGATCGATTTAGGGACTGCAAACACCTTGATTTATGTGCCAGGCCAGGGAATTGTTCTGAATGAGCCATCTGTAGTGGCGATCAAGGAGGATCGGATTCGCGGCGTCAAGACGATTGCCGCCGTGGGGCTCGATGCCAAAAATATGTTAGGCCGTACTCCGGGTAATATCACCGCAATCAGGCCTCTGAAAGATGGTGTGATTGCCGACTTTGCCGTGACCGAACGCATGCTGCGATTCTTTATCGAAAAGGTTCATGAAAGCAAATTATTGCGTCCGAGTCCAAGAATTTTGATTTGTGTCCCATGCGGATCGACTCAGGTAGAAAGACGTGCCATTCGGGAGTCGGCGGCCATGGCCGGTGCCCGGGAAGTGTATTTGATTGAGGAGCCGATGTCCGCGGCGGTAGGGGCGGGCTTGCCTGTCGATGAGGCTCATGGTTCGATGGTATTGGATATCGGCGGCGGTACTTCGGAAGTCGCGGTGATTTCATTGAACGGCATCGTTTATTCGGCTTCGGTAAGAATTGGTGGCGATCGCTTCGATGATGCGATCATTAATTACGTGCGGAGAAACTATGGCACCTTGATCGGTGAGGCGACCGCGGAAAAAATCAAGCATCAAGTCGGGGCGGCCTATCCCGGCAGCGAGGTCAAGGAAATTCAGGTGACCGGACGCAACCTGGCGGAAGGGGTGCCCCGCAGCTTTTCCTTGAACAGTAATGAAATTTTGGAAGCCTTGCAGGAACCGTTATCCGGCATCGTCGGTTCGGTCAAGGTGGCTCTGGAACAGACACCGCCGGAATTGGGGGCCGATGTGGCCAGTCGTGGTATTGTCCTGACTGGTGGCGGTGCCTTGTTGAAAGACATCGATCGCTTGATCGCCGAAGAGACAGGGTTGCCAGTGCACATTGCGGAAGATCCACTGACTTGCGTCGCGCGCGGCGGTGGAAAAGTGCTGGAAATGCTGGATGAAAAAGGGGTATCGGCGTTTTCCCTGGAATAAAAAGCTGATCTCGATAGCAAGTTTGGCCGGTAATGGGTTTTCGTTTGTTTTGTACTTGCCGAAAAGTAAAATAAATCTACCCCATTCCGGAGTCAGCCTAGTAACACTTTCGTAGATAGAGGTTTTGTTATAAAGCTTTTGTTCGCAACAGGTCCATCACTCAACACCCGATTGCTCGTTGCGGTTCTATTATCGTTGGTTTTGTTGATTGCCGATCATCGCAGCACGAAATTGCAGCCGTTACGGGCGGCTTTGTCGTTATTGGTTTATCCGGTGCAATTAGTGATCAATTTTCCTGGCGATGCGGCGAATTACCTTAGCGATACTTTCGTGTCCTACCGGACGTTGAAAAAAGAAAACCGTGAATTGAAAGAATTGCAGTTGGTTAACGAGGCTAAGTTATTAAAGCTGGCTGCGTTGGAAAAGGAAAATATTCGTTTGCGGGCCTTATTGGAAAACTCATTCAAGTTGGGCGAGCAGGTGCTGGTGGCGGAACTGCTGGCTGTCAATCTGGTGCCTTATGAGCACATCGTCGTGGTCAATAAGGGAAGCCGTTTCGGAGTGCATAGCAAACAACCTGTTTTGGATGCTCATGGCGTGGTCGGCCAAGTTGTCAGGACCTTGCCGGCCAGCTCGGAAATCATGCTGATTACGGACCCTAACCATGCGATACCGGTGCAGGTGAATCGTAACGGCCTTAGAACCATTGCAATTGGCAGTGGCCAGATCAATCGCTTGAATTTACCGTTTTTGCCCAATAATGCCGATATTTTACCGGGTGACTTATTGGTGACCTCGGGGCTAGGAGGAACATTCCCGCAAGGCTATCCGGTCGCCGTGGTCGATGATTTCACCGTCCGGCCGAATAAACCCTTTGCCAGTATTTCCGCGACACCGAAGGCGGAACTGGATAAAAGCCGGGAGTTTTTGATCGTTTGGAGCGATTCAACGCCCGTTCCGCTGACCGAAGAGCCAAGCGAAGCAAGTCAGGAACTAAACGATGCCGGACAATAGTGAATTACCTTATTTTTTGACCATTATCATGGCAATGGCGCTAAAAATCATACCCTTACCTCAGTCGCTGGAATATTTCAATCCGGATTGGGTATTGCTGGTGTTGATTTATTGGTCGTTGGCGCTTCCAGAAAGATTTGGTGTATTCAATGCTTGGGTAATAGGGTTGCTGGTTGATGTATTGACCGGCCGCTTGCTCGGTCAGAACGCCTTGATTTATTCATTGATTTGCTATTTTTGCGTCAAACTGCACAAGCGGATTCGTCATTATCCTATTGTTCAGCAAAGCCTTTTCGTTTTTGTCTGTTTGTTGGTCGGGCAACTGATTATTTTTTGGATTGAAAATATGCAGGCCAGCAATCGTTTGCCGCTGATGTTTTGGTTTCCTGTATTGTCCGGCACTATTCTATGGCCTGCGGTATATCTAGTGCTGCGTTTCGTACGGTCTTTCTGGCGTATCGTTTGACGCACCATGCAAAAAAAATTTGCGGTCAAGGATACCCTAGCGGAGAGTCGCGTTTTTTTAAGCCGGGTGGTTGCGGCCTTTGCTTTCATGTTTTTGCTGACATTAGGGCTGGTTGTCAGGCTGATTTATTTGCAAATTGTCGGTCATGAGCATTATGCCATGTTGGCCAAGGACAACCGTATCAAGATTGCGCCATTGCCGCCGACGCGAGGCATCATCTATGATCGCCATGGCAGAATTTTGGCGGAAAACCTGCCCTCTTACAGTCTCGAACTCATCCCCGAGCAGGTCAAGGATCTTGATGATACGCTGACACGATTACAGAGCTTGTTGGATATTTCGGATGAACAAATAGAGCAATTCGACAAGCAAAGACACCGGCGAAAATCCTTTAGCAGTACGCCGTTATTGCTGCGCATGAGCGATGAGGAAGTCGCCAAATTTGCCGCAGTCAGGCCTTATTTTCCCGGCGTGGATATTCAGGCCCGCTTGGTTCGTTATTATCCTTACGGGGAATTGGCTTCGCATGTGGTCGGTTATGTCGGCAGGATTAATGAAAGGGAATTAAAGTCCTTGCCGGTCTCAGAATATCGCGGCACCAATCATATCGGTAAAATCGGGATCGAAAAGACCTATGAAGAATATTTGCACGGTACAACCGGGTATGCCGAAATTGAGACCAATGCCCAGGGGCGCTCGGTCAATTCGGTCGATGCCTTGGATCCGGTGCCCGGTGCCAATCTTTATTTGACGCTCGATATCGACCTGCAAAAAACCGCTTATGATGCACTCGGAGACTATAATGGCGCGGCCGTTGCGATAGAAATAGATAGCGGTGACGTGCTGGTGTTCGCCAGCCGTCCGGGCTTCGATCCCAATCCGTTTGTTTACGGGATCAGTCGCAAAGCGTATAAAGCGTTGCAGGAATCGGATGATCAACCGCTCTTCAACCGAGCATTGCGTGGCCAATATCCTCCCGGTTCTACCATGAAGCCCTTCATCGGATTGGCTGGTTTGGAGTATAACGCGACCGATTTTCAGCATAAGTTGTTTTGCCCCGGCTATTACCAATTGCCTAATGTCAGTCATAAATACCGAGACTGGAAACGATGGGGACACGGTTGGATGGATTTGAAGGACGCGATCACCCAATCCTGCGATGTTTATTTTTATGATTTGGCTCTGACGCTGGGGATCGATAATATGCATGAATTCCTCGATAAATTCGGTTTTGGCCGTAAGTCGGGCATCGATTTGGTCGGAGAGCAAGCCGGATTGCTGCCATCGCGGGAGTGGAAGAGGGCAAAGCGCAATCAACCCTGGTATCCGGGAGAAACGTTGATTACCGGTATCGGCCAGGGTTTTACTCAAGTGACGCCGCTGCAATTGGCCCGAGCGACGGCGACGCTGGCTAATCATGGCCGGATCGTAACGCCTTATCTGGTCGATAGAATCATTGGCACCAACTATACCATCCCTGGCCCGGCGCAAAGCGGCGAAGTGATTGCACTTAAACAGCGCAATATCGAAGACATCGTGATGGCGATGGTCAATGTCGTTCATGGCGCGCGAGGTACGGCAAAGAGAATCGCCGATGGGATCGATTATCAGATCGCCGGTAAAACCGGGACCGCTCAGGTTTTTTCGGTTAAACAGGAAGAAAAATACAATGAAGAGGAAATTGAATTCAAATTGCGCGACCATGCTTTGTTTATTGCCATTGCGCCGGCGCATGCGCCCAAAATTGCGGTGGCGGTAGTGGTCGAAAATGGTGGTCACGGAGGGTCGGTTGCGGCGCCGATAGCCGGTAAGATCATCAAGCAATATCTCGGTTCGAACGAAGGAAGTCCCGATGAAGAATGAAACTCGCAGCGAGCAGTTTGTTCCACATTCGCTGTTGGGGAATTTGCTGAGGAAGCTGCACATCGATATTCCGTTGTTTGTCGCCTTGCTTTTGATCTGTGCCTTGAGTTTTTTAGTGTTGTACAGTGCCGGCGGGCAGGAAATAGGGATCTTGGTAAAGCAGGCGGCGAGGATGGGGGTCGCCTTTGGACTCATGACCGCTTTAGCGCATGTTAACCCGCATCAATTCAAGCGGCATTCGGTGCTACTGTTCGTCATCGGCGTCGCGTTACTCGTCGCGGTGTTGGTCATGGGGGAAATCGGCAAGGGAGCGCAACGTTGGCTGGATCTGGGGTTTTTCCGTTTTCAACCCTCGGAAATGATCAAGATCACGACGCCGATGATGATCGCCTGGTATTTGTCCGAATTTTCCCTGCCGCCGAAGCGTAAGCAGCTGTTTATCGCTGGTCTGTTGATTATCGTGCCGACCGTGTTGATCGCGAAACAGCCGGATCTCGGCACCTCATTGCTGGTGGCCAGCTCGGGAGCGGCGGTGTTGTTTTTCGCCGGACTGTCTTGGCGGTTCATGTTGACGACACTGGCGATACTGGCTTCCTTGACCCCGATTTTATGGCATTTTATGCGCGATTATCAACGCGCCAGGGTGCTGACTTTCTTGAATCCCGAAGCCGATCCGATGGGGCGTGGCTATCATATCATCCAGTCTAAAATCGCGATCGGCTCCGGCGGCGTCCATGGCAAGGGCTGGTTAGGCAGTACCCAGGCACAACTGGATTTTTTGCCGGAAAGTTCAACCGACTTTATATTTGCCGTTTTTGCCGAAGAATTCGGCTTGTCCGGATGTTTAGGCTTGCTATTATTATACTTATTGATTATCAGCCGCTGTCTTTATATTGCGGTCCAGGCTCAGGATACGTATAGTCGATTATTGGCGGGTAGCCTGACCTTTACCTTTTTCGTCTATGTTTTTGTGAATATCGGCATGGTGATCGGAATTTTACCAGTAGTCGGAGTACCTTTGCCGTTGATCAGTTATGGCGGCACCTCGATGGTGACGTTGATGGCCGGTTTCGGCATCCTGATGTCGATTCATACTCATAGAAAATTTTTGCCGACCTGATGCTGTGATGAAAATGCGAAAGAAAACTTCCATGTTAGGAGCTGTCATTTTGACGTTGATTTCCCTCCCGGCGTTTGCGCTGATCGAGGAGAATCAGGCGTTTAACGATTTTATCGGCACGATGGTGAGCGAGCACCAGTTTGATGAAACGGAATTGCGGCATTTGTTTCAGGCGGTGGAAATCAAGGATAAAATTCTGCAGGCCATATCCGCGCCGGCCGAGGCATTGCCATGGTATAAATACCGCAAAATTTTTCTGACCGATTCGCGAATAAAGGATGGCTTAAGGTTTTGGCGGGAGAATGAGCCGGTATTGACTACGGTCGAGAAAGAATACGGCGTGCCGCCGGAAATTATCACCGCGATCATTGGCGTGGAGACGCGCTATGGCGCCCATACCGGCTCGTATCGGGTGATCGATGCCCTGGCCACGCTGGCTTTCGCTTATCCCAAGCGCAGTCAGTTTTTCTCCAGCGAACTGGTTCAGTTTTTGATCTTATGCCGCGATGAGCAATTAGACCCGCTAGAGCCATTAGGGTCGTATGCAGGAGCCATGGGCGTACCGCAATTCATGCCCAGCAGTTATATCCGCTATGCGGCGGACTTCGATTTAGACTCTAAGCGCGATATATGGCATAACAATGCCGATGTGATTGCCAGTGTCGCCAATTATTTCGCCCAGCACCGGTGGCAGAAAGGGGCGGCGATCGCTTTCCCCGTGACCGCCTCGGGGGATGCCTACCGGCAAGCTTTGACGAAAGGCCTGCAGCCCGATACAAGCGTGGCTCAATTGAAACATTGGCAAGTGAGTGTTCCCGAGCAATTAAATCAGGCTGAGAAAGTTAAATTGTTGGCTTTCGAACAGGAAAACGATGAAGAATTATGGCTGGGCCTGCATAATTTTTATGTCATTACCCGCTATAACCATAGTCCTTTATACGCGATGGCGGTTTACCAGCTGAGCCAGGCTATCGCCGAGCAGAAAAAAATGAGCAATGAAGAATAGAGTCTTATGCTTCGCATTTATTATTGTTAATGGTTGTAGTATCGATCCATTAGTCAAGGATAGTGCGCCGGATACGGTGCCGGTCGATATCATGGCAATCCCCGATGCAGTACCGCGTTACGAGAAGCGTACCCGGGCGGGCAACCCCGGCACTTATGAAGTGTTGGGTCAGCGTTATCAGGTTTTGGTGGACAGTAACGGCTATCGAAAGCGAGGCATCGCTTCATGGTACGGTAAGAAGTTTCATGGCAGAAAAACAGCCAACGGCGAAATTTATAATATGTTTGCGATGACCGCGGCCCATAGAACGTTACCGATTCCCAGTTACGTCAGGGTAACCAATTTAAAGAACCAGCGTAGCGTGGTCGTGAGAATCAACGATAGAGGCCCGTTTCATGATAACCGCATCATCGACCTGTCCTATGCCGCGGCCGTCAAACTGGGGGTACAGCAAGCTGGTACCGGCTTCGTCGAAGTCGTGGCGCTAGATCCTTCGTCACAGCCCGCTGCAAAACTAGCGCAAAAGCCTGAAGTAAATCCCGATGAAAAGCTGTATTTGCAAATCGGCGCCTTCAGCAATCAATTTAACGCAAGGCAGTTGCAACAAAAAGTCGCCCAAATACCGTTGGCGGCTGCTCGCCTCAAAGTAGCCCAGCATCAAGGCGACACGGTCTATAAAGTACAATTAGGGCCGGTAGCTTCGGTGGAGATGGCCGACCGTCTCAATGAACAACTGGTGGCAATGGGGGTTACCAGTAGTACGCTGGTCAGCGACAACTGAGCAGCCGAGGCTTCCTGTCACTGTGGCGAAATGCCAATGCAGTGACCAGCAATGATACAATATTCCCGATTTTTATAAGTAAATCCGAATTATGAGCATGACTTATTTTTTTCATAGAACCGTCGTCCTATTCAGCGTCCTGGTGTTGGCAGCTTTGTTGCAGACCGCATCGGCCGCCGACAACATTCTGATTCCGGCTCCTCCGACAGTAGCCGGTAGTAGTTATTTTTTGATGGACTTCAATAGCGGCCGGGTGCTGGTGGAAAAAGACGCGGATGAGAAATTGCCGCCAGCCAGCCTGACCAAAATCATGACGGTCTATGTCGTTTTCCGTGAATTGAGTAATGGCCACTTGAGTTTGGACGAGAAAGTAACCATCAGTAAAAAAGCCTGGCAAACGCCAGGGTCGAGGATGTTCGTCGAAGTCAACAAACAGGTGGCCATCGAGGATTTGTTGAAGGGTGTGATCATTCAGTCCGGCAATGACGCTAGCGTGGCTCTGGCCGAGCATGTCGCCGGCGACGAGGCCACTTTCGCGGCCTTGATGAATCAGCATGCGCAACGCCTGGGCATGACCAATACCCATTTCGAAAACAGCATGGGCCTGCCCAGCGAGAATCACTATACTACGGCTCGGGATCTGGCAACGTTGACTCAGGCGTTGATCCGGGAATTCCCCGACTATTATAAATGGGATTCGCAAAAGGAATTTACCTACAACAATATCACTCAACATAACCGCAATAAATTACTGTGGCGTGACGAATCGGTCGACGGCGTGAAAACCGGTTATACGGAAGAGGCGGGATATTGTTTGGTCGCTTCGGCCAAACGCAACGACATGCGTTTGATTTCGGTGGTCATGGGAACCGCCAACGAGAATGCCAGGGCCAACGAGAGTCAGACCTTGCTCAATTACGGCTTTCGTTTTTTCGAGACACACAGGCTTTATGAGGGAATGGCGCCACTCACGGAAACGCGAGTCTGGAAAGGGGACAACAAGCAGCTGGAGTTAGGCTTGTTACATGATCTTTATGTCACGATCCCGCGGCGGCACTTCAATGATCTGAAGGCCGAAACCATTGTCGATAAGCGCATTACCGCGCCGGTCAAGGAAGGGGAAGCGGTAGGGACGTTGAACGTGACGCTAGCCGGCGACGTCGTCGTCAATAAGCCGCTGGTTGCTTTGAATACCGTGTCCAAGGGAAGTTTGGTCCAGCGTCTTTATGATGAAGCATTGTTGCTGATGGAGCGTTGATGGAAAATAAGGTTTATTTAAACGGCGAATATTTGCCTTTGTCCAAGGCGAAAATATCGGTACTCGATCGCGGATTCTTGTTTGGAGACGGAGTTTACGAGGTCATACCCGCTTACCACGGTAAATTGTTCCGCTTGCAAGAACATTTGGATCGCCTAGAGAGTAGCTTGAGCAATATTCGCTTGGGATTATCCTATAACATGGACAAATGGCGCCAGATTCTGGAACCGTTATTGGATAAGGACAAAGACCAATATATTTATCTGCAAATCACCCGCGGCGTCGCGCCTAAGCGCGACCATGCGTTTCCCGTTAGTCCAGTGCCGACGGTGTTCGCGATGTGTTCCGACATACAGCATGTCGCCGATAGGGATAGCGGTGTCAAGGCGGTGACCATGGAGGACAGCCGCTGGGATATGTGTAATGTCAAGGCGACCACCTTGTTGGCCAATATTTTATTGCGGCAGCAGGCGATCGAGCAGGGTTGCGCCGAGGCTATTCTCATCAAGAACGGTTATGTTACCGAAGGCGCGGCCAGTAACTTGTTCGCCGTGATCGACGGCGTGTTGATGACGCCGGCGAAAAGCGGTGATATCCTGCCGGGCATTACCCGTGATGTCATCATCGAGTTGGCTCGGGCAAACGATATTCCGGTTAAGGAAGACATTATTTCCCTGGATGCCTTGCAAACCGCCAGTGAAATTTGGGTGACCAGCTCGACCCGTGAAATCATACCGGTAGTAGAGTTGGACGGCAAAAAAGTCGCGGATGGCCTGCCGGGCCCGCTTTGGCAAAAAATGCACGAGCTTTTTCAAGACTATAAGCAATCCGTATCATGAGCGATAAAGAAACGCTGTTGGAATTTCCCTGCCAATTTCCGATCAAGGCCATGGGGGTTAGTTCCGACCAATTCGATATAACTGTGATTGAAATCGTTCGGCGTCATGTCGATGACATCAAGGAAGGTGCCGTTACCAGCCGGCCCAGCAAGGGCGGTAAATATACGGCGGTGACAGTGGTTATCGAGGCGACCAGTCGGAAGCAGCTGGATGCGATCTATCAGGATTTGACCGATCATCCCGATGTGTTGATGGCATTGTAGCGTCCGTTAGTACTCAGGCTGCTTTTAGACTTCGCTATTGAAAACATGAGAAATTATCTGAATGCCATGGTGTTAGCCGCATTCGCCACGTCGGCCGGCGCCGATGAACAGGTGCTGATCGATCAAAGCCGCCAACTCGTCAAGAGTTACGCTCA
The DNA here is from genome assembly GCF_000733935.1 of Methylomarinum vadi. Classification (NCBI taxonomy): domain Bacteria; kingdom Pseudomonadati; phylum Pseudomonadota; class Gammaproteobacteria; order Methylococcales; family Methylococcaceae; genus Methylomarinum; species Methylomarinum vadi. Next base: position 3,190,885 of record NZ_JPON01000001.1, read on the forward strand.
GCGTTTGCAAGCGGAGCTGCAGAAGGGTTTGCAGCGCGAAGGGCCGTTGCTGGCAATTCGCCGTTGCCATGCCGTGGCGCCAGCAATTAGCCAACAACTTAACCACGACGATTGGCGAGTTAGGCGGACGGCGCTACGCGTACGTAATCCGCTGAATCATGCGGACTCCTGGGAACGGGCGGTGCTACAACAGTTCGAGCAGCGCCGGCGGCAGGGCGAAAAGATCGCCGCTTTGGAATATCATGAAATCGTGGAGCGCGACGGCGACCGCTATTTTCGTTACATGAAGGCGATCCCGACCCAAGCCCTTTGTTTGACCTGTCATGGCGAGCATATCGCTGGTCAACTCGGAGACGAACTGCGCAAACTCTACCCCGATGACCAGGCAACAGGATTCGGCCTCGGCGACATCCGCGGCGCTTTTACCGTCAGCCGGCAATTGGACTGATGCAGATCCGACTGACCGATCTGGGCCGGCAGGATTATCAAACTGTCTGGCGGCAAATGCAGCGATTCACGGCAAACAGGACGGCGGAAACCGATGACGAAATTTGGCTGGTCGAGCACCCGCCGGTTTATACCCTGGGCCTGAACGGCAAGCGCGAACATATCCTCGGCTTGAGCGATATTCCGGTGGTGGAAAGCGATCGTGGCGGTCAGGTGACTTACCACGGACCGGGACAGCTGGTCGTTTATTTGCTGGCCGATTTGCGCAGGTTGAAATTGGGGCCGCGACAACTGGTCACGATACTGGAAAATGCTATGATAAAGGCTTTGGCCCAATATGGCATCGAGTCTCAAGCCAGGGCGGAAGCTCCCGGCGTCTATGTGGCCGACAGGAAAATCGGATCGGTCGGTCTGCGCATCAAAAATGGGTGCAGTTATCACGGCTTGAGCTTGAACAACAATATGGATTTGACGCCGTTTCGGCATATCAATCCCTGCGGTTATGCCGGTCTTGCGGTCACGCAGTTGGTCGAGGAAGGCGTCGACATTTTTACTCACGAACTGGCTGTGCCGGTTGTCCACGACATCATCAAGGCTATCGAAACATGAAGCTGAATGCCCCCTCGAGAGCGACCCCTGAAACCCACCAACGCAATGCCGATAAGTTGTCCAGGATTCCGGTCAAGGTGGAAAAAACGGGAACCCTGCTGCGCAAACCAGACTGGATTCGGATCAGGGTGTCGGCCAGCGATAAAGTCGCCCATATCAAGCAATCGTTGAGAGCGAATAGCCTGCATACGGTATGCGAGGAGGCGGCCTGCCCGAATCTTGGCGAATGTTTCAGTCACGGCACGGCGACTTTCATGATCATGGGCGATTTATGCACCCGGCGTTGCCCGTTCTGCGACGTCGCCCATGGCAAACCGCAAGCGCTGGACCGGCAGGAACCCGAGAATTTGGCCGCCACGATCGAGCAAATGGGGCTCAGGTACGTCGTGATTACCTCGGTCAATCGAGACGATTTGAGAGACGGTGGCGCCGGGCACTTTGCCGATTGCATCGAAGCCATACGGCGACGAACGCCTGCCACCAAAATCGAAATTCTGGTGCCGGATTTTCGGGGGAGGCAGCAAGTCGCCATCGATATTCTCGGTCGCCAACCTTGCGATGTCTTCAATCATAATCTGGAGACCATTCCCCGCCTGTATCGGGAGGCCAGGCCCGGCGCCGATTATCAAGAATCGCTGCAGTTGTTGAAACAATTCGGCCAACAGCATCCGCAAATACCGACCAAATCCGGTTTGATGGTGGGTATCGGCGAAACCGAAGCGGAAGTGGTCGAGGTGATGAAGGATTTGTTGCAACATGGCTGTAGCATGTTGACGCTGGGGCAATATCTGCAGCCGAGCAAGGACCACTTGGCGGTGAAAGAATACATCACGCCAGCGCAATTCGATCGCTATGCCGATATTGCCAAGGAACTCGGTTTCAAGCAAGTCGCCAGCGCGCCGCTGGTACGCTCGTCTTATCACGCCGATCTTCAGGCCAAGGAGATTGTCGGCTCATGATTTTCGGTCTCGATGGAGATGCAATTATTGGGCAGGCGTAGCCTTGATCCAGTTAATCTCCATCGCGGTTTGCGGGCCGATGACGCACTGTTCCAGGTTTTCCGCCATGACCGATCTGTCGGTCAGCAAGGGAATGCGTGCCGCCATGATCTCGGCCTTTTCCTGCGGATAAGCGGCTGCCGCTCCGGATCGGCATAGCCGTTGGGGAAGACCGGTTCTCCATCGTTGTCGTATTTATCGGTCGCTCCCACCGTATGCAGCAGTTCATGGGCGATGACGATATTGTTCTGAGCTTCCTGGTTTTCCGACGCGAAGGCATGCACCACCGCTAGGAGCCCTTTGTCCAGCCCCAGCGAATGTTGCAGTTTTTTGCCCTTATGCGCCTCGTGATAATGGGCGAAGACGCGAATCCGCCGTAAATTGGACTTGTCATCGGGGGTATGGCGATAGGCCCAATAGCGGAATCGAAGCCCCCACCAGATGATTGAAAGGATGTTGCTGTCCGGCCTGGGGGATGCCGGAGGGTGTTTTCGTAACGTCGGACCTAGCGTCACCCTGAAAGGCGTCGGGGTATTCAATTGATAAAATTCCGCTTCGCTCTGAAAAAAGCGATCGATATCGCTAAAAACGGCGCTATCCAGCGTTTGGATGTATTGCTCAACCTCCTGGCTATTTTCGCCATTGATCGGAAAAACTACGACTTCCAGTGGCTTGATCCAGGTACGGGATTTGATTTTTTGCGTTTTCGCATAAAATGCCACGGCGACGAAAATCAGCAATAATGCACTTATGCGAAATGCCCGGAACCATCGCATCATTCGGTCATGGATAGCGTGACTTCTAGGGCTTGTTTGTCGACGATATGGAAACCGCGGATCTCCAATACGCCTTTGGTATTCAGTGAGATGATTAAATACAAGGCTTCCGGATATTCGGCCATATCGAGATCCGTCGCGGAGGGTTCGGCCGGTGTGCTCGGGTGCGAGTGATAAATGGCAAACAGTTCCTCGCCGTTATCCCGCATTTGCTTGAAGGCGGCGATGTGCTGTTTGGCATTCAGTTGAAAACGGCTGGCGGGATTGGAGGCGGTATTCTCGATCGGATAACAATTGACCGCGATGCCGTCTTTGCCGCCAATCAGCCCGCAGACTTCGGCCCTGGGTGAAATCTGTGCTTGGTGGAGCAATTGCGTGGTTATTTTTCTCGATAACTGAATTTCTTTCTTGAGCATGCTAGATCCCGTTCAAATGTTTAAGAAGCATGAAGCAAAGCGGTATTCATCAGGTTCCATGGCGACTGGTTAATCTTTAACGCAGCCATGATCAGCCCTATCTAGACAGCCGGAGCAGGCCGCGCCGGAGCGACGCATTTGCCATCATTTGCTAGTCAGGGCGCCAAATTCCGCTGGTGACCCTGGGGTTACCGGACAGATCCCGATGCGTTTCGATCTGCTGGTAATGACAGGAAGCAAAAATCTCCTGTACGGCGTGTTGTTGATTATAGCCGTGTTCAATCAATAAATGGCCGCCTTTGTTTAAATGCTGCCTGGCTTGTTGGGCCAGCGTTCGGATGTCACGAAGACCTTGTTCCGGGGATATCAATGCGTATTCCGGTTCGTGGCGGACGTCGCCTCGCCGTAAATGGGGATCGTCTGCCGCGATATAAGGGGGATTGCTGACGACTAGGTCGAAATCATGCTCGGCAATGGCCTCGAACCAGTTTGACTCGACAAAGCGAATGTTACGCAATCGATAGCGCTCGGCATTGGCGTGGGCGATTTTCAGGGCGGCTTGGCTGCGGTCGCTGGCGGTGACTTGCGCCTCCGGCCGTTCCGCGGCCAGAGTAATGGCGATGATGCCCGAACCGGTGCCGAGGTCGATGAGTCTGGCCGGCTGCTTTGGCGGAATCAATTGCAAACTCAATTCGACCAATAATTCGGTATCGGGCCTGGGGATAAGCACGTCCGGCGTGACCTCGAATTCCCGTGACCAGAATTCCCGCTTACCGACGATATAAGCGATCGGCAGTCCTTGCCGGCGTTGAGCGAGTAGTTGGCGGAAGGCCTCCCGTTGTGCTTGTGTCGGTATTTTTTCGGGCCAGGTTCTTAGGTAGGTCCGCGGTTTGTGCAAACAATGGCACAACAAGATTTCGGCATCGAGCAGGGGCGATTCGGAGATGCCCTCGAGGCTGGCGCAAGCATCCGCCAATAACGACTGTATGTCGGCGTTAGTCATTGCCCAGTTGGGTCAGCAATTCGGCTTGATGCTCGTGAATCAAGGGTTGGATGACATGTTCCAGGCCGCCTTGCATGATTTCTTCCAGTTTATATAGCGTCAGGTTGATGCGGTGGTCGGTCATTCGTCCTTGCGGATAGTTGTAGGTGCGGATCCGTTCGGAGCGGTCGCCGCTGCCGACTTGCAGTTTGCGGTTTTGCGCCTGTTCGGCCTGCTGTTTTTCTTGTTCCGCGACCAACAGGCGCGACTGCAGCAGCGACATCGCGCGGGCCTTGTTTTTGTGCTGCGAACGCTCGTCCTGGCATTCGACCACGACGCCGGTCGGCAAGTGGGTGATGCGGATGGCCGAGTCCGTGCGGTTGACGTGCTGGCCGCCGGCACCGGAGGCACGGAATGTGTCGATGCGTAAATCGGCGGGGTTGATCTCGAATTCGTCGATACTGTCGACTTCCGGCATCACCGCGACGGTGCAGGCGGAGGTGTGCACGCGGCCCTGCGATTCGGTTTCAGGTACCCTTTGCACGCGGTGGGCGCCGGATTCGAATTTCAATTGCGAATACACGTTTTGTCCGCTTACGCGCATGATAATTTCTTTATAGCCGCCATGTTCGCCGCGGTTTTCCGAGATGATTTCGATTTGCCAGCCTTGTTTTTCGGCATAGCGTTGATACATTTTGGCCAGATCGCCGGAAAAAATCGCCGCCTCGTCGCCGCCGGTGCCGGCCCGTATTTCCAAAAAGATGTTGCGGGTATCGTTAGGGTCTTTAGGCAGTAACAAGATCTGTAACTGTTGTTCCAGTTCTTCTTGGCGCCGTTCGGTCTGCTCTATCTCCTCTTTGGCCATTTCCCGCAGTTCCGGGTCGGAATCCTTGGCCATTTCCCGGGCGGCAGCCAGATTATCCTCGTTGGCCTGGTATTTTTTATAGCAATTGACCAATGGGTCCAATTGCGCATATTCCTGGCTCAATGAGCGAAATTTATTTTGCTCGGCTTGGATTTCGGGTTGCGACAGCAATGCCGAGATTTCTTCGAAGCGTTCGCTTAAATTGTCCAGTTTGACTTGTATTGAGGGTTTCATCGAAAGTTTTACAATTTGAACAGTTCTCGTGCCGCGGCAATCAGATCCGGCCTTTCGTTGGCGCCGGCCTCGCGTAATTGCGCGCTCGGAGTATGGATCAGTTTATTGGTCAGCGTATGAGCCAGCCGGGTCAGCGTCTCCTCGGGTGAGGCGCCGTTGCGCAATTGCGCCAGGGCCCTTTGCAATACCTCGTCCCGTGCCAATTCCGCCTGGCTACGGTAATCGCGGATGGTCGACTGGGCGCCTTGCGAGCGCATCCAGGCGAGAAAATGCTCGACTTCGGTGTCGATGATTTCTTCCGCCTGTTCGGCCGCCCGCCGCCGCGAGTCCATGTTTTCATTGATGGTGTTTTGTAAATCGTCGACGGTATAGAGATACACGTCGCGTAATTGTTCGACCTCGGCTTCGATATCGCGGGGGACCGCCAAGTCGACCATGAACATCGGCTTGTGTTTGCGTTTTTTGATGGCGCTTTCCACCCGGCCTTTGCCCAGAATCGGCAATTGGCTGGCGGTGGACGAGACGACGATGTCGGCTTCGGCCAGATGAGAAGGCAATTCCGACAGGGCGATGGCATAGCCGTCAAATTGGCTGGCCAGGGTATGGGCCTTGTCGAAAGTGCGATTGGCGATGATGATGCGGCCGATACCGTGTTGATGCAGGTGGCGGGCGGTCAGTTCGATCGTTTCGCCGGCGCCGATCAATAATGCGGTTTGCTCGCTGAGCTTGTCGAAAATTTGCTGGGCCAATTGCACGGCGGCAAAGGCCACGGAAACTGGGCTGGAGCCTATCGCGGTGTCGGTGCGGACTTTCTTGGCAGCGGAAAAGGTATGCTGAAACAACTTACTCAGGTTTTTGCCTAAGGTGCCGGCTTCGTGAGCGGCTTGATAGGCGTTTTTCATTTGCCCCAGGATTTGCGGCTCCCCTAGCACCATCGAGTCGAGGCCGCAAGCGACTCGAAACATGTGGCGGATGGATTGGCTGTCCTTATGGCGATATAAGTAGGGGATGAAACCGTTGGGCTCGATATTCTTGTTGCCGGCAATCCATTTGATAAGATTGTCTTGATTATCTGCTTCCGAATAATAATAGAATTCGGTGCGATTGCAGGTGGATAAAATGGCCGCTTCGGTTATGTCTAGCTGCTTGCGAAGGCTTTGTAGCGCGCTATGCAAGACTTCGGCAGGGAAGGCTAGTCGTTCGCGGATAGCGACCGGAGCCGAATTGTGATTAATCCCTACAGCAAGAAATGTCATTGAGCGTGAAACAACCGTATAATAAAAACCGCATATTCTAAGGAATATAACGACTTTGTCCAAATGGAATCAATCACCAGTCTGAAACCATGCGTTTTTCTGCTACTCTATAGCAGTTATATTTCAATACCTAATGGTCTGTATCAATGAATAGATGGATAGAAATAATACTAGTCTGCGCAATGCTCGCCGGCTGTGCGAGTTCTTCTGAAAAGCCTATTGAACATGACACGCAAGCGCCAGACGAAAAACAGACCGTTGCGTCACTCGAGGAAAACGAACCCGAAACCGAAACCTTTATCGAGCCTAAAGTGTTGTATCTGTTGCTGGCGGCCGAGTTGGCCGGGCAGCGCCATCAATATGAGGTTGCGTTGGATGGTTATTTGCAGGCGGCGAAACTGGTAGATGACCCGCGTATTGCCGAGCGAGCGGCAAAAATCGGGTTATTTTTAAAAGATGCGCGACACACGAGGGAGGCCGTCAAACTATGGTTGGAACGAGAGCCGGACAATTTGGCCGCCAGAAAACTCGCTGTGTTGGCGGCCTTGCAAAATGGCGATAAGGATAAGGCGGTGGAGCATCTCAATGCGGTGTTGCGCTTGGATCCGGCCGGTTTCGAGGCGACCTTGGTGGAGATGAATAAAGTGATGGCAAAAAATGGAAGGGATGCCTTTGCCTATGAGGTGTTGGATGAATTGGCGCGGCAGCATCCCGATCAAGCCAGTATCTTCTTTGTACAGGCCTTGCTGGCTTCGCATATGCGGCAGAATGACTTAGCCCTGGAAAAAAACACTAAGGCATTGGAATTACAGCCGGACTGGGGGAAAGCATTGGTTTTACAAGCCCAGTTGTATGGCAGGGCGGGAGATTTGAAGGCGGCGAGAGAGTATCTGGAAAAAGCGTTGCGGCAATCGCCTGGCGACGACAAGATAAGAAAAATGCTGGCTCAGGTGTTGCTTGATACCGAGGCATACGATGATGCCGTGGAATTATACCAAGAAGTGTTGGAGGATAAGCCGGATGACGGTGAAAGCCGCTTCGCCATCGCCTTGATTTATTTGCAGCAAAAAGAATTGGGGCGGGCCGAAAAATATTTGCGAGAGCTGTTGCATGACCCTGTTTGGGAAGCGCAGGCCAGTTTCTACCTGGGGCGCATCGAATACAATCGAGAACATTATGCCAAGGCCTTGGCCTGGTTTGATAAGGTCACGCAAGGGCCCATGGTTTTCGATGCGAAAATGGCGGCCGTGTCGTTGTTATTGGGGCAAAAGCGTTTTGCCGAGGCGGCCGAACGCATTGCCGCGATGGAGAGGGATTATCCTCAGCAACACCTTCGGATATTGCTGGTCAAGGCCGAGATGTACAACGAGACCGGAGAGCATCGGAAAGCGTTCGATCTGTTGACCGACGCTTTGCGGAGCCACCCCGATAGCAGGGATTTGCTATATACCAGAGCGCTGGTTGCCGAACGCATCGATCGCCTGGACGTGTTGGAAAGCGATTTATTGAAAATTTTGGCGAAGAATCCCGATGATGTCGGCGCGCTGAATGCCTTGGGCTATACTCTCGTCGACCGAACCGAACGCTACCAGGAGGCGGAGGCTTATTTGCAAAAAGCATTGCAATTGCAGCCAGACGAGGCGGTGATTATCGATAGTTATGGTTGGTTGCAATACAAACTCGGCAATACCGAAGCGGCGTTGAAATATTTGCGGCAGGCCTACGATAAACAGCCGGAAAACGAAATCGCGGCGCATCTGGCCGAAGTGCTGTGGGTAACAGGCGAACGCGGCGTAGCCAGGCGCATGATTGAGAAAGCATTGCAAAAATCGCCCGATGATCGTTATCTGCTGGAGTTTAAAAAACGCTTTTTACAGGGTAAGGAATGAAGTTTGGCGCGGTTTGCCTGATTGTTGTCGCTATTTCATTGGTGGGGTGCGCCCGGCAGCCGGTGACGTCCGTGCAGGCATACCGTATGCAGAAAATGGAACATTGGTATGGGCAGACCCACTGGCAAATCGATGGCAGGCTGGGCGTCGTGACTGAACGTGACTCGTTTTCCGGTAGCATCAACTGGAGGCATGAGCCGGGTCGAGACCTGATCAATATGGCCGGGCCTCTGGGGCAAGGGCGGATTTCGTTGGACGTGACCGATGGGCGGGTGGTGGTCAATGATGGCGAACAGGTCCGGGTTTACCGGGATTCGGTGGATCAATTGCTGCTAAGGCAATGGGGGGTCGATGTGCCGGTTCAGGCGTTGCGATTCTGGCTGCTCGGATTGGCGCAGCCCAGGGTCGATTATCAGGAAAGTGAATTGGGTTTCAGGCAACATGGTTGGCGGGTGGTCTTTCGCCAGTTGCAAGAGGTGGATGGCGGCTGGCTCCCGCGGAAAATCAGCATGGAAAAAAACAATAACAAGCTTAAGTTAATCGTGGATCGTTGGGAAATATAGTGGCAGAAGAGGGTGTAATAGATAACGTGTGGGACCAAAAATGGCCGGCGCCGGCCAAGTTGAATTTGATGCTGAGGATTACCGGACGCCGTCAGGATGGTTACCATTTGCTGCAAACCGTTTTTCAGATGTTGGATTGGTGCGATTGGCTGACTTTTCATCCACTTGAAGAAGACAGGGTCTGTTTGCGGAAAGCAATTCCTGGGGTTGATGAACAGGACGATTTGACCGTTCGCGCCGCCAAGCTGTTGAAGGAGGTGGCCGGGTGCCGGCGCGGTGTCTGCATCGAGGTGGAAAAAAATCTGCCCATGGGAGGCGGTCTTGGTGGCGGCAGTTCCGATGCCGCTACCACCCTGGTCGTGTTGAATAAATTGTGGGGCTTGGGGCTAACAGTCGATGAGTTGATGGAGATGGGTTTGCGGTTGGGGGCCGACGTGCCGGTGTTCGTCTTCGGGTGCGCCGCCTGGGGAGAAGGCGTTGGCGAGGAATTAAAGGAAATTGTCTTGCCGGAACAATGGGTTGTGATCATAAAGCCGGACGTGCATGTCGATACGGGTAAAATTTTTCAACATAAAGATTTGACAAGGGACAGTAATTCCATCACAATAGCCGACTTTCTTGCAGGGGATCAGGTGAATGATTGTCTTCCTGTTGTCCGCAAGCTATATCAGTCTGTAGAAGATGCATTGTTAGCCTTGTCCGGTTTCTCTGAGGCGAGGTTGACTGGCACGGGCGCCTGTGTTTTTGCGCAGTTTTCCTCGGAGCAAGAGGCGAGGGATGCGGCGAAAAAATTGCAGGCTGACGAATGGCGGGTTTATTTGGCTAAGGGGTTGAATAAGTCGCCATTATATCAGAAGCTTGATCTATTTTAGAGGCTGAGTTCAATTTTTGGGCTGTCGCCAAGCGGTAAGGCACGGGGTTTTGATCCCCGCATACCCAGGTTCGAATCCTGGCAGCCCAGCCATTTTGTCTCCATGAATAATCTCTTTGGGAGTCCTTGAATGAGTGATGCCTCGATGATGGTATTCTCAGGTAATGCCAACAAGGCGTTGTCTGAAGGTATTGTCAGGAAGCTGAATATGCGCCTTGGAATGGCGACGGTGGCTCGCTTTAGTGATGGAGAAATATTCGTTGAGATCGAGGAAAATGTGCGGGGGAAGGATGTTTTTGTTATCCAGCCGACATGCTCGCCAACGAATGAAAATTTAATGGAAATGCTGGTGATGATCGATGCGTTAAAGAGAGCGTCGGCATCCCGTATTACGGCGGTAATTCCGTATTATGGCTACGCCAGGCAAGACCGTAGGTCGAGGTCCGCAAGGGTGCCGATCACGGCCAGGCTGGTGGCGGATATGATCGATAATGCCGGGGCCGACCGGGTTTTGACGGTTGACTTGCATGCCGATCAGATTCAGGGGTTTTTTGCGATACCCGTTGATAATGTTTATGCGTCGCCCATTTTATTGGGTGATGTGTGGCGGCAAAAATATGAGAATCTGATGGTTGTGTCGCCCGATGTGGGTGGTGTAGTCAGGGCTAGGGCGTTGGCAAAGCGCTTGGATGATGCGGATTTGGCCATTATCGATAAGCGGCGGCCGCGAGCAAATGTTTCGGAGATCATGCATATCATCGGGGATGTTGAAGGGCGTACCTGTGTTATGATTGATGACTTGGTGGATACGGCTGGAACCTTGTGTCATGCAGCGCATGCTTTGAAGCAGCATGGTGCGCTAAGGGTGGTAGCTTATTGTACGCATCCGGTTTTGTCGGGGTCTGCGGCTGAGAATGTCAGGAATTCGGTATTGGATGAGCTGGTTGTGACCGATACCATTCCTTTGACCGAGGAATTGCAGCAAATCGGCAAAATTAGGCAATTGAGTGTGGCTGAGATGCTGGCTGAAACGATTAGGCGGATTGCGGTAGGTGAGTCTGTCAGTTCGTTGTATGTTGATTAATAAAATAAATATTAAGTGAAGCTTGTAAAAGCAAGCCTTGGAGAAAAAGATGTCTAACGTATTTGAATTTGTCGCAGAAACTCGCGATATGTCAGGTAAAAGCGCAGCAAAAGCGGCTCGCCGTGAAGGTAAGGTGCCTGCGGTGATATACGGTGGAAATGGAGCTCCTGAAATGCTGGTTCTCGAGCATAATGAGGTCGTTAAGCATCTTGAGCATGAGGCAGTATATTCGCATATTCTCGATGTGAAGGTTGATGGTAAGACGCAAAAGGCCTTGTTGAAGGATGTGCAGCGTCATCCGGCCAAGCCGCAAGTTCTGCACGTGGATTTTATGCGTGTCGATGAATCGCATAAGGTGAAAATGCATGTGCCGTTGCATTTCATCAATGAAGATGTTTGTGCCGGCGTCAAATTGGGCGGTGTCGTGACTCATGCCATGGTGGATGTGGAGGTTGCGTGCATGCCTTCCGCGTTGCCCGAGTATTTGGAAGTAGATTTGGCCGGAGTAGGCTTGGGAGATGTCGTGCATCTTTCTGATATTGCGCTGCCTGCTGGCGTGGAAATTCCGCAATTATCTCATGGTGAGGACCATGACCATCCGGTTGCTCAGGTCATGAAGACGCGTGGACCTTCATCGGAAGAGTCTGAGGCGGAAGAAGAGTCGGCTGAATAGCGGCAATGATAAAGTTGATCGTTGGCCTGGGTAATCCGGGGCGACAATATGAAAAAACCCGGCATAACGCCGGGTTTTTGTTTTTGGAGCGGCTGGTCTCCGGTCTTGGGGGGGCTTGGCTTGAAGATGCTCGTTTTCAAGGGTTGCTCGCTGAAGTTTATATTGGCGGGCGTAAGGTATTGTTGCTAAAGCCGCAAACCTACATGAATAAAAGTGGAGAGGCGGTTGGCAAGATTGCCCGGTACTACAAATTGGATCCGCAAGAAATACTTGTTGTGCATGATGAGTTGGATTTTGATGAAGGGGTCGTCAGGATTAAAAAAGGTGGGGGGCATGCGGGGCATAATGGTTTGCGTGATATTATCGCGCATCTTGGAAGCAAGGAATTTTTGCGTCTAAGGGTGGGTATAGGTAGGCCGACTGTAGGTGTGCCGGTTGCCAATTATGTGTTGTCTAGGCCGGCGGCTGAAGAGATGGCTCGAATTGAAGGGAGCTTTGATAAGATAGAGAGTGTGATTGAGAAAATAATCGCGGCCGATGTTACGCAAGTGGCGAATTTATTGCACGGTTAAAAATTTTTCTGCAAAAAGCTTGTCTTCGTTTGGGTTGTTTTGTATTATTAGCGGCTCTTTAGAGAATGCGGTAGCAGAAAAAAGAAAAATAAAAAGTTGACTGTTTTGGATTATGTCTTCATAATGGTCAGCTTTCCGGTTCAGGAGGGGTTCCCGAGCGGCCAAAGGGATCAGACTGTAAATCTGACGGTTCTACCTTCGGAGGTTCGAATCCTCCCCCCTCCACCATCTTCAATTTGGAAAATTGCGGGTGTAGTTCAATGGTAGAACTCCAGCCTTCCAAGCTGATTACGTGGGTTCGATTCCCATCACCCGCTCCATTCGCAAATCCGGTAAAAGCTCATATAGCTCAGTAGGTAGAGCACTTCCTTGGTAAGGAAGAGGTCACCGGTTCAAATCCGGTTATGAGCTCCAGTTGTTAATTTAAAGTAAATGTTTGCTAGCAAGGTTTTTTTAAGATGGCTAAAGAAAAATTTGAAAGAACGAAACCGCACGTAAACGTAGGGACCATTGGCCACGTTGACCACGGTAAAACCACATTAACAGCGGCATTGACGAAAGTAATGGCGGAAAAGCATGGTGGTGCGGCCAGAGCTTTCGATCAGATTGATAATGCACCGGAAGAGCGTGAGCGTGGTATTACCATTGCAACTTCTCACGTGGAATACGAATCGGATACCCGACACTACGCCCACGTGGACTGCCCGGGACACGCCGACTATGTCAAGAACATGATTACCGGCGCGGCGCAAATGGATGGTGCGATTCTGGTTTGTTCGGCTGCTGACGGTCCGATGCCGCAAACGCGTGAGCATATCCTGTTGTCCAGGCAGGTAGGTGTTCCTTATATCGTGGTGTTCCTGAATAAAGCCGACATGGTTGACGACGAAGAGTTGATCGAGTTGGTTGAAATGGAGGTTCGCGAATTGCTGAACCAGTACGAATTCCCAGGTGACGATACGCCAATCATCATTGGTTCCGCGCTGAAGGCGCTGGAAGGCGATACCAGCGACATTGGTGTGCCGGCGGTTGAAAAGTTGGTCGAGGCGTTGGACACCTATATTCCGGAGCCGAAACGGGCGGTCGACGGTCCATTCCTGATGCCAATCGAAGATGTCTTCTCAATTTCTGGTCGTGGTACGGTAGTGACCGGTCGGGTAGAGCGCGGTATTATTAAAGTGGGTGAAGAGGTCGAGATCGTCGGCATCAAAGAAACCACCAAAACCACTTGTACCGGTGTTGAAATGTTCCGCAAATTGCTGGATCAAGGCGAGGCCGGTGATAACGTAGGTGTTCTGTTGCGGGGCACCAAGCGTGACGAAGTAGAGCGTGGTCAAGTACTGGCGCACGTTGGCACCATCAAGCCGCACACGCACTTCAAGGCCGAAATCTACGTCTTGTCGAAAGATGAGGGTGGTCGCCATACGCCATTCTTCAATGGATATCGTCCACAGTTCTACTTCAGAACCACGGATGTAACCGGTGCGGTAGAGTTGCCGGAAGGCGTGGAAATGGTCATGCCGGGCGACAACGTGACCGTAGAAGTCAAGCTGATCGCGCCGATCGCGATGGACGATGGTCTTCGTTTCGCGGTACGTGAAGGTGGCCGTACCGTCGGTGCGGGTGTTGTTGCTTCAATTATTGAATAATAGTTGATTAATGTCTGGAGCTGGTATATCATGTCCAGCTCCATTAGGTTTTCTGGATTAGGTCAGTAGTTCAATTGGTAGAGCAGCGGTCTCCAAAACCGCAAGTTGGGGGTTCGAGTCCCTCCTGGCCTGCCATTCAGAGAATTGTCTAAAATTCACTTCATGTTGGTCTAAATGAACGCACAAGCAGAAGACTCAACCTCGATCGCGGATATTGTAAAGCAGGTGTTTTCACTTGGCTTTGTTGTTGTCGGGTTGGCTGCATTTTATTATTTCTCCGAATTTTCCTTGCTTTATCGAGTTTTGGCTTTAGTGGCGGTAATCGCTGTAGCATTGGGTTTGTTGTTGACGACGGCGGTTGGGCGTAATGTGTGGGCTTTCACCTTGGAGTCCAAGCAAGAAGTTAGAAAGGTTGTATGGCCGACACGCGAAGAAACTATCAGAACAACGTTGCTTGTGTTCGGAATGGTTTTTGTGGTTGGCTTGGTTCTGTGGTTGCTCGATATGTTTTTATTTTGGGGTATTCGTTTGCTAACGGGTCAAGGTGGCTAACATGGCGCTTCGCTGGTATGTCGTTCATGCTTATTCGAACTTTGAGAACAAAGTAAAGCAGGCTCTGGAAGAAAGAATAGAACGAGAGGGTTTGCAGAAGTACTTCGGTAAAATATTGGTCCCCACTGAAGAAGTTGTGGAGATGAAGATGGGGCAGCAGCGGAAAAGTGAAAGAAAATTCTTTCCGGGTTACGTGCTGGTACAAATGGAGCTGACAGACGAGACCTGGCATCTGGTTCGGAATGTGCCAAGAGTTTTAGGGTTTATTGGAGGTACCTCCGATAGGCCGTCGCCGATTTCCGATAAAGAAGCTAACTCAATTTTGAACAGGGTTGAAGAGGGTGTAAATAAGCCAAGGCCTAAGGTGCTGTTCGAGGCTGGAGAGGTGATCAGAATTATCGATGGTCCGTTCAAAGACTTTAATGGAAATATTGAAGAAGTAAATTACGAGAAAAATCGGTTGCGGGTATCTGTGCTGATTTTTGGTCGATCTACGCCGGTTGAGTTGGAATTCAATCAGGTAGAAAAAATCTAATAGTTTCAAGATGATTTATCTAATCCCTGTTCCCTTAGCGTGGACAGGGATTTTTGTATCTTAGGGGAGCTGAAAAGCGTTTGAACCCAATTGGAGTAAAAAATGGCAAAAAAAATAGATGCATATATAAAGCTGCAGGTAAAAGCGGGAGAAGCAAACCCCAGTCCACCCGTAGGTCCGGCATTAGGACAGCGTGGTGTCAATATTATGGAGTTTTGCAAGGCCTTCAATGCTAAAACGCAGGATATGGAAAAAGGCTTGCCCATTCCGGTCGTGATAACTGTTTATAACGACAAAAGTTTTACCTTCATAACAAAAACGCCACCGGCTTCAATTTTGTTGATGAAGGCGGCAGGCGTCAAGAAAGGCAGCAGTACGCCGAATTCCGCCAAGGTTGGAACCGTAACCCGGGCACAATTGGAAGAAATTGCTAACACGAAAATGCCAGATCTGAACGCGGCTAACTTGGAGGCGGCCGTCAGAATTATCGAGGGCAGTGCGCGTAGCATGGGGCTGACTGTGGAGGGTATGTAATGGCCAAACTAAGCAAAAAAGCAAAACAAATTAAGGCGAAAGTCGATAAGAGCAAGCAATATAGCATTGCCGAGGCTGTTGCGTTGTTAAAGGAATTCGCCAACAGTAAATTCGACGAGTCAGTCGACGTCAGTGTTAATCTGGGTATAGATCCGAGAAAATCCGATCAGAATGTTCGCGGTGCCTCCGTTCTTCCTAACGGCACCGGTAAAACAGTTCGCGTGGCCGTTTTTACGCAAGGCCCAAATGCGGATGCAGCGAGAGAGGCAGGCGCCGATGTCGTGGGTATGGATGATTTGGCCGAGCAAGTCAAAAAAGGTGAAATGGATTTTGACGTTGTGATTGCTTCTCCCGATGCGATGCGCGTTGTGGGTCAATTAGGTCAAATTTTGGGGCCGAGAGGTCTGATGCCGAACCCTAAAGTGGGTACCGTCACACCGGATGTTGCTACTGCGGTAAATAATGCCAAATCCGGTCAGGTTCGTTATCGCGCGGATAAAGGCGGCATCGTGCATTGCTCGATCGGCAAAGTGTCATTTGACCCGGCGGCTATCCAGCAGAATTTAGAATACTTGGTGGCGGACCTGAAAAAAGCCAAACCGGCTGCCGCAAAAGGTGTTTATTTCAAAAAAATATCGCTATCGTCAACGATGGGGCCAGGCGTGTGTCTGGATCAAAGTAGCATTGCGATGTAATTATTTTAAGAACTTTGGGTTGCCGGGTTGCTGGCAACCGTCAAAGACCGTAGGTGCGCAAGCTTAATGTCCTACGCAGACGGAAGCTTTGACCGGTATGAACTGGTAAAAGGGACCGTAAAGGGGTATCCGAAGGATACATTTTGTTCATTTCGAAGATTAACCTCTTCGGAACCATGCTCGGAGGTAAACTGTGGCATTAAGATTAGATGACAAAAAAACCGTCGTCGAAGAAGTTGCTGCAATCGCCGCTCAGGCTCACTCTGCTGTTGCTGCGGAATACCGCGGTTTAACCGTGACCGAATTGACAGAGTTGCGTAAAAAAGCGAGAGAGACAGGCGTTTATCTGCGTGTGGTCAAGAATACACTGGCTAGAAAAGCTGTCGAGGGAACTGAGTTTGAATGCATGAAAGAAGGCCTGGTTGGCCCGCTTATTCTTGCATTCTCCATGGAAGATCCCGGATGTGCAGCTCGATTAGTCAGTGAATTTTCCAAAGAGCACGACAAATTAATAGCCAAAGTCGTTTCCATCGGTGGTGAGTTGTATGACGCCTCCGAACTGAAACGTCTGGCGGATCTGCCGACTTATGATCAGGCTGTCAGCATGCTGATGTCTGTGATGAAAGCACCGGTCGAAAAATTTGTTCGTACTTTGGCAGAGCCTCACGCTAAATTGGTCCGCACTGTGGCTGCGATTAAAGACCAAAAAGAAGCGGCATAAGCTAACTTTTACACCAGTTTTAAACCAATTAATATAGAGGAAACAATAATGGCACTTTCTCAAGAAGAAATCTTGGATGCGATCTCAAACATGAGCGTTATGGAGGTCGTAGATCTGATCTCTGCAATGGAAGAAAAATTCGGCGTTTCTGCTGCGGCTGCCGTTGCCGTAGCGGCTCCAGCTGCTGGCGGTGACGCAGGCGCAGCTGCTGAAAAAACCGAATTCGACGTCGTAATGACTTCATTCGGTTCCAACAAAGTAGCTGTGATTAAAGCGGTTCGTGGCCTGACAGGTTTGGGCTTGAAAGAAGCTAAAGACGCCGTTGAAGGCGTACCAACTACACTGAAAGAAGGTGTAAGTAAAGATGATGCTGAAGCCGCTAAGAAAGAGCTGGAAGACGCAGGCGCTACAGTTGAAATCAAATAAGCATTTTAACTGAACGAAATAGGCTGTAAAGCCTAACTAAGCAGGGCTGGTGACACTCTTGGTCGCCGGCCTTTTGCTGTTTGCAAAATGCATGCAGTAGTAAATAATCTTTGACGAAAAGGTATGGAACCAACATGGCCTATTCTTTTACCGAAAAAAAGCGTATCCGAAATAACTTTGGCAAAGGTACGGAAGTACTCGAAGTCCCCTATTTGTTAGCAACTCAAATCGATTCCTATGCCAATTTTCTGCAGGCAGGTATGGCGCCTGATAAAAGGGACGATCGCGGTTTGCATGGCGCATTTTTAAGTGTTTTCCCCATTGTCAGCCATTCTGGTTATGCTGTCCTCGAATATGTTAACTACCGGTTGGGAGAGCCTACTTTTGACGTAAGAGAATGTCAGCAGCGTGGTGCAACATACGCCGCTCCATTGCGAGTATTGGTCCGCTTGGTCATTTATGACAAAGACGCTCCGGCTACCGCAAAAGTTGTCAAAGATATTAGAGAGCAAGAAGTTTATATGGGTGAGTTACCCTTGATGACAGACAATGGAACCTTTGTCATCAATGGTACGGAACGGGTTATTGTCTCTCAGTTACATCGCTCTCCAGGCGTGTTTTTCGATCATGACAAAGGTAAAACCCACTCCTCCGGTAAGCTTTTGTTCAATGCGCGTGTGATTCCATACCGCGGTTCCTGGCTGGATTTCGAGTTCGACCATAAAGACGCACTCTATGTGAGAATAGACCGTCGGCGTAAAATTCCTGCGACCATTCTGTTGCGGGCATTGGACTATGAAAATGAAGAAATGATCAAGATTTTCTTCGAAACCAATAAATTTACGCTGAGCCCGGAAAAATTTCTGTATCACATCATTCCCGAGCGTCTGCGGGGGGAAATGGCCCAATTCGATATCAAGCACGATGGCAAAGTGATTGTCGAAGAGGGGCGTAGGGTAACCGCCAAACATGTCAGACAATTGCAAAAAGCGGATGTCGACGTGATCGAGGTGCCTAGAGAATATCTCTATGGCAAGATTTTAGGCCATAACGTCATTGACCAAGCTACCGGTGAGTTGGTCGCAAATGTCAATGATGAAATTAATGAGGAAATACTGCAATCATTGCTCGACGCCGGTATTACCGAAATCAATACATTGTTTGTAAACGACCTGGATCGCGGGCCGTATATTTCCAATTCTATGGCGCTGGATACAACGACTAACCGGTTGGAAGCGTTAGTCGAAATCTACCGCATGATGCGTCCGGGCGAGCCGCCAACCAAAGAGTCGGCTGAGAATCTGTTTGAAAATCTGTTCTTCACCGAAGAACGATACGACTTGTCCGCGGTTGGTCGGATGAAGTTCAATCGTCGCCTAGGCCGCGAAGAAATTACCGGCCCGGGCACGTTAAGCAAGGAAGACATCATTGATGTCATGAAAGAGCTGATCAATATCCGTAACGGTAACGGCAACGTCGATGATATCGACCATTTAGGCAACCGTCGCGTGCGTTCGGTCGGCGAGATGGTGGAAAACCAGTTCCGAGTTGGCTTAGTCAGAGTGGAGCGTGCGGTCCGGGAAAGATTGACGCTGGCGGACTCTGAAGGTCTGATGCCGCAAGAAATCATTAACGCCAAACCGGTCTCGGCTTCGGTTAAGGAATTCTTCGGTTCCAGCCAATTGTCGCAATTCATGGACCAGAACAACCCATTGTCCCAGGTTACCCACAAGCGTCGTGTGTCGGCATTGGGGCCTGGAGGTTTGGCTAGGGAACGTGCTGGTTTCGAGGTCCGCGACGTCCATACCACACACTATGGCCGTGTTTGTCCAATTGAGACACCGGAAGGGCCCAACATCGGCTTGATCAACTCGCTAGCGGTTTATGCGCGCACCAATTCTTATGGTTTCCTTGAAACTCCGTATCGAAGAGTCGTGGACGGTAATGTCACTGACCAGGTTGATTATCTGTCGGCTATCGAAGAAGGTGAATATGTGATCGCGCAGGCCAGCGTGGCCGTCGATGAAAATGGCAAACTCGTCGAAGGATTGGTTTCCTGTCGGCATAAGGACGAATTTACATTGGCTTCGTCTGACACCGTGCAATATATGGACGTATCCTCGAAGCAAATCGTGTCTGTCGCGGCGTCGATCATTCCTTTCCTGGAGCATGACGATGCTAACCGGGCTTTGATGGGTTCGAACATGCAACGCCAGGCGGTTCCGACCTTGCGTGCGGAAAAACCACTGGTTGGTACCGGAATGGAGCGGGTGGTTGCCAAAGACTCAGGGGTCGCTGTGGTGGCGACGCGAGGCGGTAAAATCGAGGCGGTGGACGCGTCGCGCGTAGTAGTGCGCGTCAATGACGATGAAACGGTTGCCGGCGTGCCGGGCGTCGATATTTACAATCTGACCAAATATACCCGTTCCAACCAAAATACCTGTATTAACCAAAAGCCGCTGGTGAAACCAGGCGATATCGTCAAAGCGGGTGATATTTTAGCGGACGGGCCTTCCACTGACCTGGGCGAGTTGGCATTGGGACAAAATATGCTGATCGCATTCATGCCGTGGAATGGTTACAACTTCGAGGATTCCATACTGGTATCGGAGCGGGTCGTCAAAGAAGACCGCTTTACGACGATCCATATCGAAGAGAAAACCTGTGTTGCCCGTGAAACCAAGCACAGTCCGGAAGAAATCACCGCCGATATCCCGAATGTCAGCGAAGAGGCATTATCGAAACTGGACGAATCCGGTATCGTTTATGTCGGCGCCGAAGTTAAGGGGGGCGATATCCTGGTGGGTAAAGTCACTCCAAAAGGCGAGACTCAACTGACGCCGGAAGAAAAATTACTACGCGCCATTTTTGGTGAAAAAGCGGCCGATGTTAAGGATACTTCATTGCGGGTGCCGGGTAATATCCGCGGCACGGTGATCGACGTGCAGGTCTTTACCCGGGACGGCGTTAAGAAAGACAAGCGCGCCTTAGAGATCGAAGAAGCCGAAATTCAACGTTATCGCAAGGATCTCGACGACCAGTTGAAAATTTTGGAAATGGATATTTTCAGTCGCGTTTCCAGGATGTTGGTCGGTAAAGTTGCGGAAAAAGGTCCTAGCGGCCTCAAAAAAGGCAATGAAATCACACAAGACTATTTAGAGGGTCTAACACGTTCGGATTGGTTGAAAATCAGAACCCAAGATGAAGATGTCAACCTACAGCTGGAAAAAGTAGCCGATCAAATAGAACAACAACGCAAGGATTTTGACGAGCGATTCGAGCAAAAACGCAAGAAAATCACGATGGGAGACGATCTTCCGCCAGGTGTTTTGAAAATGGTCAAAGTATATCTGGCCGTGAAAAAATGCATACAGCCGGGAGATAAAATGGCCGGACGCCATGGAAACAAGGGGGTTATTTCGCAGATCGTACCTATCGAAGATATGCCGTACATGGCCGATGGCACCCCTGTCGATATTTTGCTTAATCCATTGGGCGTACCGTCGCGGATGAACGTCGGGCAGGTGCTGGAAACCCATTTGGGCTGGGCCGCAAAAGGGCTGGGCATCAAAATTGGCAAGATGCTGGAAGCTCGCGCCAAAGTCACCGAAATCAGAGGTTACCTAGAAAAGATTTATAATAGTAGCGGTAGAAAGGAGAACCTGGATAGTTTCTCTGACGAGGAAATCCTGGAGATGGCGGCAAATCTGGTTGGCGGAGTGCCGATGGCGACACCAGTCTTCGATGGCGCAGATGAGGGTGAAATCCGCGCAATGCTGAAATTGGCGGATTTGCCCGAGCATGGTCAAACAACGCTATACGATGGCTTGACCGGTGAACCGTTCGAGCGCGAAGTCACCGTCGGTTACATGTACATGTTGAAATTGAATCACTTGGTCGATGACAAAATGCATGCGCGTTCAACCGGGCCATATAGTCTGGTTACACAGCAACCGTTAGGGGGTAAGGCGCAGTTCGGCGGCCAACGTTTCGGGGAAATGGAAGTGTGGGCACTGGAAGCCTATGGCGCGGCATATACGTTGCAGGAAATGCTCACGGTCAAATCGGATGATGTTACAGGCCGGACCCGCATGTACAAAAATATCGTTGATGGTAACCATACAATGGAAGCCGGTATGCCGGAATCGTTCAATGTTCTGATTAAAGAAATCCGCTCATTGGGCGTCAATATTGAACTGGAGCAGGACTAACTGCTCCGTTATTGCATGGAATCCGGTAACAATCAGGTAGTAATAGAGAGGGTAAGCTCTTGAAAGATTTAATGAATTTTCTTAAGCGTCAAGGTCGTAGCGACGATTTTGACTCGATTCGCATTGGTTTGGCATCGCCCGATATGATACGTTCGTGGTCTTATGGTGAAGTCAAAAAACCTGAGACCATTAACTATCGCACCTTTAAGCCTGAGCGTGACGGTTTATTTTGTGCCAAGATTTTCGGCCCGGTCAGCGATTATGAATGCTTATGCGGCAAATATAAGCGCCTGAAGCATCGTGGCGTTATTTGTGAAAAATGCGGCGTGGAAGTGACATTGTCCAAGGTTCGTCGCGAACGCATGGGGCATATCGATTTGGCCAGCCCGGTTGCGCATATCTGGTTTTTGAAATCCTTGCCATCTCGGATTGCCTTGTTGCTGGATATGACGTTGCGCAGTATCGAAAGGGTGCTTTATTTCGAATGTTATGTCGTACTGGAACCAGGTATGACGCCACTGGAAAGAGGGCAACTCTTGACGGATGACGAATATCTGGATGCGGTGGAAGAATACGGCGATGATTTCGATGCGAAAATGGGGGCGGAAGCCGTCTACGATTTATTGAAATCGATCGATTTACAGGAAGAGGTCAAACAACTGCGGGAAGAGATCAATTCGACCAATTCCGAAACCAAGATCAAGAAGTTCTCCAAGCGTCTGAAAGTCATTGAGTCACTGCTGGCCTCGAATAATCGTCCAGAATGGATGATCATGACCGTCTTGCCGGTGTTGCCACCCGAATTGCGACCACTGGTACCGCTAGATGGTGGTCGTTTCGCGACATCGGACCTGAACGATCTTTATCGCCGGGTCATCAACAGAAATAATCGATTGAACCGTTTATTGGATCTGAATGCGCCGGATATTATCGTGCGTAATGAAAAACGGATGTTGCAAGAAGCGGTCGATGCTTTATTGGATAACGGTCGTCGAGGCCGGGCGATTACCGGAACCAACCGTAGACCGCTTAAATCCTTGGCCGACATGATCAAAGGTAAGCAGGGACGGTTCCGTCAAAATCTGTTGGGTAAGCGGGTGGATTATTCCGGACGTTCGGTGATCGTGGTAGGCCCTACCCTCAGGCTGCATCAATGCGGTTTGCCCAAGAAAATGGCCTTGGAGTTGTTTAAGCCTTTCATATTCAGCAAACTGCAATTACGTGGATTGGCCACGACGATCAAGGCCGCCAAAAAATTGGTGGAACGCGAAAGTGCGGAAGTTTGGGACATCCTGGAAGAAGTTATCAGGGAGCACCCGGTTTTGTTAAACCGGGCGCCGACGCTGCATAGGCTAGGTATTCAGGCGTTTGAGCCCACCTTGATCGAAGGCAAGGCGATTCAGCTTCATCCACTGGTTTGTAGTGCTTTCAACGCCGATTTCGACGGTGATCAGATGGCGGTGCATATTCCTTTGTCTATCGAAGCGCAATTGGAAGCCCGAACCTTAATGATGGCGACCAATAATATTTTATCGCCTGCTAACGGCGAGCCGGTGATCAATCCTTCGCAAGACGTGGTGCTAGGCTTATATTTCATTAGTCGGGAAAAAGTCAATGCGCGAGGCGAAGGCAGTGTTTTTACCGATGTGGCCGAAGTGATTAAGGCACTGGACAATGGAGCGGTCGAACTGCAAAGCAAGATTCAGGTTCGCGTCACTGAACAAGTACTTCAGTCGAATGGTGAAATGGAGGAAAAAGTCAGTCGTAAGGAAACCACGGTCGGCCGCGCATTGATTTGGGATATTGCGCCGGACGGCATGCCATTCGAAGTGGTTAATGTGGATATGACCAAAAAGAATATCTCCCGCCTGATCAACTATTGCTATCGCCATTTGGGCATCAAGGATACCGTGGTATTGGCGGATAAA
Source organism: Methylomarinum vadi (assembly GCF_000733935.1). NCBI lineage: Bacteria > Pseudomonadati > Pseudomonadota > Gammaproteobacteria > Methylococcales > Methylococcaceae > Methylomarinum > Methylomarinum vadi. Next base: position 3,214,371 of record NZ_JPON01000001.1, read on the forward strand.
TTGATGTATCTGGGATTCAGATACGCGACTCGTTCAGGTGTGTCGTTTGGTATCGAAGATATGGAAATTCCAGCTAAGAAAGCGGATATCATTGGCATGGCGGAGCAGGAGGTAAACGAGATTCAAAGCCAATATGCATCGGGTTTGGTAACCGATGGCGAACGCTATAACAAGGTGGTTGATATTTGGTCGCATGCCAATGACCAAGTAGCCAAGGTGATGATGGAAGGCTTGGGTGAAGATGACGTCGTCAATGCGGAAGGCGAAACAGTCAAGCAAAAGTCGTTTAACTCGATTTTTATGATGGCAGAGTCTGGTGCGCGGGGTTCCGCTGCGCAGATTCGTCAGTTGGCCGGTATGCGGGGATTGATGGCGAAACCAGACGGTTCGATCATCGAAACACCGATTACCGCAAATTTCCGGGAGGGTCTGGATGTACTGCAGTACTTTATTTCCATCCATGGTGCCCGGAAAGGTTTGGCCGACACCGCATTGAAAACCGCAAACTCCGGTTATTTGACCAGACGCTTGGTCGACGTGGCTCAGGATTTGGTGATTTCGGAAGATGATTGCGGAACGGAAAAAGGTCTGACCATGATGCCGCTCATTGAAGGCGGTGATGTGGTTGAGCCATTGTCCGAACGTGTATTAGGGCGCGTCAACGCGCTTGATGTCATGGATCAAGCTGGCGAGAAATTGTTGATTCCAGCCGGGACCATGATCGATGAAAACTTGGTTAATGTTCTGGAAGAGAACGGTATCGATCAGTTGTTGGTGCGTTCGGTAATTACCTGCGAAAGTCAGCAAGGGGTTTGTTCTAAGTGTTATGGTCGAGACTTAGGGCGTGGCCACCTGGTGAATATCGGCGAAGCGGTTGGTGTCGTTGCGGCCCAATCCATCGGCGAGCCGGGTACTCAGTTGACCATGCGTACCTTCCATATTGGTGGTGCTGCATCTCGATCCGCTGCGATCAGTAATGTACAGGTCAAATCCGGCGGTACGGTCAAATTGACGAATCTGAAAACAGTCAAAAACCGGGAAGACAATCTGGTTGCTGTTTCGCGTTCTGGTGAAATCGGTTTGATCGATGATTACGGCAGGGAAAAAGAACGCTATAAAATTCCCTATGGCGCCGTGATATCGGTCGAAGATGGTAGTACGGTTAATGCGGGTGACATTGTGGTCAATTGGGACCCACATACACATCCGGTTATCACCGAAGTAAATGGTTTTATTCAGTTGGAACACTTTATCGATGGTTTGACAGTACAAGAGCAATCCGATGAGGTAACCGGCTTGACCTCGCGTGTGGTTATCGATCCAAAACAAAGGAGTGCGGCAGGCAAAGAATTACGGCCAATGGTCAGATTGGTCGACGAGCATGGTGAGCTGATCAATCTTCCTGGAACTGATATTCCTGCGCAATACTTCTTGCCTGCAGGCGCTATCGCCAGTATCAAGGATGGCGGCGAAGTAAAAGTCGGCGATGTACTGGCAAGAATTCCTCAGGAATCGAGTAAAACGCGTGATATCACAGGTGGTTTACCTCGTGTCGCCGACCTGTTTGAAGCCAGAAAAACCAAAGATCCGGCAATTTTGGCTGAAGCGACCGGTATGGTTTCTTTCGGTAAGGAAACCAAAGGTAAACAGCGGGTGGTAATAACCGATGCCGAAGGCGAGCAGTATGAGACCTTGATTCCTAAGTGGCGTCATATTACCGTATTTGAAGGCGAATTCGTCGAAAAAGGTGAAACCATTGCCGAAGGGGAATTGACGCCTCACGACATTCTGCGTTTACGCGGTGTGGAGGAGCTGGCGGATTACCTGGTTAAGGAAATTCAGGATGTATATCGTTTGCAAGGCGTTAAAATTAACGATAAGCACATCGAGGCGATTATTCGGCAAATGCTAAGAAAAGTCGAAATTACTTCGTCTGGCGATACCAGCTTTGTCAAGGGTGAGCAAGTCGAGCGGACGTTAGTCAATTTGATTAACAGTCAAATGGAGAAGGAAAATAAGATTCCGGCTAGTTATGAGTCGTTGTTGTTGGGAATCACGAAGGCCTCGTTGGCTACCGAGTCGTTTATTTCTGCAGCCTCATTCCAGGAAACCACGCGCGTATTGACCGATGCGGCGGTTCGCGGTACCAAGGACAACTTGAATGGTCTGAAAGAAAATGTTATTGTCGGTCGTTTGATTCCTGCCGGCACCGGCCTAGCTTACCATGAGGAGCGGCGCAAAAAACGCCGAGTCGAATTAGGCGCTGAAGTGGAGGCGCAGGTGCAAGGTGTTGACACGAATGAAGTGGAAGAAGCATTAAAACAGGCATTAAATACCGAATAATAAACAACTTTATTATAAATAAAGCTTGACCCTGATGGGGTCGGGGTTTAGAATACTCTGCTCACATGAGTCAAGCAGCTCAGGCTATGCCGAATAAGAACCGCTATTCGTATGTTTAGCGGTTCTTTTTCTTATATGGCGGTTAAATTTTGTATATCGGAGTGATGAATCTATGGCAACGATCAATCAGTTGGTTCGTAAGCCTCGCGCTAAAAAAACTGAAAAAAGCAACGTACCCGCGTTGGAAGCATGCCCGCAAAGAAGAGGGGTCTGCACTCGCGTTTACACCACAACACCAAAAAAGCCAAATTCTGCCCTGAGAAAGGTGGCCAGGGTTAGGTTGACCAATGGTGCCGAGGTGACTAGTTACATTGGTGGCGAGGGCCATAATCTGCAAGAGCACTCCGTGGTGTTAATCAGGGGTGGTCGGGTGAAAGATTTGCCGGGTGTCCGTTATCATGTCGTGCGCGGCAGCTTAGATACTTCGGGTGTTAATGGTAGGAAGTGTGGTCGTTCCAAATACGGTGCGAAAAGGCCAAAAGGTTAAGGGTTAGAAAATGTCTAGAAGAAGAGTAGCGGCAAAAAGAGATGTGATTCCTGATCCTCGTTATGGTAGCGAGATGCTGTCTAAGTTCATGAATATGCTCATGGTAGATGGCAAGAAATCGGTGGCGGAAAAGATCGTTTATGGCGCGTTGAACACAATCGAGGACAAGGGTCATGGTGAGCCGCTGGAAGTCGTGTCCAAAGCGTTGGAAAACGTCCAGCCTCGTGTGGAGGTCAAGTCACGCCGTGTAGGTGGCGCGACTTATCAGGTTCCTGTTGAGGTGCGTCCTTCTAGAAGAGTCGCCTTGTCTATGCGTTGGTTGATAGAAGCAGCCCGAAAGAGAAATGAGCGTACCATGGCCGCTAAGCTGGCGGGCGAGCTGCTGGATGCGTTCGAGGGTCGTGGCGCAGCTGCTAAAAAGCGTGAAGATACTCATAAGATGGCGGAAGCGAATAAGGCGTTCTCACATTATCGCTGGTAATTTTTGTAGTTAGTTTAAGGGTAAGGTTGTGGCGCGTAAGACTCCTATAAGCCGTTATCGAAATATCGGTATCATGGCGCATATAGATGCGGGTAAGACCACGACGACCGAACGCATCCTCTATTACACCGGAGTGTCTCATAAGATCGGCGAGGTGCATGATGGTGCGGCGACTATGGATTGGATGGCGCAGGAGCAAGAGCGGGGGATTACCATAACCTCGGCGGCGACGACATGTTTCTGGGCGGGAATGGAAAAGCAGTATCCGCAGCACCGTATCAATATCATCGATACGCCGGGGCACGTTGATTTTACCATCGAGGTTGAGCGTTCGTTACGGGTTTTAGATGGTGCGTGCGCAGTCTTTTGTGCGGTGGGCGGTGTGGAGCCGCAGTCTGAAACGGTATGGCGACAGGCGAATAAATATCATGTCCCAAGAATGGCTTTTGTTAATAAAATGGATCGTTCTGGTGCTGATTTTTTGCGTGTGGTTGAGCAGATTAAAGTAAGGCTGGGTGCGAATCCGGTCCCCATGCAACTGCCAATTGGCGCAGAAGATAGCTTTGCCGGCGTGGTCGATCTGGTGAAAATGAAGGCTATTTATTGGGAAGAGGCCAATATGGGAGTGGCTTTCGAAGAAAGGGAAATTCCTGAGGAAATGTCTGGCTTGGCAAGTGAGTGGCGCGAGCATTTAGTGGAGGCGGCGGCCGAAGCTTCTGATGAATTAATGGAAAAATATCTGGAAGCGGACGACCTGTCCAATGAAGAAATTAAGCAGGGAATTAGAAGGTTGACTTTGGCGAATCAGGCGGTGCCTGTTTTTTGTGGTTCGGCTTTCAAGAACAAAGGCGTGCAGTGCATTTTAGATGCGGTGATTGATTTCATGCCCGCTCCAACCGATGTGTTGGCGATTAAAGGGCATTTGGTGGATTCCGAGGAAGAGGTGGAGCGTCATTCCTCGGACGAAGAGCCATTTTCCGCCTTGGCTTTTAAGATTGCGACCGACCCTTATGTGGGGGCTTTGACGTTTTTTAGGGTTTATTCAGGGGTGTTGAACTCCGGCGATGCTGTTCTGAATACGATTAAAGGCAAAAGGGAGCGTATTGGTCGATTGGTGCAAATGCATGCCAACAGTCGAGAAGAAATTAAAGAAGTAAGAGCTGGCGATATCGCCGCGGCTATTGGTTTGAAGGATGTTACAACCGGCGATACGCTGTGTGATATGAATGAGCCGGTAGTGCTGGAGAAAATGGATTTTCCGGATCCGGTGATCTCGGTGGCAGTTGAGCCAAAGACTAAGGCGGACCAGGAGAAGATGGGGGTTGCACTGGGTAAGCTGGCGCAGGAGGACCCTTCTTTTAGGGTTAATACAGATGAAGAGTCCGGTCAGGTGATTATTTCCGGAATGGGTGAGCTCCATTTGGAAATTATTGTTGATCGGCTGCAAAGGGAATTCAATGTGGAAGCTAATGTCGGAGCTCCGCAAGTTGCTTACAGGGAGACAGTTAGAAAAGCAGTAGAATGTGAAGGGAAGTTTGTAAGGCAGTCGGGTGGTCGTGGTCAATACGGACATGTTTGGTTACGAATTGAGCCTCTTGAGCAAGGTGCAGGATATGAGTTTGTCAACGAGATAGTTGGCGGCGTGGTGCCTAAGGAATATATACCGGCAGTTGATAAAGGCATACAAGAGCAGATGGAAAATGGTATACTAGCTGGTTTCCCCGTTGTTGATGTAAAAGTTAGTTTATTCGATGGTTCATATCATGATGTCGATTCGAGTGAAATGGCTTTCAAAATAGCAGGATCGATGGGTTTTAGGGACGGGGCCAAGGCTGCAAACCCAGTATTGCTTGAACCAATGATGAAGGTTGAAGTGGTTACCCCGGAGGAATATATGGGGGATGTTGTCGGCGATATTAATAGGCGTCGCGGAATAATCCATGGAATGGGGGATTCGCCAGCGGGTAAGTTGGTTGAGTGCGAGGTTCCGTTGGCTGAGATGTTTGGTTATGCAACTGACTTGCGTTCAGCGACCCAGGGTCGGGCAACATACAGTATGCAGTTCGATAAATATAGCGAAGCACCTGCAAATATTGCAGAAGCAATTATTAAAAAAGTATCTTAACTCTTTGTTTAAATTTAGGTATTGACTCATGGCTAAAGAAAAATTTGAAAGAACGAAACCGCACGTAAACGTAGGGACCATTGGCCACGTTGACCACGGTAAAACCACATTAACAGCGGCATTGACGAAAGTAATGGCGGAAAAGCATGGTGGTGCGGCCAGAGCTTTCGATCAGATTGATAATGCACCGGAAGAGCGTGAGCGTGGTATTACCATTGCAACTTCTCACGTGGAATACGAATCGGATACCCGACACTACGCCCACGTGGACTGCCCGGGACACGCCGACTATGTCAAGAACATGATTACCGGCGCGGCGCAAATGGATGGTGCGATTCTGGTTTGTTCGGCTGCTGACGGTCCGATGCCGCAAACGCGTGAGCATATCCTGTTGTCCAGACAGGTAGGTGTTCCTTATATCGTAGTGTTCCTGAATAAAGCCGATATGGTTGACGATGAAGAGTTGATCGAGTTGGTTGAAATGGAGGTTCGCGAGTTGCTGAACCAGTACGAATTCCCGGGTGACGATACGCCAATCATCATTGGTTCTGCGCTGAAGGCGCTGGAAGGCGATACCAGCGACATTGGTGTGCCGGCGGTTGAAAAGTTGGTCGAGGCGTTGGACACCTATATTCCAGAGCCGAAGCGGGCGGTCGATGGGCCATTCCTGATGCCAATCGAAGATGTCTTCTCAATTTCTGGTCGTGGTACGGTAGTTACCGGTCGGGTAGAGCGCGGTATCATTAAAGTGGGTGAAGAGGTCGAGATCGTCGGCATCAAAGAAACCACTAAAACCACTTGTACCGGTGTTGAAATGTTCCGCAAATTGCTGGATCAAGGTGAGGCCGGTGATAACGTAGGTGTTCTGTTGCGGGGCACCAAGCGTGACGAAGTAGAGCGTGGTCAAGTATTGGCGCACGTTGGCACCATCAAGCCGCACACGCACTTCAAGGCCGAAATCTACGTCTTGTCGAAAGATGAGGGTGGTCGCCATACGCCATTCTTCAATGGTTATCGTCCACAGTTCTACTTCAGAACCACGGATGTAACCGGTGCGGTAGAGTTGCCGGAAGGTGTGGAAATGGTCATGCCGGGCGACAACGTGACCGTAGAAGTCAAGCTGATCGCGCCGATCGCGATGGACGATGGTCTGCGTTTCGCGGTACGTGAAGGTGGCCGTACCGTCGGTGCGGGTGTTGTTGCTTCAATTATTGAGTAAGTAAGAAATGTCGAATCAAACTATCAGAATCCGTTTAAAAGCATTCGATCATAAATTAATCGATCAGTCTGCTGGTGAGATAGTAGAAACAGCAAAAAGAACGGGCGCCCAAGTTAAGGGCCCCATTCCTTTGCCTACTAGAAAAGAGCGCTTTACTGTATTGATCTCGCCTCACGTCAACAAAGACGCGCGTGATCAATATGAATTAAGAACCTATAAAAGGTTGCTTGATATAGTCGAGCCAACAGATAAAACCGTTGACGCATTGATGAAACTGGATCTTGCGGCTGGGGTAGATGTTCAAATTAAGCTGAAATAACAGCTAAATAGATAAAGTAGAGGGATTGGCAGATGTCAATAGGTCTTATTGGTCGTAAAAGTGGTATGACCCGAGTTTTTTGTGAAGATGGTTCTTCAGTGCCGGTGACTGTTCTTCAAATTGACTCGAACAGAGTCGTTCAAGTCAAGAATTTGGAAAAAGATGGATACCGTGCGGTGCAAGTGGCTGCGGGAGAAAAGAAGTCATCTAAAGTCAATAAAGCCATGGCGGGACATTATGCAGCCGCGAATGTGACTGCTGGACGTGGTTTGTGGGAATTCAGGTTGAACGACGGTGAGGGTGATGACTTATCTGCCGGTTCTGAATTGAATGTGGGTCTCTTTTCCGAAGGGCAAGTCGTTGATGTTCGCGGAACCAGCATCGGTAAAGGTTTTCAAGGTGGTGTGAGACGCCACAACTTTAGAACCCAGGATGCAACCCACGGTAACTCATTGTCGCATAGGGCTCCGGGTTCCAACGGTATGTGTCAAACGCCGGGTCGGGTTTTTAAAGGCAAGAAAATGGCCGGACACATGGGGTCGGTTAAACGAACCGTGCAGAATCTGACGATTCATGCGGTAGATACCGAAAGAAATCTAATTTTGGTGAAAGGCGCCGTGCCTGGAGCTAAAGGCGGGGATGTTGTGATCACTCCTGCGGTTAAGAAGCAAAATAAGGGTTAAGATATGGCATTGCAAGTACCTGCAATCAATGACCAGGACTCCGCGACTGCCGTTGACGTGGCAGAACAAGTTTTCGGTCAAGAATTTAATGAAACACTGGTTCATCAGCTTGTCGTTAAATATCAAGCTGGCGCACGTGCTGGAACGAAAGCACAAAAAAATCGTTCGGCTGTCAGAGGTGGCGGAATCAAGCCTTGGCGTCAGAAAGGCACTGGGCGTGCCCGCTCGGGTACGACTCGTAGTCCGCTATGGCGTTCTGGCGGTGTGACATTTGCAGCGCAACCACGCTCCTTCGAGCAGAAGTTGAATAAGAAAATGTATAAAGCGGGCATACGCTCGATTTTTTCTGAACTGCTGCGTCAAGAAAGACTGACAGTGAGCGACGACATTCTGCCAACCTCGCCTAAAACAAAAGAATTTGCGGGCAAGTTGAAAGCTTTGGACGCTAAACGAGTTCTGATCATCGCCGACGATATTAATGAAAATTTGTATTTAGCGGCGCGGAACATTCCTTATGTCGCGATTGCAACGGCCGAATCTGTCGATCCTGTGACATTGGTATCCGCAGATAAAGTGATTGCTACGACAACGGCATTGAAAAATATCGAGGAGCGTCTGTCATGAGTATGCAGAAAAGTCAGTTAGCCAATGTATTGCTGGCTCCGATTATCACGGAAAAAAGCTCATTCGCGGCGGAGAATGACAAGCGTTTCGTATTCAGAGTACAGAATTCGGCAACAAAATTACAAGTTAAAAGAGCGGTCGAATTGATGTTCGATGTCGAAGTAGACTCGGTTCAAGTTTTGAACGTTAAAGGTAAGGTCAAACGTTTTGGCCGAACTTTGGGTAAGCGCTCTGACTGGAAAAAGGCCTATGTTAAGTTAAAATCCGGTCACGATATCGATTTCGCGGCAGCTTGATAGTTTTTAGTCTTAAAAGAATCAATAGGAACGGTAGAAAAGCATGGCTATTCTAAAATCAAAGCCGACATCGCCAGGTTCTCGGTTTGTAGTACGTGTTAAAAATGATGAATTGCATAAAGGTAAGCCATTTGCACAGTTACTCGACAAAAACAGCAAAAGCGGCGGTCGCAATAATCAAGGTAGAATTACAACACGTCATATAGGCGGTGGTCATAAAAAGCACTACCGTATCATTGATTTCAAACGTAACAAACTGGATGTTCCGGCGATTGTTGAACGAATCGAATACGATCCCAATAGAACGGCAAACATAGCATTGCTGTTGTATAAGGATGGTGAGCGTAAATATATCATTGCGCCAAAAGGTTTGGAAAAAGGTCAGGAGCTTGTTTCTTCGGAGACGACTCCAGTTAAGGTTGGCAACTGTATGCCGTTGCGCAACATACCGCTAGGTACAAATATCCACTGCGTGGAATTGAAGCCTGGAAAAGGCGCACAATTAGCCCGAAGTGCGGGTGCTTCTGCGCAATTAGTCGCTAAAGAAGGCGCGCACGTTACATTGCGATTGCGTTCTGGTGAAATGCGCAAGGTAATGGCCGATTGCAAGGCTGTAGTTGGCGAAGTTTCCAACTCGGAACATAACCTGATTTCGTTGGGTAAGGCGGGAGCTAAACGTTGGCGAGGCGTAAGACCTACGGTAAGAGGTGTTGCGATGAACCCGGTTGATCACCCGCATGGTGGTGGTGAAGGTAGAACTTCTGGTGGAAGACATCCCGTTTCTCCTTGGGGTATTCCAACGAAGGGTTACAAAACTAGAAAAAACAAACGGACTGATAACATGATTGTCAGACGCCGTAAGCAAAAATAAGAGGTATTAAGCGTGCCACGTTCAATTAAAAAAGGTCCATTTATTGATCATCATCTGCTGAAAAAAGTTGAAGAAGCAGTAAAGAGCAATAATCGGAAACCGATTAAAACATGGTCAAGAAGGTCGATGATCATCCCGGAAATGCTGGGACTGACAATCGCAGTACATAACGGCCGTCAACATGTGCCAGTACTGATCTCAGAAAATATGGTCGGACACAAGTTGGGTGAGTTCGCTCCTACCCGAACCTATAAAGGCCATATCGCGGACAAAAAATCAAGATAAGAGGGAAAGATGGAAGTATCAGCAAAACTTAGTAATGCCCCTTTATCAGCGCAAAAGGCGAGATTGGTAGGTGATCAAATACGTGGTTTGCCAGTTGAAAAAGCTCTGAACTTATTACAGTTCAGTTCCAAAAAAGCTGCAGCAATCATAAAAAAGGTTTTGGAGTCGGCTATTGCAAACGCTGAACACAATGAAAGTGCCGATATCGATGAATTGATCGTATCGACAGTTTATGTGAATGAGGGTGCAACATTAAAAAGGGTTCGGGCCAGGGCTAAAGGCCGGGCAAATCATATTCTGAAAAGAACCTGCCATATAACAGTTAAAGTAGCGGAATACGAGTAGAGGCAAAAAAATGGGTCAAAAAGTACATCCAACGGGTATACGCCTTGGGATTGTTAAAGATTGGACTTCAAGATGGTATGCAAACAGCCAAAACTATCCGGTATTTCTGCTGCAGGATCTGAAGGTTCGTGATTACATTCAGAAGAAGCTTGCACATGCGTCAGTCAGTCGTATTCAAATCAATCGCCCGGCGAATAATGCCCATATCACCGTACATACTGCCCGGCCAGGCATTGTGATCGGCAAAAAAGGCGAAGATATTGATAAATTGAGACAGGACGTGTCTGCAATGCTGGGCGTTCCCGTACAGCTCAATGTAGAAGAAATCAGAAAGCCAGAATTAGATGCAAAACTGGTTGCCGAAAGCATTGCACAGCAACTGGAGAAACGGATCATGTATCGCCGTGCCATGAAGCGTGCCGTGACGAATACCATGAGGTTGGGGGCAGAAGGTATCAAGATTAATGTCGCCGGACGTTTGAATGGCGCAGAAATCGCCCGTGGCGAATGGTACCGCGAAGGCCGTGTGCCTTTGCATACATTACGTGCCGATATCGATTATGGCACCGCAGAGGCAAATACCACCTATGGGATTATTGGCATTAAGGTGTGGATTTTCAAGGGTGAAGTATTTGATATGGATGCCGAAAGCGCATCTGCTAAACCAGAATCTAAAAAATAGTTGAAGGAAAAGAGCGATGCTTCAACCAAAGAGAACAAAATTTCGTAAGCAGCATAAAGGTAAAAACAACGGGACCGCATTGCGTGGTTCGTCAGTAAGTTTTGGCGAATATGGCCTTAAAGCGACAACTCGTGGTAGAATTACCGCCCGCCAAATTGAGGCGGCCCGTCGTGCGATTACTAGGCACGTAAAACGGGGCGGTAAAATTTGGATCAGAGTGTTCCCGGATAAGCCTATTACTAAAAAACCCTTGGAAGTACGTATGGGTAAAGGTAAAGGTAGTGTAGAATATTGGGTTGCACAAATTAAACCGGGTACCATGTTGTATGAGATTCAAGGGGTACCAGAGGAATTGGCGCGTGAGGCCTTTAAATTGGCTGCGGCTAAATTACCTGTCAGAACAACTTTTGCTGCGCGGACGATACTGTAATGAATGCAAGTGAATTACGTCAGAAGACGAAAGAAGAATTAAGCGATATGCTATTTGAGTTATCTCGCGAACAGTTCAATCTGAGAATGCAAAAAGGCACTGGACAGTTGACCAAGCCAGATCAGGTTAAAAAAGTGAAACGTGACATTGCGCGGATTCATACTGTGTTGAACGAAAAAGCGAGAGCCGAGGCATGAGTGATAACACCGAAAAAATGCGTACCCTAAGGGGACGTGTAATAAGTAACAAAATGGATAAAACCATTTCAGTTCTGGTTGAGCGAAGAGTTAAACATCCGGTCTACGGAAAAATTGTCAAAAAAACGACCAAATTTTTGGCTCACGATGAACGGAACGAATGCAATGAAGGCGACACGGTTTCGATAACTTCATGCAGGCCATTATCCAAAAATAAGACCTTCAAAATGGTCGAAATTATTGAAAGAGCAAACTAAGTCTTTCAAAACTTTAATTGTAATATAGTTGGGATTTAGAAATGATTCAGATGCAAACTAACCTTGACGTCGCCGATAACAGCGGTGCAAAAAAGGTCATGTGTATCAAAGTACTGGGTGGTTCGCACCGGCGCTATGCGAATATTGGCGACATTATTAAGGTGAGTGTTAAAGACGCTATCCCTCGCGGGCGTGTGAAAAAAGGTGATGTATATAATGCACTCGTTGTTAGAACGCGCAAAGGTGTGCGTAGACCCGATGGATCAGTGATCAGATTCGATGGCAATGCGGCCGTCATTCTGAATAATAACCTTCAGCCGCTGGGAACACGTATTTTTGGACCGGTAACACGTGAGTTAAGAGGTGATAAATTCATGAAAATCATTTCATTAGCTCCTGAAGTATTGTAAGTGGGTCAGAAAATGCAGAAAATTAAACAAGGCGACGAAGTTGTAGTGCTAACCGGAAAAGATAAAGGTAAGCAAGGCAAAGTAACAAAAATCCTAGCGAATAATAAAGTTTTGGTACAAGGGATTAATCAGGTTAAAAAACATCAACGCGGTAATCCGAATGCCGGTATCGCTGGCGGTATCATTGAAAAAGATATGCCGATCGATATTTCAAATGTTGGTTTGTATAACCCGGAAACCAAGAAGGCGGATCGTGTTGGCTTTAAGTTTCTAGAAGATGGAAAAAAAGTCAGATATTTTAAATCGACTAATGAAGTTGTTGATGCGTAAGGAGTAGATCATGGCTAGACTAGAAACTGAATATAAAGAAAGAATTATTCCTGCGCTGAAAGAACAGTTTGGTTACAAGTCTGTTATGGAAGTGCCAAAGCTGAGTAAAATTACTCTGAATATGGGAGTAGGCGGCGCAGTGGCGGACAAGAAAGTTTTACAATCCGCGCTTGCCGATATGGAAAAGATTTCAGGTCAAAAACCCGTTGTAACGTTGGCCAGAAAATCCATTGCTGGTTTTAAAATCCGCGATGATATGCCTATTGGCTGTAAAGTAACAATAAGGCGTGACAGAATGTATGAATTTCTGGATCGCTTGATTAATATTGCAATTCCTCGAATCCGCGATTTCCGTGGAATGAGCCCTAAAAGCTTTGATGGGCGTGGAAATTATTCAATGGGCGTTAAGGAGCAAATCATTTTCCCTGAAATTGATTATGACAAAATTGACGCTTTGCGTGGTATGGATATTTCCATCACAACAACAGCTCAGACCGATGAAGAAGGTCGTGCATTGTTAAAGCTTTTTAATTTTCCATTTAAGAACTAAAGGGCGATTTAGAAAATGGCTAAAAAATCAATGATTGCACGAGAAACGAAGCGTGCAAAATTAGTCAGCAAATATGAAGCAAAAAGAAAGGCTCTGAAAGAAATTATCAGAGATCCTAATGCCTCGTTTGACGACAAAGAAAATGCTCAATTGCAGCTGCAAAAACTACCAAGAGATTCCAGCGCATCAAGAATGCGTAACCGTTGTAACTTGACTGGAAGGCCTCATGGTTATTACAGAAAATTCGGGCTGAGCCGTAACAAACTGAGAGAGTCCACCATGCGTGGTGACGTTCCTGGTTTGACTAAGGGCAGCTGGTAATTTCTGATTGAGGTTTTTGGAGAATTAGACAATGAGTATGACAGATCCTATTGCAGATATGTTGACCAGAATCAGAAATGGTCAATCTGCGGGAAAGAAAAGTGTGAGATTGCCTTCATCTAAGGTGAAGGTTGCAATCGCCAAAGTGCTGAAGGAAGAAGGCTACATTAAGGATTACGGCACTGAGACAAAAGGGAGCCACACTGATATGACCATTGAATTGAAATATTACAACGGTCGTCCAGTGATTGAGCAAGTAAAGCGCGTCAGCCGACCTGGTTTGCGTATTTATAAATCAAAAGATGAACTGCCAAAAGTTTTGGGTGGATTAGGTATTGCTATCGTATCCACATCGAAAGGGGTTATGACCGATCGCGCTGCGCGGGCAATCGGGCATGGCGGTGAAGTCATCTGCACAGTTTGCTAAGGAGGGTGAGTAAATGTCTAGAGTAGCAAATGCCCCGATCACCATTCCATCAGGAGTCGACGTTCAATTGAACGGAAATAGCATGACTGTGAAAGGTAAAGGGGGTCAGTTATCTTTCGATATTCACGACGGCGTTAATGTCGAAATTAACGATAACGTCATTTCTGTGAAGTGGGATGAAGCTGTAAAAAATGCCAAGGCACACGCAGGGACAGCAAGGGCGTCTATTAACAACATGGTGACAGGCGTTTCCGCGGGCTTCGAAAAAAAATTAACGTTGATCGGTGTTGGTTATCGTGCACAGGTCCAAGGCAGTAAACTGACTTTATCGTTGGGCTATTCCAACCCGGTTGTTTATGAAGTGCCAAAAGGCATTTCCGTCGAGGCTCCCAGCCAAACAGAGTTAGTCGTAAAGGGCAGCGATAAACAACAGGTTGGTCAGGTTGCATCGGAAATCAGGGCTTTCCGTCCACCAGAGCCTTACAAAGGCAAAGGTGTTCGTTATGCTGATGAGTATGTTGCAAGAAAAGAAGCCAAGAAGAAGTAGGATAAAGTGATGGATAAAAGAGCATCCCGTTTAAAACGTGCGTTGAGACAACGCAGCAAAATAAAACAGCTAGGTGTAAACAGGCTGACTGTGCATAAAACATCTCAGCATATTTATGCCCAGGTTTTAAGCACCGACGGTAAAACAACACTCGCTAGTGCGGCAACGACACAAGCTGACGTAAAAAGCGCGGTAAACAATAAGACCGGTAACATCGCTGCTGCTTCTGAAGTAGGCAAAAAAATTGCTCAAAAGGCGATTGAGGCGGGCGTTACGGTAGTTGCGTTCGATCGTTCAGGTTTTAAATATCATGGTCGTGTGAAAGCATTAGCGGATGCCGCACGCGAAGCTGGATTGAAGTTCTAGGGGTATATAATGGCAACAGCACCATCTCAAGGTAGTACAGACGGCTTGCAGGAAAAATTAGTTTCTGTACGACGTGTAGCAAAAGTAGTTAAGGGCGGTAGAGTTTTTGGTTTTACGGCACTGACGGTGGTCGGCGATGGCGAAGGTCGTGTAGGTTATGGCGTTTGCAAAGCTCGTGAAGTGCCTATAGCAATTCAAAAATCCTTAGAGCAAGCTCGTAAAAATATGAAGAAGGTCGCCTTGAAGGGCGATACCTTACAATATTCAGTGATGTCGAACACTGGAGCTGCAAAGGTTTATATGCAACCTGCTTCTGAAGGTACCGGGATTATCGCAGGTGGCGCAATGCGGGCAGTATTCGAAGTGGTCGGTGTGCATAACGTTCTGGCCAAATGTGTTGGTACGCAGAATCCGATTAACGTGGTTCGGGCGACCATCGAAGGGCTGGCCAGCATGCATGATCCCAAAGCAATTGCCGCTAAGCGTGGATTAACCGTTGAAGAGATAACCGGATAATAATCATGGCTGAAAAAAACTTAGCGTAACAATGACCAAAAGTAAAATTGGTCGTTTAAAAAGTCATCAGGCTTGCCTGAAAGGGTTGGGTTTGAGAAAGATTCGTCAAACTGTTGAAGTTATTGATACGCCCGAGAATCGTGGCATGATCAATAAAATTTCATACATGTTGAAAGTTGAGGAAGTTTAATGTACTTGAATAGTATCCAGTCTGCCTATGGAGCACGCAAAAAGTCTAAGCGAGTGGGCCGTGGCATAGGCTCAACTCTTGGTAAAACATGCGGCAGAGGCCATAAAGGGCAAAAATCTCGTAGCGGTGGTTTTCATAAAGTCGGTTTCGAGGGCGGTCAAATGCCTTTGCAACGCCGTTTGCCTAAGGTAGGTTTTACCTCTAGAATCAAAAAGCTTACTGCTGAATTGAGACTGAGCGAATTAGGGTTGGTTAACACTGATGTGGTCGACTTGAAAGCCTTGGTCGAGGCAAATCTGGTCCCTACTTTTACAAAAAAAGTAAAAGTGATCAAATCCGGCGAGGTGACTAAAGCCGTCACGATTAAAGGTTTGGCAGTAACAGCCGGTGCGAAACAGGCAATCGAAGCGGCCGGTGGCAAAGTAGAGGAATAACGCAGTGAGTACTTCAAGAGCTGAAATGGCGAATAAAATAGGCGGGTTTTCAGAACTTAAGTCAAGGCTGCTTTTTGTTCTTGGAGCTTTCTTTGTTTATAGGGTAGGGGCCCATATTCCTGTGCCTGGGATTGACCCCAAAGCGTTGGCCATTATGTTTGAACAACAGAGTGGTTCCATTCTGGATATGTTCAACATGTTTTCTGGTGGCGCCTTAAGAAGGTTGAGCCTGTTCGCGCTTGGGATCATGCCTTATATCTCTGCATCAATCATTATGCAGTTGATGACGGTCGTTATCCCCTCTTTAGAACAGATGAAAAAGGAAGGCGAAGCGGGCCGTCGCAAGATCTCCCAATATACCCGTTATGGCACCGTTGTGTTAGCGACATTTCAAGCGATTGGTATTTCCATTGCCTTGCAAAATCAAACGGCAGGTGGTTTAAACGTTGTAATCAATCCAGGTGTCGGCTTTATTATTGTTACTACCATTACGTTGGTTACAGGAACCATATTTTTAATGTGGTTAGGTGAGCAGGTAACGGAAAGAGGAATCGGAAATGGTATTTCGTTGATCATTTTTGCCGGTATCGTTTCGGGCTTGCCTTCTGCGATTGGCGGAACATTAGAATTGGCCAGAACCGGTGAAATGAATGGTGCATTTATTGTGCTGCTGTTTTTAATCGCGGTTGCGGTCACGGCTTTAGTCGTCTTTGTCGAGCGCGGCCAACGGCGGATAATCATAAATTATCCAAAAAGACAGCAGGGCAGAAGAATGTACGCAGGCCAAAGCAGCTTTTTGCCGTTGAAATTAAATATGGCTGGCGTTATTCCTCCGATCTTTGCTTCCAGCATTATTCTATTTCCTGCTACGATCGCTGGTTGGTTCGGCAACGCAGAAGGATTTAGTTGGTTGCAAGACATATCAACTGTCCTATCGCCAGGGCAGCCTGTATATGTACTGTGCTATGCGACTGCAATCGTTTTTTTCTGCTTCTTCTATACGGCGATCGTATTTAATTCAAAAGAGACGGCAGATAATTTGAAGAAATCGGGTGCGTTTTTGCCTGGTATAAGACCTGGTGCGCAAACATCAGCCTATATCGATAGAGTAATGACCCGCTTAACATTGGTTGGTGCGTTCTATATTACACTGGTATGTTTGTTACCCGAGTTTTTGATTGTGTACTGGAATGTGCCCTTTTATTTTGGTGGTACATCGTTGTTGATCATTGTAGTTGTGGTGATGGATTTTATCTCCCAAATGCAAACACATC
The DNA here is from genome assembly GCF_000733935.1 of Methylomarinum vadi. NCBI lineage: Bacteria > Pseudomonadati > Pseudomonadota > Gammaproteobacteria > Methylococcales > Methylococcaceae > Methylomarinum > Methylomarinum vadi. The sequence goes on from NZ_JPON01000001.1 coordinate 3,231,440, forward strand.
TGATGACACAACAATATGATGGCCTGATGAAAAAGGCCAATCTGAAAAAGTAGTTTATTGTATCCAAGGGGATTGTTGTGAAAGTTCGCGCATCTGTAAAGAAAATTTGTAGAAATTGTAAGGTTATAAAAAGAAATGGTGTTGTACGTGTCATCTGTAAAGATGGAAGGCATAAGCAGCGTCAAGGTTGAATTTTGTTGCGCTGGAATTGGTGGGATGCTATAATTTCGCGCTTAACTTTAGAGTACCGTTGTAGGAGTATCTAGATGGCACGTATTGCCGGAATAAACGTAGCAGAGCATAAGCATGCAGAAATAGCTTTAACTGCAATTTATGGTATTGGGCGTCAAACTGCAAAAAATATTTGCGCTGAGGTTGGTATTGAACCTTCGGTTAAAATTAAAGATTTATCTGAAGACCAATTGGAGTCTATCCGTAAAGTAATTTCTGGCATGACTGTCGAAGGTGATCTTCGTAGAGAAGTCTCCATGAATATTAAGCGCTTGATGGATTTGGGCTGTTTTCGAGGTATTCGTCATCGTCGCGGATTACCGTTAAGAGGGCAAAGAACCAGAACTAATGCGCGTACTCGTAAAGGTCCTCGTAAACCGATTAGAAAATAAGATATTCTTGGAAGGCTAAGAAATGGCAACTCAAAATCGTGCAAAAAAACGAATTAAAAAAGAAGTCGCTGACGGCATTGCCCACGTTCATGCTTCTTTTAATAATACCATAATTACCATTACCGATAGAAAAGGTAATGCTCTGTCCTGGGCTACTTCGGGCGGCTCCGGATTTCGTGGCTCTCGTAAAAGCACGCCCTTTGCTGCCCAGGTCGCTGCGGAAAAAGCCGGCTCAATTGCTCAGGAATACGGTATGAAAAATCTTGACGTCATGATTAAAGGTCCTGGTCCCGGTCGAGAGTCAGCTGTACGTTCTTTGAACAATCTGGGTTTTAAAATTTCTAATATAGTTGACGTGACTCCTATTCCACACAATGGATGTCGCCCACCTAAAAAACGCCGCGTTTAAGATTTCGGAGTAGTTATAATGGCAAGATATCTTGGTCCGACTTGTAAGCTAAGTCGCAGAGAAGGTACGGATTTGTTCCTCAAAAGCAGAGGCAAATCGTTAGAAGGGAAGTGTAAGCTTGATCAACGTCCTGGTCAACATGGTACCAAGCGTACCAGAAGCTCGGACTATGCTTTGCAGCTTCGTGCAAAACAAAGAATTCGCCGGATGTACGGAGTTCTGGAAAAACAATTCAGGAATTATTACAAGAAGGCTGACCAGCAAAAAGGTGCAACCGGTCAAAATTTATTGAATATGCTGGAAAGTCGTCTGGATAACGTGGTTTACAGAATGGGTTACGCAGCAACTCGTGCGGAAGCAAGGCAATTGGTTTCCCATAAAGCCATTTTGGTTAATGATCAAGTAACAAATATACCCTCTTACCAAGTGCAGCCAGGTGACGTTGTTAAGGTTAGAGAAAAAGCAAAAAAACAACAGCGGATCATTGACTCGTTGACTGTGACCGAACAATACGGTTTTCCAGTTTGGGTCGAGGTAAATTCTAAGGAAATGAGTGGAACCTTCAAATCATTGCCTGATCGTGCCGATTTAGGTAGTGAAATAAATGAGCAGCTGGTTGTAGAGCTTTATTCTAAATAACTATTCTGAGATTTATATTATGCAGAATTCAATTGCTGGCTTGTTAAGACCTCAATTAGTTGAGGTTGTAAGTCAGACGGCAAACCATTCGCGAATTGTTATCGAACCCTTAGAACGAGGATTCGGGCATTCATTGGGAAACGCATTAAGACGAGTTTTATTGTCTTCTATTCCAGGGTGTGCAGTTACAGAAGTTGAGATAGAAGGCGTCTTGCACGAGTACACTACCATCGAGGGTGTGCATGAGGATGTGATCGATATCCTGCTCAATTTGAAGAAGCTTGCTGTAATCCTGCATTCCAAAGATGAAGTCACATTAACTCTGACAAAAAGTGGTCCAGGTCCTGTCAAGGCAGGTGATATCAAATTACCTCACGACGTTGAGATCGTGAATTCTGATCTTGTGATCGCTAATCTAACTCAGGAAGGAAGCATTAATATTAACCTGAAGATAGAGCGTGGTCGTGGTTATGTTCCGGCTCATGCCAGAAAAGAAAACATGGAGAACATTCCAATCGGGTCTTTGATGGTGGATGCTTCTTTTAGCCCGGTGACCAAGGTGGCTTATCATGTGGAAAGTACTCGTGTTGAACAACGTACTAATCTTGATAAGTTGATCGTTGAGTTGGAAACTAATGGAACCGTCGATCCGGAAGAGACTATTAAGCTCGCTGCCACGATATTGCATGATCAGTTATCTGTTTTTGTAGACTTTGAAAAGGTCAAAGAGCAGGTGGTGGAAGAGCCGACAGAGCCGGAGCCGGAATTCGATCCTATCTTGTTGCGTCCAGTTGATGATCTGGAACTGACTGTTAGATCGGCAAATTGCTTGAAAGCTGAAAATATATTCTATATTGGTGATTTGATTCAGCGGACAGAAGTTGAGTTATTAAAAACTCCAAATTTGGGTAAAAAATCCTTAACAGAGATTAAAGATATACTTGCAATAAAAGGTTTATCATTGGGTATGCGTCTTGAAAATTGGCCGCCCGAAAATCTGGATCAATCCCAAGCTGGAATGTAAACTAATATAAGGTCGTTGTAGAAATGAGACATCGTAAATCTGGAAGACAGTTAAATAGAAATAGTAGTCATCGGAAAGCTATGTTTAGCAATATGGCAGGTTCTTTGATCAGGCATGAGTTGATAAAGACCACTTTGCCTAAGGCTAAAGAATTGCGGAAAGTCGCTGAACCTTTGATTACAATGTCAAAAGTGGATAGCGTCGCTAAGAGGCGTCAAGCATTCGCGAAATTACGTGATCGCGAAGTTGTGTCCAAGCTTTTCAATGAGCTGGGGCCGCGTTATCAACAAAGACCCGGTGGTTATCTACGAATTATAAAATGTGGCTACAGGCCCGGAGATGATGCTCCGATGGCTTATGTTGAGTTGGTAGACCGACCCGAGAGTCAGGATGTCTCCGAGGAAGAATAAGCAAAAGCCGGCGTAAGCCGGCTTTTTTTTGCCTAGAATATAGTACGGTTTAGGATGAGGTCGGGGCGACAATAAAATTTTAGTTTACGGCCGCCATTAAGCTAACATGAGCTGGGGGTGATTTTTTGGCGGCGGACTAAAGGCTATATGATGGATGAGCAAACGTATAGAGCGGAGCGTATTCTAGTACTAGTTTGATTGTGGGGGAGGCTTGCATATCCGGCCACAAGCTAAGTCGGCCGGATACATGAGGAAGAAAGGCGGCGGGCTTATCGTTCGAGTAACTCGGCTTTGTCGGGTTTTCCGTTCCACTCGTCGGCATCCGGTAATGCGTCCTTTACTTCGGTAATGCTCGGCCATGTTTTGGCCAATTCTGCGTTTAGTTCAATAAACATCTCCTGCCCTTCAGGAAGTTCATCTTCGGCGAATATTGCATTTGCCGGACACTCTGGTTCGCATAGGGTGCAATCGATACATTCATCCGGATCAATCACTAAAAAATTCGGCCCTTCGTGAAAACAGTCGACCGGGCATACATCGACGCAATCGGTAAATTTACATTTGATACAATTTTCTGTGACTACAAAGGTCATGGTTTCATCCGATAGTTAATAAGGAATTATTCGCGATATATTAGCAGAAACCGAGGCATTAAAAAATAACCGTTATAGCATGAAGCGGCTTATTGTTTTTACGGTGTTGCTAGAAAAGCGTTGAATACTTATTGCAAGAAGTTTAATGCAATAGTAACGATTAAACTGTAGTGTTGTTTAGTAATTGTGCGTCGAAAATAACGATAGAAACTTGCTCTTGCCTTCATTCATATTGTGTTGGGCTTTTGCAAGCGCCATGCTGGCGTTTTTTTGTAGCTGTAAATCGGCTAGCATTTGTTCTTTGCGGGTAGGGGCTTTTATTGCGGCGGTAAAATATTTTACCGCGTCGGAAAATTTATCTTGTGAAAGTAAATAATCGCCATAAAAATAATTTGCGTCGATACCATTGGGATTTATTGATAATGCCTTTTTTAATAATTGTTCCGCTTTGTCTTTGTCTCCAAATGAAATAGGCCATCCCGGCACCATGTAATAAAGCGTGCCTAAAGTGACGTAGGCGGCTCCTTCAAGTGCATCCGGTTGAGTCTTTATGGCGTCTTCCAAAAGGCTTTTTGCGGCGTCTAAGGACTTCAGGGCTGTTAAGGCTGGCTCAAATTCCGCATTTGCCGACAAGAGAATGGCTTGCCAAATTCTGGGTTCGGCGGCATGAGGATAGCGTTGGCCCACTGTGCGAGCCCTTTGTAAGAGTAAGGGGTAATCGGTCTTTTGCTGTTCAGGCGTTTTTAGGTAGTAGCTTATCGCCCAATCGGATTCAATCCGGCTGATTGAGTCGGACAATGGGGAGGCTGCGACAATGCCTGAGTTAAAAAGTAGCAAAAAAGCAACAACAGTGGTTTTATTCATACAGGAAATATAGAGTAAAACGAACTATATTTCAATATGTATTTAAAATTAATCTTTTATAGGCCAGTCACGGTAAGGGAATTTGCATAAATTGTTGTTGTAATAGCGCAAATCATGGGTGACTTCCTTGCCTAGCCAAGAAGGCTTGTGAAACTCCTCGTCTAAAGACGATAACTCGATTTCTGCAACAACTAGTCCTTGGTTGGCGCCTAGAAATTCGTCTATTTCCCAAGTGTGTTTATCCTGGGCAACAAAATGTCGTTTTTTCTCAATTAGCGGCTTATGGCAAAGTTGCTCTAAGATTTCGTTTGCTTCTGATAATGGGATTTCGTATTCGTACTCCAGTCGATGTGTTCCAATAACTGCGCTTTTAATGTTTATCCAGGCATGAGTGTCGGATATTCTGATGCGGATGGAGTTCTGCTTAGTGCTGCTTAAATATCCTTGCTTGTAGTAAACGCTCTTTTTAATATGCTGGCGCCACTCGTCATTGGCTAGCAGGAATTTGTGTTCAATTTCTAACGGCATAAGTGATTTATTGGATTGTTGTGGATTAAAGGATTCTTATATTTTAATAAATAAATGCTGAAGGCTAAAGAGCTAGGCATTACGGATTTGGCATGCTAAAGTGACAATTCTTTATTATAATACTGGGTTTTAGTTGATAGCTTTCATTTTGTTTTTTGTTTTGGAGAATAATAATGGCTTTTGAATTACCTGCATTACCATACGCAAACGATGCGCTAGCTCCTCATATATCCGAGGAAACCATCGAGTATCATTACGGTAAGCATCACCAAACTTATGTGACTAATCTGAATAATCTGGTGCCAGGTACGGAGTTTGATGGCCTGTCCTTGGAAGAAATCATCATGAAATCTTCCGGGGGTGTATTCAACAATGCGGCGCAGGTATGGAATCACACATTTTATTGGAACAGTCTGTCGCCTAATGGTGGAGGAGAGCCCGCTGGTGGTTTAGCGAACGCGATCAACAGAACATTCGGTTCTTTCGAGCAATTTAAAGAAGAATTTACCAAGTGTGCGGTGACTACTTTCGGTTCCGGTTGGGCATGGTTGGTGAAAAATGCCGATGGTGGTTTGGAGTTGGTTAGTACTAGTAATGCCGCTTGTCCTTTGACCGACGGCAAAACACCCATTTTGACCTGCGACGTTTGGGAGCATGCTTATTACATCGATTATCGTAATGCGCGACCAAAATACCTGGAAGCTTTCTGGGCCTTGGTGAATTGGGATTTTGCCGGCGCTAATTACGACAAATAATTAGGGGTCGCAAAAAAAAGCCCGCTTACCTTAAGTAAGCGGGCTTTTTTTATGTCCGAAAGAAAGGCCCGATGACTCAGGCCTCGTAATCCGATTACTTGTTTTTGTTGCGTTCCTGGGTTTCCTTAATTACTTCTTCGGCCACGTTTTTAGGGCATGGCAAGTAATGAGAGAATTCCATCGAGAACTGGCCGCGACCGGAGGTCATCGTACGTAAGTCGCCGATATAACCGAACATTTCGCTTAAAGGTGCATCGGCTTTGATGCGAACGCCTGTTGGACCGGCTTCTTGCGATTTGATCATGCCGCGGCGACGGTTCAAGTCGCCGATCACATCGCCGACATGGTCTTCCGGGGTGAAGACGTCGACTTTCATGATGGGCTCCAGCAATTGAGGGCCGGCTTTGGGGATCGATTGACGATAAGCTGCTTTTGCGGCGATTTCGAACGCGATTGCTGACGAGTCAACGGCATGGAAGGCGCCGTCGAACAAGTTAACTTTGAAGTCCAGGCATGGGAAGCCCGCCAATACGCCTTTATCCAGGCTAAGCTCAAAACCTTTTTCAACCGCAGGCCAGTATTCGCGCGGCACGTTACCGCCGGTTACAGTAGATTCAAACTGGAAGCCGCTGCCTGGCTCGCCCGGCTCGATGATGTAATCGATTTTCGCGTATTGACCGGAACCGCCTGATTGTTTCTTGTGCGTATAGCTGTCTTCGATGCGTTGTGTGATGGTCTCTCGATAAGCAACCTGAGGTTTACCCACCTCAACGTCAATACCGTAAGTCCGTTTCAGGATGTCGATTTTGATATCCAGGTGCAGCTCACCCATGCCTTTCAGGATGGTTTCGCCGCTGTCTTCATCGGTTTCAACGCGGAAAGACGGGTCTTCCTGTACCATTTTACCAATCGCAATACCCAGTTTTTCGGAACCGCCTTTGTCTTTCGGGGCGACGGCGATCGAGATAACCGGGTCGGGGAATACCATTGGTTCCAGTGTGGCCGGTGATTTCGGATCACACAAGGTGTGTCCTGTTTGCACGTTTTTCATGCCGATGACCGCGACGATGTCGCCGGCTTGAGCGCCCTCGAGTTCGATGCGATCGTTGGCGTGCATTTCCACGATGCGGCCGATACGCTCGGTTTTGCCGGTAAAAGTGTTCAGTACGGTGTCACCTTTGTTCATGCGGCCTGAGTAAATGCGGATGAAGGTCAGGGCGCCAAAGCGGTCGTCCATGATCTTGAACGCCAGTGCGCGCAATGGTTTGTTAGGGTCGACGATCGCAAAATTGCCGGTTTCGTTGCCTTCCTCGTCGGTTTCCGGTTGCGGTTTGACTTCGGTCGGGTTCGGCAGGAAGTCGGTAACGGCGTCCAGTACCAGTTGAATCCCTTTGTTTTTGAAGGCCGAGCCACAATAAGTCGGGAAGAAGGCCAGGTCGATCGTTCCTTTGCGGATGCAACGTTTAATGTCTTCTACTGATGGTTCTTGGCCTTCCAAGTACGCTTCCATCAAATCGTCGTCTTGCTCTACGGCGGTTTCGAGCAGTTTTTCACGCCATTCTTCGACCTGGTCAGCCATGTCGGCAGGCACGTCTTGAATTTCGTAATTTTCCGGCAGGCCAGAGTCGTCCCAGACATAGGCTTTGCGAGAAAGCAGGTCGACAACACCTTTGAACTGGTCTTCGATGCCGATAGGTAAAACCATGACTAATGGATGTGCGCCTAGAACATCTTCTATTTGTTTGACGACGCGGTAGAAATCGGCGCCGATACGGTCCAGTTTGTTAACGAAGATCACGCGGGAAACTTCGGAGTCGTTCGCATAGCGCCAGTTGGTTTCCGATTGAGGCTCAACGCCGCCGGAACCGCAGAATACACCGATACCACCGTCCAAAACTTTCAATGAACGATACACTTCAATAGTGAAGTCAACGTGCCCCGGGGTGTCGATAATGTTCAGGCGGTGGCCGTTCCATTGGCAAGAAGTGGCGGCGGATTGAATGGTGATGCCGCGCTCCGCTTCCTGTTCCATGAAATCGGTTGTTGCTTCACCGTCATGAACCTCACCTGTTTTATGAATTTTACCGGTTAGTTTAAGGATACGTTCCGTCGTAGTGGTTTTACCGGCATCCACGTGCGCGAATATACCGATGTTTCTGTAAAGCGATAGATCTGTCATGTTTGTACTCTAAAAATGGACATAAAAAACGATTAATACCCCGGCTTTCAGGCAAGGGTTGATAGTACCGGATTCATAAACCTTATGGTTAATCTGGCGCGAATGCCGATTAATGCAGCGAATATTTACCGTTTTTAAAACTGCTTTGTAGCAGCTTTAAAAAATTTCCTATTGTAACTTAAAAATTTGAAAAAACAGAATAAATCCTGTAAAGAGTTTGCTTTATGCCGGCAAATGGCAAATTTTGATGAAGAACCGAGGAGGGTGGATAAATGCCAAGAGGTTGACGTTGGCGAATTTAAACAGTAGTGACTGTTTCTAATTCTTTCGATGCCGTTTGGCTTGTTGCAATTGTAGTTCACGCAATTTCATCATCGCGTAAAGCGCGTTCAAGTTTGGGCAGGAAGTGCCTTCGCGAGCGGCCGCACGCACCGCATTGCCAAGAATCGCTTCGGTTTCCATGGTTTGCCCTTTTTCATAATCCAGCAACATACTGGTTTTATAAGGCGGCATCGTAAAGGTTTTTTGAATATTCTGCTCGACGATGTCAGCGGGAAGCGGATGGTTACAGGCGGCCGCGATTGAGCAGACTTCCTGCATGATGCTGCGAACGAAATCCTCTTGGGTGCGCAAAATATCCAGCGTGGCCAAACCGCCCGATAACACCGATAACGGATTAAAAGGCGCATTCCAGACGCATTTAACCCAGCGGCCTGTGACGATATCTTCCAATGTCACGCATTCTATGCCGCCTTGTCGAAATAAATCGGCCAGATGTCGCGTTTTGCAGCTGACTCCGGAAGGCAAATTGCCCAAGGAAAGTTTGCCGTAAGCCAGGTGCGTAATCTCTCCCGCTTGCAGACGATTGCAGCAAATAAAGGCCAAGCCGCTGACGACTTCGTTATCGGGAAAGGCGTTCTGTAATTCCTGCTCGGTCTCAACGCCATTCTGGATGAAGACGATAACCGTCTCCGGTCCGACAGCGTCTTTGATTAATGCGGCCCGGTTAGGGGTGGTCATTTTTGTGCAGAGAATGACATAATCAGCCGAGCCTTGATATTCCCTTGCCGATTTGACAACTTGTGCCGGCTTGAAAGTCCAGTTACCCAAGTCGCTACTCACGATATTGAAACCACGCTGTTTGACGATGTCATAGTCGGAGCGGCAGACCACCGAGACGTCGGCGCCGGCTTTCGCCAACAAAGCGCCATAAAATGCGCCGATGGCGCCGGCGCCGACGATTAAAACGTTATCGCTCATCGAAATGGGCCATGATTTGTTTCAAAAACGGAATGGTCAGTTTGCGTTTGGCCGCCAGCGTGGCGTGATCGATTTTTTTCAGTAATAGCCATAAAGCCGGCAAATCGCGGGCATAATGGGAAAGCAGGAAAGCGCCCACATTTTCGGCAATGTCGAATCCCATGTATTTCGCCTTATGGCTGAGCGCCTTGACAAGTTGTTCATCGTTCATGGCTTGAAGTTTTAACGTCAGGCCCCAGCTCATGCGCGTTTTTAGGTCGGGTAACTGAAAAGGCAGGTATTTGGGTGGGCAGTCGGCAGATAGCAACAATTGCTTATCATGGTCGCGGTGGCGGTTGTAGAAATTGAACAACGCCTGTTCCCAGTCTTTTTGTCCGGCGATCTGTTCGATGTTATCCAGACAGACGATATCCAATGTTTCCAGACCTTCCAGCAGGGCGGGATCGGGTAGATCCGCACCATTAAAACTCAAGTAAAAAACACTCTTATCATGTTGCCTGGCGCAATGGCAGCAGGCTTGCAATAAATGTGTTTTGCCTTGTCCCGCATCACCCCAAAGATAAATTTGTTGTTCCGTGCCGACCTCGATGAAGTCGTGCAAGTGGTTTAGAACTTCTTGGTTATTACCGGCATAAAAACTGGCAAAACTTTGGTCGCTTTGAAATTCAAACTGTAAGGGTAGCTGTTCCGCCATGGGATTCAGTTGTTATCGGCTTTGTAGACATACAATCCGGCGCCGAAACAAAGCAGCAGGCTTAGGCCTATCTCGGCCAGGGCGTAATAACGTTCGACCGGGTTGGCATAAGCTTCGGCGACACCGTGGACAAAATAGATCAAACTGACGTAACTCATCCATGTGCAACTTTTCAAATTGCCGTGCAGCAAGCCACGGAAAGGCAACAATAAGGGCGTGACGGAGACCAACAGCACCATCGCCACGGGAAAACGAGTGGATGGCATCAGCACCGTGTTCCAGGCCATTAGCAAGGCGAACAAACCGAAAAAACCGGCCAGGGCCGCGTAATAATAATAGATTCGCTTCATTTCGACAATTTGAGGGCGGTCGTGGCAAGCCGTTTCCCTAGGGCATGGCAGATCGCTCTTTCGTGTTCGCTTATGCCGCTATGGTCGTCGGCGACGTGACTGGGCCCATAAGGCGTTCCGCCGGTTTTAGTTTCTTTCAGGGCGATTTCATTGCAGGGTACGCTGACGATCATCATACCGTGATGAATGAGCGATTGCATCATGGCTAAGAGGGTGCTTTCCTGGCCGCCATGAAGGCTGCCGCTAGAGGTAAACACCGCAGCCGGTTTGCCGGACAGGGCGGCGGAAAACCAGAGTTCGGTGGTGCTTTCAAGGAAGTATTTCAACGGTGAGGCAATGTTGCCGAAATAAGCCGGACTTCCCAGCGCCAGCCCGGCGCACTGCTTCAGGTCGTCCAGTGTCGCATACGGCGCGCCTTGTTCGGGAATGTCGGCGGCGGTTTTCTCGCAAACCGTGGAAACGGCGGGAACGGTGCGCAGCACCGCTTCGTTGTCGGGGACAGCCTCGATACCGCGGGCAATCTGGCGGGCCATCGCTTCGGTGCTGCCGTTGCGGCTGTAGTACAGAACCAATATCTTGACCATGAGCTTAAAGTATCGCTAGGACATTTTCCGGAGGACGGCCGACCGCGGCTTTATCGTTGGCCAACACAATGGGGCGTTCGATTAATTTCGGAGTATTGATCATGCCGTCGATTAATTCCTCGCGGCTCAGGTTTTCGTTATCCATCCCGGTTTCCTTGTATTCCTTTTCCTTTTTGCGCATCAGCTCGCGCGGTTGCATGTCCAGTTTGTGCAGAATGTCGTTCAATTCTTCGGCGGTCGGCGGGGTTTTTAAATATTCGATGATTTCCGGCTCGATGCCTTGATTTTTTAGTAATTGCAGGGTTTCTCGCGATTTGCTGCAACGGGGATTATGATAAATTTTTACGCTCATCGTTTGCACGCTTCATTATCAGGATAAAACGTTATAATAACATTTTGTCTTAAGAACTGCGTTCAAAGCTATGCAATTACCCAATTATTCCACTGCGCGCGTGTTGGTGGTCGGCGATCTGATGCTGGATCGCTACTGGCACGGCGCAACTTCGCGTATCTCTCCCGAAGCACCGGTGCCGGTGGTGCATGTCAATCAAGACGAACAACGGCCCGGCGGCGCTGGTAACGTGGCGCTGAATATTGCGGCCTTGGGGGCGAAGGTGTCGTTGATGGGCTTTGCCGGCGCCGATGAGGCGGCGCAGTCGTTACAGCAGATACTGAAGCAGGCGGGAGTACTGTGTTTATTCGAGCAGGTGGCGGATTATCCGACCATCACCAAATTGCGGGTCATGAGCCGGCACCAACAATTGATCCGGCTGGATTTCGAAGACGGCTTTCATCGGGTCGATAGCGATCGTTTGTTACACCAATGCCATGCCGAGTTAACTATGGCGCAGGTGGTTGTCCTGTCGGACTACGGCAAGGGTACGTTGAACAAGGTCGAACAATTCATCAAATTGGCCCGGATGATGAAGAAGCTGGTGTTGATCGATCCGAAAGGCAGCGATTTTTCCATTTACCGGGATGCGACACTCATTACCCCTAATCTGAGCGAATTCGAGGCGGTGGTCGGCCGCTGCGACGACGAGGCGCAGTTGGTCGAACGAGGAATGAATCTATTGGCGGAGCTCAATCTCGAAGGCTTATTGATAACCCGTGGCGAGCAAGGCATGACCTTGCTGCAGCGGGAGCAGGAACCTTTGCATTTGCCGACCCACGCCCGCGAGGTGTTCGATGTGACCGGCGCAGGCGATACCGTGATTTCGGTGTTGGCGGCCAGTTTGGCGGCAAAACAGTCATTGCCCGACGCGACGATGCTGGCTAATATCGGAGCCGGCATCGTGGTCGGCAAAATGGGGACCGCGACGGTCAATACCGAGGAATTGCAGTATGCTCTGCAGGGACAACGCGCGCATCATCGCGGCGTCGTATCGGTGGCGGAATTGCAGGAGGCGATGCAAGAAGCCCACGACGAGGGCGAGAAAATCGTGTTGACCAACGGTTGTTTCGATATTCTGCACCCCGGTCATGTGCGTTATTTGCAACAAGCCCGGGCTTTAGGCGATCGCCTGGTGGTCTTGGTTAACAGCGACGATTCGGTGAGAAGGCTGAAAGGGCCTGAACGGCCGGTCAACAAGCTGGAACAGCGCATGGAGATGTTGGCTGCGTTGGAATGCGTCGACTGGGTGGTTTCGTTCGACAGCGACACGCCCAAGGAGTTGATCGACCAATTGCTGCCCGACATCCTGGTCAAGGGAGGGGACTACAGCGATATTACCCAAATCGCCGGCCACGAAAGCGTGCTGGCCAACGGCGGCGAAGTCAAGATTCTCTCCTTTATCGAGGGCCATTCCACCACATCGATCATCAAGACCATCAGGGGAGAGCGCAATGGATAAGGCATGGTTGCAGGACAGGGCTAGGCAGTATTGGTTATTGTGCCGTTTCGACAGGCCGATCGGTACCCTGATACTGTTATGGCCGGCGCTGTGGGCGTTATGGCTGGCCGGTGACGGACGTCCCGACCCATTGGTGTTGGTGGTCTTTTGTGTCGGCGTCATATCGATGCGGGCGGCAGGTTGCGTGATCAACGATTATGCCGACCGCAAGATCGATCCGCATGTCGAAAGGACGAAATTACGGCCGATCGCCGCGGGCAAGGTTACGGCCAAGGAAGCGTTGGTCTTGTTCGTGGTCCTGTGTCTGCTTTCTTTTGGCCTGGTGTTGCTACTCAATCTTTACACGATCATGCTGTCCTTTGTCGCGGCATTTTTGGCCGCGAGTTATCCGTTCATGAAACGTTATACTCATCTGCCGCAGGCCTATCTGGGCATGGCCTTCGGTTTTGCGATACCGATGGCCTTCGCCGCCCAGACTAATAGTATTCCAGTGGTCGCCTGGGTGTTGTATTTGGCGGTGATGTTGTGGGCGTTGGTTTACGATACGATGTATGCCATGGTCGATAAGGATGATGATTTGAAGATTGGTGTTAAATCGACGGCCATTTTGTTTGGCGACCGTGAACGGGAAATCATGGCAATTCTGCAGCTGATTATTCTCGGTTTACTGGTTTGGGTCGGACAAATGCGAGACTTAGGCGGGTTTTATTATGCCGGTTTGCTGGGCGGCGCCGGTTTGTTCGTTTATCAGCAAAAATTAATCTTTCACCGGGTCAAGGCCGATTGTTTTAAAGCTTTTCTGAACAGCAATTGGTTCGGCTTGACTGTGTTTATCGGCTTGTTGCTGGATTATCTATAATTGAACTATGTTATTTAAAGGTTTGGAGGATTATTAAATGACATAGTTTTCTTTCATTCGAATGTTTAATGCTATCGGCCAATCCTTAAAGCATCATTAAAAGGGATGTTTTGATTGGTCGCCATAACTTAAGTGTTTGATTGGTAACGCTAATAAAAACATTGCCTTGTGGGAAGAAGGTAAGGTTTATGGAAATTCGAATTAGTTTAAACGCTAATAGTCCTTAATTACGGTATGGTCTTTGCTTTTCTCCTGGCTTTGGAAAAATTATAACAACAGGAGAAAAACATGTATGCTTGGCGGCAGAAGTTATTTCATCTCATTCTGATTGGGGCCACAGCCCTCTCTTACCAGTCGTCGGCCTGGGCCGGCAGAAACGGCATGCGTTGGGACAAAACGCCCGACGCCTTTCAATTTGTCGACCAGACCGATGTGCCCTTGTCGACGCTGATCGACGCCAATACCATCACCGTCAGCGGTATTAATACCTCGATATCGGTCGCGATCAGCGGTGGCGAATATTCGATCAATGGCGGTGCGTTTACCAGCGCTTCAAGTAAAGTCAATAATGGCGACAGCATCTCCGTTCGCCAGACTTCTTCCGGTCAATATTCGACGACAACGCATGCCGTCTTGGATTTGAATGGCGTCAGCGACAGTTTCGACGTGACGACGCTAGCGAATAGCACCGACACCACTCCTGATACATTTAGTTTTATCGATCAAAGCGATGTTGCATTGAATACCTTGGTCGAGTCCAACGCGATCACTGTCGGCGGTATCAATGCGGCAACCACTATCAGCATCGACGGCGGCGAATACGCAATCAACGGCGGCGCTTATACTTCGACCAGTAGTAGCGTGAACAACGGCGACCAGGTTGTCGTGCGTCAGGCTTCCTCGGCGAATTATGCAACCACGACCCATGCCACCCTGGCTATCGGCGGTGTCAGCGATACCTTCAGTGTGACAACCTTGGCCGACACCAGCGATAACACGCCCGATGCCTTCAGCTTCATCGATCAAACTGACGTAGCATTGAGCACGACTATCGAGTCCAACACGATCACCGTCGGCGGCATCAATACAGCAACCACTATCAGCATCGACGGCGGCGAATACGCGGTTAACGGCGGCGCTTATACTTCGACCAGTAGTAGCGTGAACAACGGGGACCAAGTTGTCGTGCGTCAGGCTTCCTCGGCGAATTATTCAACCACGACCCATGCCACACTGGCCATCGGCGGTGTCAGCGATACCTTCAGTGTGACAACCTTGGCCGACACCAGCGATACCACGCCTGATGCCTTCAGTTTCATCGATCAGACGGATGTGGAATTGAATACCCTGGTCGAGTCTAATACCATCATGGTCGGCGGTATCAATAGCGCGGCCAGTATCAGCATCAGCGGCGGTGAATACGCGGTCAATGGCGGCGCCTATATGTCAACCAATGGCAGTGTTAATAATGGCGACCAAGTCACCGTTAGACAAACCTCATCTTCGGGCTATCAAACCACGACCAATACGATGCTGACCATCGGCGGCGTCAGCGATATCTTCAGCGTGACGACGCTGGCGGACGCCAACCTGACTTTTCAATTACCGCCGCAGCCGAGCGGTAATGCGAGTTTCACTAGCGAGCATTTCTTGGGTTCCGACAACTGCACGATGTGCCATAACGGTTTGAGCGATAATCAGGGCCAGGATGTCTCGATCGAAACCGACTGGTCGGCGACGATGATGGCCAATTCCGCCCGCGATCCGTTCTGGAAGGCGAAAGTGCGCACGGAGCTGAACCGCAATCCGCAACTGGCCGATGTCATCAACGACAAATGTACCCGTTGCCATGCGCCAATGGCGAATTTCGAAGCGAAAAGCAATAACGAAACGATCGTCGTGCTGGATAACGGTTTCCTGGACGCCAACCATCCGCGCCACGACGAGGCGATGAACGGCGTCAGCTGTACGCTGTGCCACCAGATTCAGGACGCACCGACCCTGGGCACTCTGGACGGTTTCACCGGCCATTACGAAATCGGTAACAACAAGGAAATCTACGGCCCTTATGACAACCTGTTCCCGAACCCGATGATCATGAACACCGGTTATACGCCGATGTACAGCATTCATACCCAGGAATCGGAATTGTGTTCGACCTGTCATAACCTGAAAACGCCTTATGTCGATGAATTCGGTAACGTGCTGAGCTCGACGCCGGAATCGGAATTCCCGGAACAAATGCCGTATTCGGAATGGCTGCACAGCGACTACGCCGGCACGCAAAGCTGTCAGCAATGCCATATGGCACGCGCCAACGGCGTACCGATTTCCAACCGGCCGATGTGGCTGTCCGGACGCGATAACTTCGCGATTCACGAATTTGTCGGCGCTAACAAGCTGATGCTGAATATGTTGAACGACAACAAACAACAACTGGGCGTACCGTCGAACAACTTCACCGACATCCTGGCAGCGACCGAAGTGATGCTGCAAAGCTCTGCCAACATCGAACTGGTCAGCCAGTCGTTGAATGCAGGGCAATTGGATTTCACGTTGCAGATCAACAGCCAGACCGGGCATAAATTGCCTAGCGCCTATCCGTCGCGCCGTGCGATCGTGCATGTCACCGTGACCGATGCGCAAAACACTATCGTGTTCGAATCCGGCAAGGTCAATGCCGACGGCAGCGTGCAAGGCGTCGATGCCGATGTCGATGCGACAGCCTTCGAACCGCATTACGATCTGATCACGTCTCCTGATCAGGTGCAGGTCTATGAAGCGATCATGGGCGACAACAACAACGAGGTTACCTACACCTTGTTGCGCGGCATGAGCTATCTGAAGGACAATCGCCTGTTGCCGGCCGGCTTCAACAAGGCGACGGCGCCGGACGATGTCGCGGTGGCCGGTACGGCTTTCGACGACAACAACTTCATCGGCGGCAGCGACCGCATCAGTTATCGCATTGCTGATTTGCCAGCGGGAAGCTATACCGTGCAAGCCGAACTGGTTTACCAAACCCTGGCTTTCGGCTTCGCCCGCGACTTGTTCGAAGATCCTTCGGCGGAAGTGAACGATTTCAAGAAGATGTATAACGAGTCGACCAACAAATCGACGGTACTGACTTCACTGCAATTCGTCGCGCAATAAGCCGTTGCAATGAACGGCCGCCAGGGAAGGCGGTCATCCCTGCGCAAATGGATGAAAAGGCGACGGCAGGCTTGACTGGAAAAAAGGATCATTGAAGATTAAAATGTAATCAGATTCTTACAAGTTGAGCTGGCGGTGGGGGTTCCTAATATGAGTAATAATACGCTGTTCCAAGAGATACATGCGGAAATCTATCATAAACGGAATCTGCCGCTTATGAGGGATGTTAGTTTTCTGCTGGCCAGCCATGATCAGCAAATCGTCAATGGGTTTTATCAGACCTTGACGCAGACGAAGGGCAGTGAACTTTTTTTGACCACCGAGTTGGTCGAATCGCGGCTGAAAAAATCGCTGCGCAATTGGTTGTTGTCACTCTTCGAGTTCGAGGCTAATCATGAATTCATGCCTTATTTTGAACGCCAACGCACCGTCGGCGAACTGCATGCCCGGGTAAAAATTCCGATGCAATTCGTTAATTTCGCCGTCGATCATCTGAAACAAGCGCTTTTTACTATCGTGCATCAGCAAGAAACGGATGAGCGTTGCAGCATAAATTTGCTGAATTTTATGCAGCGCGCGATCGATCTGGCAGTGATGGTGTTTAATGATGTTTATCTGAATAAGTCCATCAAGCAGGAAAAAATCGAACAGAATTTACGCCATTATTACATCAGCCATAATCTGGCGATAGAATTCGAACAATCGCGCGCCAATCTGTTGCACTGGTTCCGGGAAATCATCACATTGCTTTATCATCCTTACTCTCACGTGAAGCATCGTCATATTGTCCCGCTACGCCAATCGAAATTCGGGTTATGGGTGGATCATCGCGCCAGTTTGCTTTTTTATAACCAAAGCGAAGTGGTGAATTTTCAAAGTAAGCTCGATGAAATAGACGTAAAGCTGGAATCGGTCATTAGGTTAAGCAAGCAGGGAAACTGGAAGGCACTGGCCGATGAAATCGAACGCATGAATAATTTGATCTCGGGAGCCGACTGGTTGCTGGAGCGGGTCGCCCGCGAAATCGTTTCGTTGGAAAACAATAAGGATACCTTAACCCGGTTGTTCACCCGGCGTTATTTGCCGAATATCATTCAGCACGAAATCCGTTATTGTCTCGAACATGATAGCCAGTTGGGAGTGATCATGATCGATATCGACCATTTTAAACGGATCAATGATCGCTATGGCCACGGCGTCGGCGACACAGTGCTGAGCCAAACGGCGAATCTGTTATCGGGATCGCTGCGAGCCTACGACTATATTTTCCGTTATGGCGGCGAGGAGTTTCTGGTCATCGTCAACAATACCGATGCGGCCAATTGTCTCACCATCGCCGAAAACCTGAGAAGGAAAGTGGAGCGAAACTCCTTCAGCGATATGCCGGTCATCAACGAGCCTATCACGATCAGCTTGGGCGTGGCGATTTTCGACCGCCATCCGGATTACGAACAACTCATTAACCACGCCGACCGTGCGCTTTATTGCGCCAAGGAAAACGGCAGGAATCGGGTTGAGCTTTATCAACCCGAAACCGTCGCATGAAAGAAAGAGGCTTTTGGGTACGAAGGATCAGTTGCCCGGCATATTAGCCAGTTCGGCCTCGGCGATCACTTCGATTGCGTTGCCGTCCGGGTCGCGGCAAAACAAAGCCTGCCGGCCGGAAATGCTCAACGTATAAGTGACATCGGCTTTGTCAAGCGCCTCTTTAACGGGAGTCAGGTCTTTGACGGTTAAAGCGACATGACGGTCGCGTCCGCCATGGGCCGGGCGGCCGGTGGTCGGATCGGGATTGTCCAGTTCCAGCAGATGAATTTGTTGCTCGCCGATTTTCAACCAGGCGCCGGGAAAGGGTAGTTTGGGGCGGGCGGTTTGTTGCATGCCCAGCACGTCGCGATAAAAATGTAACGATTTTTCCGTGTCGGAGACGACCAGGCTGGCATGATGCAGGGTGTATTCGATAGTACTCATGGTCTGTATTGCCGGAGTGATAATGTGACGATTATAACGCGCCGTCGCGGTAAGCGCTAAACCAGCCTAAGCTTTCTGCGGTTTTTCCGATGGGGCGATATTCGGCGCCGGTCCAGCCTTGGTAACAGTATGCTGCAATGATGCTGAAGACTTGTTCGAAATCGCCGTCGCCGGTACCCGGTTGGCCGCGCCCCGGACAATCGGCAAATTGGATGTGGCCGATTTTCTCGGAATGTCGGCGCAGGAAATCGCCGCAGTCCTCTCCCATCATCCACATATGATAAAGGTCGTATTGCAGCGCCAGGTTCGGATGCCGCAATTCGGCCAATATATCGAGCATTTGCCGGCCGTTATGAATGACGAAGCCGGGCATATCCACGGTGTTGACCGCCTCGAACACGGTCTTGATGCCGATGGCGGCAAAAGCGTCGGCGGCATAGCGTAAATTGTCTTTGAAAGTCGCCATATATTCGTCCAGGCGCTCGCCGTCGAGGCAGCGCCCCGGCAGCACATTGATCACCTCGGGTCGCAATACTTCGGCATATGCCAGCGTTTGTTCGACGGCCTGACGAAACCTGTCCCGTTTATCCGGCACGGCCGCCAAGCCTTCGCCGCCTTGCAACAAGGTGTCGGCATCGACATTGAACAAGACCAATTTCAAGCGATGGCGCTGCAATTGCTGTTGAATCTGATCGATACTCAGCTCGTAAGGAAATTGAATTTCGACCGCCTCGAAACCGGCCTCGGCGGCGGCTTGAAAACGCTCCAGCAATGGGACTTCGGTGAACAACAGGCTCAGATTGGCGGTGAAACGCAGCATCAGTCTTTTTGGTACAGTTTGATCAGCGTGGCAGGGTCCTGTTCCAGAAAGCCCCCACTTCCATGCAATTGCATCAGTTGCGCGGCCAGCCCCGACATCGGTATCGCGTTGCCTTGTTGCTGCGCCAATCCCACCGCCATGTTCAGGTCTTTCAATAAGGTCTTGACCCGCCACTTGACCGGTTCGAAGGTGTCCGTCGCCATTTCCGGGCCGACGATCTGCAACGGCTTAGAGTCGGCGAAGCCGCCGGCCAGCGCCTGGGGGATTTTTTCCGCATCGACCCCGGCCTGTTTCGCCAACGCCATCATTTCGGCGATCACCAGCACATTGCAACTGACGATCATCTGATTGCAAATCTTCGTGGTTTGCCCGCTGCCGACCGGCCCCATGTGGGTCAGTTGCTTATACAAAGGCCTTAATACGTCCCGGGCAACGGCGATGTCTTCCGCCTCGCCGCCGGCCATGATCGCCAATGTGCCTTGCTCGGCGCCCGCCGTGCCGCCCGAGACCGGCGCATCGACCCAACGCATGCCGCAGCTGTCATGTAATTTGCCGGCCAGTTGCCGGGTCGCTTCCGGATCGATGCTGGACAGGTCGATCAACAGTTTGCCGGCCGCACCGTTGTGCAAGATTTCGTTGTCGACGATCGAAGCGACGACGGCGGTATCGGCCAAACACAGCAGCACGACATCGGAGGCCCGAACCAGATCGGCGATCGAATAACAGGCCGTCGCGCCGGCCGCGACGACGCTTTCGAGCTTTTCCGGGCTACGGTTCCAGACATTGACCTTAAAACCGGCCTCCAGCAAACGTAAAGTCATCGGCTTGCCCATCAGGCCGATGCCGATGAAACCGAGGGTATGGCAATTTTCTTGCATCTTTTCTTCGGAAATTGTGAAGCTCGTTATCATAGCCGGTAAAGGCGAAAGGCGAAAGGCGAAAGGCGAAAGGCGAAAGGCGAAAGGTTAAGCCTGTGTGTTAGGTTATAATAGTTACCATAGTTTGTTCCGATGTCGATCGTTCAAATTGCTGAATGGCGTTAATTTGAGGATCAGGGGGCCAATGATCGAGTCGTTTTGGTAAACTATTGAATTAAAACTATCCGGACATGTTTATCATGAAAATTTGTATGTTATCCCGTTTAGAACTACGGGGCTTTAAAGATAAAATTGCTTCGATTTACCGGGCTAGTGTGTAAGATATTCAGACCTGGATAATAACTTTAGCTTTCAAAGGGAATAAGGGCACTGTAGTGTTTAGCAATGAAGAAAAAAAGGCGTTTATCACTAGAATTGTTGAAAAATGGTTTTTTCCAGATTTCACAAATAAGCTTACATGGTACGTTGTTACGTTGGGAGCCGGATTCATATTAGTCCCGCAGCCCATAAAACTCTTTATTATTAACTGGCTTATCAAAGTCTTTAATGTTAATTCAGGTCTTACGCTTAATTTGCCAGATATGGAGGCTAGCACTGATTACAGCATTGGTGTGATTCTTGTCTTTATGGCGTTGTCACATAACATAGGCTATAAATATTTTGGATTACAAAAATTAATATTTGAGCACAAGGTTCGCCAGGAGCAGCGCATTGGAGATTACAAGCTTCTCGAAAAATTCCTAATTGATTTTCCATCAAATTGTGGAAGCGCAATACTACTGAAGGAGCATGACTTCGGAAACTCATTTAATCGCGAGAAACTAAAGCAACTTGATGAGTTTTATTATCGCTGGAATGGTGCCGAGTATCACTTCATTGATCCAGAATTGACACTAAAAGAAAAGCACTGTACGAGGGGTGTAAACAGTTTTTGCTCAAGGTAGCAGAATACTCTGGTCCAGTTGGCAGCAGCAACTTTAGCTCAGTTATTCCCGATCATTTACGCGCTGACGACTGGAATCTGCCTGATTGGGTTACGAAGCAAATCAAAGAGCTAAATGATATTGCTACAAACCTATTCGAACAGCATCAGGAGTTTGTAACCTTTGCAAGGGCTAGAATCCAAAGCTAACAAGCGTAAGACCAAGTGTATTTTAATACCGAGACTTCCGATAGGAACACATTTAAATGAAAAAGTTAGAAAAACGAAAATCTCGAATGATCATGGAAATTCGGTATCCCGCGTTGCTCGCTGCATTTGATAGACGTGGAATAGTCCTTGATGAGGTAAGGAGTGAATTTAAGTTAAAAATCGAGCATTGGAAATGCGAAAGTGTGGCTGTACATTTTGCTGATAATTTTGACGCCACGTCAAAACAGATCCTAGTGGATCACTTGCGCTCTTTCATTATGTATGAAGACCCGGCTACAGAAGGTGAGTTTAAGGATGACGCTATACGATTCGTTAAGGCGCTAAAAAAGGTATTCCCAAGTGAGCTATCAAATATTGAAAGATTAGGCGTCCGACATATAAGTATATTTGAAGCTGATCATCTGAAGAGCTATAGTGATGCATTGTCGCTCGTGATGAAAAAGTATTTTCAAAGTAACCTTCCGATATCGATAAAACCAAATGACTGTAGAGCAACCTTTGTACATGACAATGGCATGCTGACCGTTGGCCCAAGAGCTATTGTCAAATCTGGTGTATAGAAGAGAATCAAGCGGCGTCCTGTTTTTGATCTCCCGTTTGTTTAATACCGTCGACGAATTTCACGCCGGTAATCACATCGGCTAAATGTTTATAGCCCCTAAGCCGAAACCATCTTCTCTGGGCTGTTTCGATCAGTTTAAACGCCATCGCCAACGTGGTTATCCGGCTGCCGCAATTCTTGGTCTTAGTCGTTCTCAATCTCACCGTAGCAAAGACGGACTCGATCGGGTTGGTCGTTCGAATATGCTGCCAGTTTTCAGCAGGATAATCATAAAATGCCAACATCGAGGCTTTGTCTTTTGCCAAGCATTCCATAGCCTTCGGGTATTTCGGACTAAACCGTTCGAGGCAGTGATCAAAGGCTTGATAGGCCGCCTCCCGCGTCTCGGCTTGCCAGATATTGTGCAACGCCTCTTTAACCTTGGGTTGCATGGCTTTGGGCAATTTCTCCAGTACATTGGCTGTCTTATGCACCCAACAGCGTTGCTGGTCGGTCTGCGGCCAAAGCTTAGCGACGGCTTTCCAGAAACCGAGAGCGCCATCTCCAATCGCTAATTTCGGGTCCGTAGAGAGGCCACGCTGCCTTAAATCCATCAACACCTCTTCCCAGCTCGCAGCCGATTCCCGGTAGCCATCGACTAAGGCGATGAGTTCTTTGCGCCCCGTTTCATCGGAACCAATGATGACTAGTAGACAGAGTCGATCATCCATTCTGACGTTGCTGTAAATACCATCGGCCCAGACATACACATATCGTTTATTACTCAGATCCCGACGCGTCCAGTCCCGATAGTGATGCTCCCAATCCTGCTTGAGCCGACTGATCGTCGCAGCGGATAAGCCAGGAGCGTCCGATCCCAATAGGTGTTTTAAGGTCTCCGGGAAATCTCCCGTCGAGATTCCTCGCAAATACAGCCAAGGCAGAAATTCCTCGATGTTCTTGCTTCGCTTCAAATATGGCGGCACCAAGCGACTGTTAAACTTGATCCCCGAACCGGATCGATCCCGAACCTTCGGGACTTTGACTTCAATATCACCCAGCCCTGTTTGAATTGAACGTTCAGGCAAATAACCATTTCTAACGACCGCTGCCTTACCTTCGTCGGTCTTCAGCCCGCTATGCTGATCAATAAAGGCTTTTACTTCCGCTTCAATCGCTACCTCCAGCATTTTACGGGCACCGTCTCGCAACACTTCTTGCAACGGATCATTTTGCTCTAGCTTATTCAGGTTGATGACATTACTATGTACCATGGTGGTGTTTCCTTCTCGTTTGGTGGTTGATCTGGCGAGATCTTAGCCAAACAGGTTACACCGCTTTCTTCTCAAGTCATACACCAGAAATGATCATAGCTCTTGGCCCAATAAAAGAGGACGAAGCATGGGTTAAACAAACATTTTCATTGCCTGAGAAGAATGTCCCATCATTTGGATTAGGAGTTGATATTGATAGCCACGCATCAAACATAGAGATTGCAAGTGATTCTCAAATCGCCAAAAGCATTTCAGCAATATTCGATTTAACTAAAGCTACTGAGTCAGAGGTGGTTACCTCCTTCATGGAGGAATAACTTTGAGCAGAAAACGAAAAAGTAAAAAAAGGCCAATCGGCACGGCCAGCAATAAGGAAAAAACTGCGTTAGATGCTCTTAAGGAAGTTAAAAAACTCCAAAATAGCTCTAAGCCAAAAGCTATAGAGGCTGTTACCCAAGCAGCACCTGGAAAAGTTGGAAAATCTATGGGCTCTAATGACCTATCGCAAGAAGACCCTACTGGTGGAAGTCTTCAATGGTATGAGAAATTTCATGATGAAAAGATAAGTAATGTTGAGACACGCATAGGTGCACAAACGACATCGATGTTATATGAGATGAAGAGCGAGCTAGAGAAAAAAATCTCAGATATTAGGGACTCTTCTAACAAGCATACTGTAACTATAATAGTCTCAATTGTTGTTGCCTTTATAATAGCATTTCTAGCGTTTTATTTTTCAGCACTTAGCTCGATTGAGAGTAATGTTAAATCTAGTATTTCGGATGGTCTAAATAAATTAGACAGCCAGATTATTGAATTAAGAAAAAAAGTTGAAATGAACCAGCGTGCGCAAGAAAACAAACCTAGTCAAAGTGTTATTGGCGAAAGCAAGAAGAGCGATGGCCTAACAAAACAAATTCAGCCGACGCCAAAAAGCAGCGCGCCTGGTTTGTGACGTTAGCCATTCAGATAAAACTATAATCATCGTCATAAAAAGGACTAAGGAACTTTAGAATTAAGGAATCTAAAAATCTAAAGGGTCAAATCTAAAGGGTCACAAATCTAAAGGGTCAGACTCGATAGGTGGTTAATCCTTTTGATAATTTTGTGATTTTGCGCGCCATTTTATTGATGTTTTGCTAAGGTTCACTTGTCAAGTTTAGGTCAATAATGTAGGCATGAGCAATTACCAAATCATAATGCACGGCCACGCTTACCAAAGAGCGTTGGATTACCTGCGGACGCTGCAATCCGGCGCAACGATGCCCGGACAATATCTGAAACAACAGTTGCAATCGGAGGATATAAACCAGCTTTCCGCCGAGCGATTGCTCGAATGCCTGCTCAATACCAAGCGTCCGCAGATTTTTGCGGAGAGGGCCGTAGGGCGGTGTGACTGGCATGGTAGTCAGCTAGCTGGTGAAAGTCCAGCCTTTGCCCTGTGAGAAAGGAAGACGTAGGCGAAAGCAAGGGTGTCCAAAGAAACTTCCGAAAGCTACCCAACAGGGAAACACGGTTATCGGGAGCCAATGCGGAATCTGAAAGAAGCTCTAGCCAAATCGGTCACCTAAACGAGAGTGAACCTTCGTAAGGCGACAACAAAGGGGTAAACATCGAAAGGGTCAGACTCGATAGGTGTTTAATTCTTCCGATAAATTTGTGATTTTGCGCGCCATTTTGTTGATGTTTTGCTAAGGTTGACCTGTCAAGTTAGGGCAATAATGTAGGCATGAGCAATTACCGAATCATAACCCGTAAGGCGGAACCATGGACGGGTTCCGCCGAAGATGGTGCAGAGGAACTTAATATTCATTAATCATCATGAGCAAGCAACCAAGAATATGTTACAAAAGTCGCCGCTTGGTTTATGGTCAATGGTTGATTTTTGGATTGGCGGATCACCCTGGCGGGCATCCGCCCTATCGTAGAGGAACCTCGTCGAAGGGGGCATATATGGTCCGTCCCGTATTGCAATGAAAATGAAATCGAAAGATTCGATAGGTGTTTAATTCTTCCGATAATTTTGTGATTTTGCGCGCTTTTTTATTGATGCTCTGCTAAGGTTCACCAAACAAGTTCAGATCAATAAGTCAAGCATGAGCAATTACCAAATCATAATGCACGGTCGGGCTTACCAAAGAGCGTCGGATTACCTGGGAGCGTTGCAATCCCGCGCAACAAAGCCCGGACAATATCTGAAACAACAATTGCAATCGGAGGATATAAGCCGGCTTTCCATCGATCGATTGCTCGAATGCCTGCTCAACAGCAAACGTCCGCAGATTTTCGCGGAGAGTGCCGTGCATGGCGGCGGGGAGGACTGGAATCGTGACGAACTCAAGCTGTTAGGCGATATCGGCGTCGCCGTGCCGGTGACGGTTTACGATAACGGCAAGCATCATGCTCCGGAGGTTCATGCCACGCCATTTTCTGCCCATTTGCTGTTTTCGGCCGGGGCGCTATTACGCAACGGCAGGGGGCTGAGGCCTGTCGATTGGGATGTGGTCGGCAAGGACGGAGAAATCGATCGCGAACGTTATTACCAATTGTATCTTTGCCGGCTACTGCCTTTGCTGTTGCATGCCGACGCGGTTGCCGGCGCTGCCAACGCGATAACGTGCGCAAATAGGATGTGCCGACGTTAGGAGGCGCATCGTTCGGGTATAAAATGACGCCATGACCGACTACCGCCGATTTTATATTCCTAAAGCCACCTGGTTTTTCACCGTCAATCTTGCCGAGCGGAAAAACAACCGTCTGTTAGTCGAAAAGATTAACGAATTACGCGATGCCTTTAGATATGTAAAGAAGCAAAAGCCCTTTCGAATAAATGCGATAGTCGTCATGCCCGATCATTTACATTGCATTTGGACATTACCGCAAGACGATGATGATTATTCGACCCGATGGAGAATGTTGAAAGGACGGTTTTCCCGGTCAATCGCCCCTGGTGAAAGAGTTTCGAAAAGTCGGCAAAAACGCCGTGAACGTGGTATATGGCAGCGTCGATTTTGGGCACATTTAATCACAGACCAAGATGATTTTAATCGGCATTTCGATTATATTCATTGGAATCCGGTGAAGCACAACAAAGTAGCAAGAGTGGCGGATTGGCCGTATTCGAGTTTCCACCGTTATGTCAAACAAGGCATTTATTCAAAGAATTGGGGAACTGACGAGCGATTTGAAATTGAAGATGTTGAGTAACGCGAACGATGCGCTTCACGTTGTTCAGCACATCCTATGGCCCTGGGAAACTGCGCTGTATCGAAAGGGTCATGTATCGAAAGGGTCAGACTCGATAGATGTTTAATTCTTCCGATAAATTTGTGATTTTGCGAGCCATTTTGTTGATGTTTTGCTAAGGTTCACCAAACAAGTTAACCCGTAAGGCGGAACCGGTTAACCGAGTTTCGCCGGATGAGAATGACGGTAAATGTTATTTTTTTCGTGATTTCCTTATTTGGCGGATCACCCTGCGGGCATCCGCCCGATCGATTAGGAACTGTTCGTTCAAAAAATATTGTCTTTAATGATAAGTCTCGTGTATAAGACCAGTAGCCCGTAGGAAGCCCGGCGGAATGCGGGGTGATGTCACGACATCCTGGATTTCGCTGCGCTGCATCCAGGCTACGACTCTGAAATTTATTGAGTATCTGCCAAGGTCATCCGAACAGGGCATTATGCAATTTGAACACGAGCAAAGATATGAGTATAAATATTGATCATTTATCCGAGGAGCAATTGATTGAGTTGAATCATAGGATCGTTGAAAGACTCAAGTTTCTTGAGTCTATGCACACTCATAATGAAATGATGCAGTTCAATCCTGGAGAGCAAGTTAGCTTTGAGCCACCTGGTCGAAGTAGACAGGTGGGTACGCTCGTTAAGTACAATAAGAAAACAGTCACGGTAATTACCGAGTCAGGTCAAAGATGGAACGTATCGCCACATTTGCTAAGCAAAATTAAGAACGTAAAACAAAAGAGCAAAAAATCAGGTAATGTGATTAACTTGCCCAGCTCGTAGGATGAACGGAGTGAAGCGCATCGTTCGCGAAGTGATGCGCTTCGTTCCTTAGCGCATATATGGACTTCTCCCCAATTGCAAGCCAAGAATGGTCAAAATGATGTTCCAACAGAGATCGAGATTGCCGCCATATATCCGGTCTCTTGGTGAAGGTGTTCATTGGCCTTCGGACCCTGATGAAGCTATCCGCATGCTTTTTCCTCTATCATCCTAACGGTTTCTTAAGAGCCTATGCGCTGAGCGGGATTGAAACCCGTAAGGCGGAACCATGGACGGGTTCCGCCGAAGATGGTGCAGAGGAACTTAATATTCATTAATCATCATGAGCAAGCAACCAAGAATATGTCACAAAAGTCGCCGCTTGGTTTATGGTCAATGGTTGATGTTTGGATTGGCGGATCACCCTGGCGGGCATCCGCCCTACCGTAGAGGAACCTCGTCGAAGGGGGCATATATGGTCCGTCCCGTATTGCAATGAAAATGAAATCGAAAGATTCGATAGGTGTTTAATTCTTCCGATAATTTTGTGATTTTGCGCGCTTTTTTATTGATGCTCTGCTAAGGTTCACCTGTCAAGTTTAGGTCAATAATGTAGGCATGAGCAATTACCAAATCATAATGCACGGTCGGGCTTACCAAAGAGCGTCGGATTACCTGGGAGCGTTGCAATCCCGCGCAACAAAGCCCGGACAATATCTGAAACAACAATTGCAATCGGAGGATATGAACCAGCTTTCCATCGATCGATTGCTCGAATGCCTGCTCAACAGCAAACGTCCGCA
This sequence comes from Methylomarinum vadi, assembly GCF_000733935.1. Classification (NCBI taxonomy): domain Bacteria; kingdom Pseudomonadati; phylum Pseudomonadota; class Gammaproteobacteria; order Methylococcales; family Methylococcaceae; genus Methylomarinum; species Methylomarinum vadi. Next base: position 3,259,665 of record NZ_JPON01000001.1, read on the forward strand.
GATTTTCGCGGAGAGTGCCGTGCATGGCGGCGGGGAGGACTGGAATCGTGACGAACTCAAGCTGTTAGGGGATATCGGCGTCGCCGTGCCGGTGACGGTTTACGATAACGGCAAGCATCATGCTCCGGAGGTTCATGCCACGCCATTTTCTGCCCATTTGCTGTTTTCGGCCGGGGCGCTATTACGCAACGGCAAGGGACAGACGCCCGTCGATTGGGATGTGGTTGGCAAGGACGGGGAAATCGATCGCGAACGTTATTACCAATTGTATCTTTGCCGGCTACTGCCTTTGCTATTGTATGCCGACGCGGTTGCCGGCGCTGCCGGTCACAAGGCTTTGGTTACCGTCCCGGGGCTTGGTTGCGGCCAATTCGCCGGAAGGTTCATAGGGGCGTTGGGTGATGTGTTGAAAGCGACACTGCAGCGATTGTTGACCGAGCACGGCGGACGCTTGAGCAATATCCGGGTGGTTTATTTCGACCCCTACAACGAATGTCAAAACCAGCGCATCGAGATTGGCCATATCGTGTTTATGGTCCGCCCTTTGACTCAAGGCAACCAAGATAAACCTCAACTATGCCGCCCTGAAATCTACCAGGAATCGGGCGACGACTTCCGCGAATTCATGCTTTTCAGTATCGTCGCCTGGGACCATGTTTCCTGGCCGGGAAACGACTTTTATGCCGGATCGCGGGCAACAGACGATGGCGTTAAAGCCGCCGCCACCGATTCCATGAAAGCGATGACCGGGGTGACGGGAAAATATAACGCCGAACGGACCGTCTATGAGCCACCAAAACCCTACCGGAATTGGGAACAGGTTGTATTGGATAACGGTTTAAAATTCGAGCTGGCGGGGCGATTTAACGTCCTATCGTAACGGTTGCTTTCGGGGTGAGGTGAATTTTAAAAGTCAACCGTCCGCGTTAGTTTGATTATTTAGATTTATGTCCTATCACAAGGGGCGATCGCCAACTCGCACCCGCTGGCGGCTCTGGCCGGATTCGAGGCCCTTGAACGAGGCGTCTGGTGTTTTGTGTGAAACCTTCTTTATATTCTGAAGAATTGGAAACCGAAAATTTCCGTTGCCGTTTTTTCTGTGAACATGGTGATTTCTCAAGAGGCCGGTAGCCCGGGCTTTATACGGTTCTCTGTTTTGTTCGTTGGCCTTGCCCAGAAGCAGGGCAATCAAGTTCACAATGAAATCAGTTCGTTGAGTGCCGAGCTGTATTCAAGTTATTTGCTTTTTTTTATCTTTTTTGTGCTTCTTGCCGTTTGCTTTCACTTCTTCCCCTGCGATGATTTCATGATATTTCTTTTTGATTTGTTCGATGTCGACCGACGGTTCTGGGAATTTCATGTGCAGCGATTCCAGCGTTTCCACTACGATTTTGGAGATGGCGAGATTTCGAAACCATTTGTGGTTGGACGGAATAACAAACCATGGCGCGTAGTCGGTGCTGCACTTGCTTAAGGCGTCTTCAAAAGCTTCGGTATAACTATCCCAGAACGGGCGTTCGGCATAGTCGCTTTCGCTGATTTTCCAGTGTCGAGACTTGTCGGTAATGCGTTGTTTGAAACGTTCAAGCTGTTCGTCGGAATCGATATGCAGGTAAAACTTCAGAATATGGGTGCCGTTGTCGTACAACATTTTCTCGAAATTATTGATATGTTCATAACGTTGGGACCAAACGTTCTTGGGCACCATATTATGCACGCGCTGAACCAGCACGTCTTCGTAATGCGAACGGTTGAAAATGGCGACTTGTCCTTTTGCCGGAGTGTGCTGGTGATAACGCCAGAGGAAATCGTGAGCGGCTTCTTCTGAGGAAGGCACTTTAAATCCGGTCACGGTACAGCCCTGCTAGTTCATTGAGCTCAATACATGATTGATAGTGCCGTCTTTTCCTGAGGCATCTCGCCCTTGCAAGCAAATGAGCAACGATCTTTTGCCTTCGGCATACATCAAATACTGGTAATCATACATATATTGGCTAAGAGCCTGGATTTCGGGCAGGGCGTGTTTATGGGATTCATGTTTGTCCGTGAAACTGGCATCAATCTTGTCGAGTTTGACTTGATTACCAGGTTCCACGCGGAATTTGTTGATGTAATTCATAGATCGCTCCTAGTGAATTGAAATCATGGTGTGCGGGTCCGAAAGAAAAAATAGCGCATGAAACTGTCTACCGTCACCGAATACCCCATCTACTATGTTGTGCTGGCGATTTCAACTTCAACATGCAGAACCGGTTTTTTAAAAGCTATTTAAACATAAAGACGGCCATTGACGAGTCTGTTTATCTGTTAGTTGAACTGCGCTGCTTTATCGGTGAAGATTATGCAAATTTCTGAATGACAAGGCTCTCGACATGACGGTACTGATACGACGCTTGAACGGCGTTAGTTTGTTTCTATTATTTTGCTGCGTAACGCCTGCCTGGGCGGCTAATGACAAGGCGGCGATCGCCAGCGCACATCCTTTAGCGACGCTGGCCGGCTTCGAAATCCTCGAACAAGGTGGCAACGCCTTCGATGCGGCGGTCGCGGTCAGCGCGGCGCTTGCCGTCGTCGAGCCGGCCGGTTCCGGCCTTGGCGGTGGCGGTTTCTGGTTGCTGCACCGAGAGAAAGACGGTTTCGAGACCATGGTCGACGGCCGCGAGAAGGCACCTTTGGCGGCGCATAAGAACATGTATCTGGATCAGAACGGCGAGGTGATTCCCGGATTGTCCCGCGATGGCGCGTTGGCCGCCGGAATTCCGGGACTGCCGGCGGCGTTGGTGCATTTATCGGAAAATTATGGCGCACTGCCGTTGCCCCAGGTTTTGCGGCCCGCGATGCGTTATGCCGAGCAGGGTTTCCAAATCGGCGAGCGCCATCGCAAGTTGCTGGCGTTTCGGCTGAAGCAATTGCTTAAGGATGCGGCGGCCAGCGAGGTGCTGTTGCAGAATGGGCGCATACCGGACGCGGGAAGCGTCTTGCGCCAGAGCGATCTGGCCAAGACCTTGTCCAGGTTAGCCGAACAGGGTCGGGACGGTTTTTATGCCGGCGAGGTCGCGGAAAAACTGCTGGCCAGCGTCAAGCAGGGCGGCGGCATCTGGACGCAAGACGACCTGGATCAATATAAGGTGGTGGAAAGGCGGCCGATTCGCGGCAATTATCGAGGGATCGATGTCGTCAGCGCCGCGCCCCCGTCGTCCGGCGGCATCGTCATGCTGCAGGCCTTGAACATATTGTCGGCTTATTCGTTGGATGAACTGGACAGAGTGGGGCGGATACACTTGGTCAGCGCAGCGATGCAACGCGCCTACCATGACCGCGCCATGTTTTTGGGCGATGCCGATTTCGTCGAGATTCCGCAAGCGCAATTGTTGAGCCTGGATTATGCCGCCGGTATCCGACGTTCGATACGCCTGGACAAAGCCATGCCCAGCACTTGGCTGGCCGGCGAGATCGAGGAAAACAACGACGGCCCGCATACCACGCATTTTTCCATTATCGATAAAGACGGCAATCGAGTGGCCGGTACCTTGAGCGTCAATTTTCCGTTCGGTGCGGCGGCCATGGCCGAAGGAACCGGGGTGTTGTTGAACGATGAAATGGACGATTTCGTCAGCAAGGCCGGTTCGATGAACGGTTACGGTTTGGTGGGCGGTGTCGCCAACGCGATCGAGCCCGGCAAACGCATGTTGTCCAGCATGTCACCAACTTTCTTGGAAGACGATGAACGCATCGCCGTTGTCGGCACCCCGGGCGGCAGCCGGATCATTTCGATGGTGTTATTGGCGGTGCTGGATTTCGCCGCGGGTCACGAACCGGATTCCTGGGTCAACGTGCCGCGCTATCATCATCAATATCTGCCGGATGTTATTCAATACGAGAAGGGCGGGTTGACCGAGGAGGAAATCGCCGGTTTGAAGGCTCTCGGGCATCGACTCAAGGAAGTGCGTTATCGCTACGGCAATATGCAGGCGGTGCAATATCATAAAAAAACCGGCCGATTATCGGCCGCCAGCGATCCCAGGGGGGAAGGACTGGCGTTGGTGCGCTGAGCGAAGTGATTACATTACCTAAGCAAGGCGCTGTCCAATTGTGGCATGGCACTTTTTGCCGAACGGAACAACAGCATGACTTTTACTATGCATTGCTGGATGAACAGGAACGCCAGGCCGTGGAAAGGATGCGCAGGCCGGAAGTTCTTAGCCGCTATCTGGAAACCCGCGCCCGCTTGCGTCTAAAACTAAGCGAATACCTGGGACATGATCCAGCGAAGATTCAAATAGCCCGAACCGAGCACGGCAAGCCCTATTTGCCGGATCATCCCGAGCTGAGTTTCAATCTGTCCCATAGCGGCGAAAATCTGTTGCTGGCGGTCACGAGCCGAGCACAAATCGGTGTCGACGTCGAAACGATACGACCGCGAAAAGGGTTAGACGGCCTGGCGCGTAAATGTTTCGCCGATACGGAACTGAATTATTGGCGATCGCTGCCGGAGGAACGGCAAACAATCGCTTTTTACCGCTTGTGGACGGCCAAGGAAGCCTTCGTCAAGGCGACCGGGCGCGGTATCGCCCTCGGTCTGGACCAAGTCGTTTTCGCTGCCGCTGCAGAGCTAGCGTTGGTTCGGATTCCGGTTCAATACGGGGAGACTGAACAATGGCAGGTGTCTGCCATCGAATTGGGCGAGGGCTTGTGCGCCGCCGTTTGTCTGGAGGGGGCTGGGATGCCAACCATAAGTCTTCATTCCTGGAACACGTTGCTTTGACGGGATTGCACCGGCAAACTCTTCCTTTCATGGCGTCCCTGGCGGTCAGATGCTGACGTAAAGCCCCCTGCACCTAAATTAACGAACATGATGAACACAGCCAATAGTCTATAGAATATAGTTGCTGGGTGAACGACGTCCTCTGATGGACACCCGTGCCTAAATTACATTAACGACGAGTATAATAACCTTTGGCAAAGATTCCGGGCGATGAATAGTGCATCGGAAAAGGCTGGGTTGATGGTTTACACAACCCAGCTTTTTGTCCTAAACAGATCCCCTTTATTTGAGGGACTTAAGCGGTTTTCTCTAAGTCAATTGAAGGTAGGTGAACAAACTCTATTGAGCATCACTAGACTGCTCATCAGTTTCCGTTTCAGCCTCTTCAATACTATCGGATTTTTTTATCGCCAGTTGCGACAAATCAACCTTTGCGATCCGGTCATAGTCGAACTGGCTGATCGTAAAGATCGGTTTCCGGTCATCACGGCTGACATAGTACTTGTCGTCGTTCTGCAATAGACGATAGCGCCGGTCTCCTTTGGGGCCGGAAACTTGCAGCGTCACCGCCTTGCTGTCGGCGGCGTCGAAGTCGGGTGGATTGTCGGCCAGCGCTTGCACGCTCAGATTCGTCAATGCGGAGGCCAATTGCTTGGCTTTTTCCTGGTTTAGCGCCGGCGGCGTATTCTCGGGCTGATCCTCTGCCGACTGTTCGGCGTTGAAATGCCAACCGTCCTCTTGTTTCGCCAGAACGTAATCCGGACCTTCGATGCGCTTGATGTCTGAGGCCGCGAGCAGCGCCTTGTCCAGCCAGTCTTCCGCCTTGGCCGGCCAATCGAAGCTGTTCAGCTTCACCGCATAAACGGCGTCATCCCCGGCTCGGCGGACATGCGATTTCCTGAAGCCGGGCGAGGTGCCGATCAACAGTTCTCCGACCAGCTTATCGGCCTGATACAGCTGCAGCTTGCGTTGGAACTTGTCTTTCGCGACTTCGAAGCGGTGCTGGCTGGCGTCGGTGGTCGCGACCGGCCAGCCGGTTTGCAGGTGTTGCAGCTTGTCCAGCAACCCCTGCAACTTGCCGTCATCGGCCGGTAGTCGCTGCAGGTCGGGAAGTAACCAGGTATCGCCGCTCTTGGTCAGTGTGATACTGTGGTCGGCATCGCTGACGACCACCCGGTCCAATTGCTGCGCTTGAAAACTCAACAACGCCTGCCGCTTGCTTTGTTGCCCGGGCTGTTGCTGGCCCCAAAACAAGGCGGCCGCGATCAGCAGTTGCAATACCAGCAGGCCGCTCAATCCTGTTTGTAATTTCGTCATCGACTTCCTCCGTTATTCTGCCAATAAGCGTAAATAGTCACGTTGCCGCATCTTGTGCCGCTGGCGTTGCAGCAAGGCAACCAGGCCCAGTGCCAGGGCCGCCAGCGCATAGTTCAGATATTCCCAGAACAATTGCGCGCCGTGCTCCATTGGCGGCAGGGTGCGGTTAAAGTGGCCGCGGGCGCGGATGCTCAGCAAGCCGGCGTCCTCCAACGACCAATCGATGGTATTGGCGACCAGTTGCAGCGTATTCAGATATTCGCTGCGGCTGGTGGAGCCGGCGACGCGAATCACCTGATCGCTGAGGAAATCGTTGGACGAGAAAAGAATGATGCGCGCCGATTCCGGCGAATGTTCGATCACGCCGGAGACGGTCGGTTCTTGCTCCGCTTGTTCGTTGTCCTCGTTTGCAGACGATTTCTCCTGTTGAAGCAACGGCGATGGCTTGCCGGCGAAATAGGAATCGAACCGGCCGGCGCTGATCACGCCCAGCGGTTGCGAACCGGTATCGCCTTCCGGCGTATAGTGGGTTTGGCCGCTGGCGTCGATGCGCGGCATCACGTCGGTCGAAGCGGACAGCCAGGATTGCTCGGAACTGTGCAGCAACTCGGTGATGGTGCGTTGCCCTTGCTTGTCCTTATCAATCACGATAGGCGACGCCCAGGCCAGGGTCAGTTGCGGCAGGTCCACCGTGATCGGGTTGTCCCGGTTAAGGCCGTCGCCGCGGACGTCGATGAAGTAGGGGTAATCGAGCATGCGCAATTCCTGCAACACGAAGCCCGCGACATTGCGGGTAACCGGCAACGGAAAGGCCGAATTCTGCGCGTCCATGACCAGCTTGTCGGTCATGCTCAGGCCGTGATGGGCCAGCCAGTCGGACAGGCCGCTGTCTTGTTTTTCCAGGCTGATGTTGCGCGGCGTCAATGTGGCGCTGAACGGCGAAGTGGCCGCGACCACCGTGCCGCCCTGCATCAGGAACTGATCGACCGCGAACACTTGCTTCTCGTCCAGGTCCTTCGGCGACAACAGCAACAGGATATCGGCATCACCGGATACGGAGCCGTCGCTCAGGTCTTCCGGCTGAACGTTCAGCTCGGCGCCGAGAAAGTTTTCCAGCTCGCTGTATTGCGGTCCGCCCATGCCGTATTGGGCATACGCCGGATTGGAGGGCGGCGTCACCAGCGCCACGGTTTTGGTGAAGCCGCTGGCGAAGCGTTTGATGCCGGCCTCCAGGTTGCGTTTAAAGCTGTCCTCGCTCATGTCGTCTAGCGGGATCTGCACGATCTGATCGTTATTGGCCAGGGTCAGGTAGAAGTAAAAGCTTTGATCGCTGAACAAGCTGGCGGCCATCGGTTGAAAGCCGTAATCCTCGCCTATCTGCCGGGCGACCTTGCCGCCGTCGGCGTTCGGGTCGATGAAGTTCGCCTCGAGGCGACCGCCGGCTTGCTTCCGCATCTCTTCGAGTTCCTTTTGTACGGTTTGGCGGAATGCCACCAGTGTTTCGGGCAGCGTATCGTCGGCCGAAACATAGGCGGTGAAGACCAGTTTACCCTTGACGGTATCGAACAGATTGCCGCCGGATTGATAGGCGTTGAGCACCTTCTTGATCGCCCGAGTCAAATCGTGCTCCGGATTGCGCAACTGCACGTCCAGGTCGGTCTCGCTGCGCGCCTGGATCTCGATCAGGTCGCGGAAGCCGAGGATCTGATATTCGTCGCCGTATTGCACCAGCACGTTGAAGTAGGAACTGACGATGGCCGATTGATAACGGTCTGCGACCTGGAACGGCACCGGTTGGATGCCGTATTTCTGATTGGCCTCCTGTTCCAGTTCCGGCTCCTTCAACGGATCGACGAATTCCACCCGCACCTTGCCGTCGCCGGCGATTTCGTATTCGCGCATCAGATCCTGCAATTGCGGCACCAGCGGCGCTAGCAACGGATGGGTCTTGCTGCTGAAATAGCCGCGCAGCAGCAACGGTTCCCGCAGTTGCCGAAGATAGCCTTCGGTCGCGGGCGAGATCGAATATTGGTCGCCTTCGGTGACATCGACGCGCAAGGAGTGGATCTGGCCCAGCCAAAGGTTGGCGCCCAGCGCGTTGGCCAGCAGCAAGGTGGTGGCGATGCGCCAGTTCTTGTGATGCGGCGTCGTGGCGGTCGTCGCCCAGCGTTCTTTTTCCAACACGTAGGTGTTCAAGGTCAGGAACACGGCGATAATGCTGAGGTAATAATACAGGTCGCGCAGGTCGATGACGCCGCGGGTGATAGCATCGAAGCGCGAGCCGGAGCCGAGCAGGCGCAACCATTCGCTGGCCTGATTGCCAAATAAATCGGTGATGGCGCTGTTGCCGAGCAGGTAGAACACGCCGCACAGCGCGGTAGAACTGATCAGACTGACGATCTGATTGTCGCTGCGGGCCGAGACGAACAGGCCGATGCTCAGATAGGCCGCGCCCAACAGCAGCGTGGCCAGATAACCGGCCCAAACCGGGCCCCAATCCAATTCGCCGATCATCGATACGGTGAACGGTAGCGGCAAGGTAATCAGCAGGGCGATGGCCAGCAAGGCCAGGCAGCCCGCGAACTTGCCGAGCACGAAATGCCATAGCGGCACCGGCTGGGTCAGCACATGCTCCAATGTGCCGCTGCGCCTTTCCTCGCTCCATAAACGCATCGTCAACGTGCTGGCGAGGAAAATCAGCAGCACCGGCATCCATTCGAACAACGGCCGCACGTCGGCGATATTGCGGGCGAAAAAGGCCTCGCCCCAGAAAAAAATGAACAAGGTGATCGCCGCGAAGCTCGCCAGGAACAAATAGGCGATCGGCGAGGCGAAAAACAGGGTGGTTTCCTTGCCGGCGATCCGGCGAATCATCGGCAGGGCAGGGCTGTCAGGCTGCATTGCTTAATTCCTCCTTTGCTGGTTTCTCGACCGGCGCGTTGTTGACTTCCCGAAACAGCGTTTCCAGATCGCGCAGTTCCGGTTGCAGTTGATAGAGTTCGGCGCCGCTCTCGATGATGGTTTTCGCCAGCGCCGCGCTGATGGTTTTGCTGGCGTTCAGGTCGGACAGGGTCAGGCGGTAGCGGTAGGCGTCGTCCGACTCGGCGACATGGCTCAGGATTTCCAGGTTTTCGATGCCGTCCAGCGGGCGTAATTGCCGGGCGGCGGTGTCTGGAGCCAGTGTCGTCGCCAACAGCAGATGATTGCTGTGGCGCAACTCGTCGAGTCTGGCGTCCACGACCAGCCGGCCGCTGCGCAGGATCAGCACCCGGTCGCACAGGGCGTCGACTTCCTGCATGATGTGGGTGGAAAGGATGACCGTCGCATCTTGGGCGAGATCGCGGATCAGCTGGCGCATCTGTTCGGTCTGGGTGGGGTCGAGACCGTTGGTCGGTTCGTCGAGGATCAACAGCTTGGGGCGGCCGAGTATCGCCTGGGCGACGCCGACCCGTTGCTTGTAACCTCTGGATAGCGTCGCTATCGGCGAGAGCAGACGATCGGCGATCGCCGTGGCGCGGATTGCCCGTTTGATTTCCTGAAATTTGTTATCGCCTTGCAGGCCTTTCAGTTCGGCGGCATAGTCCAGATAATCTGCCACGCTCATTTCCGGATAAAGCGGCAGGCTTTCCGGCAGGTAGCCGAGAGTTTGTTGTACTTTCTTGGCATCGTCGGCCAGATCGGTGCCGTCGATGTCGATTCGACCTTGATTGGGTTCGAGATAGCCGCTGATCATCTTCATGATCGTAGTCTTGCCGGCGCCGTTGTGGCCGAGCAGGCCGACGATTTCGCCCTTGCCGATATCGAAACCGACCTGGTCGACGGCCACGAAGTCGCCGTAAAGACGGGTCAAACCGCTGACATGCAGCATGTTGTCCTCCTCATTGGATGTGGATTTTTCTAAGAATGTTCGGGTTGCGGAGTAATAAATTTCCCAAATAGCCCGTTCAAAAATGTAGACTTGTTGCCAAGTCATTCGCGGATTCTTATTTTTTCGCCAACAGCAGGGCGGAGGACGCGCCGAGCGGGGCATTTCAGTCGTAAAAAACATTGTTTTATCTTCCTGTGTCCGAGGGGCGATTCCCTGAAAACAAAGTGTCAAACGATTGATTCGACAGAAAGATAAGGGCGAATTTTCCGATTTCAAGCAATTATATTGCCGATATGGCTATAGACGGTTTAAGGAAATGGGCAGCGGTCGGCTGGTAAGTTATGATTGTTAGTTAAGAATTACGTTTCGCCGAGCAAGACAATGGATTGGGATACACTACAACACAACATCTGCAGTTTGGATCTGGAGGCCGATGAACACGGGGAGATCTTTGCGTTCGGCGCGGTTTTCCAACAGCGTCAATTTCAGCGCCGGGCGCCGTTCGATAGCAATAAGACCCTGAGCGAGCTCGACGCTTTCGCAAACGACGCCAAATTCATTCTCGGCCACAACATCCTGCGGCACGATCTGCCGTTGTGCCGGGCGGTCGATCCGCAACTGGCATTGTTCGCCAAGCCGGTGATCGATACCTTGTTTTTGTCGCCGCTGGCCTTTCCGGAAAATCCCTATCATCGCCTGGTGAAAAACTACAAGCTGGTGCGCGACAGCCTGAACGATCCCCTGGCCGACGCCAAATTGGCCTTGTCGTTGTTTCAGGACCAGTTTCAGGCCTTGCTGGAGCAGCACAGCGAAACGGCGGTATTATCTTTTTATCATTACGCTTTCGCCGACAACCCGGTCTATTCCGGTTTGCAACGGGCGTTGGCGGCGATGGGTGCGGAGGAGATGAAGGCCTCGGCCGCATTCGATTTGTTGAAAGCCCTGACGCAGGACAGAGTATGCAAGACCGCTTTCAACAAGGTGATTCTGTCCTATTTACCGAATCCACAATTGCGTCCGGCATTGGCCTATTGTCTGGCCTGGCTGCGCGTCGCCGGCGGTAACTCGGTGTTGCCGCCTTGGGTGCGCCAGCAATTTCCCGATGTCGCGCCGGCGCTGAGGCAGTTACGCGATATTCCCTGCCAGGCGCCGGATTGCGGTTATTGCCGAGGAGTCCACGATCCGGTCGCGCAATTAAAACGTTATTTCGGTTTTTCCGCGTTCCGCCCGCAACCGGAAAACGACGAGGGAGGCAGCCTGCAGCAGGATATCGTCAGGGCGGGCATGGCCGATACGCCGATGTTCGCGGTGCTGCCGACCGGCGGCGGCAAATCGCTGTGTTATCAACTGCCGGCTCTGGTGCGTTACCAGCGCCGCGGCGTGTTGACCATCGTCATATCGCCATTGCAGGCCTTGATGAAGGACCAGGTCGATAACTTGCGCAACAAGACCGGCGCGCCCAGCGTCGCGGCCTTGTACGGCCTATTGACCGGGCCGGAACGCGGCGAAGTGCTGAAGGCGATACAGCTGGGCGACATCGCCTTGCTCTATGTGTCGCCGGAACAGTTGCGCAATGTCGGATTTCAACATGCGATCGAGCAGCGCGAAATCGGTTGCTGGGTGTTCGACGAGGCCCATTGCTTGTCGAAATGGGGCCACGATTTCAGGCCGGATTATCTCTATGTCGCCCGCTTCATCAAGGAATTTGCCGACAAACAGCAAGCCCTGTTGCCGCCGGTGCAATGCTTTACCGCGACCGCCAAGCAGGACGTCAAGGACGAGATCGTCGATTACTTCCGGGCCAACTTGGGCCAGGAATTGACGGTATTCGAAGGCGGCGTCGAACGCAACAACCTGCATTTCGAGGTGCAGACGGTCAATTCCGTCGATAAATATCCGCGCATCAATACGCTGTTGCATGAACGTCTCGACGGGCTGGAAAGCGGCAGCGCGATTATTTATTGCGCCACGCGCACGAAAACCGAGGAAATCGCCGAGTTTCTGCAGCAACAAGACTGGCGGGTCGAGGCCTTTCATGCCGGAAAGAACGCGGCCGAAAAAAAACATATCCAGGATAACTTCATCACCGGTTCGACCCGGATCATCACCGCGACCAACGCCTTCGGCATGGGCATCGACAAAGAGGATGTCAGGTTGGTGATTCACGCCGACATACCGGGGTCGCTGGAAAATTATCTGCAGGAGGCCGGACGCGCCGGACGCGACCAACAGGACGCCGAATGCATCTTGTTGTTCGATGAAAACGACATCGACACCCAATTCAAGCTGTCGGCCACTTCGCAGCTGGATCAGCGCGATATCGCCCAGATTCTGAAGGGCCTCAGGCGCGTGCGCAAGGACCGCAACGGCAATGTCGTCATCACCACCGGCGAATTGCTGCAGCACGACGACGTGGAGACCTCGTTCGACGCCGAGGACCATAATGCCGCAACCAAGGTCATCACCGCCGTGTCGTGGTTGGAGCGGGCTGGCTTCATCGAGCGCAACGAGAACAAGACCCAGGTGTTTCAGGGCAGACCGCTGGTGAAGAACCGCGAGAAAGCCGAGCAAAAAATCGCCCGGCTGGGATTGTCCGAACGGCAACAAAAACGCTGGCTGTCGATACTGGATGCCTTGTTCAACGCCGACAGCGACGAGGGTTTCAGTGCCGACGAATTGGCTTTATCGGGCGAGTTTGCGCCGGCCGACGACGAGGAACAGCGGATCAGCGCCAGTCAGCGCGTGATCCGCACCTTATACCAGATGTCCGAGCAGGGATTGATCCAGAAAAACCTGCTATTGACCGCGTTCGTTCGCTACAAGGTCGCCAATACTTCGCTCGGATTGTTGCCGCAAATTTGTCGTTTGGAAAAGGCGCTAATCGAGGTGTTGCAGGAGCAGGCGCCGGATGCGGAGGAAGGTGATTGGCAAGTATTGTCGCTGCGGCATGTCAATCAACATCTGTTGGATTTGGGGTTTAGCGAATGCAATCCGGAAGTGCTGCGGCTGTTGTTGGTGTCGATGAGCCGGGACGGTCAGGGGATGGCCGGCAATAAAGGCAGCTTGCATCTGCGTCATTACTCGCAGGACCAATATCGGGTCAAGTTGAACCGTGGCTGGCAAGCGTTGTTGGAAACGGTACAGCGCCGGCAAAGCGTCGCCCAAATCGCGTTGCGGGCGATAATAGACAAAATTCCGCCGGAAACCAAGCCGAGCGCCGATGTGCTGGTCGAGTTTGCGGTCGAGGAACTGCTGGCGGCGTTGAATCAGGATATCGACATGCGCTCGGCCTTGAAGGACCCTTTGGCGGCGGTGGAGCGAGGACTGAACTTTCTCCACGAACAAAAGATCATCACGTTGCAAAAGGGGTTGGCGGTGTTTCGCCAGGCGATGACGATCAAGGTGTTGCCGGAAGCCAAGGGACGGCGCTACAACAAAGGCGATTACGAACCCTTGTCCCAGCATTACGGCGAGCGGATATTTCAGGTCCATGTCATGAACGAATACGCCCGCAAAGGCCTGGAGAAAATCGGTCAGGCTCTGGCTTTCGTCGTCGCCTATTTTTCCCAGGACAAGACCGAGTTCGTCAAACGCTATTTCAAGGGACGCGCCGAGATTTTGCAGCGCGCCACCAGCCAGCAGTCTTTCCAACGCATCGTCAGCGACCTGCAGAACCCGCAGCAACAGGCGTTGGTGGCCGCTCACGAAGACGACAACCAGCTGATTCTGGCCGGCCCCGGTTCCGGCAAGACGCGGGTCGTCGTTCACCGCTGCGCCTATTTGCTGCGGGTCAAGCAGGTTCAGGCCGGCAGCATCCTGGTGCTGTGCTTCAACCGCAATGCCGCCGCCGAAGTGCGGCAACGCCTGTTCGAACTGGTCGGCGCCGAGGCCAAGGCGGTGACGATACAAACCTATCACGGCCTCAGCCTGCGCCTGACCGGCCACGCCTTGGCCGGCATCGACGGCGGCGACCCCGAGCAAAGCGAGCAACAGTTTCAGACGATGATCAGGGACGCAATCGACTTATTGAACGGCGACAAGCCTTGTTTGAATGTCGATCGCGACGAGATGCGCGACCGCTTGCTGGCGGGCTACCGTTTCATCCTGGTGGACGAATATCAGGACATCGACGATTTGCAGTACCAGTTGATTTCGGCGCTGGCCGGACGTAACCGGGACGAAGACAGCAAGTTGACGATACTGGCGGTCGGCGACGACGACCAGAACATATACCAGTTCCGCGGCGCCAATATCGTCTTTATCCGCCGGTTCGAGGAGGACTATCGGGCCACTAAACATTATCTGGTCGAGAATTACCGCTCCAGCGCCCATATCATTGCCGCCGCCAATCAATTGATCGAGGCTAACCGGGACCGGATGAAACGGCAGCATCCGATCCGCATCAACCGAGGCCGGGCAACGCTGCCGGCGGGCGGCCGCTGGGAAAAACTGGACCCGCTGGCCAAGGGGCGGGTACAGGTGTTGCATTGTCCCGACGCCAATCGACAGGCCAAGGCGTTGGTGGGGGAATTGCGGCGCTTGCGCCAGTTGGACCCCAGCCTGGATTGGTCGCAATGCGCCATCTTGACGACCGAATGGCGCCTGTTGAATCCGGTCAGGGCCTGTCTGGAAGCGCAAGACATTCCGCTCAGCCTGGCCTTACCCAAACAGGCATTGCCGCCGCCGTTCCGCATTCGCGAAAACCTGGACTTGCTCAATGCGATCAAGCAAAGCCCGGACCGCTTGTGCGCGGCGAGCGAGTGGCTGGAATATTTGGCGAACAAGCCGGACAATCTTTGGCGTCGTCAGTTGCAGAAACTGCTGCTTAGCTGGCGCGATGAAACCGGCGATGCCGAAACCGGCAAGCAAGCATTGCTGGAATACTTGTATGAATCGCTGGCGGAACAGCGCCGCGACTGCCGGCTGGGGCAGGGTATTTTTCTCAGCACGATCCATTCGGTCAAGGGCATGGAGTTCAACCACGTTTTCATCCTGGACGGCGGCTGGGCTTCTGTCGCTAGCGAGGAGCAGCGCCGCTTGCTGTACGTGGCGATGACGCGGGCCAGGGAAACCCTCAGTCTGATGCAAAGAGGGGATTGGCGCAATCCTTACTTGCCGGCGCTGCAGGGCGACTTCCTCTTGCCGCGCAGCGCTGAATTTCTGGACGAGGAATTTCCGGAGCAGGCGGACAATTCCTATGAATTTCTAGGGTTGCAGGACTTCGATCTCAGTTATGCCGGCAGTTTCGATGCCAAGCATCCGATACACCAGGCTTTGGCCGAACTCGAGGTCGGTTCGGCGGTGGACATTTGCCGCCGAGGCGACAAGATCTTAATGTTAAACGGGGAAGTAATCGTCGCGGCGCTGTCGAAAAAAGCCTGTCAACGATGGTCGCCGCGAGTCGACAACATTCGCTCCGCGGGCGTGATCGCCATGATTACCCGTTACCGAAGCGACAGCGAAGAAGCTTATCAATCACGTTGTAAAGTTGAGCAATGGGAGGTGCCGATATTGGAGGTGGTTTTAGGTTAGAACGTTGCTTGCGGCAATCGGCTTGGGTCTACTTTTGGTTTATCTTCTATAAACTTGAGATTTTTTCAAACCGTTGTAACCTCTTTTCAGGGTTGATTAATGCGGTGATAAAAATGCTTAAAACAATTTTGCTGATACTTATTCATTTTCCATGTAATCCATTTTCCACTCAGCGTTTTGCAGCGTCATGACGAATGTCCGGCAAGCAGCGGAGCTTTTAACGGGCGTTCACCCTGATAAAACGTGAAGCGGGGATGTAAGCGCCGCGTTTCCTGATGTTTCTTGGGATAGCATCGCGTTGTAGGCGGCAATAAAAAAGGCCGATTGAAAACCGGCCTTTTTTTGATGATATTTCTTACTTCAACAGTCCCTGCAATAGTCCATTCAGCTTATGCACGAACGCCGCTGGATCGTCCAGCTGACCGCCCTCGCTGAGGATGGCCTGGTCGAACAGAATGTTGGCGATGTCGGCGAAGCGGGCATCGTCTTGTTCGTCTTTCAAAGCATTGACTAAGCCGTGGGAAGGGTTGATTTCCAGGGTCGGTTTGCTGCCGCCCATGCCCATCATATTCATCGATTGTCCGGCTTCCTTCATGATGCGTTGCATATTCAGGCTCATGTCGTAAGCGCCGGTGACCAGGCAAGCCGGCGAGTCGGTCAGGCGGTGGCTGATCTTGACGTCTTCAACCTTGTCGCTCAAGACTTCCTTGATTTGGTTAACGACCGATTCGAAATCCTTGTTGATTTCTTCCTGTTCTTTTTTCTCTTCTTCGCTGTCCAGTTTGTCCAGATCAAGATCGCCCTTGGCGACAGATTGCAGGTGCTTGCCGTCGAATTCGGTCAGGTTGGATACCAGCCATTCGTCGACACGGTCGGACAACAGCAGCACTTCGATGCCTTTCTTACGGAAGATTTCCAGATGCGGGCTGTTTTTCGCCGCCGAGAAGCTGTCGGCCGTGACATAGTAAATTTTATCCTGGCCTTCTTTCATGCGGCTGACGTAATCGGTTAACGACACGTCTTGTTTTACGCTGTCGGTATGGGTGGTGGAAAAACGCAGCAACTTGGCGATGCGGTCCTTGTTTTTGTGGTCTTCGATCGGGCCTTCTTTCAGCACATTACCGAATTGTTCCCATAGGTTGCCGTATTTCTCGGCGTCGTCATTGGCGACGCTTTCCAGCAGGCCCAATACTTTTTTCACGGCGCCGGCCTTGATGCTGGCGATTTGCTTGCTTTGCTGCAACATTTCGCGGGAGACGTTCAGCGGCAGCGAATCGGCGTCGATGACGCCGCGGATGAAACGCAGGTAGCGTGGCATCAGCTGTTCGGCGTCGTCGGTGATGAAGACTTTGCGGATATACAATTTGACGCCGTGCTTGGCGTCTCGGTCCCACAGGTCGAACGGTGCGCGGGACGGTACGTACAAAAGCATCGTGTATTCGTTGGTGCCTTCGACCTTGCTATGGAGATAGGCCAAAGGGTCCTGGAAGTCGTGGCCGACGTGTTTATAGAATTCGTTGTATTGTTCCTCGGTGATCTCGTCCCGGGACATTTTCCACAATGCCGATGCTTCGTTGACGGTTTCCTCCTCGACGCGTGCTGGAGCCGTTTCGTTGCCTTCGTCATCTTTTTCGGCAGGAATTTCACGATCCATGACCACCGGAATCGAAATATGGTCGGAATATTTTTTGACGATGGAGCGCAGGCGGTAGTCTTCCAGAAATTCCTCTTCACCCTCTTTCAGGTGCAGGACGATCTCGGTGCCGCGTTTGGCTTTTTCCACCGTTTCCAGCGTATATTCGCCTTCGCCGGTGGATTCCCAGCGCACGCCTTCTTTTTCCCCTGCTTTGCGGGTAGTCAAAGTGACTTTGTCCGCGACGATGAAGGCGGAGTAGAAACCGACGCCGAACTGGCCGATGAGCTCACTGTCTTTGGCTTGGTCGCCGGTCAATTTTTCGAAAAACTGTTTGGTGCCAGATTTGGCGATGGTGCCGATATGTTCCTGAACTTCCTCGCGGCTCATGCCGATGCCGTTATCGATGACACTAATGGTTTTGGCATCTTTGTCGATTTCCAGGCGGATTTTCAGTTCGCTGTCGCCTTCGTACAGGCTGTCGTTGGATAGCGCTTGGAAACGCAATTTGTCGGCGGCATCGGAACCGTTGGAAATCAATTCACGTAGAAAAATCTCCTTATTGCTGTACAAGGAGTGGATCATCAGGTGCAATAAATGTTTAACTTCGGTTTGAAAGCCTAAGGTTTCTTTTTTTGCCTCAACAGTCATTGTTTACTCTCTGGTAGTTTTCGAATCAGATGGCATGTAAAGTGGGGATGGTATTTTTATTTTTCAAGTATGGACAGTTGGGAATCTGCAGTTAAAATTGGTTATATACCTTTCCGCACGTGCTTTTTATCGTCAACCAAGCCTTGCTAACCGGATTTGCCATGTGATGACGCTGAAATTATCGAATAAAAAAATACTCTTGGTCGAGGATTTTCCGACAATGCGTAAAGCCATTAAGGACATGCTCGGCACGCTGGACGCACATTATGTCGTGGAAAGCGACAATGGTTTGAATGCGCTCAAGGAAATGGCCAGGGAAAAATTCGATATCGTCTTGTGCGATTACAATCTGGGCAAGGGGAAAAACGGACAGCAGGTACTGGAAGAAGCGCGGCAGCGAAAATTGCTGCCATTTAGCGCCGTATTCATCATTATCAGCGGAGAACAGGCCCCAGGCATGGTGCTGGGAGCGATGGAAAACAAGCCGGACGAATACTTGACCAAGCCCTTTAATGCATTGCAATTGCGTACCCGCCTGGAAAAAAATTTCAAACGTAAAGCCTATTTGTACCCGGTGGAAAGGGAGCTCGACCGCGGGAACCTGGCGTTAGCCATTCACCAATGCGATAAATTGCTGCAGGAAAACGACAAGAAAATGCGTACGTTGCTGCTGAAAATCCGCGCCGATCTGGCGTTGAAAGTCGGTGACTTGGTCAAGGCGGGAGAGATTTATCAGGAAGTATTGGCGCAACGAGAATTACCCTGGGCCCGGTTGGGGTTGGGGATTATCGCCTTCAAGGAGAATAATTTTTCTAGTGCGATCGCTATTTTTGAACGACTGATCGCCAGCAATCCTTTGTACATGGATAGCTATGACTGGTTAAGCCAGGCTTATCAGGCCGACGACCAACCGATTCAGGCCCAGGATATCTTGAATCAGGCGGTCGAACTTTCGCCCACGGCGATTTTGCGGCAAAAAAAGCTGGCGGAAACGGCCGATAAAAACAATAGCCTGGACGTGGCCGAACAGGCCTACAAGGCGGTCGTCAAGTTGGGTAAGCATTCAGTCCATAAATCCAGCAGCGATTTTTCCAAATTGGCCCGGTTGTACTCCCGGACCAACGATGCCAAGCAGGCGCTGAAAACGCTCGATGATATGCGTCAGGAATTTATCAAAAATCCGGAAGCGGAATTGCGCGCCGCCACGCTGGAAACGGAATTATACCAGCAATTGGGCGATGAAAAGCTGGCGAAAGAGGCCTTTTCCAAGGTGCGTGACTTGAGTGAGTCGATGGGCAAGAGCATGCCCAAAGACCTGCAATTGGATCTGGCCAAGGCCTGTTTTCTGAATGACGACCATGAAACTGCCGATAAGGTGCTCGAGTCGTTGATAATCAACCATATCGACGATGACGCCTTCATGGATGATATTCGCCAGATGCAGAGCAGTGTCGGGCGCGATAACTATTCCGAAACCCTGATGCAAAAAACTCGGCAGCAATTGATCGAAATTAACAACCAGGGCGTTTCCTTGTTTAAACAGGGCAAGCCTAACGAAGCGATGAGTTTGTTTGAGAAGGCCTCCGCTAAAATGCCGGCTAACAAGACTATCGTGCTCAATATGACCCGCATCGCGATGCACGAGTTGAAATCGTCCGGTCCCAACGAAGAACGCATCTTGCGTGCCCATGCCCTCCTAAATAGAGCCAAACAAGTAGGGGTCGCGGAAGATAAACTGGGTAACCTGCAAATGGAATTCGCCAAACTGACTCATGCTCGGTCGGCTAATAGCAATAATGCAGCTTAATCAATCCCAGCATTTTGCCACCATTCTCGCCTCGACGGTTCATGACATTAAAAACTCGCTGACGGTTTTGCATGATCGTATTCGGCGAATTTCCGCCAGTCGCGGCCATGACGACCCCGATCTGCTTCAGTTGGAGTTCGAGGCCAATCGCATGAATCACAGCATGATGCAATTGCTGGCCCTGTATAAAATCGATAACAATAAATTTAATCTCGAGATCGACGAATATGCGGTACAGGAAATTTTCGATGAAGTGCGTGCCGAACAGGCGCCCTTGTTGCGCTTGGACGATATCGCATTGACCGTGGCATGCCCGGACGAATTGATGTGTTTCTGCGATTTCACCCAGGTCTGCAATGCGCTTGGCACGGTGCTAAACAATGCACGCCGTTATAGCCGCCGTAAGATCGAGTTGTCCGCCAGTCAACAGCGGGATTATGTCTGTTTTGTCATCGAGGACGATGGCGAGGGGTATTCGGAAGAATTGCTGGCGATCGATCCGGCCGACCAGGGGCGAATGGACTGGATTAGCGGCAGCACGGGCTTGGGACTTTATTTTGTTGCCACGATTGCGTCATTACATAGCAATGGCGATAAACGGGGCCATATCCGAATCGATAACGACAGTCGCCTCGGCGGCGCGCGTTTCAGGCTGTTTCTGCCATGAGCGGTGCGCCACAAAAGCGTTGGCAAATGTTGAACAAAGTCTCCCAGCTATCGCCCGGACTTTGCCCCTTTATCTGCCTGTCGGCGCTGGCGCACAATAATAAAATATCTTCTAGTTGCGTCAGCGACAACCGTTTCAAGGCTGCCCCAACCAGTTGTTTTCTTTTGTCCCAGACCTGGTGTTTGGCGAAAACGCTGTCTTTGCGGCCGCCTTGCGCCAGGTCCGTCTTGATGTTGAACAGATTCCTGGCTTCGCGGCTTAAGGCCCACAGCAGTACCGGCTCGGCGATTCCTTCGGCCTTCAATCCTTGTAGAATTTTGGCGGCCCGGTTAATGCGTCCCGGTAACAAGCTGTCCATCAGTTTGAAGACGTCGTAACGGGCGTTGTCGGCGACCAACTGTTCAACATCTTGCGCGGAAACGGCGTTGTCGCCGTGCAGGATATAAAGCTTTTCAATTTCCTGGGCGGCGGCCAGCAGGTTTCCCTCGATCCGCGAGGCAAGCGCTTTCAATCCGTCCGGATCGATGTGCATGCCTTTTTTTTGGCTCCGTCGCTGTAAACATTGTACCAGCGCGGCTCCCTGCAATGGCCAAACCTGTAGCACCGCGCCGGCTTTGTCCAGTGCCTGGAACCAACGTGATTTTTGCGCCTGCGGGGATAATTTTCCGCACGTAATCAATAACAGCGTTTCGGGCGGTAGACGGCTGCAATATTCCAGCAATGCCTTGGCGCCTTCGTTACCCGGTTTGCCGGACGGAATACGCAGGTCGATGATTTTTTTTTCGGCGAAAATGGATAGGGAATCGGCTTCCACCGATAACCGTTGCCAGTCGAAATTGCCTTCGGCGTTCAATACCTCCCTTACCGTGTATCCGGCCTGTTTGGCGTATGCACGGATTTCATCCGCTGCCTCGCCGAGTTGCAGCGGCTCATCGCCACACAGCAAATAGACCGGATGTAATTTTTTTTGCAGGTCGGTGGGCAATTGCTCGAGACGTAAACGCATGCCGTTCTAGTTTTTCAGTATGGCGCGTGCCCGTGAAATAATCGAACGCACCGCTTGTCGGTACATTTCATCGCGAATCACGGCTTCTTCATTGTTCTTGGCCAGGATGTCTTGCTGACTATTGAAGTATTCGCGATCGATTTCCAGGTCTTGTTGCTTGAGCAGCACTTTGCCTTGAGGGTCGAGTAGCGAGTAATTGACCGTGTAGGTCAATTCGAACTCAATCGCCTTGCCTTGAGAATCCAGAGCCAGTACACGCCTTCTCATATCGTCTTTGAGGACCTTGATGACCATTCCGGCCTGGGAGGGAGAACTGACCAGTCGGCCGTCGGAATAGCGCAACGATTGTTTCATTTCACGCTGCAATTGCGAGCCTGCGCCTTCGACATAGACGCTTTTCATTTCCTCGGGAATATCGACGGCGCCGCGCAGATGATAGCCGCAGGCCGTCAGCGACAGCATCGACGCCACAAGCGCGGCACTAATAAATGACTTGGTTCCCATGACTATCTTTCTTTTCGCGTTAAACAACAATATTGACCAGTTTTTTCGGCACCACGATGACTTTTTTGATCGGCTTGTCTTCGACATAGCGTTTGACGTTTTCATCGCCCAATGCCTGCGCTTCGATTTCTTCCTTGCTGGCCGTCAGGGCGACTTCCAGTCTGCTGCGCAGTTTGCCGTTCACCTGTATGACCATTTGCAGGCTGTCTTGTTGCATGGCCGACTGGTCGATCGTGGGCCAGCTTTCCGTGGCGATATCGCCGTCATGGCCCAGTTCCTGCCAGAGTTGCTGGCAGATGTGCGGGATGATCGGCGCCAGCATCAGCACGACCGCTTCCAAAGCCTCCTGTTTGACCGCTCTGCCGTTGTCTGAATCGTCTTCGAATTTGGATAGGGCGTTGATCAACTCCATGTTGGCGGCAATGGCGGTGTTGAAGGTATGGCGGCGGCTCAGGTCGTCCGTCACCTTGCTTAAGGTCTGGTGCAATTGCCGGCGGAGGGCCTTTTGCGCTTCGTTCAGTGCGTTTTTGGCCAATGCCGGGCCGGGTTGTCCGCTTTCGGCATGCAGATAGACCTGGCGCCATAGTCTCCTCAGGAAACGGAAAGCCCCTTCCACGCCGCTGTCGGACCACTCCAGGGATTGATCGGGCGGCGACGTGAACATGGTGTACAAGCGAACGGTATCGGCGCCGTATTGATCGATCAGCATTTGCGGGTCGACGCCGTTATTTTTGGATTTGGACATTTTTTCGATCGGGCCGACCGTAACCGGCGAACCGTCTTCCCGCAGTTTGGCGCCGACGATGCGTCCTTTGTCATCGCGCTCGACATCGACTTGGGTCATGTTGAAATAGCGTTTGTGCCCGTGCTCGTCCGTTTGATAAAACGTCTCGGCGACCACCATGCCTTGGGTCAAGAGGTTCTTGAACGGTTCGTCGACCTTGACCAGGCCTTCGTCGCGCAGCAACTTGGTGTAGAAGCGGGCATAAAGCAAATGCAGAATGGCGTGTTCGATGCCGCCGATATAATGGTCGACCGGCAGCCAGTAATCGACCGATTCGGCCAACATGGATTTGTCGCTGGCGCCGGCATAGCGGGCGAAATACCAGGACGATTCCATGAAGGTGTCGAAGGTATCGGTATCCCGTTTCGCGGCCTGACCGCACTGTGGGCAAGCGGCATGCGGGAAAGTCGGGTGCGCGGCCAGGGGCGACTGCGAGCCGTCCAACACAACATCGCGCGGCAGCGTCACCGGCAAATCCTGCTCGGGCACGGGCACCATGCCGCAATCGTCGCAGTAAATGACCGGCACCGGCGCGCCCCAATAGCGCTGTCTGGAGACGCCCCAGTCGCGCAGGCGGAAATTGGTCCGGCGCTCGCCCTTGCCGGCCTTTTCCAAATGCTTGGCGATGGCCTCGAAGGCTTCGGCCGAGGTCAGACCGTCGAACTGGGCGGAATGCTTCAACACGCCTTTGTCCGTAAAGGCCTGTTCGGCAATGCTGTCATCGGCGCCGTCGGCGGCGAAAATGACTTGTTTGATCGGAATTCCGTATTTCTTGGCGAATTCGTAATCGCGTTGGTCGTGCCCCGGTACCGACATCACCGCGCCCGTGCCGTAGCTCATCAGCACGAAATTGGCGATCCATACCGGGACTTCCTCGCCGGTGATCGGGTGGGTGGCCTTGACGCCGGAATCGATGCCGCGTTTTTCCATCGTTTCCAGGGCCGCCTCGGAAGTCTCCATAAGCTTGCATTCTTCCAGGAACGCGGCGATGTCTGGGTTGTGTTCGGCTGCGGTTAGAGCTACCGGATGCTCCGCGGCCACGGCGACATAGGTGACGCCCATCAAGGTATCGGGTCGGGTCGTGTAAATGCGGATCGGCTGTTCTTGCCCGGGCACGACGAAATCCATTTCCACACCTTCGGAACGGCCGATCCAGTTGGCCTGCATCGTTCTGACCTGTTCCGGCCAGCCTTCCAGTTTTTCCAGGTCCTGTAACAGTTCGTCGGCGTAAGCGGTGATTTTCAGAAACCATTGCGAGATTTCCTTTTTCTCGACCTTGGTGTCGCAGCGCCAGCAGCAACCGTCGATGACTTGTTCGTTTGCCAGTACGGTCATGTCGTTCGGGCACCAGTTGACCGGAGATACTTTTTTATAAACCAGGTCTTTTTCCAATAGCTTGATGAAAAACCATTGCTCCCAGCGGTAATAGTCCGGGTCGCAGGTCGCCAGTTCGCGGTTCCAATCGTAACCGAAGCCGAGACGTTTCAATTGATCACGCATGTAGGCGATGTTCTCGTAGGTCCAATCGGCAGGATGTACCTTGTTCTGCATGGCGGCGTTTTCCGCCGGCAGGCCGAAGGCGTCCCAGCCCATCGGTTGCATGACGTTTTTCCCCTGCATGCGTTGAAAGCGGCTGATGACGTCTCCGATGGTGTAATTTCTAACATGCCCCATATGCAATTTGCCGCTGGGATATGGAAACATCGACAGACAGTAATATTTCTCTTTGCCCGTGTCCTCGGAAGCATTGAACACTCCCGATTGCTCCCATTGTTCCTGAACTTTTTGCTCTATGGCTAACGGTTTGTAATTTTCTTCCATCCTGCTCGTCTTTTACCGGTCAAAAGCGTTAGAATACCTTACAGACGCACAAATCTAAAGTGTCATTTAATGGAGCAAGACATGAGCGAAAATAAATTTATCGATGCCTATAACAAATTAATGGAACATCTGTACGAAGCGATGGATGACACCTTGCATACCGCTGCCGAGGCGATGGAAATCGCCAAGGAGAAAATCAGCGAAATCGGCGGCCATGCCCAGGAATTCACCCAGGAGGAACTCGACCGGCTTGCTCATTATGTGATGCGCGATATCGAACACGCGGCGGCCAACCCGACCCCGATCAAGAAGGAAGATGATTCGTTGGCGGAATGGCTGAAATTCGACATCGATTTGATCGAAAATTTCGCCCTCGATGCGTTTATGGATGTGGCCGATAAAACCCGGATCGAATTGGCCAGGCTGGAAAACCAGGCCAAACAGTATCATCCTTATAAAAGCGGCGAAATCGCCGGCCCCGGCACGCTGGTTTGCGACTCGTGCGGTAAACAGATTGCCTTCAAATCACCTGGCGTCATTCCCAAGTGTCCGGCCTGCGGCGGGGAAAACTTTACACGCTGTTGATATCAAAGGTTAAAAGTCTGATAATGCAGACTTCAATCCATTAGCTTTAATGAGGAAAAACATGCGCAGGGTCATCTTCAATCAAAAAGGTGGGGTAGGCAAATCGACAATTACCTGTAATCTGGCTGCCATCAGTGCGGTTGAAGGCAAAAAAACGCTGGTGATCGATCTCGATATTCAGTGCAACTCGACCCAATATTTGCTTGGCGAAAAAGTTGAGGACGCGGATAGGACCATCGCTCACTTTTTCAAGGATTGCTTGGGTGTGGCATTGTTTGGCGGCAGCAAGGAGGATTTGAGCGCGGTAATCCACGAAACGCCTTTTCCTAATCTTTATATCATCCCTGCGCACCCCGATTTGGAAGCCTTGCAAAGCCGATTGGATGCCCGCTATAAGATTTTCAAATTGAAGGAAGCGTTGGAAAAGTTGGAAGGGTTCGACCATATCTACATGGATACGCCGCCGACGCTGAACTTCTATAGTCAATCGGCGCTGATCGCCGCGCAAAAATGCCTGATTCCGTTCGACTGCGATACCTTCGCTCGGGAAGCGCTATACACGTTGCTGAACGCCGTTTCCGAAGTCAAGGCCGACCATAATCAGGACTTGGAAGTCGAAGGCATCGTCGTTAACCAGTATCAAAAACAGGCCAATCTGCCGCGGCAATTGGTCGAGGAATTGATCCAGGAAGGGCATGCCGTGCTCGAGCCGAAAATATCGCCATCGGTCAAGATCCGCGAGTCCCACAGCTTGTCCAAGCCGCTGGTTCATTTCGCGCCGAATCATAAACTGACCGAGGAGTTTCGAGCCTTGTATCTGGAAATCAATCCATAGTCGGTATTGTTTAAAACAAACCGTCCGCAATTGGCCGGACAAAAAAGGCAGCGGTAGCTGCCTTTTTTGTGTCCAATGCCATATCTCTATCCTTTTGTCGCTGGGAAAAAGCGCATCGGAGCTTCCGCTCGCACGCAAATTTAGGCTGTTTCCAATGATGGGCCGTTAGCATCCTCCGGGTCGCCCTCGTAAGGCGTCGCGTATTTACAATCCTTTTGCGGGCAGACTTTTTCGGTGCCGCGTCGTTTGGTGGTTTTCAAGGTAAGGATCGGCCAGCCGCAATCTGGGCAGCTTTCCTTGATCGGCGCATTCCACAAGGCATAATCGCATTTGGGATATTCCGAGCAAGAATAAAAAATTTTCCCGGAACGCGATTTGCGTTTGAATATCGTGCCCTTATGGCATTTGGGGCATTCGATGCCGGTATCGACCGGTTTTTCCAGTGGTTCGATATGTTTGCAGGCAGGATAATTACTGCAGCCGATGAATTTTCCGTAACGACCGGTTTTGATGACCAAGTTAGAGCCGCACTTCGGACAGCTGCGACCTTCCACGACTTCCGCCTCGGCCGCTTGATTGCCGTCTTCGTTGAGATTCCGGGTGTAGGAGCAATCGGGATAATTGGTGCAGCCGATGAAGCGGCCATTACGCCCCAAGCGGATCGATAGTTGCCCTCCGCATTCGGGACATTTTTCCTCGATGACTTCCTGGGTCACGTCTTTGCGTTGCACGCTTTGTTCTTTTTCGCCAATCAGTTTGCTGAAGGGCTGCCAAAAGTCGTTCATCAATGGGATCCAGTCTTTTTCGCCCCGCGATACGGCATCCAGTTCGTCTTCCAGATTGGCGGTAAAGCTGTAATCCACATATTTGGTGAAATGCTCGGTCAGGAATTTATTGACGATTCGGCCGACATCGGTCGGATGGAAACGTTTGTTTTCCAAAATGACATAGTCGCGATTTTGCAGTGTCGAAATGATCGTCGCGTAAGTGGAAGGGCGGCCGATGCCATGCTCTTCCAGGGCCTTGACCAGGCTTGCCTCGCTGTAGCGCGGCGGCGGTTCGGTAAAGTGCTGGGCGGCGAGTATGTCGTGCAGATCGACCGGGCGGCCTTCCTCCATCGGCGGCAAAAAACTTTCCTTATCGTCGCTTTCCTTGCTGTCATCGCGGCCTTCCAGGTAAACGGCCATGAAGCCCGGTTTGGCGATCGTAGAACCGGTGGCGCGGAATACGTTTTCGGGGCCGCCGCAGTGGAGGTCCACCGCGACAAGGTTCAGGGTCGCATGGATCATTTGGCAGGCGATGGTGCGCTTCCAGATCAATTCATACAATTTTAACTGATCGGCAGAGAGCCTTTCCTTGACTTGTTCCGGCAGTCGTCTGATCGAGGTGGGGCGGATTGCCTCGTGCGCTTCCTGCGCATTCTTCGATTTGGTTTTGAAGGAACGCGGTTCTTTCGGTAAATTGTCGGCGCCGTATTTTTCCACGATCAGTTCGCGGATTTCGGCCACCGCCTCATCCGCCAGATTAACCGAATCGGTACGCATGTAGGTGATCAGGCCGGCGGTTTCGCCTCCTAGATCGATACCTTCGTAAAGTTGCTGCGCCACCATCATCGTACGTTTGGTGGTAAACCCCAGTTTACGGGCGGCTTCCTGTTGCAAGGTCGACGTAATGAACGGGGCGGCCGGGTTGCGCCGGCGCTGCTTTTTCTCCAGTTTGGCGACAATCAGTTTACCGTCCGCGGCTTCGAGCAAGGTTTGCTTAACCTCGTTGGCGCGTTTTTCGTCGGTGATGCTGAATTGTTCGAGCTTCTCGCCGGCAAAATGGGTCAGTTTGGCTTTGAACGGTTGCCCCTGTGAACTGACGTCGGCGGTATGGCTCCAGTATTCGCGGCTTTTAAATGCCTCGATTTCCAGCTCTCGCTCCACAATCATGCGCAGGGCGGGACTTTGTACGCGACCGGCCGACAAGCCGCGGCGAATTTTCTTCCACAGCAGCGGCGATAGGTTGAACCCCACTAAATAATCCAATGCCCGGCGCGCCTGTTGTGCGTTAATCAGTTTGGTGGAGAGTTCGGTCGGGTGGGCGATAGCTTCGGTAACCGCTTTTTTGGTGATTTCGTGAAAGACGACTCGGTGAACTTCCTTGTTTTTCAAAAGGTTTTTTTCCTTTAAGTGTTCGAATACATGCCAGGAAATTGCTTCTCCCTCGCGATCTGGGTCGGTTGCCAGATACAAGGTATCGGCCTTTTTCATGGCTTTGCCGATTTCCTGTAAATGACGCAGGTTTCGTTCGATGACCTGATATTTCATCGCGAAATGGTTATTCGGATCGACCGCGCCTTCCTTCGGAATCAGATCCCTGACATGGCCATAGGACGCAAGGACCTGATAATCCTTGCCGAGGTACTTTTCAATGGTTTTGCACTTAGCTGGAGACTCTACTATGACTAGGTTTTTACTCATGATGGGTAAAGCGGAGAATGATTAATGCAATGACACGGGGATATCGTTATAAACGATGTCTTCCATCCTGGAAAAAGCCACGGCATCGTCCGGCTGACTGAGCAGTATCATCAATACCAACCATTTCAGCTTTTCCAGCGTGATGTTCTCGTTTTTCAAGGCCATGGCGCGGTCGATCACGATTTCGCGACTGGTCGGAGTCAAGATTTTGCTATGCTCCAGAAACAGCAGGAAATCCTGGCATTCCAGATCCAAAACGGCTTTTTCCTGATCGCTGAAAATCCGGAAAGCAGAGGATATCGTCGGGCTGATGGTGCTTTCCTCGGTCAAGGATTCCAGCCAATCGAAAGCTTTTTTTACTTCGGGTTGTTCGAAACCTGCATCGATCAGCTCGCTGGCGATGGTGTCGGCATCCCCGAACATTTCGATCTCGTTATCGAGATAGTTTTCAAACAAATAGATGAGTACATCAAAAATATCTTCTTTCATTATGGCTGTTTACTTAATTCGAATGTAGTTGCCGCCTGGTGCCGAGGCAATATAACCTTTCAGCTCGAGCACCAATAACATGGATGAAATGATTTCTACGGCTAGACCGCTTTGTTGAACCAGATAATCTACAGTTGTGGGGCTGAATTGTATTAAATTCAATAGATTTTGTTGTTCCAGGTCAAGTTCTGATTGTAAATTTTCTGGAACGTTCAACTCATATCGTTGATTGTATTCGCCTAATTCTTCCAAAATGTCATCGCTCGTTTCGACCAGTTTTGCTCCTTCCCTGATCAGGGCATTGCAACCTCGGGCCAGGGGGTTGTATATCGAACCGGGAATGGCGAAGACTTCGCGGTTTTGTTCCAATGCCTGTCGGGCGGTAATCAACGAGCCACTTTGCCGCGCCGCCTCCACTACCAAAAGGCCGATGCAAAGTCCACTGATGATGCGGTTGCGGCGCGGAAAATGATTGGCTACCGCGGCGGTGCCGGGAGGAAATTCGGAAACGATGGCGCCTTGTTTGACGATTTCGCCAGCGAGCTCCTTATGCCGGGCCGGATAAACGCGGTCCGGACCGGTGCCGGCCACGGCGATGGTATGGCCACCGGCTTGTAACGCTCCGCGATGCGCGGCGGCGTCGATCCCCAAAGCCAAGCCGCTGGTGACCACAAAACCGAAACTGGCCAAGGTTGCGGCGAAGTCGGTAGCGATTTGCTGACCTTGAGCGGAGGGGTTGCGGCTGCCGACGATGGCTATTTGCGGTTGTTTCAGCAGTTCGATATTACCACGCACAAAGAGCACCGCGGGCGGATTGGCAATTTCCTTCAGCAAGGGAGGGTAGCGTTCATCGTGCAGGGTAAGGGCGTGATTGCCAGTTTGTTTCAGCCAAGACATGTCCTGTTCGACTGACGGCCAATCAGGCTGCCGCAGAGCAGCGATAATAGCCTCATTTAGCCCAAGTTTCGACAATGTGCCGTAGGAGGCGGAAAACACCTGCTCCGGCTCGAGGTGTTCAAGAATGTGGCAAATGGTTTTGCTGCCTATGCCGGGGGTACGCAGCATGGCCAGCCAATATTTGAGCAAGCTTTGCGGTTCGGAGGGAGATGAATTCAAGGGAAATGGGTAATGAAGGACGATGTCCGTTATAGGGACATCATCCTAAGAATCGAATTAAGGCGTTTTCACTTTGTCCAGCACGTGGATAGCCGCGGTGGCTTCCATTACCAGGGCATAACTGACTTTTTCGAAAGGACGGAAAACCATCAGCACACCGGCGATTTCGTCTGGCAGTTTTACGGTGGTTGTCTCGTCGATGTCGTGATAGTGGTCGGCGACGATACGGCCGCGCTGGTAGATTTCAAAAATATGCCCC
Source organism: Methylomarinum vadi (assembly GCF_000733935.1). Lineage (NCBI taxonomy): Bacteria > Pseudomonadati > Pseudomonadota > Gammaproteobacteria > Methylococcales > Methylococcaceae > Methylomarinum > Methylomarinum vadi. The sequence goes on from NZ_JPON01000001.1 coordinate 3,289,769, forward strand.
GTTTCGATGCCGTCGTCGGTGCCGCGGTCGATGACGACGATATTGTGCTGGCCGATTTGAGACACGCCGTTGAGAACGCTGATGATGCTGCCGCTGATTTCCTCTAAGGGCGGATGCGGAAAATAATTCAAGGCCAGTTCGCCGGCGTCGCTAACCATCAGGCGGTCGCCGATACGTATTTCGCTGGTGGATTTGTTCACCGACAGTGTGGCCGGGTCGCCCGCGGTTTGCAGGGTGGTGTCGGCGATATAGATGGCCTCATAGCCCAAGATTTCACCGGTAACCGGTCTGGTATAGGGTTTGCCCTGGCGATAAACGGTATAGCTTAGGCTTTGCGGGTCGGTGATGGAACGTACGTAAATCCTGTCGCCGGCACCGGCAATCAAATGCTCGCCGGCGAAATCAATGACATAAGGCGAGTTGGCCAGGTCATCTTCATTGACTACCTTAGGAGAGGTAAGAAATTGGGTGATGGCGTCGGCCGGGATCAGCTTGATCGCTTCTTCTAGTGAGGTCTCCCTGATGGATGGGCTGAGTTTGACATTTCTGGACAGGCTTAGGCGTGGTTTGCCGTCGACATAGGAAAAAGTCAGGATATCGCCCGGATAAATCCAATGCGGATTCTTGATTTGAGGATTGTTTTCCCATAATTGCGGCCATTTCCAGGGTTTTTGCAGAAATCTGCCGGAAATATCCCATAGGGTATCGCCTTTTACGACGATATATTGATCTGGATGGGACGGGTTGATTTTCAGAGTATCGGCCGAAATAGAGGCACTGAAAAGCAATGCAATGATTGCCCCGAAAATTGCACGAAATGCCATATTGTTATCCTGAAACTATTTGATGATTCTGTATGAGTCCAAAGTTTAGATGAATTCAAATAGAATTCTAGCTCGAATAGTTATTTCAGTGATTGAAGTGGTAAACAGGCCTGTGCTTTATGGAAGTAGTTCACGTTACGCTCAATGACTCGGCGTGATCGATTGAATCGGCTTTTGGTTTTAGGGGTGATTAATGATCTTTGCTTTTCATGATACCTCAGCGGGATTTCTCGGTCATAGTCCCGTATGCGCAAGGCGGTTTGAATTTCGCTCTTGACTGACGGGGTAAGGCAATGCCTTGAACTTTTTGGGTATGGCAATTCAGGTTGTGGGTGTGTTAGGGGCAAAACAGCCGTTTTATTTAAGAATTATCAGAAAAATCATTTGCTTATATTGATGTCTGTGTGGTTGTGGGGAATCTTTTATATTTTCGTGCTGTCCATTGGTTAAATTTTTCTCATTTTTACGAGTGTTGTAACCGAGTTCGACAATTGCGATTAGGGCGTTTAGCTTCCCGTCTTTTTCGGATAAAATCATCGCATCGAACGATTTTTGAAAGTGGAGTAGTGGGTGAGTATTCTGAATATTTTGGAATTTCCCGATAAACGATTAAGAACCATAGCGCAACCAGTTGAAACCGTGGATGAAAACATCGTTCAACTGGTCGATGATATGCTGGAAACCATGTATGAGGCGAAGGGTATCGGATTGGCCGCCACCCAGGTCAATGTCCATAAACGGATCATCGTCATCGATATCAGCGAGGAGAAAAATGATCCGCTGTATCTGATTAATCCGGAAATCATCGACAAGGAGGGTGTCGAGGAGTCCGAGGAAGGTTGTCTCTCGGTCCCGGGATTTTTCGAAAAAGTGACCCGCGCCGACCATATCAGAATCAAGGCTCTGAACAAAGACGGCGACAGTTATGAGTTGGAAGCGAAGGACTTGTTGGCGGTTTGTATTCAGCACGAAATCGATCATCTCGACGGCAAATTGTTTGTCGATTATTTGTCGCCCTTGAAACGAAAGCGGATTCAGGCCAAGCTGGATAAAATCCATAGAATGCAAAAGAAATAACAGGGAACGTCATGAAAATTATTTTTGCCGGCACGCCGGAGTTTGCCGTTCCAGCCTTACGCATGCTGATCGACTCCGAGCATGAAGTGTGCGCGGTTTATACCCAGCCCGACAGGCCGGCCGGCCGGGGACGGAAGCTGACGGCCAGCCCGGTCAAGCAATTGGCCTTGTCCAGTAGCATTCCAGTGTTGCAGCCGGAATCGCTAAAAAATGAGCAGGATTTACAACAATTACGTTCGTTCAATGCCGATCTGATGGTGGTGGTGGCCTATGGCTTGATTCTGCCCCAGGCCGTGTTGGATACGCCGCCGCTGGGCTGTATCAATATCCACGGTTCGTTATTGCCGCGCTGGCGAGGCGCCGCGCCGATCCAGCGAGCGCTGATGGCCGGGGACAAGCAAACCGGCGTCACCATCATGCAGATCGTCAAAAAGCTCGATGCCGGCGATATGCTGCATAAGGAAGTCTGCGATATTACGCCGCAAGACACTTCCGGCGACTTGCATGACCGCTTGGCGGAACTCGGCGCGGTTGGTTTGCGGAAAGTATTGCAGCAAATCGAGCAGGGAGCGGTGGTGGCTGAGAAACAGGATGAGGCGCGGGTGACTTATGCGGAAAAACTGCAAAAAAGCGAGGCTATGTTGGATTGGCGGCTGCCAGCCGAGCAACTCGACCGGCAAGTGAGAGGTTTGAACCCTTGGCCCGTGGCACAAACCCAATATGGTGATAAGACGTTGCGTATTTGGAAGGCGGTGGCAGTCGATGGCGCGGTCGATCTTCCAGGCGGTACGATCAGTTGTCATGACAAACAAGTCGATGTGGCCACTGCCGATGGCTGGTTACGCTTGTTGGAAGTGCAATTGCCCGGCGGTAAGCGAATGGATATACAAGCTTTCATGAATGCCCACGAGGTTGACGGCGTCAGGCTGGGTTGATGAAGCCGCGTAAACTTGCCGTCCAGGTTTTGTTACGGGTTTTCCGGGACGGGCAGTCGTTGACGGCGGCTTTGGAGACCGTGCTCGCCGATGTGGCAGAGGGTCAGGACAAGGCCTTCACGCAAGCAATGTGTTACGGCGTCTGCAGATATTATCATCTGCTCGATTCAATGTTAGAGCGATTGTTGAGCAAGCCGTTGCGCAAGAAGGATCTTGATATACGGATTCTGCTACTGTTGGGTCTTTACCAATTACGCTATATGCGAGTCAAGGACCATGCAGCGGTTTCCGAGACGGTGGCCGCGGCAGGTAAGAAGAGCTGGGCTAAGTCGTTGATCAACGGCGTGTTAAGGCACTATCAGCGAGAGCATGATGGGGTCGAGCAAGGGATTGCAAGCACTGAGCTGGCAAAGTTTTCCCATCCGCAATGGATGATCCGCTTATTCCGCGAAAACTGGCCGGAGCAAGCGGAGTCGATCATGTTGGCTAACAACGAAGCCGCTCCGATGGTGCTGCGTGTCAATTTAAGTCGAATCTGTAGAGAAGGCTATTTGTCTTTGTTACAACAGGGAGGGATTGCGGCCCATGCCGTTTCCTGTTGCCCGGCCGCCGTGCAATTGGAACAGGCGGTTAGCGTCGATAAACTACCGGGTTTTTTTGACGGTCTGGTGTCGGTGCAAGACAGCGCGGCACAACTGGCGGCAGACTTGTTGGATGTGCAGCCCGGTCAGGCTGTTCTGGATGTTTGCGCCGCCCCCGGCGGCAAAACCGCGGCGATTCTTGAGCGTCAGCCATCGCTTCGTTCGTTGTTGGCTGTCGATGTCGATGCCGCGCGCCTGGAAAAAGTCGGGGAAAACCTGAGGCGCTTGCAGTTGCAAGCCGAGCTTCTGTGCGCAGACGCCAGTTGCGTGCAAGATTGGGCGAAAGGTCGCCGGTTCGAACGTATTTTGTTGGATGCGCCATGTTCGGCCTTGGGCGTAATCAGGCGTCATCCGGACATCAAATTGCTGAGACGAGAAAGCGATATCAATGAATTAACGACATTGCAGAGCGGCATTCTCGACGCGGCATGGCAAGCTTTGCAACCGGGCGGCATTCTGCTGTATGCCACCTGCTCGATACTGAAGCAGGAAAATGAAGATCAGATCGCTGCGTTTTTAAGCCGTCATCCCGATGCGGAGGAAATCAAAATCATTGCGGAATGGGGGCAAGCGCGGCCGGTCGGTCGGCAAATCCTCGGCGGCGACGGGCAAATGGATGGATTTTACTATGCCAAAGTCCGTAAAACCCTTTAAAACGGCTTGGTTGTTATTGCTGTTGTTGCCGGCTTTAGCTTCTGCCGCCGATTTTGCGGCCGGCATCGAGAATATTGCGGTTCAACGGGAAGGTGGCGAGCAGGTTCTCCTGGCGCGTATCGATTACCGCTTGAGCCCCAAAGCCAAGGAGGCGATCTACAAAGGCGTACCGTTGTCCTGGGTTTTGTTGATCAAGCTGCAACGACGCTATTGGTTTTGGCATTACACCGTCCATGAGCGCCGTATTCCCTATGTGATTCGTTACGAAGCGCTGCTGAACCAATTTTCGGTTAAGAACCTGTTGACCGAGCATGTTGAAATGTTCGCAACACTCAATATAGCCTTAGGTTATATGGCGGCGGTACGGGAGCCGATTTGGCCGGAACATCGCTTACATCTCGCCCAAGATTACAGCGTGGCTGTCAAGGTGCAATTTGATCGCGAGTTCCTGCCGATTCCGTTACGCCCCGAATCTTATTTTGATCCCCAGTGGGCCCTGTCCAGCGACTGGTTTATATGGCATCCTCGAAAATAAAATTTCCCATCAGTGCATCCATACTGGTTCTGCTAGGGCTGATTTTGTTGTCCTTGCAACTAATGAGTTCGGCAACGCAGGAATCGTCGAAGCTGAGCGAGATGTATTCCTGGCTGTTGTTGATCAATACGTTAGGTTCGGTCGTATTATTTGGGTTGATCGGGATCAATCTGTATTCGCTGACCCGACAGTTGAAAAAAAAGGAAGCGGGTTCCAGGCTGACGACACGGATGCTGATGCTGTTTGTGTTGCAGGCCTTGGCGCCGTCCGCCATCGTTTTTTATTTTTCGATGCAATTTTTGCATCAAGGCATCGACAGCTGGTTCAATGTAGAAATCGATAGGGCCATGGACGATGCTTTGGAACTGAGCCAGGTATCTCTGGATCAACGGGTTCGTTGGCATATTAAACAAACCCGGCTGGTTGCCGGCAGCCTGGCCAATAAATCGGAAACCTTGACCGCCTTGGAGATCGGCCCCTGGCGGGAGACGGTGGATGCGGTGGAAATGGCGGTGTTTTCCGGCAAAGGACGTATTATCGCCTCCAGCAGCGTCAATCCCAGCGATATTTTGCCGAAATTGCCGGACGACCAGATTTGGCTGCAATTGAAGCGGAATAATCAATATTACGCCATCGAGCCGGAGCGCGATGGCGAGATGCTGATCCGGGTCATCGTCTCGGTCGAAAATGACGAGCCCAGATATTTGCAGACTTTGTTTTCGGTCCCGGTGCGTATCGCCGACCTGGCCGATTCGATCGAGTTCGCCTTCGTTCGCTACCAGGAAATGACGTTCCTGCGCGATTCGCTGAAACATAGCTTTTCGCTGACTCTGTCGCTGGTATTGCTGTTGAGTTTGTTGGCGGCGATTTGGCTGGCTTTCATTACGATCCGCAATATCGTCGCGCCGGTGAAGGATTTGGTCAAAGGCACCCAGGCCGTGGCCGAAGGTAATTACCAGCAACAATTGCCCGTCATGAGTCAGGATGACTTGGGTTTTTTAGTCGAATCGTTCAATTTGATGACGCAGCGCATTGCCCAGTCTCGTGACGAGGCCAGGGCCGCTAGTCTCGAGGTGGAAAGCCAAAGGGCTTATCTGGAAACGATTCTGGCCAATCTGACTGCCGGCGTGATCAGTTTCGATGCCGCTTACCGGATTCGCACTGCCAATCAGGCGGCCTACCGGATTCTGCATATACCGGTCAGCCATTTTGTAGGCCACAATCTCGACAGTCTGGCCGAAGGACATTCCGAGCTGGCTGAGCTGTTGATCAATATTCAGAAATTGTTGGAAAAAGCGGAGGATATCTGGGAGCAACGCATCGCCTTCCTCGGTCCGAATGGGCGGCAAGAGTTGTTATGCCGCGGCACTCCGCTGTTTACCCAAAGCGGTAACCGGGTCGGTGCCGTGGTCGTGTTCGATGACGTGACCGACCTCATTCAAGCGCAGAAAAATGCCGCATGGGGCGAAGTAGCCAGGCGTTTGGCTCATGAAATCAAGAATCCGTTGACGCCGATCCAATTATCGGCGGAACGGTTGCAACATAAATTGGCCAAGGAATTACAGGAAAACTCTGCCGACATGCTGGGCCGCGCGACCCGGACCATCATTCAACAGGTTGAGGCGATGAAGCGCATGGTAGACGATTTTGCCGAATACGCGAAACCCTCGAAAAAGCAGGTTAAGACCATCAACCTGATCGAATTCATCCAAGAAGTGTTGAATCTTTATGCCTTGCAATCGGCCATCGATTTTAATACCGAATTTGCCGAAAAGAAGGTGATGGTGAAGGTCGATCCGGACAGTATCCGTCAGGTGTTGCATAATCTGATCAAGAATGCCCAGGAAGCGATGGGGGGCAAGGGCTGTATCGATATTAAGGTAAGCCCTGTGCAGCGTAACAATGCCAATTATGTCGAGTTGGGAATCTATGACCATGGCACGGGCCTGGATGAACAACAAATTCAAACCATTTTTGAACCTTATGTGACTAGTAAGGCCAAAGGCACGGGGTTGGGGTTGGCCATCGTCAAGAAAATTATCGAAGAGCACGGTGGCGTCATTTGGGTGGATACGGCGTATAATAAAGGTGCGGGATTTATCATCCACCTGCCCGGCATTTAATTTTGGAAGCGTTGAGAAATGAATAATCAAGAACCGTATATTTTGGTTGTCGATGATGAAGAGGATATTCGTCAGTTGGTGTCGGAGATTCTGGAAGACGAAGGCTACCAGGTCGTCATGGCGGAAAATGCCGCAGCTGCGCGAAAACTGAAAAATGAATACCAGCCCTGCCTGATTTTGTTGGATATTTGGATGCCGGATGTCGACGGCATTACCTTGTTGAAAGAGTGGGTGGCCGATGATGCGATCTTATGTCCGGTGATCATGATGTCGGGGCATGCGTCGGTTGAATCGGCGGTGGAAGCGACCCGGCTGGGCGCCTACGATTTTTTGGAAAAGCCTCTGTCGATGGCGAAATTGCTGCTGACGGTCGAGCGCGCCTTGGAGGCCAGTCATCTACAAAAGGAGAACGCGGGGCTGAAACAACAGTTAATGATAGGCATCGAGCCGGTCGGCAAGAGCGCCGTGGTGGAAAGAACGAAGGACCAGATCAAGCGCCTGGCGTTGCATGACGCCAGGGTTTTGTTTGTTGGCGAGGCTGGTGTCGGCAAGGAAATGTATGCCCGTTATTTGCATAACAATAGCGCGCGTCGGGATGGCCCATTCGTCGATGTTTCGGTCGGCAGTATTTCGCCGGAAAATGCTGCGGTCGAATTTTTCGGCCGAGAGGACAGGGACGGCAAGATTTACCGCGGGCTGTTGGAACAGGCGCACGGTGGTACGCTGTTTTTAGGCGAAATAGCCGGGATGGACCAGGAGACCCAAGCCCGTTTGCTCAGTGCTTTGGAATCGAGCGCCTTCTTGCGCGTGGGCGGCAGTGAATCGGTGCGGGTGGATGTTAGGGTGTTGTCTTCGACCCGGATGAATTTGGAAGAAGAGGTCAGTAGCGGCCGTTTTCGCCAGGACTTGTATTATTTGCTCAATGTCGTCACGCTGGAAATTCAACCCTTACGGGAGCATAGCGAAGATGTGCCCAGCCTGTTGAATTTTTATGTCGACCATTTCGTTACCCAAGAAAAATTGCCGTTTAGAAAATTTACCATGGCGGCGCAGAATTATTTGCGTAACTACAGCTGGCCCGGTAATGTCCGGGAATTGAAAAACCTGGTACAGCGCCTGATGATTTTGGGCGCCGGCGATGATATCGAGCTGGAGGAAGTGAAGGATGCCCTAGGCTCGTTTGCCGAGGAACCCGTCATTACCGGCTCGGTGCCGGAATTCTTTAATTTACCGTTAAAGGAGGCTCGAGAACATTTCGAGAAATCCTACCTGGAGTATCATTTCGATAAAAACGGCGGTAGTGTTGCGAAGCTGGCGGCGGCGATAGGCATGGAACGGACTCATCTATATCGTAAACTGCATGCTCTGAAAATTAAACTCTAATTGGGCTTGAAGGTTGAAGTTTTTTCTAGTAGAATTTTCGCTCTTTTAGATAGCCTTAACAGATTACGAAGCAACGATGAAAACATTTAGTGCAAAGCCCGCAGAAGTTAAGCGCGATTGGTACGTAATTGATGCAGAAGGAAAGACATTAGGTCGCCTTGCTACTGAAATTGCACGACGTCTTCGCGGTAAACACAAACCAGAATATACGCCTCATGTCGATACGGGCGATTATATTATTGTCGTTAACGCCGAGAAAGTTGCCGTGACCGGTAATAAAGAAAACGACAAAATGTACCATCGCCACACCGGTTATATCGGTAACATGAAATCGACTAACCTGGGCAAATTAAGAAAAACTTTCCCTGACCGCATCATTACGACAGCAGTGAAAGGTATGTTGCCGAACAATCCCTTAGGACGGGCAATGTTCAAGAAGCTGAAAGTTTATGCCGGTCCCGAGCACAATCATCAGGCTCAGCAACCTAAAGCATTAGAAATTTAAGCAAGGTAGATTATGGCAGCACAATATTATGGAACGGGTCGTCGTAAAAGTGCCGTAGCACGAGTATACGCAACCGCCGGTTCAGGAAAATTCATTATCAATAGCAAACCCGTCGAGCAATATTTCGGTCGCAAGACCGACCAAATGGTGGCGAGACAGCCGCTGGAATTGCTGGAAAAGGATGGCGACTTCGATATCAAAGTTATCGTTAAAGGCAGCGGCCCGTCCGGTCAGGCGGGTGCGATTCGCCATGGTTTGGCGCGAGCATTAATTGCATTCGACGAAACGTTAAGATCGCCTTTGCGGAGAGCCGGTTACGTCACGCGTGATGCGCGGGTGGTCGAGCGTAAAAAAGTCGGTTTGCACAAGGCGAGAAAACGTCCTCAATACTCGAAACGTTAATCGTTTTTTCGGCTTCGTCGCCGAAGAATTTGTAAAAAGGCCGCTGTGAAAAACAGCGGCCTTTTTTATTGGCGCATAAGAAGGTTGAGTTTGCTGGCGTTTGAATGGCTTGGCATGTAAGCGTAACTTATTGCCAGGTTAGTTGTTAGTCGTATGCGGGAAAAGGTAAGGCGTTAGGTCTCTCTCGCAGAGGTGGCACTGGATTTATCGGCGCTTTTCAAACCGGATGGTTGTCGCTGTCGGGATAGGGTGAAAAACTTATCGATACCATTGCCTTATTAAACTATGTTATTTAACATAAATTGAGTCTGGTATATGCCGCAGTTATTTTGTTTCCTTATCGGAAATAACATGGTTTCTATTAAGTATCAATTGGTTAGGAAGTGGCATTAATACTGCATTATTCAAGAGGTTTTTGATCTTGAATAATGAGGTGTGAGATATGGCGCAACAATTAGCTACTTCTAACAATGCGGTCAATAAAGGTAACGACACAACGGCTTTATTACTAGGTACCGGCTTGGCTGTCGCATCGATGATTCTGGTGCCTGCCGTAGCGACCCGTTTGGGACTTGGGGCCAGCATTACCGGGGCATTAAGAATCGCGCTAATGAGGGCTTCCAGTCGAGCGACTTATGGCAAGAGCGATGACTCTGGTGCTTCCTCCGCTGGATTCAGTTGCCATTAATAACGAATTCATTAGTTTTACTCAGCATAATTTGTTTTATAATGACCACTTTTGATGAAGTGGCTTAGGCATAGTTATGAGTGATGAGAAGAAAGTTTGTGATTTATGCGGATTGCCGATAGAAACACCCGGTTTCGAGTTAAAAACCACGGAAGGAGGCAAAAAATTCTGTTGCGAGGGATGCAAAGGGATTTATCAGATGCTGCACGAGGGCGATATTATCGAGGAGCCCGAAACCAGTTCGACCGAAAACTGATAGCACTTCACAGTGTCGGTTGAACTCGCTTCTTTAGAATTGATTTTTATCGTTTGTATGTGTATCTTGCGAAAGGCAAGTTACTGCCTTTGTCACGAACTATCACAAAAGGAATAAGAAATATGAAACATTCTCATGGCGATCATGCTATGCACTCTATGAAACCACACGAAATGAATCATGGCGCACACGCTCATCATGGGGCACATTCGATGGGAAAACAGATTGCTGCGGGCTCCGTGGCGTCGGCAACCGTCAGTACCGGAGGTAAACTAATGAGTAAAATTTCCAAACATCCCGTTTTAGTCTTCGGTCTCGGTGTTGTGGCCGGTTACTTTGTTTATAAATATAGAAAGGAAATTATTTCCAGTACCACCAAGGCAGTCGATGCCGGTAGAGACTTCGTGCTCAATCAAAAAGAAAATCTGGAAGATATCGTGGCGGAAAGCAAAGAAGAAAACTGAGGTGCAGGCATGACGTCATGAACCATCATGAACGTTTGGCTATGATCAATTAATATTAGGACGGGCGATTTCCTGCTGCAGGTGTCGCCCGTTTTCCATTTCGAGTCTGGTTTTTTTCTATGTCTATCCAAAAACAGTTTGTCGTTCGTTACCGTGCCGACGGCCACGTTCGTTTTCAGGTGCCGGAACAATTATCCGATGAGGCAGTGGCCCGGTTGATCACGAACAAAATCTCTCAAATCGACGGCGTTTACAGCGTAAAGGTTTTTCGCAGCCAGCAAAAGTTGTCGATACGCTATCAGGAGGCGGTATGTGATTTTACCGGATTGGCCCGGCAACTATTTCAGATTATCACCGAATTGGATCAAGACGGCTGGTTTGAACGCAAGGCGGTTGAGCAAGCCAAGCCAACAGTCAAGGAAAGATTGCAGGGTAAATTCAAGAACCTGAAAGCCACGCGCTGGGCCAGCGAAAAATATGGTGAAGCGAAAGAAACTTTGCATGCGGCCAAGGTGATCACCAAGCTCGGGTTAAAAAAACCCCAGGCGTTGGTAAAGGATCCGGAAAAAGCGATTATCGATTTTCTTAATGATATTCTGGTGCTTTATTTAATCAAACTGCATTGGCATCGCATTACGCAGGAATGGATACCCAGGCCGATCGTTCATCGTTACGAATGGATGGCGGTCTTCTACATGTTCTATTTACTGATTCGTTCCCGCAAGCCGAAAAAATAAGCTCGAATACCTTTCCGTCAAGGCGGGAAGGTATTTCTTCTCAAACGTCGATTATCCAATTTAGTATGGACGCCTACTCATCCAGTTATCAAAACTTTAACCTAGTTCATGAACTGAAAAGACGTATCCGAATAGTTTCTCCGATACTGAAAGACGATCCGGAACGAGGCTATATTTTCGAGATATTACTGAAAAAAAGGCCCGAAATCAAAAAGGTCCGCTCGGTATTCGCGATCGGATCGGTTGTGATCGAGTTCGATTGTTCCAAGTTGCCGAAAAAAAACCTGTTGATATTGCTCGATGCCGTATTGGGCAATATCGCAAAGAGGAAAACCGGTAATGCCAAAAATGGCAATAAAAGACTCGAGGGACCTTTGCAGGAAGTCGATCTGGCTGTTGACGGTATGAGCTGTGCTTCCTGTGCGTTATTGATCGAAATGGTATTGAAACGGGACGAGCGCATTAAATCGGCCAGCGTAAATTTCGCCACCGAAACAGTGACGGTGCAGGGCCAGCTTAGCAAAGAGGACGTAACCCGGCGTATCGAAAGCCTGGGTTATGGCGCCTTGTCCATGGATACCCTGTCGCAGCGTAAAAATCTCATCCTCAAAGAACAGCAAAGAATCGCGATGGCTCGCAAACGCTTTATCTGGTCCGGTTTATTGAGCTTGCCGGTCGTGGCGGTCGCAATGTCGATGAGCAAGTCGCGCTGGGCGCATTGGTTGCAGTTCTTGTTGACCACGCCGGTGGTATTCGGTGCCGGCAAGCAATTTTTCGTCAAGGCGGCCTTGTTGGCCAAGCAACGGGCGGCCAATATGGATACCTTGATCGCATTGGGGGTCGGTTCCGCTTATGGTTATAGCCTGCCAGCCTTGTACCGTCGCCGGGGACACATTTATTTCGAGGCCGCCGCCGCGATCATCACCTTTGTGCTGTTGGGCCGGTATCTGGAAGAGCGGGCTCGGGGCAGGGCCGGTGAGGCGATTCGAAAACTGGTCGACCTGCAACCGCAGACGGCCACGTTGTTGCGCGATGGAAACGAAATCGTCGTCGAGGTCGATGCCGTCCAAGTCGACGATGTGATGTTGGTTCGTCCGGGAGAAAAAATTCCGACCGACGGCGTCGTGACATTCGGTGTCTCTACGGTCGACGAGGCAATGGTGACCGGCGAGAGCATGCCGGTGGTCAAGGAAGTCGGTCATCAGGTCATTGGTGGTTGCGTGAACGGCAATGGCGTGCTGCATGTCAGGGCAACCGCGGTCGGTATGGATACGGTATTGGCCGGCATCGTCCACATGGTCGATCAGGCCCAGGCGACCAAATTGCCGATACAGAAACAGGTGGACAAAATATCGGCGGTCTTCGTGCCGACGGTGATGGCCGTATCGGGGCTGACTTTCGCCGCCTGGACGTTGACCGGCGCGCCGTTCGCTCAGGCCTTCGGCAATGCCATTAGCGTATTGTTGATCGCCTGTCCCTGCGCCTTGGGACTGGCCACGCCGGCGGCGATCATGGTCGGTACGGGCCAGGCGGCGAAGAAGGGTGTTTATATCCGCAACGGCGAGAGTCTCGAGGTCGCGACGAAATTGAATGCGATCGTTTTCGACAAGACCGGCACGATTACCGAAGGCAAGCCGCGCGTCAGCGATCTGCTGAAACTGTCGCGCCTGGGCGAGGATAAAATCATCATGCTGGCGGCCTCGGCGGAAAATAACTCCGAGCACTTCTTGGCCAAGGCCATCGTCGAGTATGCCCGGGAACGTTCCATTACCCTGCAGGAGTGCAGTCATTTCTTGAGCGAAACCGGTCGCGGTATCGAAGCGGAAGTGGACGGCAAGAAATTGTTGTTAGGGAATCTGGCCTGGATGCAGGAACGTCAAGTCGATGTCGCCGGGTTGATGGAGCGGGCCGGCGATTTCGCCGACCAGGGCAAGACCCCGGTATACATGGCGATCGACGGCCGGCAAGCGGCGGTGTTCGGCATTGCTGACAAAGCGAGGGAGGAAGCGGCCACGGCGATTGCCCGGTTGCATAAACTCGGGGTCGAAACTTTGATGGTGACCGGCGATACCGAAAAAACCGCTCATTACATCGCCAAGAAAGTCGGCATCGACCGAGTCATTGCCAACGCCAAGCCCGATGAGAAACTGGCGATCATTCACCAACTGCAGGAGGAAGGTAGCAAAGTGGGGATGATCGGCGATGGCATCAACGACGCTCCGGCATTAGCGGCCGCCGATGTCGGCTTCGCCATCGGCAGCGGTACCGATATTGCCATCGAATCGGCCGATCTGACGTTGGTACAAGGAGATATTTCCAAAGTAACCGACACGATAGAACTCAGCGCCGATACCATCAACATCATCAAACAGAATCTTTTCTGGGCCTTTGGCTACAACACGGTTGCTATCCCGGTCGCGGCATTGGGCCGGTTGAATCCGATGGTGGCTTCGGCGGCGATGGCGCTGAGTTCGGTCTCGGTCATCGCCAATTCTTTACGCTTGAGCAAAAAATAGGACGGTTGATGGATCATTCAATGCATGACATGCACGCGATGCATGATATGGCTGCCGCCAGCGGTTTTGACTATACCTTGGCCCTGGTTGCCGGAATTTTAGGGAGCGGACATTGCCTCGGTATGTGCGGCGCACTGGTGTCGGGTTACTTTATGAAGGCCGGGGGCTCGCGATCCTATTTGCCGTACTTTGCCTATCAACTGACCCGGATTTTCGTCTATACCATGGTCGGCTTTGCCGCAGCGGCACTCGGGTTCGTCTTGGTGTCCAGCGGCATGTTCGGGAAAATCCAGAGTATTTTGCAGATGGGCATCGGTACCGTCGTGATCGTGTTGGCGATGGGGATTTTGGGGTGGATTCCTTTTCAGGGCTCGGTTAAATTGATTCCGATGAATGTGTTGCGTAAAGGTTACGCGACCGCCAGCCAAAAGGGGCCGGTAGTCGGCGCCATGATCGCAGGATTTTTAAATGGTTTGATGCCTTGTCCGCTGACCTTCGCCATGGCGGTCAAGGCCACCACGGCCGCCACGGTCGTCGAGGGAGGTGCCTTGATGCTGGCATTCGGGGCCGGGACTTTGCCCACCATGTTGTTGGTCAGCGTCGCCTTTGGTAAGCTCGGTGCCAAGGTGCGTGGCCTGATGCTGAAGTCGGCGGCCTTCGTCATGATTTTCATGGGGCTGAACACCTTCTACAGCGGCCTCAGTTTTTATGTCGAGGAAGACTTTAAGCATCGCACTTTCCTACACGTCTTGAAGGAAGAAATCGATGGCGCGATCGTCTTTCTTGGCGAAATGTTGGATTATGTCAACACCATGATGAGTAATATTCAGGGGATGTGATGCAGCAGGCCGATCTTGTTGAGCTGGCTCAGGCGGCACAGCGGTTGGAGTCGACAAATATTGCCACGCGTATCAGTCACTTGGTCGGTATGCCGATAGAAAAGGCGCTGTCCGCCCTGCCTGGCCATTGGTCGACGGTCGTGTCGCGCATCACCCGCACGGCCTTGGAAAAGGCGTTGGATGGTGCCTTGTATTCATTGAAACCGGTGCCGCGCAGACCCGCGAATAGAACTCATAAAGTACTGGCCGGCGTCAGCGGCGCCTTGGGCGGTTCATTCGGCATTACGGCCTTGGCCGTGGAATTGCCCGTTTCCGCAACCCTGATGCTGCGTTCGATCGCCGACATTGCGCGCGCTCATGGCGAGGATTTGGCCGACCTGGACACCAAGATGGCCTGTCTGACGGTTTTCGCCTTGAATGGCGGCCAGGCCAATAGACAAGAGAGCGCGGATACCAGCTATTATGCGGTGCGTTCATTTCTCAGCAAGGCGATTGGCGATACAGCCAATCATATCGCCGTACATGGTTTTTCCAAGGAAGGCGCGCCGGCGTTGGTCAAACTGGTCAACGCAGTCGCGACCCGCTTCAGCGTTCCCGTGTCAGAGAAATTGGCGGCCCAGAGCTTGCCGGCCGTTGGCGCGGTCGGGGGTGCGTCGGTCAACTGGCTGTTCATGGAGCATTATCAGCAAATGGCGCATGCCCATTTTACCGTGCGTCGACTCGAAAGAATGTATGGTAAGAAAACAGTACAAAAACTGTATTCCCAAATCGTCAAGGAAAATACCGGCAGGCAGCGTAAAAAATGGACCGTGGAAAAATTGGCGATAGCCCGCTGATTTGCGTTTAGAGTTGCTCGTTGGTCATGTCTTCCTGGTAATCTTTAACGACCCTTACGCTGCGCGAACAGCGCTAACTTTCCAACTTCCTTAAGAAGCAAGCGGTTTTGTTATTGAGCCATTAAGCCGCGATTAAGTTAGACCGTGGAAAATAGCTGGCAAAGAATGACTGGCGACTTCGTCATTTTTTCATCAGTCTATTTTCAATAGGGAGGCCGTTATGTATAAATTAGTCTCAATCGTTATCATGGCTTTGTTGCTTTCAACCACGGCAAACGCTCATGACAGACGCGGGTACCCAGGACGGGGCCATGCTTATGGCCACTATAAACGTCACCACCACGATCATCGTTATAGGCGTTATGACTATCGGCCGGTGGAAAGGATTTATTATCGGGAAGAAGTGAGATATGCGCCACGGCCGCCGGCACGCTATTATCCGGCGCCGCGCTATCGCCGTTACGATAATAGATCGGCCGAAGGATTGGTCGGAGGCGCTTTCGGTAGCATCATCGGCTACGAAATCGGCAGGGGAGACCCACTTGCGGCCGGTGTGGGCGCGGCACTGGGTTCCTTCGTCGGTAATGAAATACGCCGCTAAAGGCCAAGGCAGAGCGTCAGCGCCGTTTCGCGGGGCTGACGCTTGATCGAGGCTATTGCTCGAGTTTTGTCACTCTTTCCTGTAGTTCCTTGAATTTTTTTAGTAAGTCCGGCAATTTGCTCAGCGCGGCCAATTCCTTCCAGGCGACTTTTCTCTCCTTGGCCGGACTGCCCCAAACCTGGGTGCCTGGCTTGATGTCCTGGGACACGCCGGAGCGGGCCATGACGACCGCCTGTTGACCGATCTTGACATGGTCGGCGATGCCGGAGCTGCCGGCCAGAATGGCCCCGTCTTCAATGGTACAGGAGCCGGAGATGCCGGATTGGCCGCAAATGATTACATTGCGGCCGACCTTGTTGTTGTGGCCCAGTTGCACCAGATTATCGATTTTGCTGCCCGAGCCGATCGTGGTCGAGCCTAGCGCGCCGCGGTCGATACAGGTATTGGCGCCGATTTCGACATGGTCGGCGATGACGACATTGCCGACATGCGGCACTTTAATGTGTTGATTGTTGCGGTATTTATAACCGAAGCCGTCGGCGGCGACGATCGCGCCGGCATGGATAATGACGTGGTCGCCGACCACGGTATTGTCGTAAATCACCACATTCGGGTGGATTTTACAGTGTTTGCCGATCTTGACGTTATTGCCGATATGGACGCCGGCATGAATCTCGCAGTCGGCGCCAATGCTGCAATGCTGGCCGATGGTGGCGAAAGGGCCAATATGCAGGTTGTCGCCTAGCGTTACCCGATCGGCGATCACCGCGTGCGGGGAAATTTGCCTGTCGATTTTCGCCACCGGATGCAGAGCGTCGACGGCGTTTAAAAAACTGATTTCGGGATCCTTGCTCAGCAGCATCGCGATGCCGGCGGGCGCTTCCTCGGTGTGGAATTCGCTGGACACGAAACAGGCCGACGCCTTGCAGTCCTTCAGGTATGGTTTGTATTTGCTGTCGCTCAATACCGTGACTTGGCCGGCCTGGGCCGTCATGATGTCGGCGGCGGAGTGTATGGACGCGGATAGGTCGCCGCCTTGCGGAGCGGCATCGCAAAGATGGGCGAGTTCCTGAATGGTCAGAGTCATATTATTTCCAGATTCCAATAATGTTAGTGAAGTCATCGGTCCATGGCTTCATATCAAAATACAAAGGCAGTTTCTGCCAATTACCCAAACGGCTTTGTTGTAGTGGTTGTAATACCGCCTCATTCCTGGCCATGACCACCCAATCGGTCGCTACCACCAGCGGTATGTTCTGCTGCGGTTTGAATTCCTGAATCAAGGCCGCCAGTTTGAGCTGTTTGGCGTGATCGGCCAACACTTTTTTCAGGGCCAAATGGCGATTGGTGATATGAAAGGCCAGTATGCCGTCTGGCTTTAGTTTAGCAAAATACAATTGGATCGCCTCCTGCGTCAACAAATGCGTCGGCACCGAGTCGGAACTGAAGGCGTCGAGGATCAATAAATCGAAGCTGGCATCCTTTTCCTTGGTTAGGGACAGTCGGGCATCGCCGACCACCATCTCCGCTTTGGGCGCGCAGCGCTCGAGATAACTGAAATAGGCCGGATTTTGGGCGATCTCGATGACCAGCGGGTCGATTTCGTAGAAACGCCAGTGTTGCGTCGGTTTGGCGTAACAAGCCAAAGCGCCGGCGCCCAATCCGACCGAACCGATTTGCCAGTGATCGTCTTGATTATCGAAGACCTTAAAAAGCTGGCCCATCGGCCCCGGCCGGCTGTAATAAGTCAGCGGCGTCGTGACGTGTTGCGGCTGCAAGCGTTGGGCGCCGTGTTTGGTCGTGCCATGGAAAAGTTCGTGATATTTTTCAGGACGGTTGTTTTCGTCGCTCAAGATACTTTCCCGCACCGAAAAGACGCCGAAAAACGTCCGTTCCTGAAAAAGGGTATTCGACAACAAACTATGCAGGCCGCCGGTGAACAACAAGATAATACCGGTCAACAGACCCAGGCTGAGCGGTTGGGAGCGGAACGCATAAGTCAGGCCCGCCAGCATGATCAGGATCACGCCGATGCTGTCGAGATAGGCGGACAAATTATCGGACAACGCATATACAAGCAGGCCGACCATCAATAAAACAAATGGAAAGAGGGGTTGCAAGGCCCATTTTTGTTGAAAAAAGCCCGGGCGCAACAACAAAGCGGCGACGATCATCAAGGGATACTCATAGACCGCGTTAAAGATAAACGGCGCGACGAAGGTGTTGAACATGCCGCCGAGCATGCCGCCGAACGACATGATCAGATAAAAGTCGGTCAAATGACGCGTGTGCGGACGCATTTTCGCCAATTCGCCATGGCAAACCATGATGGCCAGAAAAAAGGCCAGCAAATGCAGGCTAAGATCCAGCCAGTAAGGCAATACCGCCGGATTGATGAAGGAATAGGCGATGAAGGGCAGCAGTACGGCCGGTTGCGCATTGACCATGACGGGATGAATCTTGTGCGCCCATTTGGAAAATACCAGGACGAAGGACAGCAAATACAGCGTCAACGGTATGATCCACAACAATGGCACCGAAGCGATATCGGTACTGATGAAATTGGTCAAGCCCAACAACAGGCTGGAGGGGACGAAGGCCAGCACCAGCCAATGCAGTTTGGTGCCAAGTTCCAGTTCCGCCAAGTGAAATTCTTCTTCGACAGATGGCGTAGCGGCTTGGTCTTGTGTTTGGCTGCGCCATAAGATTAAACCGCAGCCTACGATCAGCAAGATCAGAACGACATAGCAGATACTCCAGAATAATCGCTGGTCGGCCAGGCCGATATTGGGCTCGAGAAGAAACGGATAACTCAATAACGCCAAAAGACTGCCGGCATTGCTGGCGGCATACAAATAGTAAGGATCGTGGCTGGTGTGGTGACCGACGTTCGCAAACCATTTTTGTAGCAATGGGGCGGTGGTCGACACGACAAAAAAAGGCAGGCCGATGGCGATGAATAGTGTCCATATCAACCATAACGTCGGGTTGCTTTCGGTCGGCGGTGTCGCACCTTCCGGCAGGGCGATCGGCAGGGCGATGAGACTGACCAGCAAGACCGCGACATGGATTTGAATTTGGCGATGCTTGGCTTGATTGACGGCCAGAAAATGGGCGTACAGGTAACCGAGGAACAGCAGAATTTGATAAAAAACCATGCAAGTGTTCCAGACCGCCGGGGTGCCGCCGAGCAACGGCAGCAGCAACTTGCCGAACATGGGTTGGACGACGAACATCAACGTGGCGCTGATGAACAGCGTTCCGGCAAACAAAAAGATCAGGGAAAAGCTTCGGTCCGATGGTTGGGCAATGGTTTTATTCATTATTGTTATTAAGGCGTTATCAACTTTTGCGTAAGCCGCCTATGATAATGCATTTAGCGGGATTTGTGACCGCGCAATAAAAAAAGGCGGATGACCGCCTTTAGAAGGGGACTTCCTTGTCCGGAGGAGCAAAGCAGGAATGATTGGAATTTATCGATCTCGCGTATCGACGCCGGTGAATTCCCGCGTTTTATTGTCGATACTTTCTATGGCCCGTCGATGCATATCGTCTATACGCGACTTGGCCCCATCGATATTTCGGTCGATGATGGTATCGACCGGGTTTTGTCTATAACCGCTGTCGTCGTAGCGGCGATATTCGCGCCGATCCAGGCCGTCGCGTTCCTGTTCGTATTGTCGACGGTAACGGTCATGATTTTCGTCATAATCTTTGCGGCGTTTTTTATAATCGTCGCGGTATTTTTGTCTCTTTTCCTTATATTTCTCTTCATATTCCTTGTGTTTTTTCAGTTCGTGGCGTTCTTCCGCGCGCTCGCGGCCGCGCGTGCTGTATTCGTTCGATTGCTTATTGCTGTTGCGCCAGCGAGCGTCGCTGCCTTTGTCGTGCGGATTGCCCTTGGCTAATAGCGGTGCGGAAAAACTTAGTGACAATGCGGCCAAAGGAATCAGGAGGAATTTAGTCATCATGTCGATGTTATCGGTTGGTTTAAAAGATTGATCGTTAGCCTACTGCAGTTAACTTAATCACCGCTGAACGAGCTTAGTTGCCTTGTATCAACCATGGCAACTAAGCCGGGACGGTGACGGAAAAATTTATTTCAACGAACCCAGGTAAGAGCTAATTTCCTTGATGTCTTGTTCGGATAGGCTTTTGGCGATCGCTCCCATCGGTCCGCCGACGCGGTCGCCTTTTTGGAAGGCCAACAGTTGCTTAGCCAAATAAGCCGGTTGCTGCCCGGCCAGCCGGGGAAATTGGCCTCGCCCCTGTGCCTCGTTACCGTGGCAGCCCATGCACATGGCCGCCTTGGCCTTGCCTTGTTTCGCCAAATCGGGATCACCGCCGGCGCTTTGAGGAGCTACGCCGGCAAAATAGGCGGCCAGGTTTTCGATATCCTTTTGATTCAGGCCGGACGCCATGCCTTTCATCGTGGCACTCTGGCGCGCACCCGATTTAAAGGCCTTCAATTGGTTTTCGATATACATGCTGGTTTGTCCGGCCAGGCTGGGAAACATAGGGTTTTGGCTGACGCCTTCCGAACCGTGGCAGCCGAAACACATTGCCGCCTTGTTCTTGCCCGCTTCAATATCGGCGGCGCCGGCATGAGGGCTGAACACTGCGAAAGCCAACGAGAAAACGGCGATTTGTCGAACGTTTGTGCTAGTCATACATCCCCCTTATTATTGTTGGATTTATTAATTTCAATGACCGTCATTTAAGACAATAATTCAATAATAGACCATGGATAACAGTAAGCAAATACCGCCCATGCCGGCCATCGGAGTCGGAGCCGTGGTACTGAACCGGCGCGGGCAAATCCTGTTGATCAAACGCGACAAGGCGCCGGCGCATGGCTTGTGGTCGATTCCAGGCGGCAAGCAGGAAGCCGGCGAGACGCTAGTCGAGGCCTGTCGCCGGGAGGTATTGGAGGAAACCGGGCTGAAGGTAAAGATTCACAATATTCTGGCGGTGGTGGAGAGAAGACTGGAGGGGTTTCATTATGTCATCGTGGATTTTTTCGCCGAATGTAGCGATGAAAAAACGTTTCCGGTTGCGCAAAGCGACGCTAGCGAGGCTTGCTGGGTTGCTCCCGTCCACTTGGAGCGTTTTGCCTTGGTCGAGGGCTTAAAAGCGATAATCGACAGTGCTGTCGAACAGTTTCAACGAGGCGTTGAGCACGGCCTGGTGGATAGGGAAGGCCGCGGAACGGACTTTAAAGATTTCCGCCGTGATGCCGATCACATAAACAGCGATTGATAATTAGGGTGCCGTCATGTTCGTTTCCTCATTTCATCCTGGGTTTTCGTTACCCAACGTGGGTTTGCAGAATTTCCATCCCCATCGTCCGCAGGAAGCGGCGGAGCAGCGGCCGGCTAAGGAGATGGAGATTTCGCCGCAAAAAATCGTCGACCTGAAGGTTGTCGACAGGCTGGAACAGCTGCTAAAAAAAGACGGTATTAGCTTAACCGACCTGGAGCCCGAGGATTTTTCTCCGCAGGCCGTTTCCGAACGGATCTTGTCATCGGTGCGCCAAGCCTATGGTCAATTTCGGCAGAACCGGCCCGAAGGCGATGACGGCGAATTCTTTTCCCAGGTCCGTAAAGGTTTGGAACAAGGTTTTGCCGAAGCCCGCGATATCCTGCAAAATTTGGGTGTATTACAGGGGCAGATCGCTGCCGATATCGATGAAACCCATGATTTGACCCGACGAAGCTTAGAACAATTCGAGTCGGGCGGGGCTAACGTGGTTACCGACATGGCGTTTCAGAGTATCTCCCTGCAATCGAGCCGCTCCGCGCAACTGCAAATCGAAACGCAACAAGGCGACCTGATTACGCTTAGTTTCAATCAATCCACTTCTTCGAGTCGCAGCACAGTGCAGGCTTCCCGCACGGGACAGGCGTTAAATGCCTTTCAACAAAGCAAGTCTTTAGAGAGTGAGTTAAACGTCACGATTGAAGGCGATTTAAACGCGGATGAACAAAATGCATTGCGCCAGGTCATGCAAAACATGCACAAAATCAGTAACGCGTTTTTTCATGGTAATGCGCAGGCGGCATTGAAGCATGCCATGAGAGCGGGATTCGATAGCGAACAAATCGCCGGGTTTTCATTGGAGTTGAGCATGCACAAGTCGGTGCAAGCGGTAGCGTCCTATCAACAAACCGCGCAGCCGGAACAAACGATCGATAGCGATTTACTCACCCAGGCAGGCGGTTTTTTGGAGGCAGCCAAAACCCTGCTGGCCGACGCTCAATCCGGCTTGCAGAAATTGCTGGAACCGCGCCAGGCGTTCGACGATTTGTTTAATGAAATCGGAACATTGAGTCGCGAGAATTGGACCGGGCCGGATGCAGTCGACGAAAACCAATTGTTTGCCGATATTATCGCTGCGCTGGGCAAGGGCGTCTTCGGGGATAAAGCCGAGCAAGCGCAAGCGGCCTGATAAGTTATTGCTCTTTATCGCAACTGCCGGCCTGGCAGCCGCAATTTTTGCCGCAGCCGAGGCCTTCTTCCTTGGCCGGGCCGAACTCGGGGTGTTTGGCGGCGAATTTGCGCGCCGCCTGTTGCACCAGGATCCAGCCCAGCATCAGCGAGAAAATGACGCCCATCGCGATCAGAAAATTAAGCATGGTTGCCTCCCGTTACTACTGTGAAAGTCGCAAAGCGACACCTTAATCTCCCTCGCCCTTTGGGAGAGGGTTGGGGAGAGGGAATGATTAGGCCGCCGAGCCGCCCAGACCGGCGAAACCCATGAAGGTCATCGACAAGATCCCGGCCAGCATCATGCTGAGCGCGGCCGCTTGGGTGATGCTGGGCAGGTTGGATAGCTCCAGCTTCTCGCGCAGTCCGGCCATCAATACGATGGCCAGGGCGAAACCGGCGCCGGCGCCGAGACTGAAGGCGACCGATTGCAGGAAATCATAGCCGCGAGCGGTCTGGAAAAGTGCCACGCCGAGGATCGCGCAGTTGGTCGTGATCAGCGGCAGGAAAATGCCCAGGGCCCGGAACAAAGTCGGGCTGAATTTTTTTAGCACCATTTCTACCAATTGCACCGACGAGGCGATGATGGCGATATAGCTGATCAGGCGCAGAAATTCCAGGTTATATTTCGTCAACACCAGGTTGATGCCATAGGAGCAAACCGAACTGACGAACATGACGAACGTGGTCGCCAGTCCCATGTTGAAGGCCGTGTCGCGTTTGGCGGACACGCCGACGAACGGACACAGGCCGAGAAACATCGCCAACACGAAGTTGTTGATCAAGAAGGCGCTGAGAAAGATAAAACTGAGTGATTCGGGATTCATGTGAGTTCTCTTAAATTCTCGAATGGCTTAATGAATTCTAGCGCTGCTGTGGCACCGAACAATGCGAAGCGGCTTCCGCCGCCGTAACCTTGCCGGTGCGGCGCTGTTCCAGATAGCCGATCAGCAGCAGCCAGCAACCCAGTACGATGAAGCCGCCCGGCGGCAGGATCATGATGACCCAAGGTTCGAAATTGGTGCTGAAAACCTGGAAACCGAGGAACTGGCCGGCGCCCAGCAATTCGCGCACGCCGCCGATCATGACCAGCGCCAGGCTGAAGCCCAAACCCATGCCCAGCGCGCTGATCACCGCCTTGCCGAAGGCGTTCTTCGAGGCGTAGGCTTCGGCGCGCCCCAGAATCAGGCAGTTGACGACGATCAATTGGATGAAGGCGCCGAGCTTGTTGTACAAGTCCAGACTGATGGCCTGGATCAGGTAGTCGACCAGCGTGACGAAGGTGGCGATGATGACGATATAGGCGGTGATGCGCACCTGCTTGGGAATAAAATTGCGCAGCGCCGAAACCAGCGCATTGGAACAGACCAACACGAAAACCGTCGCCGCGCCCATGCCCAATGAATTTTCCACTGTGTTGGTAACGGCCAGGGTCGGGCACAGGCCCAGCATCATCACGAAGACCGGGTTTTCCTTCCATAATCCGGCGGTGAACACGTCCAGGGTCAAGGGAGCTTCTTGTTTGTTGGGTTGAGCCATAAATTACCTCATTCGCTTGGGTTGCTGGCGGCCTGCTGTAATTGGATCAGGTTACGGGCGATCACCGGATGCAGGCTTTGCCCGCTTTGGTTGAGCATGCGGCCGACCGCATTCGACGTAATGGTCGAGCCGGAAATCGCATCGATTTCCCACGGATGCTTCTTGTTGCCGTGGCGCACCGTCTTGATCTCATGCAGCAGCGCCGATTGCTCGCCATCGACCTTGGCTACCAGGCAGACAAAATTGGCCAGAAATTCCGCATTGGTCGAAATCTGTGTGCCGAAGCCGGGCGTTTCGGTACTTTTTAACACATCGAAACCGGTAATGCAGCCGCTAAAGGGATCGTAGCCGTACAACAGCTTGACGGTGTCCTGATAACCCTGGGCGGCGGCATGCAGCGCGACGCCGACCAGGTGTCCTTGTTGGTCGTAACCGGCATAAATTAGTTCCCCTTCGGCCTTGTCGTCGCTAGGGATCAATTGGCCGTTCTCGACCCGGAAGGTCAGCCGGCTGACGGCCTTGGGCAAAACCTTGAAGATGGCGCGCTCGGTCGCGATACGCTGGTTTTCAGCGATGATCGGCTTGGTGTATTCATAGACCACGACGACCAGCAGCCCGGACAGCATCGCGACCACGGCCAGCGTGACAATCAACGAGGTGCTGGAAGGCAGCGCCGGCACCTTTTGTTCTTGCTCGCTCATGATTTGTTTTCCTTGTTGCGGGCGCCGTAAATACGCGGCTGCGTGTACAGCTCGATGATCGGTGTCGCGGCATTGCCGAGCAGAATCGCGTACATGACCGATTCGGTCAGGCCGCCGAACAGACGGATGATCACAGTCAACGAGCCGACCAGTAGGCCGAACACGAAAATCCCCAGCGGCGTCACTGGCGAGGCGACCATGTCGCTGGCCATGAACACCGCGCCGAACATCAGGCCGCCGGCCAGGATCATGAATTCGGCGGTTGGATACTGGTCCGGATTTAGCCAGTGAAAGCATTGCGCGGCCAACGCCGTGCCGAAAATGACCGCGGCGGGGATGCGCCAGTCCAGCATCTTTCTGACGGCCAGATAGGCGCCGCACAGCAAAATCAGCAGCGCCGAGGTCTCGCCGACCGACCCGGCCGTCAGTCCCATCAGCAGGTCGTAATTATCGGTCTGGATGCTTTGGAATTTCATCAACGACAACGGCGTCGCACCGGTAAAACCGTCGGGGGCGACTTGCAGGCTCCAGTCTGCGGTCGGTTCCGGTTTCATGAACGGCAGGGCCAGGGTCGACGGGATGAATTCGAAGAAGCGTCCCGTGGCGTGGGCCGGGGTCCAGGTCGTGATCGATACCGGAAAGGCCGCCTGGACGAAGGCCCGGCCCACCAGCGCCGGATTGAAGACGTTGAAGCCCAGGCCGCCGAACAGGGTCTTGCCCATCGCGATGGCAACGAAACCGCCGACGGCGCCCATCCATAGAGGGAACCCCGGCGGCAGGCTCATCGCCAGTAGCAGGCCGGTGATCACCGCGCTGGCGTCGGTGATCGTGGTTTTCTTGCCAGCCAGCTTGCAGAACAGGTGTTCGGTCAAGACGCAGGACAGCGTGGTCGCGGTCAACAGGGCCAATGCGCTGATGCCGAAATGATAGAAGGAAAAGGCGACGATTGGCAGCAAGGCATAGACGACATTGCGCATGATCTGCGGCACGGTCGGGGCCTTGCGGATATAGGGCGAGGTGCGGATATCGATTTTCGGATTGATTTTAGCCATTTTGTAAATGCCTTTCGCGATTCATGACTTTGGCGATTCTGAAATACTGCACCAGCGGGATGTTGGAGGGGCAGACGTAGCTGCAGCAGCCGCATTCGAAACAATCGTTCAAATGATATTTTTCCTCCATCTCGGCATAGCGCCTTTTTACGGCCAGTTGCCCCAGTTCCGACGGGTTCAGGTTGATCGGGCAGGCCTGCAGGCACATCGAACATTTGATGCAAGGCTGAATATCGTCGCGCTTGGTGGCGCGTTTGTCCAATACCAGTACCGCGCCGGTACCCTTGGTAACGGGAGTGTCCAGAGAAGATGCCGGCAAGCCCATCATCGGCCCGCCCAGTATCAGTTCGGCTTCCTCTCCGGTAAAGCCGGCGTAATCGAGGATATAACGCAGCGGCGTGCCGATCGGGACGATGTAGTTGCCCGGCTTTTTCAGATCGTCGCCGGTGACGGTGACGATGCGTTCGATCAGGCCCTGGTGCTTGGGCAATAGTTCGCCCAATTCCGCCATCGTCGCGACATTGAACACGGCCAGGCCAATTTCCGAAGGCAGGCCGCGCGACGGGATTTCTACATCCAGCAGCGATTTGACCAGCATTTTTTCCGCACCCTGCGGATATTTGGTTTCCACCGCCTCGATGCGTATGCTGCCGTCTTCCGGCAAGTGCGGTTTGATCGCTTCCAGTACGTCGAGTTTGTTGTCTTCGATGCCGATGATCGCCTTTGGCGCCGCCACCGCCTTCATCGCGATGCGGATGCCGGTGATCATATACTCAATTTTTTCCAGCATCACGCGGTGATCGGTGGTCAGGAAGGGTTCGCATTCGCAGCCGTTGATGACGACGGTATGGATTGCGCGGTCCTTCGGAATCATCATCTTGGCGTAGCTGGGAAAGCCGGCGCCGCCCAATCCGACCAGGCCGGTTTCCTTGACCGCGGCGACGAGCTGCTTGCGCTCCATGCGGGTATAGTCCTGCGGCGTGCCATGTACTGGAATCTGCGCCGAGCTGGGGGCGGTGGCGATGATGATGGATTTGGTTTTCGGTCCCTTGGCGCTGGGCATCAGGTCGATGTCCTTGACGACGCCGCTGACGGTGGCGTGGATCGGCACGGACAAGCCGCTTTCCGCCGCCTCGGCCACCAATTCACCGCGCTCGACGTATTGTCCTTTGCGCACGACCGGGATCGCCGGCGCGCCGATATGTTGCGACAGCGGCAACACGACTTCCGGCGGGAACGGCAAACGTATCGTTTTTTTGAGGCTGGTTTCCTCTTTGTATTCGGGCGGATGGATGCCGTGTGAAAAGGTTTTTCTGCCAAACAGTTGTAATAAGCCCATGTATATTTCTGACTATGTCCGGTTTCGCAAGGTCGTTACACTCTAATTTTCGATAAGTGGTCTAACTCGCGCGAAACCGAAATTACCCTCAATTCCGAAAGTTTTTATTGCTTTCTTAAACCACAAAGAGCATCCACGCTTTCGCCCGGATACTCTTTGCATGCGAATTGGCGGAGGAGATATTTCGCTTATTGAAATTTTTCCGCCCGCTTGATGAGCTTGTCCAGGTTAGGCTCATCCGGATTCCACGGCGTGCCCGGATGAATGATCACCGCGGTGCATTTTTCCGCCGCCCGCACGATGTCTTCGTAAGTCCCCGCGGTCGGGTCGACCACGATGGCCTTTTTATCGGCATTGTACTGGAAGATTTTCGGGTTGATGTCGACGCACTCATCGCAGGTGGTGCAGTCCGGCGTATCGATCCAGACCGGCTCGTAACCGCCGGCCGCCTTGGCCGGAGCGGCCGGTTCCGGCGCCGCCGCGCTCGCCGCCGGGGCGGCAGGGGCTGGCGCGGCCGGTTTTGCCGCGACCGTCGCCGGCGCGCTGGTGATCGCTTTCAGCAGGTCCTCGCTGGAACCGCCGGTGGCCAAATTCATTAGGCCGGCGACCAGACTTTGCGCCGCCTCGGCCTTGGCATTATCGGCGATCGCCTGCGGATCGATTTTTTCGTCCTCGCCGACCAGGCCTTTCAGCATGCGCCAGTATTCGCGGCGCTCGATCGTGGACTCGACGATTTCGTTGGCGACCAACACCCGAATCAGGTTGTTATTGTTCGGATTTAGTGCCCAGATATACGGATATTTGTCGTCGCGATCGTCTTCATCGAGGTCGATGAATTCATGCAGCGGCACCATGTCGTCGTTCCACTTTTCCTGCGGCACGATATTGAAATGCTTGCGGAAACGGCCTTCGGTCAACGCCCAGTCGGCGAAGGTCAACGGCAATTCCATGCTTTCTTCGTTGCCGTACTCGTCGACGTAATTCAGCATATAAGTGGTCCAGTCTTTGTCTAAATCCGGATTGGATTTCAACGACAGACATTTCTTCCAGGCCGTGCCCCTGTTCGGGTCGAAGCTCGTCAGCGGATAAGCGCGCGATTCGACCGCCAGCTTGCTTTGCCGGGTCGACATGTCGTCGCCGACGCCGTGTTCCGGCTGACAGACCGAATAAATGTTCCAGATCGCGGGGCCTTGGTAGTTGAGGCCGTCGATATAGCCTTCCAGCAAATGGTTCAGATGCGACTGGGCGCTTTGCAGCACATAGCTGGTGCGGTGGGCCATCGAGATCAGCGCCATTTCCTTGCGTTTTTCCTGTTTGCCCTTCTTGTTTTCGCCGTAGGGCGCCATGTCGGCCACCTGGCCGATAAAACCGGAAGTACAGGCCTGGCCGCCGGTGTTGGAATAGACCTGGGTGTCGAGCACCAGGACCTTGATCGGCGTGCCGGACATCAACGCGCGCGACAGGTTTTGGAAGCCGATGTCGTACATCGCACCGTCGCCGCCGATACAGACCACCGGCGGACACAGTTTGTATTCTTCCTCGCTGAACTGACGCCAGTCGAAATAACGGAAGAATATGTCGTGTTCGTCCTTGTCGTATTTGCCGGTGATTTCCAGTTCGGCCATCCGTATCGCCTTGAAGCCCTCGGCCATCTTGACCATATGGCCCTCGAACAGTCCCATCGCCACCGACGGCGAATCCTGGAACAAGTGATTGGTCCACGGGAACGGATAGGGGTTATACGGAAAGGTGGAGCCCCATACGCTGGTGCAGCCGGTGCTGTTGCTGATGCCCATTGCCGCGCGGCCTTCTCCGGTGATGCCCTCGACATACTGCCATTTCAAGTGCTTCAGCTTGGCGACCAGCTGCGTGGCCCATTTAAGCCATTGCTTGTCGATCGGTTGGGTCGGTTTGCCGTCGTCGAGTACGATGCTGAGTTTGGACAGCGTCAAATCGACGCTCTGGTTCTGCTCGATGGCGCTCTCGATCGCCTCGACATCGCCGATATCCAGGTTTTCCGCCAGTTTCAGGCGGATGTGTTTTTCCATGTCGTCGATCAATTGCTGGATGCGGGCGACATGCTTTTGGACCCGCGGCTGCATGACCGCCGTGACCGTCGACGTGAACAAGTGGATCACCGATTTTTCCCCGCAACCGGTACAGGCGCCGTCGCCGCACGGCAGCGAATGATAGTTGCTCTTGTCCTGCATCAGCGTATGCAACGCGCCGATTTTTTCGTCGATGTCGTCGATGCGGTCGAATTTCGGGTTCGAGGTCGGCAGGTCCAGCCAGTAGTCCCAGTCCTCGCGCAATTGTGCGATGCTTTCCGGGGTCTGGGTGACCGCTTCCAGCGCGCCGTCCTCGCATTCCTTGACGCATTCCAGGCAGCCCTTGCAGGCGTAGGGGTCGATCGTGATCGAATAAAGCCCGCCGCTGTTGGGCTGGCGCTTGTTCATCGCATCGTGGTAAGGCTTGACCAGGGCGAACTTGAAGTCGCCCATGGCGTCCTTGAACCAATCGAATTCCTGGCTGACTTCGGCGCGTTCGGCTTCCGGATATTCCTTGATCGTCTCGCCGATGGCCTTGGCCAGAATCGGGGTCAGGTTGGTGCCTTCCGATTTGTCCGCGGTCAGGGCATGGTATTTGCGCTCGACGTTGCGTATCGCGCGGCGCAGGTGTTTGACGCCATGGCCTTGTTTTTCGATGCGCTTGATGTTGGTTTCGAACACTTCGCCGACCGTGTTGATCAGGCCGGGGATCGCGGTATCCGGGCATAGCGAGAAACAATCGCCACAGGCGGTGCAGTTTTCCGGAATCCAACGGGGATGTTCCTGGCGGATGCTGGTCATGTCGCGGTAAATGCCGGTCGCGGCCGGAATCGCCGAGGTCGCCATGAACGGGTCGGCCAGGTTTTTTGAGCCTTGGCCGCTGGCGTAAGAGAAGCCGGTTTGGTCCCAGAAGCGGTGTACGTCGGACATCGCGTCGTCGTTGGCGGGGCGGCGGCGCAGCATGATCGGGGTCGAGACCGATTTCATCTCCGCCATGCTGTGAACGTCGCCGACCGTCATCGCCGCGACATTCAATTCATGGGTTTCGTCGAAACCGCGTTTGACGATACGGAAATTGTCCTCGACCACTTGCTCGCCCTTATGGCCGAATTTGGCTTTCAGCGTTTGATGGACCGATTCCAGAATTTCGTCATGCGTCTTGCCGGCGTTCTCGGCGATCGGCGAGGCCTGGAAGAAGGCGCCCTGGAAGGCGATGCCCTGCATCCTGAATTGCAAGTCGGCTTCGGTCGCCTCCTCGCGGGCGATCTTGAAGGCGTCGATATAAAACACTTTGATCTTCTTGTCGACGATGTATTGCTGCGCGACACGCGGGAACGAGCGCCAGACCTCTTCGTCGCTGTCGAGCGCGCTTTGAATGATCAGCGTGCCCTCGGCGTCGAGGCCGAACAGCGGGTTGGCGTGGGTGAAGACGTTGGGGTCCGGCGACAACACGACGTTGACGTGATGGTATTCGCAGTTCAGATGAATCGGTTCCGGCGAGACCGATAGATAATAGGTGGTCGGTTGTCCCTTCTTTTCGGAACCGTATTTCGGATTGGCTTTGATGTCGTAGCCGAGCAAGTCGAACAAGGTCATCGCCAGGTTCTTGCCGGTGGTGATGGCGCCCCAGCCGCCGACCGAGTGCATGCGGATGGTCAAGCTGTTTTGCGGCAGCAGGTTCGGATTTTCGGCGCGTTTCAACGCCAGGTTGCGGATGCCTGGATAGGCCTCTTCGACCTGTTGCATCTGAATTTCCTGTTTCGGCGAGTAGGCCGTGTCCCGGGTAAATTCGATACCCAGGTAGAAGAATTTCTTCTTGCCGCCGTCCGGCAGCATGTTTTCGACCGCGGCGATCAGGTCGCCCGGCTGCAGGTCGCGGCTGCCCAGGCCGAACGAACCTGAATACAGTTCGGGCGCATCCTCGGCTTTTTTGTAGCTTTCGTATTTCGGGAAGGGTTTCTCTCCCTTGCCGCGGCCGTTTTCCAGACATTTGCCGATCGTCGCGCGGATTTCGCGCATCAGCGGCAGGTCTTCGGCTAGCGGTTGATCGGTGCGCTCCAATACCAAGACGCCTTTGCGGCCCTTGACGATCTTACCAATCAGGTCGCCGGGGAAGGGGCGGAACATGGTCATGTCGGCGACGCTGATCTTGAGGCCGCGTGTTTCCTGCAGGTAGTGGGCCACCGCGGCGGCGGCAACCGTGACGCTGCCCTGGCCGACGATCAGATAATCGCCGTTGTCGTGGCCGCTCAGGCCGACGCGGCAGTAACGGCGGCCGGTCAATTGATACCATTCGTCCATGCATTGATCGGCGAAATCGGCGACATGGTCGAAGAAATAGGGCCGCTGCGCCGCGGTGGACTGCATATAGGCGTCCTGGTTGGTGACGGTCCCGGTCATCAGCGGCCGGTCGACGTCCCAATTGATTGGAATGCGTCTCCGCGTCTCGCCGTAGAGGATGCGCTGCGCCGGCGTCGGCGTCGGGATAATGTCGTCCGGCAGGCCCAAGAATTCTTCGATTAGTTCGCGCTCGGGCAGGTTTAACGGCTCGATCAGGTGCGAGGTCAAAAAACCGTCCTGGGCGACGGCGATCGGGTTCAGGCTCAATTCGGCGATCTTGCGGCCGATGATATTCAGATCGGCGACGGCCTGGGCGCTGTTGCCGAAGACCTGAATGAAGCCGGTGTCGTCGATACAGTGGTAATCGTCATGGCCGCAGTGGACGTTCAGCGAGGACTTGGTAATGGCCCGGGTGGCGATATTGAGGACATAAGGCAAGCGCTTGCCGACCGCGGCATAAAGCGATTCGTGCATGTAGGCGATGCCTTGCGAGGCGGAGAAATTGCTGGCGCGCAGACCGCTCAACGACAGGCCGGCGGTCATGCCGGCGGCGGCATGTTCGCCCTCGGGCTGGATGAAAATCAACGGCCGGTTGGAGATGTTCAGATGGCCGTTGTTGACGGCTTCGGCCCAATATTCGCCCATGGCCGATGCCGGCGTGATGGGGAAAGCGCCGGCGGCATCGCTGGATTCGCGCTCGCACATGACCACGGCCGAGTTGCCGTCTAATGCGACGCGTATACCTGGGTATTTGAAGGTTTTGTTCTCTTTCGTCTTGCCAAAAATAGCCATAAGGTTCCCCTCTGAAATCATGCTGCTTCAACTGACCAGGATTGAAGCGCCGTTATCTGTTCAATTCCGCTAATTGCCTGTTTGTTGCCTAAGTTTAGCGCCGAAGCGGAAATTTTCGTTAACCGATCGGCAATGACTCGCTGCGGTTCGATTTTTTCGCCTCACGGCCCACGCTGGAACGAGTCGTGCCCAATTCGCTGTCTATCCAGACGATGGCGCCGGTCGGACAGCGTTCTATCGGCGTGCGGTCCACTTCCAGTTCGTCATACTTTTTATAATCGATCACGGCCAGGTTGTTCTTAATTTCGATCAAGCCTGCCGGTGCGTCCACCGCGCATTTTTCGCACCCGGTACAGGCCACTTCGCATTCGTGTTGCGCCTCGTCGCCTTCGTCGAGACTTTTGCAGGCGACGAACAATTTATGGCTGACCGGTTGCAGTGAGAACAAATCCTTGGGGCAAACGACGACACAATCATTGCAGGCGGTACATTTGTCTTCGATGACGATGGGTAAGCCGTGCTCGTCCATGAAGATGGCGTCGAAATCACAGACCTCAGCGCAATCGCCCAGTCCGAGACAGCCCCAGTTACAGCCCTTGCCGCCGCCGGAAACGACCGCCGCGGCTTGGCACGACTTCATGCCTTCGTATTTAGCCCGGGTGTAGGCGACATGGGTCCCGCCCTTGCATGCCAGACGTGCGACGATTTTCTCCTTGGCATGCATGTCGACACCGAGATAGGAAGCGATGGCGGCATTGCCTTCCGGTGTGTTTACCGTGCAGTCCGAGGGGTTTTTTTGTCCGGCGACGACGGCTTCGGCAAATGGCCGGCAGCCGGGTACGCCGCAGGCGCCGCATTGGGCCTGAGGCAGCATTTCGTCGACTTCTTCAATACGCGGATCTTCGTAGACAAACAGTTTCTTATTGGCGATCGCCAGAATGACGGCCAGCGTAACGCCTAGAGCAACCATGAACAAGGCGGCGGTAACTATACTCGAAATCATTTTGTGTCTCTAAATGAAGCCGCAAAAGCCATGAAAAACATAGGGTTTGCGCGCGTTCGGCATGGTTTAGGGAACCGAATACTTTACACGAAAATGTCTTTGCTTAGCAAAACAATCTCGGTATATAAGCAACTGTTTATAAGTTAAGGGGAAATGATCCATTACCTCTATCCAATATTGTTTAATGCCATGGTTTTCGGCATAATGCCGTCATATTTCAATATTTACGGTCTGTTAAAATGAACGAAATGCTGAGCGCAGGGATCGAGCTGATGATTATAGGTATGGGCATCGTCTTCGCCTTTTTGGCGATGTTGATTGTCGCGGTCAATCTGATGTCGTCGGTGATACAACGTTATTTTCCGGTGCAACAGGTGGCCAAACCCGTTTCTCCTGATTTCACGACTACCACCGATTCCAGCATCATTGCTGCGATCACAGCGGCTGTGACCCAGTATCGCAACAAGCATCAATAACACTGGCCGTCGCGCAGATTACGGAAAGTTTGTATTAAGGACTGTCGCGCGAACGGAATGTTCATAATTTCATTACCCTAGATAAAATTCCATTACCCACAAGGTAAAAAGACAACGTAACCCAAAAAGGTACGGGAGAAAAATAATGGCAAAACCCTTAGGTATCACCGAAGTCGTCTTGCGTGACGCTCACCAATCAATTCTGGCTACACGCTTGCGTATCGAAGATATGTTACCGATCTGCGAGCAACTAGACCAAATCGGCTATTGGTCGATCGAATCCTGGGGTGGAGCGACATTCGACGCCTGTATCCGTTATTTGGGCGAGGATCCTTGGGAAAGATTGCGCCAACTGAAGGCGGCCATGCCGAATACGCCCCAACAAATGTTGTTCCGGGGGCAGAATATTCTGGGTTACCGCCATTATGCCGATGACGTGGTGGATAAGTTCGTCGAACGCTGCGTCGTCAACGGTATCGACGTTTTTCGCATTTTCGATGCGATGAATGACATGCGTAATATCGAACGCGCGGTCAAGGCCGTGTTGAACACCGATGCCCATGCCCAGGGTACCATTTCCTATACCACCAGTCCGGTACATACCA
The DNA here is from genome assembly GCF_000733935.1 of Methylomarinum vadi. Classification (NCBI taxonomy): domain Bacteria; kingdom Pseudomonadati; phylum Pseudomonadota; class Gammaproteobacteria; order Methylococcales; family Methylococcaceae; genus Methylomarinum; species Methylomarinum vadi. The sequence goes on from NZ_JPON01000001.1 coordinate 3,324,166, forward strand.
TCGATAAATGGGTCGAGCAGGGGCGTGTCATCGAGGATATGGGCGCACATTCCATATGCATCAAGGATATGGCGGGCCTATTGACGCCTTATGCCGCCTATGAATTGATCAGTAAATTGAAGCAGGCCGTTGCTATCCCGATCCACATGCAATGCCACGCCACCACCGGTTTGAGTGTCGGCACCTATATCAAGGCCATCGAGGCCGGCATCGACAATGTCGATACCGCGATCTCGTCACTGAGTATGACTTACGGCCATAGTCCGACCGAAACCATTGTTGCCAGTCTGCAAGGGCAAGAGCGCGATACTGGCCTGGATTTGATCAAATTGGAAAAAATCGCCGCCTATTTCCGTGAAGTCAGGAAAAAGTACGCTCAGTTCGAGGGCAGCCTGAAAGGCGTCGACGGTCGCATCCTGGTGTCGCAGGTGCCGGGCGGCATGTTGACCAATATGGAAAAACAATTGAAGGAACAAGGCGCGGAAGATAAGTTCGATCAAGTATTGCAGGAAATTCCCCGAGTCCGGGAAGACCTGGGATACATTCCATTGGTGACGCCGACCTCGCAGATCGTCGGAACCCAGGCGGTGATGAACGTGTTGGCCGGTGAGCGTTATAAGACCATCAGCAAGGAAACCGCTGGGGTTTTGAAAGGCGAATATGGCGCTACGCCGGCGCCGGTAAACAAGGAGTTGCAGGCTCGCGTCTTGGAGGGCGCGCAACCGATTACTTGCCGGCCGGCCGATTTACTCGAGCCGGAAATGGATAGTTTGGTCGCGGAAGTCAAACAAAAAGCGTCCTCCGGAGGCATCAAGCTGGCCGAAAGCGTCGAGGACGATGCCTTGATTTATGGACTGTTCGCCCAGGTCGGCTGGAAATTCCTGGTCAATCGAGGCAATCCCGATGCCTTCGAAGCGGCACCAAATCCGGAAGCCTTTGCCGCAGCTCAGGCCAGCAAAGGCGGTAAGAAGGCGGATATCGAAACGTATACCGTCAATGTCGATGGTCGCAATTATACGGTAGCGGTCGGCCCTGCAGGCGCCGATATGCAGATTCAACCGGCCGCGGAAAGTTCGGCGGCGCCGGCAGCGGCGAATGCGCCGGCCACTAGCGGTGCATCGGTCGATTCGCCGATGGCCGGAAATATCCTCAAGGTTGTGGTTAAGGTAGGCGACAATGTTTCGGCAGGCGATGTAGTCGTGATTATGGAGGCAATGAAAATGGAAACTGAAGTGCGCGCCAAGGCTTCCGGCGTGGTCAGCGCCATCAATGTCAAAGAAGGTGATGCAGTGGCTGTAGGTGATGCCTTAATTATCTTGTAATCAAATTCAAGCGCTTAGTTTCAGGCTGCAATGAGTGGTATCCACCGATTATGATGAATCCGGTGCTGTACCGGCAGCTTGTATTTAGTTATCACAAATAGTTATTACAGAGACCTTTCATGGAAAACCTCACTCTCTTATGGGAAAGCACGGGACTATATAACTTCAGTGGGCCCCAAGCCATTATGATGGCGGTCGGCTTTCTGTTGTTGTATTTGGCGATCAAAAAAGGGTTTGAGCCTTTGTTGCTGCTGCCCATCGGTTTTGGCGCCATTCTCAGCAATATTCCGGTGGCCGGTATCGCCGATGAGGGCGGTATTCTTCATTATCTGTACTACGGTATCAAAACCGGTATATTTCCGTTGTTGATCTTCATGGGCGTGGGAGCCATGACCGATTTCGGGCCGATGTTGGCGAACCCCAAGACGTTGTTTCTCGGGGCGGCGGCCCAGTTCGGTATTTTCGCGACCTTGTTGGGCGCCTTGGCGCTGAATGCCGTGCCTGGCCTGGAATTCACCTTCAAGGATGCCGCCGCTATCGCCATCATCGGCGGCGCCGATGGCCCGACCGCCATCTATGTGGCTTCTAAATTGGCGCCCGAACTGCTGGGTGCCATCGCCGTGGCCGCTTATTCCTACATGGCGCTGGTGCCGTTGATTCAGCCGCCGATCATGCGGGCCTTGACGACGGAACAGGAGCGTTCCATCGAAATGCAGCAGCTGCGCTCGGTCGGCAGCACCGAAAAGATCGTTTTCCCGTTGTTGTTGTTATTGTTGACAGCTTTTTTATTGCCTTCGGCCGCGCCGTTGGTCGGGATGTTTTGTCTCGGAAATCTGATGAATGCCTGCGGCGTCGTCGAGCGCTTGAGCAAGGCTTCGCAAAACGAATTGATCAACATCGTCACGATTTTCCTCGGCCTGTCGGTCGGTTCCAAGTTAAGCGCGCACGCTTTTTTGAAACTGGAAACGTTGGGTATTTTGGGATTGGGCGCTATCGCTTTCTGCATCGGCACGGCCAGCGGCGTGCTGATGGCCAAGGTTATGAATAAATTCAGTAAGACCCCGATCAATCCGTTGATCGGCGCGGCCGGGGTGTCGGCGGTGCCGATGGCGGCCCGCGTCGCCAACAAAGTCGGACTGGAGACCAATCCGCATAACTTTCTGTTGATGCATGCGATGGGTCCGAACGTGGCGGGCGTGATCGGTTCCGCCGTGGCGGCCGGTATTTTGTTGAGTCTGGTGAATTAAACCAGGTTCAAGGTAAAAAGGAATATTAATTCTTCGGTTTATACGGTTGTTTGCATTTTCCAGGTCAATCGTTTTCCCACCGCAAATAACGGATCTGGACGTGGTTTTCGCTTAATGATTCTCGTGAAAGGTTAATCATGATATGGCAGGGATGGTTGTCGTTGGGAGCGGTCGTTGGCGTATTGCTGACACTTATCTTTACCCGCGTGGCGCCGCATCTGGTGATGATGGCGGCACTAACCGTCCTGAGCGTTTGCGGCGTGTTGACCAGCCAGGAGGCTTTGGCCGGTTTCAGTAATTCCGGCTTGATCACCGTCGCGGCAATGTTCGTGATTGCCGCCGGCATGCATGCTTCCGGTGCGGTCGATCTGTTGGTCAATAGCCTGCTTGGTCAGCCACGTGGCGTGCGTGCGGCGTTGACGCGTATCTTCGCGCCGGTCGTGCTGTTGAGCGCCTTTCTCAATAACACGCCGGTGGTCGCGACGATGATTCCGGCGCTGCATGCCTGGACTCGCAAAATCGGCATCTCCCCTTCCCAGGTGATGATTCCGTTGAGTTATTGCGCCATTCTTGGCGGCACGCTGACGTTGATCGGCACCAGCACCAATCTGATGGTCAATGGACTGTATCAGACCTTGACCGGAGCGACCGGTTTTTCGTTGTTTTCGATCAGTGCGGTCAGTCTTCCCGTCGCAATGATGGGCTTGTCGTTCATGTGGCTGTTTTTCCCCAAATGGCTGCCGAACCGCGATCAAGATAAAGCGCTTGCCAATCTACGTGAATTTACTCTGGAAGTCTCCGTGGCTCCTCACGGCCCGCTGGTCGGCAAGACGGTCGAGGAAGCGGGACTGCGGAATTTGAAGCGCGTTTATCTGATCGAAATCGAGAGAGACGACACCGTTATTACCGCCGTTCCCTCCGAGGAAAAACTGCATGGTGGCGACCGCCTGGTGTTCGCCGGCGATACCGAGGCGATATCTTTATTGCTGCGTATCAACGGCATTGTGCCGTCGGTCGATAATAACGCTCACTTACAATCTTTAACCGCACAACGTCCCGAACGTTGCCTGGTCGAAGCCGTTGTCTCGCCCCATTGCGAAGCAGTCGGCAATGCCATTCGCGATGCCCGTTTTCGCGACCGCTATGGCGCGGCCGTTTTGGCCGTCGCCCGTAACGGAGAGCGGATCAAAGGTAATTTGGGCAGCATTATCCTGCAGGCCGGCGATACCCTGTTGTTGGAGGCGAGACCGGCTTTCGTCAGTCGACAACGCTATAACAAGGATTTTTTGTTGATCAACGACCTGAATACGGAAACTCCCCGGCACGAGAGGGCCTATCTGGCCTGGGCCATTTTAATCTCTGTGGTTAGCGCGGTTGGCGTGGGTTACATCTCGATGCTCAATGCCGCATTGATCGGCGCCGGATTGATGATTATTATGGGCTGTTGCTCGGTCAACCAAGCTGAGAGAAGCCTGGATTTGGCGGTGATACTGACGATTGCCGCATCGTTCTCGTTGGGCGCTGCGCTGCAAAAAACCGGTGTCGCCAATTTTCTGGCGGACAGTATCATCGACTTGAGCGGCGGCAAAGGGTGGCTGTTGTTGATCCTGACTTACCTGACGGTTTCGCTGTTGACAGAAGTCATCACCAATAATGCCGCGGCGATATTGATGCTGCCGGTCGTCTTGGAAATCACCGAGAAATCGGGCTTAAATAGCGAGCCTTTCGTGTTCGCGATCATGATCGCCGCTTCCGCCAGTTTCGCCACGCCGCTGGGTTATCAAACCAACCTGATGGTCTACGGGCCGGGCGGCTACCGTTTCACGGACTTTCTCAAGGTCGGCGTGCCGATGAATCTTTTCGTCGGCGCGACCACTATCATGGTATTGCTGATCGGCTGGCCATTAGACCGGACTGTCTAAACACCTCAGCCCTTTGTAACTCAAATTCAACCGGATACTTTCAGAATTTAAGCGCAATCAGATCGTATTTCGATAGGCCGGCTTCGACCCAAGATTGCCGAATAGGGCATAAGCATCATTCCTCCGATTACGCTATCGCTAATCGGAGCTACGCGGGCTTACCAGCTATTAGTTGAGTCATATCGATAGTCAGCTTTTTACCATAACTGTGAATCCGCCGATTTAGAAAAGCCAATCTCTATAGCTGCATTTAGAGAGAAATCGCCAAATCTATTGTCTAGAATAAGTCGATCAGGGATGGTATACAGAAACTATCTAATTACTTATTAATCATTAGCGTATCAATCTATGCTCAGTATTCGTGTAGTCGGAATTATGTCTGTATTGCTGTTCACAGCAATGGCCATTTACACGTCGTCGCTAGATCCCGGCATCCCTTCAATTCAATTGACATTTACAGACCGTGAGTTCAACTCAATACTGAGTAAGTGGAAGCCATCTCAAGTAGAAATTTTCAAACTGCATTTCCTGATAGATTACCCATTCCTGATATGCTACGGATCACTTGGCTATCTGATATCAAAGAGAACAGGTATCTTCGCAAGATTCACCCATACTACAAGGAGGCTACTGGCAATTTCTTTGCCCGTGGCAGTAATCGCAGATGCGGTAGAAGACTCCTTACACCTGATCCTCCTTTACGGTGCAGGCCCCTTTGATCAGGCACAGTATTTCGCGGCTGGTATCGCAGCATTGACAAAATGGCTACTAATTTTCATCTTCGTTGCTTTTGCAATATATGCAAAATTCAGAACTGCGGGCTAACGAATAAGGTTAGATTGTAATCGCGGAGCGAGCCACAATCTGAACCGTTTGTTGGACAAGCCCGGTATTCGGAGGGAGCGTTATATAAGAAAATAGCTTTTCGAAGGATTGGGGGATGTGTTGGCCCATTTCAAGCGTTGACGTCGATAAACGGGCTGAAATGGGCGTGATGCTGATCATCACACCCGGAATTTCGGATTTTAGCGGCATTTTGCCCTGAATTCAGACCGAACGAAAGCCTCGGTGCTAAAATGCCCGATGATCGGTTTGGGTCAGTGAGAAATGCCGCTTACATAACCGGTTTTGCCTCTACGCTTTGGTCGAATTCAATGCCATGACAGCCGAAGAACCGAGAATGCGCGTTTTGATAATCTGCAGGGTTCCACCACAACATGGGCATTGGAGTTTCGGGCGGGGCCTGAGCCAAGCGATAGCACGATTGGGATTGACGCCGAGCAAGACTTGCAGCAGACGAATCAGCCGTTTGCTGTTGGGGTGCAAAAAGCCGAAGTTGCGAGTCCGCCTAAAGCCTTTGGGCAGAACATGGCGGAGCATCAGCCACAGAAACTTCACGCCGGGTAGTGTTCGAGTCTGCCACTTTTTGGTTTTGCTGTCCTGGTAACGGAAGGTTACTTGGCCATCTCGGCAGGCAATAATGTCCTTTTCCTGGATAACGCCCTTATAGAGATAACGTCCCAGATAAACCAAGGCTTTATCGCCGCGTCCGACCGACTTGACGTCAACGACCCATTGTTGCGGATAGTAGTCAGGCAATGTCAAACCGGCCTGCGAGATCGCTTCAAGCAATTTGGCCCGAAACACTTTGGCCACTGCCTTGTGATTGAACAAATAGCCTTTCCGGCCCTTTTTACCCTGTTTGGTGCGCCACAGTCGTTTATCAGGATCGATGGCGGCCGCCGGCATCACCAAGTGTACATGCGGATGGTAATCCAATCGGCGGGAATGGGTATGCAACACAGCAATAGCACCGGCATTGCCCTGAAGCTGTTGATCGTTGCGGGTGAAGGTGTTGACGGTATCCCAACTACAGCGGATCAGCAGATCATACAACGTACGTTGCTGTTGCCAGGCCAACGGCCTGAGTTCTTTGGGCAAAGTAAACGTCAGCAAAAAATATTCGGCCGGCACCTGCTTCTGCAACTGCCTTTCCAGCCATTGTTGCGATTCGTGCGACTGGCAATGCGGGCAGCTGCGATGGCCGCAGGAATGCGGCACCAAGCGTTGCCGATCGCAATCATCGCATTGCGCCAACATCACAGGGCCTTGCGACGTGCGGCAGTGTTTCATCGCGGCCAGCGCCTGACGCTGACTGGGTGACAAGCGACCCTGGTAAGCGACCAGAAACTCGGCTTCGAAGGTTTGGATGATGGCGGAAAGCAAGATCATTTGACCGCCCCCCAGTCGATGTCGAAGCCATTCATTAAGGCATTAATCAACTGGCCGGTATTTTGATTCGTGCCGTCGGTCAGGTGAGTATAGCGGGCAGTGGTGAGGATACTGTGGTGACCGAGGATTTTCTGCACTTCCAGTAGATCGACGCCCGCTTCAATCAAATGTGTGGCATAGCTATGCCGCAGACAGTGCGGGGTAATCTTTTTTTTAAACCGCAGTCTTGCGCGACTTGGCGCAGAGCCTTTTGCACGCCACCGCGATCCAAAGGGCTCTGCGCGCGCTGCGCGCCCTTCAAACCGCCATGGCGATTGGGAAACAACATGACCGGATGCCGGTGAACTTGCCAGAAGCGGCGTAGCAAATCCAGGGTGGCAGCCGGCAACGGCACCAGTCTATCCTTATTGCCCTTGGCATCTCGGATATGCACGCGTTGGCGACCGGCATCGATATCCCCAACCTCAAGACGCAATCCCTCGCCGAGGCGCAAACCTAGACTGTAGAGCGTGAAAAAGAACACCCGGTAACTGAGAATACGCGTGGACTGGAAGATACACCGCGCCTCGTCGACAGTGACGATATCCGGCAAACGTTGCGCCTTCGGCGGCTTGACCAACTGCGGCGCGACCCAAGGCTTGCGCAGTACATGGGTGTAATAAAACTTGAGACCGTACAGGTCCAACTTGACCGCACTCCAAGAATGCGACTCCAGCAAATCGGTGAAATAATCGGTCAGTTGCTGTTCGGTCAACGCATTGATGTCTTCGTTGAAATACTGGCCGATACGTCGAATCGCACGGGCATAGGCCTCGATCGTCTTGGGCTGCAACCCTTTAAGTTTGAGGTGTTTCAGATGGCTTTGATAGTTTTGCTTGAAATGGGATTCGAATGATGTTGTCATTGTCGCGTAACCTCATGATTCGTCATGGAATAATCCCTCTTAAAAGAGGGCGTGAGATTACATTTTATAAATTACCGGCTACTGCCGCTTTTCTCCGCGTTAGCGGCTTCGTCCAACCAGCTAATCAACCGGACCCGCCTTCGGGGCCGATTATCAGCAAGTTAAACGAGCAAATTTGGCATAAACCAGCCATTCAGAAATCAACCTTGAAGGTTTGAAATTGGCCGAAACCAGAAATCTGCAAATGGTACGACGTGATTGTGATCAAATTAGAAATTGCCTGATCGAATTTGAGCCACAATATCAATTAATTAAGTCTTCAAAATTACGCCGGATTTGTTCTTTGTCGTTACGGTAGGACTTGGCGTCGCCATAGGACAGAAAATAGCGATAACGGCTGTGCAGCATGCTGATGCGGCGGGCGTGTTTGATCGGACACCAGAATTGTTCGGTGCGGGCGGCGATTTCTTGGATATAGGCGATGACGCCGTTGAAATAGCTGCAGTAGGCGCAATTGAATTTTTCGATCAGGTTCAGGTAATTCAGAAATTGACGGTCAAAGACGATATACTCGCTACGTTTGACTTTGGGAATGCCGTAAATCGGGAAACAGGTGGCCTGGTAAAGGCTGACCACCAGGTCCAGAAAGAGCGCCGCCGGTAGTACCGACCAGATGATCGGGGCGCTGAGGATGTGTTTTAAAGGCGCTTCACGCAGGTAATCCAGTAATTGCTGCAGATAGCGTTTCTGTTGCAGTATGACTTTTCGTTCGAAGAAAATGCGTTTTTTGCGGATTTCATAGGCAAATTCTTGGTGCTGATCCTGGATTTGCTCGATCAGCTCCTGTTCCAGAGTCTTAATCTTGCCGAGTAATTCATCGATGCTAGAGTTCATTTATGACTCCGGATTTAGGATTGGTTCTTCATTGTAAACAATCGGGCATTAAAAAGCCTCCAATTCTTTCCGCAAGAAAAGGAGGCTAGGATTGCCTGCGGCAGGGTATGCCGCTAAGAGGCAAGGCAGGCTTAAAACAGGCCGGTAATGACGCCGTCGTCGGTGATGTCGATGCGTTCGGCGGCCGGCGATTTAGGCAGGCCCGGCATGGTCATCATGTCGCCGGCGATGGCGACGATAAAACCAGCGCCGTTGGCCAGTCTGACTTCGCTGATTTCGACGGTATGGCCGGACGGCGCGCCCTTGGCGGCCGGGTCGGTGGAAAATGACATTTGTGTCTTGGCCATGCAGACCGGGAAACGGCCGTAGATTTGTTGCAACATCTTGATTTCGTTTTTGACTTTGGGACTGGCCGTGATGCCGGCCGCGCCGTATAACTTGGTGGCGATCGTTTCGATCTTGTCCCAAAGCGGCATGTCGTCGTCATAAACATAGTTGAAAGCGGGTTCGCGCTGGTCGACGATGTCCAACACTTCCTTAGCCAGTTCCTCGGCCCCGGCACCGCCCTTGGCCCAATGTTTGGAAACCACGCATTTGACGCCCAATGCTGCGCATTTTTCCTGCAGCAAGGCGATCTCCGCTTCCGTGTCGAAGGTGAAATGATTCAGGCAGATCACGCAAGGCAGGCCGTAGTTTTGCGTGACGTTGTGGACGTGGCGTTCGAGATTGGCGAAACCTTGTTGCAGGGCTTCCAGATTCTCGTTATTCAAGTCTTCCCGGGCGACGCCGCCGTGATATTTAAGCGCCCGAACCGTCGCGACCAGTACAACGGCTGACGGTTTCAAGCCGGACATGCGGCATTTGATGTCGAGGAATTTCTCCGCGCCCAGGTCGGCGCCGAAGCCGGCCTCGGTGATGGCGTAATCGGCCAGTTTCAAGGCGGTCTTGGTCGCGGTGACGGTGTTACAGCCGTGGGCGATATTGGCGAACGGGCCGCCGTGGATGATAGCGATATTGTTTTCCAGGGTTTGTACCAGGTTCGGTTTGATTGCCTCTTTCAACAGCGCAGCCATTGCGCCGTGAGCCTTCAGGTCGCGCGCGTAGATCGGGGTCACTCGGTCGGATTTATAACCGATGACGATGCGGCCGAGGCGTTCCTTTAAATCGGCGCGGCTGGTGGCCAAACATAAAATCGCCATAATTTCCGAAGCGACGACGATGTCGTAGCCGTCTTCGCGCAAATAGCCGTTGGCCGGTCCGCCCTGGCCGACGGTGATCTTTCTCAGCGCGCGGTCGTTCATGTCGACGACGCGTTTCCAGGTGATGCGCCTGGGGTCGATGCCCAGTTCGTTGCCGTGATTGATGTGGTTGTCGATCATCGCCGACAGCAAGTTATGGGCGACGCCGATGGCGTGGAAGTCGCCAGTGAAATGCAGGTTGATATCCTCCATCGGTACGACCTGGGAATAGCCGCCGCCGGCCGCACCGCCTTTCATGCCGAAGCAAGGGCCCAACGAAGGTTCGCGCAAGCAGATGATGGTTTTTTTGCCGAGACGGTTTAAGGCGTCGCCGAGACCCACCGTGGTCGTGGTCTTGCCTTCGCCGGCAGGCGTCGGGCTGATCGCAGTGACTAAAATCAGTTTGCCGTCTTGTTGGTCGTTTAATGAATTCAGGTATTCCAGCGATAGTTTGGCCTTGTAATGGCCGTAAGGGTCGAGATGTTCTGCAGGAATGCCCAGTTTTTCCTCAGCAAGACCAATGATGGGTCGCATCTTGGCTTGTTGCGCGATTTCGATATCAGACATTCGAGTCTCCTAAAGTAACAGTAAATTCTAAAAACAAAAAGCCCGCCCTGTAGCGAAACAGAGCAGGCTGTTTTAATGCGGATGATAACAAGTTGTTAGTCGGCTCTGTAGACCGGAAAACGGGAACACAGCGCTTTGACTTTTTCGCGGACCATGTCGATCACGCCGTCATCGTTCATGTTTTCCATCACGTCGCACATCAGACCGGCGATCTCGCGCATTTGGTCTTCCTTAAAGCCACGCGTGGTTGGCGCGGGGGTGCCGACGCGGATGCCGCTGGTAACGAACGGCGATTCGGGGTCGTTTGGCACGGCGTTTTTATTGACCGTGATATGGGCCCGGCCGAGCGCTTCGTCGGCGGCCTTACCGGTAATGCCTTTTTTGATCAGGGAAACCAGCATAAGGTGATTGTCGGTGCCGCCGGAAACCACGTCGAAGCCGCGATTGATGAACACTTCGGCCATCGCCTGGGCGTTATTGATTACCTGCTGTTGATAGGTCTTGAATTCCGGCGTCATTGCTTCCTTGAAGGCGACCGCCTTGGCGGCGATGACGTGCATTAGCGGTCCGCCCTGGATTCCCGGGAAAATATTGGAATTGAATTTCTTTTCCAATTCGGGGTTGCTTTTGCATAGGATCAGACCGCCACGCGGGCCGCGCAGGGATTTATGCGTGGTGCTGGTGACAACGTCGGCGATCGGCACCGGATTCGGATACAGGCCTGCCGCGACCAAACCGGCGACATGGGCCATGTCGACGAACAGATAGGCGCCGACTTGGTCGGCGATGTCGCGGAAGCGTTGCCAATCCCAGATGCGCGAGTAAGCGGAAAAACCGGCGACGATGACTTTCGGTTTGTGTTCCAGGGCCAAGGCCTCGACCTGGTCGTAATCGATTTCGCCGGTTTCGGGATTCAAACCGTATTGAACGGCGTTATAGATTTTGCCGGAAAAATTCGGTTTGGCGCCATGGGTCAAATGGCCGCCGTCGGCCAGGCTCAGGCCCAGAATGGTGTCGCCCGGTTGGATCAAGGCCATGAATACCGCCATATTGGCCTGTGAACCGGAGTGAGGCTGCACGTTGGCGTAATCGGCGCCGAACAGTTCCTTGGCGCGCTCGATGGCCAGATGTTCGACCTTGTCGACATATTCGCAACCGCCGTAATAACGTTTGCCGGGGTAGCCTTCGGCGTATTTATTGGTCAGCAGCGTGCCCTGGGCTTCCATGACCCGAGGACTGGTGTAGTTTTCCGAGGCAATCAATTCAATATGGTCTTCCTGGCGTTGACGCTCTTCTTCTATCGCTTGGTATAGCTCGTCATCAAAGCCGGCAATTGACATGGATTGTTTAAACATAGGGTTCTCCTAATTGGAAATTTTTAGCTTGAAGATAGAGGTTGGATCAGCAATACCTGTAAGTCGGCGACGTTGGTGCCGGTTGCGCCAGTATCCAATAAATCCTGTGATTGAGTTAATGCCCGATAAGAATCGTTATTTTCCAACAAGGCGGCGGGCTCGGCAATACGGCCGACCGTGCCGGGATCGACCAGGCCGCCGGCTGCATCGGTGGGGCCGTCGCGGCCATCGGTGCCGCCGCTTAAAAAAACCCAGCGGCCTGGCAAGCGGTGTTTTTCGGCGGCCAGCGCGAAGGCGAGCGCCATTTCCTGATTGCGGCCGCCGCGGCCGCTCCCTTTCAACGTAACGGTGGTTTCGCCGCCAGCCAATAACGCTGTCGCCTGGCGCAAGCCTCGTTGTTGCAAGTCTTTGGCATGCAATACCAGTTGTTCCGCAACCTCGCGGGCTTCGCCGCTGAGATGATCGTTATAAAGCATGGCGTCATAATTTAATTGTTGCGCCATCCGCATTGCGGCGTCGACGCTGATCCGGTTACTGCCGATCAGGGTGTGTCCGCTTGTCTTGAATATCGGGTCGCCGCTTTTTGGGGTTTCCTCGACTTCTCCTCGGCAGCCTTTTTCCAAGTGTTCGCGTACCGATGAAGGAATCTTGTCCCAAATGTTTTTACTGCGCAGTACGGCCACTGCGTCGTTAAATCGGGTATCGTCCGCTACTGTCGGGCCGCTGGCGATGGCGCTTAAATCGTCGCCGAGCACGTCGGACAGGATCAGTGCATGCAAGTCGGCGGGCGCCGCCAGTTTGGCCAAACCGCCGCCCTTCAAGCGGGACAAGTGTTTGCGTACGCAGTTGATTTGGTTGATCGAGGCGCCGCTGGCCAACAGCAAATCGGTGGTCGCGATCTTGTCGGCCAGGTTGACGCCTTCGACCGGATAGGGCAGTAAGGCCGAGCCGCCGCCGGAAACCAGTACCAATACCAGCTCGTTCTCTTGCGCTTGGGCGACTCTTTCCGCTACCGCCGCCGCGGCTTCGAGTCCGGCCGGGTCGGGTAAGGGGTGGCCCGCAGCCATGACCCGCATGTCAGCGGCCGGAACCGCGTTTTCGTAATTGGTGACCACGATACCCGGCTCGGCCAGCAAATGCACCGGTATGATCTCTCTTGTCGCGTTGGCCATCGCGCAAGCGGCCTTGCCGAAAGCGATTACGTGTATTTTATTCCATCGGCCTTGTCTTTTCCTTTCCGGATTAGCGGGGTCCAAGCCTATCTCGAGATGATCCTCGTCGGCAGCTAAACAGCGGCAGACCGCTTGAAAAGGGTCCGCCGCCTTGATACCGGCTTGGAATATGTTCGCGGCATCGTCGCGCAAGGCTAAGATACGATCGTTCATGTCTGTTTTGGCGGCTTAGGCCATCTCTTTTGCCAGTTTGAAAATTTGCTCGGCATCTAAGATTTGATCGTTGGCCTCGAACAATTTGGCGATGCAGGCGCGATGCAGGGCGAGTTTCAAGGTGCCGAAACCGATCGCTCCCCAGATGATCTTGCCGTGACGATCGGTGCCTTTGTCCATCATGTCGGTTCCGCCGATACCCAGCGGCGGCGTGGCGTTGGCGTCGGCCATCATTTCGATGTTCGGGTTGTTTTGCCAATGTTCCGGCTGCAACAGCTGAATGCCGGCGGCGCCGGTGGCAAAGACGATATTGGCGTCCTGGACCGCTTCGGCGCGCGCATCCATGTCGGCGGCTTCGATAGCGGTCAAATCAACGCCGAAACGTTCCTTCATGGCGAAGCAGGCTTGTTCGGCATTGAATATATGGCGCGAGGTGATCGAGACCTGGGCGCCTTCCTGGGCCAGCATGACGGCCGCGCGTTGTCCGACCGGGCCGGTGCCGGCCAAAATGACCGCCTTCTTGCCTTGCAGGTTGCCGCTGCTGGCCAGCTTGGCGATGGCGGCGGCGGCCGTGGTGTTGCTGCCGTTACTGTCCAGCATCAGAGAGACCCGAAACCCGAGGAAAAAATGCTGGCGTATGGCATTGAAGAGTCGTTGGCCGGCCGCCATATCGCTGCCGCCGACGAAAATGGCGGTGTTTTTTTTGTCCTTGGGCGCACGGGTAAAAATTGTTCCTTCCACCAGGGCCTTGACGTTTTCCGGGGTCACGCCACCGTGGGCAATAACGTGATCCGCGCCACCGTCATAAGCCACCACCGTATCGAAACTGGCGGGGTGGGTATCGGTGTCGAATTGGAATAACAATTTTTTCATTAATGTTTCCGTAGAAAGTATCTAGGGTAAAACTAGTCTGATTTTAAAAGCTATCTATTATACAGTATATTGAGTGTGGCGCTTATACCGGCGTTAACGGCAAAACATCCGCTATTGTCTGGCAAAACGTATTGTGTCATATTGATTCGCCGAATCGATATTGCGTAAGTTTGGTCGGGCTGGAGGAATGTGATGGGTTGTTTTCTGACGCGGGACTGAGTAAGCAATAAGTTATTGACTGAAAAAAGAAGGATAACAAATGAAAACACCGGTTGATATCACTGTGACAGGTGCGGCTGGACAGATTAGCTATTCGTTGCTGTTTCGTTTGGCTGGGGGGCTTTTTTGGGGCCGGATCAACCGTTTGTATTGCGGTTGCTGGAAGTGCCTGCGGCAATGGATGCGTTGAAAGGGGTGCTGATGGAATTGAACGATTGCGCCTATCCCTTGCTGCAGAAAGTGATTGTGACATCCGATCCTAAAGTCGCCTTCGACAATGTCGATTATGCTTTTTTGGTGGGGGCCAAGCCCCGCGGTCCCGGCATGGAGCGGCGCGACCTGCTGGAATGCAATGCCGAAATTTTTGCCGTGCAGGGCAGGGCGCTGAACGAGGTCGCCAGTCGCAAGGTTAAGATACTGGTGACCGGTAATCCGGCCAATACCAATGCCTTGATTGCGATGAGCAACGCTCCCGACCTGGCGCCGGAGTGTTTTACCGCGATGACGATGCTGGATCATAACCGGGCCATTAGTCAACTGGCGGAAAAATGCGGCGTACGTTCAAAAGACGTCAAGCATGTCGTCGTCTGGGGCAATCATTCCTCCACCCAATATCCCGATTTGCATCACGCCACGGTAAAAGGGCAGGATGCCTTGTCTTTGGTAGGCAAGGACTGGTTCGTCAATGACTTTATTCCCACCGTGCAGCAGCGCGGCGCCGCGATCATCAAGGCTAGAGGGCAATCCAGTGCGGCCTCCGCCGCGAATGCCGCAATCAATCACATGAAAGCCTGGGCCCGCGGCACCGAGGAAGGCGACTGGGTCAGCATGGCGCTACCTTCCGATGGCAGCTACGGCATCGAGGAAGGCTTGTTCTATTCCTATCCGGTGACCGTCAAAAATGGTGAAATCAGTATCGTGCGCGGGCTGGAAATCAATTCCTTCAGCCGAGAAAGAATGGATGTTACCGAGGCCGAATTAAAGGAAGAACGCAATGCCGTCAGGCAATTGCTTTAATTCGTAGCCTGGATGCAGCGTAGCGGAATCCGGGATGGCGTGGGGTTGAGGTCCCGCATTCCGCGATTCTTCATGCAATCTACGAGCTAATTTATGCCACCCGATCCGGTAAGTCCCTTCCGGCAAAAAAAGCCGCCAAATTCGCCAATACCTTTTCTCCCATCGCCGTTCTGGTCGCAATCGTTGCGCTGCCGAGATGCGGCAACAGTGACACATTGTCCAATGCCAGAAACCCTTCATCGACATTCGGTTCGCCTTCGTAAACATCCAGGCCGGCACCGGCAATGCGTTTTTCCCGCAAGGCTTGGATCAAGGCTTTGCTGTCGACGACGTCGCCACGGGCCGTGTTGATCAGATGTGCGGTCGGCTTCATCAGTTTCAGCATATCGGCGTCGATCAGATGATACGTGGCGGCCCCGCCTGGGCAGTGCAACGATACATAATCGGATTGGCGCAGCAATTCTTCGACGTTGTCGCAGCGTATCGCCTTCAATTCGTCGACGATCGTCTGGTCGGCCGGGCTGGGTTTGAAATAGAGGATTTTCATGCCGAAACCATGATGGGCTTTTCGCGCCATCGCTTGGGCGATGCGGCCGAAACCGATCAGGCCCAGGGTCGCTCCGGTCACATCGCTGCTCATCATTTGGGTCGGGCACCAGCCGCTCCATTGTTTCGAGCGAACCAGCCGGTCTCCTTCGGCGCCGCGCCGCGCCGACATCAATAACAATGTCATCGCGATATCGGCCGTGCTTTCGGTCAGTACGCCGGGCGTATTGGTGACTGCCAGGCCTTGCTGCTTGGCCGCCTCGATATCGATATGGTTGAAGCCGACGCCGAAGTTGGCCAGGATCCTACAGCGCTTATCGGCGACATTGATCACTGCGGCCGGCAACGCGTCGCAGACGGCCGGGCATACCGCATCGTAATCGCGCAATGCCTGTTTCAATTCGTCGGTCGACAGCGGCCGGTCGTCCTTATTCAATGTGACGTCATAAAGCGACTTCAGTTTTTCTTCAACCGAAGCAGGCCATTTGCGGGTGACCAGAACCTTGGGTTTGCTCATGAGACGAGTGCTACCATTGCTAGTTACAATGCGCGGAATATACCATTTTTTTGTTTGCCAGAATGAACAGCTTGTAAAACTGAGTCTCTATTTTGAGGATGATGTTCTAGTTAGTTGTTATTTTCCAATCGTTTTATATCTTGTTGCAATGTTTGTAAGGTAGCTGAGCCTTGGCGAAGAAATATTTCATTGGTTTTATGGTTAATTATTAAGTTTACCGGGGTGCCTTTTAATCCAAGTTTTATCGCTTCGTTCTCATCGTCTATGATTTTCTTTAGGAAAATATTGGCTGTTATGCATTTTTGTAGTTCTTCATAACTGATTCCGATTTTTTCCGCCGCATTTTTTATCAACTGTTCCCGTTGTTGTTTGCCTCGTCTGGGTTGCATGAAAAGTGCGTCGGTAAATTTCCAGAAAGTCTGTGAATTTCCTTGATTAGCAGCGCATTCCGCTGCTTGGGCTTCTTTCAAGGCATTGGGTTTGTGAAAAGATAAAGGAAAATGTCTAAATACCCAATTTATAGAGCCGTCAGAGTCATTGACTATCCGTTTTAAGATAGGATGAATTTTTCGGCAATAGGGACATTCAAAATCGGAAAACTCGATAATGCTGATGAGAGCAGAGGGTTTTCCAAAAATTCTATCTTGGTTTGGATCTATTTCACGTAATTGACTTTGAATACGGTTTAGAAACGCCGCTTTTTTTTGCCGTTGTAATTTTTCTTTATTTGCCTTTTTTTCCTGCTCCGCCGACTTTATTTCTTCGCGAATTATTTCTTTCAGACTGTGGCTTTGTAAGAACTCCTGGATGATTTCTTTTTTTAATAACTCGCGATCCATCTCATTCATAGCTAGCGAAGATGAAGTGGCAAATACTGCTCCCAGGAATACGAAAATATAGATTTTATTTAGCATCTTTAGTAGCGGTGACTCGAATCTGTAGTAGGAAAGAAATTGTTAGTTTCACATAACCACTAACCGATGGGCAAGATGAAGGAATTAGTGCGCATCAGGGTTTGTGTCAGGTTTATTTACAAGTTATCTATGAACTCTGTTGGTGTCGGCAATTTTTTATTCAGATATGATTAACTCTTTGAAAGCATAAGAAATTTAAAGGGTGAAGGGGGCTTGGAAAGGATGTGAAATTATGTCACTCATTTTTACAGTGCTAACATTTATAGTTATCTGTATATTATGTAAGTATTTGAAATAAAAATAATTAAAACATATTGGAGCTGATCTTGCTAGTTAGTTGTTTTTGCTAAGGAGGTTGTTATGAGAAAAAAAGAAAACAGAAGGCTTATTTCAGACTGATGGCTTTGTCGGCAGCTGCCGTGTTATGGAGTACATCGTCTTTAGCGGCATTGCAAAATGGCAATTTTTCCGATGGATTCAATGGTTGGCAAGGCCAAGTTTATGATGATACAAACGGATATGTAACAGTTAATCCTGCATCTAATACGAACAATTACGGAGAGATAAGCGACGGAGCTCAGTTAACTACATCGTATTTTGAAGATGGAATATGGAGCGTTGCATTGTACCAGGACTTTTCCTTTCAATCAGTTGCGGTCGGTAATACTTTGGAATTGAGTCTTGGACTAACTATATCTACAGATAATTTAGCTGATATAGCTTTTGCGCAACTCGAAGATCCGACCGGTACATTGCTGACCCTCGACCTGCTCGATGGTGGGACTTTTGATGTTACTGCTTGGGCAGGACAAAGTGCTTCAATTTCGTTTGGAATACAAGACAATGCTGGTGCCGTTCCTGATTTTCTTCAAGTACACAATATTGTTATTACAGAAAAAGCCGCTGCAGTACCCGAACCTCCGATTTTGGTATTAATCGGTACGGGATTGATTGCCCTTAGGCGTAAATTTTTTTGAGAAATTCCTTTTGTTTTCAATAAACTAATAACGGAAGTTTTTTCGTTTAGGAGAATGGCAACATGATAAGTCTAAAAAGAAAATTAGCGATGCAGCAAATTAGCGGCTTGGCTAGGGCGTTGCTAATTATGCTGTTATATACAGTGTTTAGCCATATGGCGTATGCTCAAGTTGGCCCCCTTGAGACTTGGGAAAATGTCGATGGTGTTTCTGTCGAACAAAGTGACCGTTTTTATGCCCGGGGCGTCGGTTACTATACCTACAACAAAATACACAATGATAGTGGATCGGATATTTCTGGGCCACTGAGATTGGTCGTCACTAGTTCGACACATACGGTGCTAAATGCAGATGGCACAGACGAATCCGGTTACCCTTTTTTTAATGCATTGGCGCAAGGCGATTCATTAGCTGACGGTGAAATCGGCGATGCGATCCGCATCGATTTTGCGATAAAAAGGGGGGCATTTGCCTATACCGTGGTTGTACAGAAGCTAGTTGAGTCGGTAGTCGATACAGACGGCGATGGAATTCCAGACGAGACGGATATTTGTCCACTAGATCCAGGCAATGATGTCGATGGCGATGGCATTTGTGCCGCTGAAGATGTGTGCCCGAATGATGCGGGTAACGATGTCGATGGCGATGGTATTTGTGCTGCCGAAGATGTGTGTCCTAATGATGCGGGTAACGATGCCGATGGCGATGGCATTTGTGCCGCCGAAGATGTGTGCCCGAATGATGCGGGTAACGATGCCGATGGTGATGGCATTTGCGCTGCTGAAGATATGTGTCCAAACGATGCAACCAATTCTTGCATTACTATTAACGGTCAAGTTTTCGGAGCTGGTTCTTCATTAAGTGGTGCTTCCATTAAAATCGGTTTGAATTCGGTAACGACGGTTTCCAACGATATCGGTCAGTTTACGGCAGACGTTGGTTCTTCCGAGTTAGCTAACGATAATTTGAACGACTTTTTTCCTATCGAGGTGACTGCCACAGGATTCTCCAGTGGTTACGCCAAAGTTGTAGTTGAACCCGGGAGAACCAGCTATGACATGAGTATTAATCTTCAGCCGGTTTCGGACACAATTTCCGAGCAAGAAGATGTTACCCAAGGTGTAGAAATCAACAAAGGCGGTGATCCGGTTGGTTCTTTGACAATACCGGTGGATGCTCTCCCGGTAGGGGTTAGCACAGTAACCGGTAGCGTAACTTATCTCGATCCGACTACTGATGATCTGCAGTCTGCTCCAGGCGGTGATCTTCTTGCTTTGCCAGAAGGAGCAAACCCCAATGAGGTCGTGCCATTGGAAAGCTTTGGTATGATGGAGTTTGATCTCGAGGATCAAGATGGCAATCCGATTCACGAGCTGGGCGGAAACGCAGAAGTTTGTATGAAAGCCACTCCTGGTTTAGCTGTGGGCGATACGATTCCTCTTTGGTGGTATGACGAAGCGGCCGGCTTATGGAAAGAAGAGGGGCAAGGCGTGGTGGCAGACCGCAATGGTCAATTGATGATATGCGGTAATGTAACCCACTTCACTTGGTGGAACTATGACCAACCTGTGACTACGCATTCCTGCTTCAAATTCGATTTTATCGATGAGTCTACCGGCGACAGATTGTACGCGAATCTGGACTGGCAGGCCGAAGGCGTTACCTATAATGGATTATCGCCAGAGCGGGCGTGTAACACTGACACTAACGATCCGGTCCCACCTGCACCGGGAACCATTGATTCGCTGACCGTCAAACGGACCACCGATGTCAATAATCCGGAACAAATCCGTGTGTTTGCGGAAATCGGCGGTGGTAAGTTTTATTTGGTCAGGGATGGTGACGGGACTTACAGCCTGAGTCAGGATCAAAGCCAAGCCACGGTATTCGACAATCCGGAAGCCAATGGTAGTTGTTTGAACAATACTGACGTTCAAAATTGCCAGTTTCTCGACTATCTTGACGGAGGCTCGGCGGATGGTATTTTGCCGCTGTCGTCCGATATTAATTATCCGCCTCTGATTAGCGATTTTACTGTCGGGCAAGCGAATCTTATGCCTGGCGCTACGACTGCTGTGTCCGCGTCGGTCATTGACCCTGAAGGTAGTGGTAATGTGTCAATTACATGGGAGACCGAATGCGGCTGGTATTCGCAGAGCGGTGGAGGATCGATTTCACCCACATCCGATGGCGGCGTTTCAGGTAGTGTGTTCAATGCAACATTTACCGCGCCAGATACGCTGGATTATCTGTATGAGTCTTGTCGTATCACCTTGACGGCGACCGATGCGGATGGCGTCAGCGCCAGTGCGGATCGGTGGGTGTATATCGCTAATAGCTTTCAATATACCGTGCAAGGTGTGTTGTATGGAACTGACGGACTACCAATGGCGAATACGTCCATTCAGTATTATAACTACCAATGTACTGATATCAATCAAGATAATGAGACGGATCAAGATGGGAATTACCATTTCGATATCGATCTGACCGCTTGTGCTTATCAAGGTGACGGTATTTATTATCCGTCGTTGGGTCAGTTTTGGGTTTCGTATGATTATCAAAACCAGGCGATGACCCATGACGAATACATTGATAACTACAACTATTATCAAAACAATATTTGTTCGGTACAACCCGATTCCAGCACGCTTTGCCAGTATGATATAAGGCTGCCGACTGTTTGGGCTCCGATTAGCGGTAACCTTTATCCACCGGCAGGAAGTTCATTCAATAACTTGTACTTGTCTTCTTGGAGTGGGAACAGCGGTGAGTCATTTGAGGTTGGAAATCTTGATCAGTCATCTTACGGCCCGTATTGGATGCCACTTGGTCAAGGTGACATTATGGCGTACGATAGCAATTACCAAAACTGGTGGTACTCGGATTATCAACTGCTGAGTACCGAAGGTGTCACCCAAGACATCGGTGATGCATCGGCTCCGGTGACCGTCAAGATTTTTGACGACCAAGGAGTGCCATTATCCGGTGTTGAAGTCACGCTCAACGGTTATAGTGGCTCAGCTGGAAGAGTCGAAAACTCTGGCACGACAGACGAGCAAGGTGAGTTTACCGCTATCATGCCGCTGGGATACGTTTATGCGAACATCTCTAGTGAGGCTCAAACTTACTATGGTTGGGGGCGAGGCAATGTGAAAGTCAAGGATCAGCCTGTCTTTATCGATATTGGTGGGCCGGATACTTGTAACGTCGTTGGTACGGCCTTCAATAGCTTGGGGCAGCCCGAATCTCCGGGTATGTTGATCGGAGCGTACAATTACGCTTGGAGTCCGGCATACTTTGATGGTTATTTGCAAACGTCAACAGATGCTGAGGGTAACTACTTGTTTAACGGTGTTAGACCAGGAAGTTTTGAGTTTACCGATAGTAATTTTTCATATTGGTGGAATTATTATTACATCGATAACTGCCGGTCAACCGACGGTAGTCCTCGTGAAATTCGGATAGACAGGCCATTCTTCGACCCTCAATATGAGTATCTGAATTTCTAACGGCCTTCGATAAAAGCATTAGAGGGAGGCGCATTTAATGATCTCCCTCTTTGTTGTATTCAATACAAAAAGTAGTTTAAATTTTAATAGAGGTTAAACATGAAACGTGGTTATCAATCCTTGCTATCCGGGCTGGTCTTGTGCTTTTTTGGTAGTGTTGTCGTGGCTGAATCTAGCGTGCCCGCTCCAAGTTCGATTTCAGACGAAATGGTTCAGCAGCAAAGAGAGCAAAAACGTCAATTAATATTGGAACAAAGAAAAAAGATCAAAGCTGATCGGGATGCGGCTGTAAGATCGATGAGGGCTCAACAGCTGAAAGAAAAGACTCAGCAGCGGTAATGCTTGCTGAGAACTTTTGATATTTTTCTCGCTAAACCAAAGTAAAAAGGCGATGCCGTGGATAACGGCATCGCCTTTGCTTGTTCTCCCGTGGCAGGTCGTGCGCTGGGAGGAAGCCGATGGGTTTTTAAGCTGCGGTGGAGCGGTAATATTCGATCGCCGCGGCGACGCCGCTGCCGGGAACGATAGCGAAGCCGTTATCCAACATGGCCATTTCGACGCCGGCGATGGCGCCCAACATGGAGACGTCGTTCATGTCGCCGATGTGGCCGATGCGAAAGACCTTGCCGGCAACTTCGGTCAAGCCGGCGCCCAGTGATATGTTGTATTTATTGTAAGCGGTGCCGATGACATCACGCGCGTCTTTATCTTCAGGAACCACGACCGCGGTAACGGTGTTAGATTCGAAGCCGGGATGGGCGCACAGTTTCAGCCCCCAGGCCGCGACCGCGCGGCGAGTGCCCTCGGCCAGGCGGGCATGGCGGGCGTAGACATTCTCCATGCCTTCTTCCAGCAACAGGTCCAGTGCCTTGCGCAGGCCGTGTATCATCGGTGTGGACGGTGTGTAGGGCGTATAGCCGTCTTTGTTGGCGTTGGCCATGTCTCTCAGGTCCAGGAAGCAGCGCGGAAACTTCGCCGTTTCGGTCGCTTTCAGGGCTGTTTGGCTGAAGGCGACGATGGCTAGGCCGGCCGGCAGCATGAAACCTTTTTGCGAGCCGCTGATGGCGCCGTCCACGCCCCAGTCGTCCATGCGGAAGTCCAGGCTGGCGATCGAGCTGACGCCGTCGACGAACAATAAGGCCGGATGATTGGCCGCATCCATTGCCTTGCGCACGCCCGCGATGTCGCTGGTCACGCCGGTTGCGGTTTCGTTATGCGTCGCCAATACCGCTTTGATTTCATGATTGCCGTCTTCCTTCAAGCGGGTTTCCAAAGCATCCAGCGGGATGCCTTTGCCCCATTCCACTTCATGGAATTCGACGTCCAGGCCCAGGCGCTTGGCCATGTCCATCCATAGGTGGCTGAATTGGCCAAAACGGTAGATCAAAACTTTATCGCCCGGGCTCAGCGTGTTGGTCAGGGCGATTTCCCAGCCGGCCGTACCAGTGGCCGGGAATATGAAGGCTTGTCCGGTTTCGGTACGGAACACTTTTTTCAGGTCTTCCAGAACGGGTTTCAGTAGTTTTGGGAAGTCCGGAGAGCGGTGATCTTCCATCGGAACGTGCATGGCGCTCAGAACTTCATGCGGAGTGTTGGTTGGGCCAGGAATAAATAAGTGGTTACGACCAGCCATTGAATATGCCTCTGATTGTTTAAAATGGAAGAAAGGGTTTCTTGGTTTTGACGTGCGGAAACCCGCAAAAAGTTGTGAATCTTGCCATATTTTGATTCCATCGGCAAGCCGCCTCCTTCACATAAATGCCGCTAAGATTTCGTCTTTCATTATGATTTTGCAGCGTTTTTGCGCTAAATCGAGGTAATTTGCCCGCGGCTGATAATTGACATTAATTGCTCTGAAAGTAAAATGATCGGCTTATTTTAATTTCCGGTTATGGCTGGATTTAACCGCTTAAGCGCCGTACAGGCGCCCAAAATCATTGCAAAGAGTAGGAAGGTACTAATGAGTCACACTTTATATGAAGCCAATGCTCAGCGCGTTCAGCGTTGTGAATTAGCTGTTCCGGGATCCAATCCCGGTATGTTCGAAAAAGCACTAAAAAGCGGCGTTGACTTCATCTTTCTCGATCTCGAGGATGCAGTGGCTCCGGATGACAAATTAAAAGCGCGTAAAAATGTGATCGAAGCGATCAACGACTTGGACTGGGAAGGTCACGGTATTACTATTTCGGTAAGAATCAACGGCCTGGATACCCAATACATGGTGCGTGACGTGGTCGACCTGGTCGAGCAATGCGGCGCCAAGCTGAAAACCATATTGATTCCCAAGGTCGGTGTGTATGCCGATGTCTATATGGTGGATGCCATGGTGACGCAATTGGAAATGCAGCAAGGGTTGAAAAACCGCATCGGCATCGAATGCCTGATCGAAACGGCGTTGGGTATGGCCAACGTCGAGGATATTGCCAAGCAAGGCTCTTTAGGGGGGCGCCTGGAGGCTCTGCATTTCGGCGTGGCCGATTATGCCGCCAGCAATCGCGCTCGGACGGTCAATATTGGCGGACTTAATCCGGATTATCCAGGAGATCAATGGCATGCCGCCCTGAGCCGTATGATTGTCGCTTGCCGTGCCTACGGTTTGCGGCCCATCGATGGGCCGTTTGGCGATATCAAAGACCCGGAAGGCTTTAAACAGGCTGCCCGCCGTGCGGCGGCATTGGGCTGCGAAGGCAAATGGGCGATCCATCCTTCACAAATCGCATTGGCCAACGAAGTGTTTACGCCGCCGGCCGAAGAAGTCGAAAAAGCCAAACGTATTTTGCAGGCCTTGAAAGATGCGGCTGCGCAAGGTAAAGGCGCTGCGTCACTGGATGGTCGATTGATCGATGCGGCTTCTGAAAGAATGGCGAATAATATTGTTAAAACAGCAGAAGCGATTGAAGCCAAAGGCCAATAAACCTATTTAAGAGGTCGCACTATCGGTGCTGCCTTTTCAACTTAACCGTCAAATGCCTTTATACCAAAGAAAACGAAACAAAATCCCTCCATTTGGCGGAATCCCCACTACAGAATTTTTTATATCGTACAGAGGATGCTATGGATATTCATGAATATCAGGCAAAACAACTTTTAGCCGAATACGGCATTAAAATTGCCGAAGGCGGCTTGGCTTATAGCCCGGAGGATGCCGTGCAACGCGCCCGCGAAATCGGGGGTGATGTTTGGGTCGTCAAGGCGCAAATTCATTCCGGTGCCCGAGGCAAGGCGGGCGGCATCAAGATTTGCAGAACACACGACGAAGTGAGCGATGCGGCGGAAGAATTGCTGGGTAAAAGACTGGTGACGCATCAAACCGGTCCTGCTGGCAAGGTCTGCAACAGGCTCTATGTCGAAGCCGGCACCGATATCGCCAAGGAATTGTATTTCAGTTTTCTGGTCGACCGTGCCCATGAACGCATCGTCATGGTCGGTTCCGCCGAAGGGGGCATGGAGATCGAGGAACTGGCGGAAAGCAATCCCGACGCGATCAAGAAAATCCATATCGAACCGGCTGTCGGCTTGCGTGATTTTCAGGCCCGTAAAATGGCTTTCGCATTGGGCTTGGAGTCCACCCAAATCAGTCAGGCGGTTAAGTTAATCAAAGGTTGTTATCGCGCGATGCGCGACCGCGATGCCAATATGCTGGAAATCAATCCATTGGTCATCACCAGCAGCGGTGAGCTGATCGCGCTGGATGCCAAGATGGGTTTCGACGATAACGCCTTGTTTCGTCAGCAAAAAATTTCCGAACTACGGGATAAAACCCAGGAGGATCCGCGCGAAATGGCCGCGGCCGATCGCGGTCTCAGCTATGTCGGTCTGGACGGCGATATCGGCTGCATGATCAACGGCGCCGGATTGGCGATGGCGACCATGGACATGATCAAATTGGCCGGCGGCGAGCCGGCCAACTTCCTCGATGTCGGCGGCGGCGCTTCGCCGGAGCGGACCGAGAAAGCCTTCCGCATGGTGTTGGCCGACGAAAACGTCAAAGCTATGTTGGTCAATATTTTTGCCGGTATCAACCGCTGCGACTGGATCGCCGAGGGCGTGGTGCATGCGGTCAAGAAAATCGACATGAAAGTGCCTTTGATCGTTCGCTTATCCGGCACTAACGTGGAAGAAGGCCGTAAAATTATCGCGGACAGCGGTCTGCCGATTATTACCGCCGAAACGTTGGCGGAAGCGGCTGAAAAAGCGGTGCAGGCGCGTAATGATGTGGTAGCGAGAGAAGGCTAAGGGGAACGAATAAATGGCGATTTTAATTGATGAAAACACTCGAATGATCGTGCAGGGCTTTACCGGCAAGATCGGTACTTTCCATGCCCAGGACATGATCAACTACGGCTCCAATGTGGTCGGCGGCGTCACGCCGGGCAAAGGGGGGCAGACGCACCTGGATCGTCCGGTGTTCAATACCGTCAAGGAGGCGGTGCAAGAGGCCGGCGCCGAAGCCAGTATCATCTTTGTTCCCCCCGCGTTCGCGGCGGATTCGATCATGGAAGCGGCAGATGCCGGTATTAAATACTGTGTCGCGATCACCGACGGGATTCCCACCCAGGACATGATGACGGTAAAAAATTTCCTGCGCCGGTTCCCGGAGGACGAACGCATGGTGCTGACCGGACCAAACTGCGCCGGCACCATCAGTCCAGGTAAGTCGATGCTGGGAATCATGCCGGGGCATATCTACATGCCGGGCAACGTCGGTATCGTCGGTCGTTCGGGCACCTTGGGATATGAAGCGGCCGATCAGATGAAGCGTCTGGGTATCGGGGTTTCCACGTCGGTCGGTATTGGCGGCGACCCGATTAACGGCAGTTCGCATCGCGACATTCTGGAGAAATTCGAGCAGGACCCCGAAACCAAGGTCGTGGTGATGATCGGCGAGATCGGCGGGCCGCAAGAAGTCGAGGCCGGCATTTTCGCGAAAGAAAACATGAGCAAGCCATTGATCGCTTATATCGCCGGTTTGACCGCGCCCAAGGGCCGTCGCATGGGGCATGCCGGCGCCATTATTTCGTCTTCCGGGGAATCGGCGGCTGAAAAGGTGGAAATGCTGAAAGAGCTGGGCGTTACCATTGCGCCGACGCCTTCGGCAATGGGCGAGACTGTAGCCGAGGTGTTGGCGAAGCTATAAACCCTGTCTTGTCGTTTGAAAGCCATATTCCGCAGCGATGGAATATGGCTTTTTAATGTCCGCGATTTGACCCGGCTTTGTCACGCAGTGACGAGGCCGGGTTGAGCGGGCGATGTGCCTGAGTGCCTCCCGGGTTTGCTTAGGTTTCACCCGGGGCAGGCGGTTGCTGCGCCGGCATCGTCTAAAAAAGCTTTTCCACCAGCGAGATCACGATTTCGACCGCGATCAGCCAGATGATGATCCATTCCAATGCCGAGGAATGCTGGTGTTTTTGTTCGTCGGCGAGCATCTCCAGCAGTTCGTGTATCGTTTCCAGCTTTTTCGTTAACACTTCGGTTCGTTGCGCCAATTCCAGGTAATTGGCGGCCATGCTGTAGAGCGGTTGGTATTCCGGGTTCTGCCAGAAAAAATCCGGGGTATCGAGCAGGTCGTAGTTCAGGTTGATGTCGCTTTTGGTCAGAAACAATTGTCCGCGAATCTTGGCTAGTGCGCTTTTGGATAGTCTGATTCTGCCTGTGGTGGCCAATGAGTTCGGTAAATGTCTTGTCGTGCGGATGGTGTCCAGCGCCTGTTGTTCGAACACGGCCAGTTTGATCGATTGGGCCATGGCGTGGGATATGGCCAGCAGAGACTTCTCATCGTCGGATTCCAGTTCAAAATGGTCGTAGTGGATACGATTCTGCCCGTCGCCCACGCTGTAATGGAATAAGTCTTCCTGCACTTCCTCCAGCGGGTTGACGGCAAAGCCCAGTATTTCCTCGTGCAGGATGCGCCGGTCGTCAAGCTTGACGTTCCAATGCACGGCCACCCCATAGGAAAAGATCACGGAAATCGCGCCCTTATGGTCGATCAGCAGGGCCTCCTTGAATAGCTGTGCGCGGCGGCTATCCAATAAATAGTGGGACAGTGCGGGAAAGTCGAAAGTCTGAGAGAGGCAAATGCTCAGGCATTGTTTAGTGGTTTCGTTCATCTAATACGGGATAGGGAAGGCAGTTCAACTTCTCGTGGTTTTTCAGGTCGGGAATGAAGCGGAAAGATTGTTGGTATCAGTTATGGCTGGCTGGGATTAGCTGAAAGATATCATATTCTTGGGAAAGGGAAAGTGGCGCAAGAAAATAATTTATCGGTATTGAAGCCCGTTTGCAAGGCGTTGGATGGCAGTGCGGAAAATGACGCGGGCCATTTTATGGTTGCGGCGATGTCGCTGTTTTGTAGTATAATGCGCGCAGCTTTTGCGTTGCGGTTAAGCAAATTTATAAAGCCTGACAAAAAAGCTTGACGATATGAAACATCGTTTGTATCATAGTCGTTCTTCGCAGGGTGACCTACTAACTTGGTTTCTCCTCAAATAGAAGGTTCAGATCGGGGTATAGCGCAGTCTGGTAGCGCGCCTGCTTTGGGAGCAGGATGTCGGGGGTTCGAATCCCTCTACCCCGACCAAGATTTGCGCTTGTAGCTCAGTTGGATAGAGCATCGGCCTTCTAAGCCGAGGGTCGCAGGTTCGAATCCTGCCAAGCGTGCCATTCTTTTTTGGTTAATAATGGTGAGCGTAGCTCAGTTGGTAGAGCCCCGGATTGTGATTCCGGTTGTCGTGGGTTCGAGCCCCATCGTTCACCCCATTATTAATTTAAACGTCAGTAGAGTTGGCGCCTTTATAAGCCCTGCCGTTGACTGTTTCCTCCTTTTCTGTTTCATCTATTTTCCTGTCCAGGGTCTTCTGAATAAGCTACAACGGTATTCCTCTCTTATTTACCGGCAGTATTGGTGATTTTGCTTCGGCGTAATAAAGCCGGTCAATATTTGATAAAGTACGCAATTAGTCCGGCCATTTGTTTAATGGGTAATGCAAAAGATTCAAGGCAAAGCAGGGTTCGTGGCCGCAGATTCTTCGCCTCGAATGCCCTGTTTTGGTTTGTAAGCCTTGCCCCTTTAAAGACTTCTTAAAATATCTTCCAGCAATTGCGGGCCTTTATAGATCAGGCCGCTATAAATTTGTACCAGGCTGGCGCCGGCTGCTAATTTTTCCTGTGCGTCGTCGGCGCTCAAAATTCCGCCGGCGGCGATGATCGGCAATTGGTTGCTCAGTTCGCTAGCCAGTTTCTTAACGACCAGGGTCGAGCTTTCCATGACCGGGGCGCCGCTGAGTCCGCCGGCCTCGTCGGCATGGCGATGGCCCCGGATCTTGTCCCTGGCGATGGTGGTGTTGGTGGCGATGACGCCGTCGATGGCGAATTCCTTCAGCAGGTTTGCGATATGGGTAATTTCCTCGTCGTTCAGGTCGGGAGCGATCTTGACGACAAGTGGCGTATATTTGTCGTGTTGTTGTTGCAGTTTGCCCTGTTCCTCCTTCAAGACCGACAGCAATTTCTTGATCTCGTCGCCTTGTTGCAGCTGACGCAGATTTTTCGTGTTGGGGGAGGAGATGTTGATCGTGATGTAACTGGCCACTGGATAGCTTTTGCGCAGGCCGACCAGATAGTCTTCTCTGGCGTTCTCGATCGGCGTATCGAAATTCTTGCCGATGTTGATGCCCAGAACACCGTTATATGTGCATCGCTCAACCTGATGCACTAAATGATCGATGCCGGCATTGTTGAAGCCCATGCGATTGATGATGGCTTGATGTTCCGGAAGTCTGAACAGCCGCGGCTTGGGATTGCCCGGTTGCGGTCTGGGCGTGACGGTGCCGATTTCGATAAAACCGAAACCCAAATCGGCCAGGGCGTCGATATAATCGCCGTTTTTGTCCATGCCGGCGGCCAGTCCCACCGGATTTTTGAAATTCAGTCCCATCACAGTCACCGGCTTGTCGGTCGTTCTCGCCTTGCTGATCGCCGACAAGCCGGTCCGGTAGGCGATATCGAGCATTTTTAGCGTGACTTCATGCGCTGTTTCCGGATCCAATGCAAACAGGAAAGGGCGCAGCAGGGGATATGTGTTCATGATATTCGCTCAAGGGTTGATTTGATAAGGAGCCGGGTCCACGGCCGGCGTTTTATGTAAAATCAGGTCGCTCAGCAAGCGGGCCGATGCCGGTCCCATGACCAGGCCGTTACGGAAATGGCCGGCATTGATGTACAGGTTGTCGAGGGCCGGATGGCGGCCGATATAGGGCACGCCTTCCTTCGTGCCCGGCCGGAGTCCGGCCCAATGGGCGACGACCGGAAATTCCCGCAAGGCCGGAAACAATTCGGTGGCGAAGCGGTAAAGCTGGCTTTTGGCTTGGTCGGTGGTTTCTTTCGCGAAACCTTGTTGTTCCACCGTGCTGCCGGCGAGGATGTTGCCGTCGCGGCGCGGAATCAAATATTGGTCGCCATCCAATACCATGTGAGGCAGCGTATCGGGACGGGCGGCAAACAACAGCATCTGCCCTTTGACCGGTTTGATGTCAATGGCTTGCCGCAGGCCAGGAAGCAGATCGCTTAATAGCTGATCGGTCCAGGCCCCGGCCGCGATGATTAGTTTGTCGGTGGCGATGGCTTCATGCCGGGTTTTGACGGCCCCGACGGTGTGTTGACCGGTCTCGATGCCGGTTATTTCGCAGTGTTCGATCATGCGAACGCCGCTGTTCAGCAGATAAGCCTTGAGCGATTTCAATAAGCGCGGGTTGCGGGCTTGGGCTATTTGCGGCAGCCATAGCGGATTTTCCGTTTGCGTGTTTAGATTGCTGAAGAACGCCTCGCCAGGCGTGTGATAGGCTATTTTGCTGTTCTCGCACCACGCGATCGCCTCGGAAATATCGGGCGTCTTGCAGATCAATAAGCCGCAATCGTACCATTCCGGGTCGATGCCGGTGGCTTCGAGCAGTTCGCGGGACAGGGTAGGGTATCTCCGTAAGCTGTCCAGCACCAAATCGGTGATCGCTTGCGCCTGTCGCCATGGGTACAGCGGCAGTAGGATGCCGCCGCCGGCCCAGGACGATTCCTGGCCGGCGCGGGATTTGTCGAGAATGGTGACCGTGCAGCCGGCTTGTGCCAGTTCCTTGGCCGTGAGCAGGCCGTTGATGCCGGCGCCGATGATGGTGATGTCTGCAGAGTGTTTCATTTATTAGGCTTGGTTGAAGGGTTGTCAATCCGAGGATTTGGTCAATCATGAGCCGCAGAGAAAAACGCAGTACCCGGTAATCGGCTTGGTGCTTGTGCCGGTTTTTCGAGTGTCGATCTTTTCGGCAGCGCTTGGCCGCAAATGCTGGCGCTTAGTGCGTCCGGCGAAAGAGTTATGGAGTCTAAAGAGTGTCGCCGCCCAAATCCTGTGAAAGAATCGTCGGTTATTTTAAGGTAAATCGGGTCGGAAATGGAAAAAACGTGAGCTGGTTACGTTTGTCGCTTAAATGGTAAACGGGTTGTTGTTTTTTTTTAACAATCTCTTGTATTAGTTTATTAATATGCTATATGTTATTGATAAATAATAGCTGAAAAAAAATAAAAAAATATTCTTAAAACTTGTATGGAAGTGGAATTGCTGCTATTATTGCCACCGTGTATAAATTCTGTGTTGTATAACAGCAAATACAGTTTGATAACAACAACCTCTTGAGGGGGAATCAATGACTCTAAATAAAACAAGAATAGCGCTGGGCGTAGCCGCAGCGACAGTAACAATGGCCGGTGCGATGGTTTCTCCACAAGCGGCTGCACATTCCAAAGCCGAACGCGTTGCAGATGCCACCGCGAAAAAAACCGATGCGTTGGAAATGCAAGTCAAACAAATGGCGGCGATGATGGAAGCGATGCAGGCCGAATTGAGCCGCGTCAAAGCCGCTTCCGCCAATGCGGCAGCTTCAAATACCGCGAAAGTCCAGGAGCTGGATCAATGGATGGCGTCGGTTAAGAGCGCGCCGGTCCATGTCGCGACCAAAGACCATGTCTTCTCCGTACGCGGCGGTTGGATGCATTTCAACGACAACCGTGGTTCGACTAGAACTGTTGCTAATACCGGTTTCGGTGAAGACGTGCTGACCAGTGAAGCGGATAAAGACGCCTTCTACTATGGCGGCGCGATCGATTTCAACATGAACAATGACTTGTTCGGTCTGATGGATGATACGTCTTTCGGCATCGAATTGGGTCTTGAATATGCTGAAATAGCCCAAAGAAAACAAAATGGTTTCGAAACAGTTGCGTCTGCAGCTACGGGATTAAATTTAACAGGCGTTCAGCAATCGGTAACAGTTAACCAATTAAGAATCAGTGCCTCTCCAAAAATCAAATTCATGCACGGCAGCAAATTCCGTCCTTGGTTGATTCCGGTCGGTTTGGACATGAATATCATCAGCCCGCCATCTGATGCGGTAACCGTCTTGAACACCGGCATGCAGTTCGGCGCCGGTGCCGAGTACGAAGTTTTCGACGGTATCTTGATCGGTGCGGACGGCCGTTACCATCACACCTTTGACGATGTCGACGGCGTCGACACCGACGGTTTCACGCTGGGCGGTTCGATCGGTTTCAAATTCTAAGATTCTTTCATCTTAACGAAACCCGAAAAGGGGAGGCTGGCGGCCTTCCCTTTTTTTATGTCTGAAAAAAGCTAGCGGTTCGGGGTAAAATAAAATCTTAGACCGAATCTTGTTGTCAACGCATGAAGCCTTTATACCCCGAAATCGAACCGTTCCATTCTTTTCTGCTCGAAACCGACAGCGTGCATCGGGTCTATGTCGAACAATGCGGCAATCCGCAAGGTTTTCCGGTCATTTTTCTGCACGGCGGCCCGTGTTCCGGTTGCCGCCCCGACCATCGTCGTTTTTTCGATCCCGAACGCTATCACATCATCCTGATGGACCAGCGCGGCTGCGGGCGCTCGCTGCCGTTCGGCGAATTGCAGGACAACACCACGCAGGATTTGATCGACGATATGGAGCGCATTCGCCGGCAATTGCATATCGAGCGCTGGTTGTTGTTCGGCGGTTCCTGGGGCGGGGCGCTGGCCTTGCTCTATGCCCAGCAGCACCGGGAACGGGTGATTGGAATGATCATTCGCGGCGTGTTTCTGGCGCGCAGCAAGGACCTGGATTGGTTCGTCAAGGACGGCGCCGGAAGAATTTATCCGGAATTGTGGGAGGCGTTGGTAGAAAGCGTTCCGGAATCCGGACGGAAGCATTTGCTGCCCGCTTTGTGCGACACGATTTTCGGCGACGATGAAGTGGGCAAAAGACGGGTGACGCGGGCCTGGATGGCCTGGGGCGGACAAACGGCATTGGGCTCGGGCTATCGGCCGGAGAATGAACCCGAGCATATCACCGAGAAGATGGTTCGACAGATGCGCATGGAAATGCATTACGCTAAAAACCGTTATTTCGTCGCGGAGAACCAGATTCTGAAGAATTGCGGGGTGCTGCAGGACGTGCCGACGGTCATCGTACACGGCCGCAACGATATGGTTTGTCCGCTGGAGTCCGGTTACAGGCTGGCCCAAGCCTTGCCGGCGGCGGAATATGTCGTCTTGCCGAATGCCGGTCATGTCGCCCAGGGCGAGGAAATGGTCGACGCCTTGGTGGCGGCGACCGATAAAATGCTGGCGCTTTGCACTAACGGAAATACTCGTGAATAAGCAAAAAAAACGTCTGGTTATCGCAATGACCGGCGCGACCGGCGCCATTTACGGGGTCAGAATGCTGCAGGTTTTACAACATCAGGACGATTGGGAAGCCCATTTAGTCATTTCCTCGGCCGGCCTGGTCAATTTGAAATATGAACTGGAGATGGAGCGGGCGGAATTGTATGCCTTGGCTGACGTGACCCACGGCATCAACGATATCGCCTCCTGTATCGCCAGCGGCTCGTTCAAGACCGAAGGCGTGATCGTCGCGCCTTGTTCGATGAAAACCCTGGCCGCGATCGCCCACGGCTTCGGCGATAACTTGATTTCCCGAGCCGCCGATGTGGCCCTGAAAGAACGGCGCAAGGTCGTGCTCATGCCGCGGGAAACGCCGCTGAATCTGGCCCATATCCGCAACATGGCCGGCGCGACCGAAATGGGCGCGATCATCTATCCGCCCATGCCGGCTTTTTACAACAAGACCGACTCGCTGAGAGCGATGGTTGACGAGGGGGTCGGCCGCATCCTCGATATGTATGGAATAGATACCGGATTGTTTAAGGAATGGAACGGATTATATACTCATAGTTAATGAAATTTCGGCACAGGGGCGTCTATCAGAGGACGCCGTAAATCCTTCCATGGAGGTTTCGACAGCATCCATGCTGTCGAAACCTCTGCTAAACTCCCCTGTACCGCCTTGGATAAATGCCAAAGTTCGAAGTGCGAGCAGTAGAGTTTGTAATTGACTCCGTAGCAGGGGCGGACTTTGTTTGAAAGTCCGCCTGCCGCATTAAGGATTTGATGGAGTGGGTACCGTTTATTCCATGAATTTCCAGCTCAACTGTTCCCCCGCTTTCAAGGGCGTGATGTCGACGTCACCCTGCCGATAGTGTTCGGGTACTTGCCAGGGTTGTTTTTCCAGCGTGACGGTTTTCTGGTTTCGAGGCAGGCGGTAAAAATCGGCGCCGTAAAAGCTGGCGAAGCCTTCCAGTTTGTCCAGGGAATTTTCTTTCTCGAAGACTTCGGCATACAGTTCCAAAGCGGCATGGGCGCTGTAACAGCCGGCGCAGCCGCAGGCGTTTTCTTTCGAGTGCGTTGGATGAGGAGCGCTGTCGGTGCCGAGGAAGAATTTCGGGTTGCCGCTGGTGGCGGCTTTGACCAGAGCCAAGCGGTGATGTTCGCGCTTGATAATCGGCAGGCAATAATGATGCGGGCGTATGCCGCCGGCCAGAATCGCATTGCGGTTAAACAGGAGATGTTGCGGCGTGATCGTCGCGGCGACATTGGCCGAGGCTTCGGTGACGAACTGCACGGCTTCCTCGGTGGTCAGATGCTCGACGACGATGCGCAGTGCCGGAAACCGGCGCACTATCCGGCTGAGGTTTTGTTCCAGAAAGATTTTTTCCCGGTCGAAAATGTCGTATTGGTCGGCCGTCACTTCGCCGTGAATCAATAACGGGACTTGATGTTTTTCCATCGCTTCCAATAACGGAAAAATACCGTCCAGATGGGATACGCCGGAATCGGAGTTGGTCGTGGCTCCGGCCGGGTAGAGCTTGAAGGCGTAAACATGTTGCGACTCGGCGACTTTTTGCACTGCCCCAATCGGGGTGTTATCGGTCAAATAGAGCGTCATCAGCGGATTGAATTCGCTGCCTTCCGGTAACGCCGCCAGAATTTCAGCACGGTAATCCAGTGCGGCACTAACGCTAGTGACTGGCGGTCTCAGGTTGGGCATGATGATGGCCCGGCCGAATTGACGCGCCGTATGGCCGATGACCAGGCGGAGAATCTTTCCGTTTCTGACATGCAAATGCCAGTCGTCGGGCTGGGTAAGCGTTATTTTATCCATTGTCTCGGGTTTTCGATTAAAATAGTCCGTTATTCTATAGAAGGGTCTTGAAAAAACAAATTCCGCCCCTATTTATTGATTTATTTGTTTTTTATGGGAGAGGCACATGCCTATTTACGAATACCAATGTGAAGCTTGCGGTCACGAGCATGAAGCATTGCAGAAAATCAGCGATGCGCCGTTAATGGTTTGTCCGGCCTGTAACGAGCCGGAATTGAAAAAGAAAATATCGGCGGCCGGTTTCCGCTTGAAAGGCGGCGGCTGGTATGAAACCGATTTCAAAAGCGGCACCAAGAAAAACGTCGCCGGCGAGAGCTCGGCGCCGGCCAGTTCCGGCGGTAGCTGCTGTTCGGGGGGGACCTGCTCCAGCCACTAACCTTGCACGGTTCGAGCGAAACACGTAAG
This sequence comes from Methylomarinum vadi, assembly GCF_000733935.1. Lineage (NCBI taxonomy): Bacteria > Pseudomonadati > Pseudomonadota > Gammaproteobacteria > Methylococcales > Methylococcaceae > Methylomarinum > Methylomarinum vadi. Next base: position 3,359,741 of record NZ_JPON01000001.1, read on the forward strand.
ATCGACAACTTTTTTTGAGTAAACAGAGAACAAGAGTATGCGTACCCACAAGTGCGGAGAATTGAATACAAAACATTTAGGCGAAGGGGTTTCATTATGCGGCTGGGTACATCGGCGCAGGGATCATGGCGGTGTCATTTTCATCGATTTGCGCGACCGTACCGGCCTGGTGCAGGTGGTGTTCGATCCCGATTCCCCCGATACCTTCCGCATAGCCGAAAGTGTACGCAGCGAATATGTTCTTAGAGTCGAGGGAACGGTCAGGGAACGTCCCGAAGGCACGATCAACAAAAACATGGGTACCGGCGAGATCGAGGTATTGGTCAGCCAGGTCGAAGTGCTGAACGAGTCGGAAACTCCGCCGTTCCCATTGGAAAGCGAGATCGAAGTCAACGAGGAAACGCGCTTGCGTTACCGCTATATCGACCTGCGCCGCACCAGCATGCAGAAAAAGATGCGCATGCGCCGCGATGTCACGCGTCATTTGCGTCATTTTCTCGATGAAAACGAGTTCTTCGAAATCGAAACGCCGTATCTGACCAAGGCGACGCCGGAAGGGGCACGCGATTATCTGGTGCCGAGCCGTACCCACGAAAACTCCTTTTTTGCGTTGCCGCAATCGCCGCAATTGTATAAACAGTTGCTGATGATTTCCGGCATGGACCGTTATTATCAGGTCGTGCGCTGTTTCCGCGACGAAGACCTGCGCGCGGACCGGCAGCCGGAATTTACTCAGTTGGATATCGAGACTTCCTTCATGAACGAAGATCAGATCATGGAATTGATGGAAGAGATGATCCGCCGTTTGTTCAAGGACATCATCGATGTCGAACTTGATGCCAAATTCCCGGTGATGACCTATCAGGAAGCCATGAACCGGTACGGTTCCGATCGTCCCGATCTCAGAATCCCATTGGAACTGGTCGATATAGCCGATGAGATGATGGAGGTCGATTTCAAGGTGTTCGCCGGCCCGGCCAAGGATCCGAACGGCCGCGTCGTGGCGATGCGGGTGCCCAACGGCGGCGAAATGAGCCGCAAGGAAATCGACGATCTGACCAAATATGTCTCGATCTATGGCGCCAAAGGTCTGGCCTATATCAAGGTTAACGACCGCGACGGCGGTGTCGACGGTTTGCAATCGCCGATCGTCAAATTCGCCCCGGCCGATGTCTGGGAAAAAGTACTGGCGAAAACCGGTGCGCAGACCGGCGATCTGATCTTTTTCGGCGCCGACAAGACGAACATCGTCAATGAGTCGATGGGTGCCTTGCGGGTCAAACTGGGTATCGATCTGAAACTGCTGGAAGGAGAATGGAAACCGCTGTGGGTGGTCGATTTCCCAATGTTTGACTGGGATGACAAGGCGCAACGTTGGAATGCGATCCACCATCCGTTCACCGCACCAAGTTGTACGATCGAAGAGTTGGAAGCTAATCCGGGTGCGGCCTTGTCGCGCGCCTACGACTTGGTGTTGAACGGGCTGGAATTAGGCGGCGGCTCTATTCGTATCAACCGCACTAGCATGCAGAATGCCGTGTTCCGGATTCTCGGCATTGGCGAAGAGGAAGCCCGGCAAAAATTCGGCTTCCTGCTGGATGCGCTCAAATACGGCTGTCCTCCGCATGGCGGCATCGCCTTCGGTTTGGACCGTCTAGTGATGTTGATGACCGGTTCCGCCTCGATCCGCGACGTGATTGCCTTCCCGAAAACGCAAACGGCGGCTTGTCCGTTGATCGATGCGCCGGCGGTGGTCAACGATGCGCAACTCAGGGAGTTGGGTATCCGCTTGCGTAAGAAAGCTGTCCAGGAACACAGTCAAGACGACTGATTACCCCGTTCATACCAAAATTAATCCAAACCAGGCCACGGCAGGGCTTCATTGCTCCGTGGCCTCTTCATCCTTATTGTTACGTTTCAGGGAATGAAATGGCCGCAATGTCGGTCTTACTTTTTATTTATTGGCAGGTCCGCAATGAATTCAACTCCGTTACCGATCCAAAATTATGCCTTACTCGATGATGCCGAATGCGAGGCGCGCATTGTTGCCGCCAAGGAAAAATTGAACGGCCGGTGCATCGTGCTGGGACACCACTATCAACGCGACGAGGTTTTCAAGCATGCCGACATCACCGGCGATTCGTTGAAGCTGTCGCGCGAGGCGGCGCAGTCGGATGCCGAGTACATTGTCTTCTGCGGCGTGCATTTCATGGCCGAAGTGGCCGATATCCTGTCGCGTCCGGAGCAGATCGCGATTCTGCCGGACATGGCGGCCGGTTGTTCGATGGCAGACATGGCCAACCATATCAAGGTGCAAAAGTGCTGGGAAGAATTGGCGCAGGTGATCGATGTCGAAAACGAAGTGACGCCGATTACCTACATCAATTCGGCGGCCGATCTTAAGGCTTTCTGCGGTAAACATGACGGTATCGTCTGTACCTCGTCGAATGCCGAAAAGATCCTGAATTGGAGCTTCGAGCGCAAGGAGAAGGTGTTGTTTTTCCCGGATCAGCATTTGGGACGCAATACCGGCTATCGCATGGGCATCCCGCTAGAGCAGATGGTCACGTGGGATTTCACCAAGCCGATGGGCGGATTGAGCGAGCAACAAATCCGCGACGCCAAGATCATATTGTGGAACGGCTATTGTTCCGTGCATCAGGCCTTCAAACCGGAACATATCGACGCGTTCAAGCAGAAACATCCGGAAACGATTGTCATCTCCCATCCGGAAGCCTGTTTCGAAGTGTGCGAGAAGTCGGACTATATCGGTTCGACCGAGAACATTCTGAAAATCGTCCGCGAAGCCGAACCGAACACGCGCTGGCTGGTCGCCACCGAACTGAATCTGGTCAACCGCTTGCATGAAGAATGCAAGGACCAGGGCAAGAACGTGCATTTCATGGCGCCGACCCTGTGCATGTGTTCGACCATGTTCCGGACCGATCCCCAGCATCTCGCCTGGGTGCTGGAAAACTTGGTCGAAGGCCAAGTCGTCAACCAGGTGGCCGTGCCGGCCGAGGATGCCGCCCTGGCGAAAAAGGCGCTGGATAATATGCTGGTGGCGAGTTGATCGGTTAAGAAGCAATCATTGCGTTCCTATAGTTTTAAGCTTGGAACGAATAGTCGTAGGTTGGGCTTCGCGATAGCAAAGCCCAACATTTCCGTATTGTCGTTTGTCGGGCTTTATTTCATTCAGCCCAACCCTAGTGCGAGTATTCATAACTTACCCGGAATCCAGAGTGTATGGATATCAATAATCTTACCATCCGTGGCACTGGATACCCGTATCCCTACGGGTATGACGGTACTTTTAAAGCTTGCGAGGTAGTAACAGCCCCATGGATATTCTGAGGTATTTACGATTCCGTACTAGACTAGTGCGCAAATTTAGACCCACCCTAAGTCGTGTAAAAACGATGAGTAATCTCCGGCGGAATGAAACAATTGAGTCGGATGCATTTTAATCACCTCCATCTTTTATTGTAAACCGACCCTGTCTACGATGCCTTTGCCGCAACCAATATCGCTTTCCCGTGGCGCTTTTACAATCGCATCGCTTAGCGTCAGATCGTCGGGCGTTCCTTTAAGATTGATTAGGATTTCTGTAATCAATTTACGGTTGCCGTCTTTTTTACAGCTGATGTTGATCCTGTCCCCCGCACCGTTGCCGAAGGAATGGTCGAACGCAGTACGGATTTGTGCGGCACTGATTTCCCTGCCGATATTGTCGGCGAATAACTGGCGGACGGAGGAAGCGTTAAGTTCGTCCATGAGCCTGATCGAGTCTTGAAAATACTCATCCGCCGCTGTGCCGTAACAGGTACCATGCTTGATCCACTCGTGGCGGTGCAGATAGGACTGACTACCCGGCATGACGCGGGTCAACCGATCGCGTGTCGTTTCGGTCAGCTCGAGGTTAGGTAGGTCTTCCCAATGGCTGCGTTCGTCTTTGGCGACCAACGCGGGCGCTACATTGCAGTAAACATTACCGCGCGGTTGCGGCCATAGGCCGTGCAGACTGAAATGGGTGGCATCGAAACGGTCTTCATGTTGGCTACTGCATTCTTTTTTTCCCGGTTTCGTTTCGCAGAAACCGGCCTGCCAACTGGCCGCCAAAACATAGTTTGCAGTTTCGGTGGCAGGGGACGGTGTCGGTTCCGGTGAAGGCGGTTGTCCGGTCGCGGCCGGAACGACATGTTCGCCGCAGCCGATGGCGACCCAACGCCGCTGCGGCGTCGCTTTCATTTTGATCAAATAATGACTGGCTTCTTCCTTGTTCTTACCGATCAAATCATAGGCGCGGTCGATTTCGGTGGTAATGTTGCCCGGGTTGGTTTCGCGCCGGAACGACTGGTAGGCCGGGCATTCCGCGCGGGCGATAAAATAACCCGACAACGGTATTTGGGCGGCGACTTGGGGCGCCGACAGCAGGATCGGCAAAATCAGGCTGGATTTGAGAAAAAATTTCATCAATGCACCTCGGTTAGCGAGCGGACTGTGGGGCAAATTATAGTCGTGTGCTGGCGAAATGGTTATTTAAATTAGCAGTACAAGAACCAGAAAATTCTTTATTTTTGATTGGGGCTCGGAGCGGCAAAGGGCGGCGAATTCGTGCCGCGAATCCATGACATTCAGGGATTCGCGGCCTGCTTGCTTGCTGTTAGCGCAGCAACAGCAACGGTTTTTGTGTTTTTAACAGCATCTTATGAGTGAAACTGCCCAGCAGCATATCGCGTAAACGCGTGTGGCTGAAGGCGCCCATGACGGTCAGGTCGATATCGTGCTGTTGCTGGTAGGCGCAAAGTTCCTGCTCCACTTTTCCTTGCAACTTGACCGTCGTGACTTCAATATCGCCGTTGGTCTTGAGCCTAGTGCTGGCCTGTTCGAGCAGTTTGGCGGCCGTTTCCTCGTTTTTATTGACGCAGACCAGGTGGCAGCTCATTCCTCGATATAATGCGCTGGCCGCGACCATGTCCACCGCTTTGTCCGCTGCCTTGCTGCCGTCGTAGGCGATCATCATGCGGTGCGGCGTTTTAAAATGGTCGTTGACCACCAGTATCGGTCGGTGCAGGGAACGGATGATGGCTTCCAGCTTGGCGCCGATTTGATCGGAACGGTTGTCGTGCACTTGACCGCGCAGACCCAGCACCAACACGCGGATGCTGTCTTCCAGTTCGATCAGCGATTCGATTAAGCCGCCGTGGCGTTGGTTGCAGATCGGCTCGACGATACCGGCCTGTTTGACCCTTTCCTTGGCGGCCTTGAGCATCAGCTTGCCTTTATGCAATTTCAATTTGCTTTGTTGTTGTTCCAGTTCGATGATCGTTTCCAGCAAATGCTCCTGGCTGCCGAGGCCGATGTTGCCGGTCAAATCGGCGCTGACGGCGGTTTCCTGGTGATGGTCGATCGTATGTAGCAGTTTCAACGGCGCGTCGACACGTTGCGCGATCCAGGCGGCGTAATCGCAGACCGCCTCGGTCAGGCTGGCACCGTCGATGCAGGCGAGTACTTTGGGTTGTTGATTTTCCATTAGTGACCTCCCATCACTTTTTCAATTTCTTCGGGTTTGTCGTGTATGCCGAAACGGTCGATAATCGTCGCGCTGGCCTCGTTCAGGCCGATCAATTCGACATCGGCGCCCTCGCGGCGAAACTTTATCACGACCTTGTCCAGCGCCGATACGGCGGAAATATCCCAGAAATGAGCATGACTCAGGTCGATGACGATCTTGTCGACCGCCTCTTTGAAATCGAAGTAGGCGACGAAACGATCGGCCGAATTGAAGAATACCTGGCCGTGAACGGTGTAAGTGCGGGTGTCGCTGTCTTCGTTCAGACCGGAATCCACATACATGAAATGACTGATTTTGTTGGCGAAGAACAAGGAGGCGAGCAGTACGCCGACGAAGACGCCCAAGGCCAGGTTGTGGGTCCAAACCACCACCGCCACGGTTGCGACCATGACCACATTGGTCGATAACGGATGGCGCTTCAGGTTACGGATCGAATCCCAGCTGAAGGTACCGATCGAAACCATGATCATCACGGCGACCAGCGCGGCCATCGGAATTTGCCGAATCCATTCGTCCAAAAACACCACCATGATCAACAAGAAGATACCGGCGACCAGCGTGGATAAACGGCCGCGGCCGCCCGATTTGACGTTGATCACCGACTGGCCGATCATTGCGCAACCGGCCATGCCGCCCAGCAAGCCGGCACCGATATTGGCGATACCCTGGCCCTTGCACTCGCGGTTCTTGTCGCTGCTGGTGTCGGTCAATTCATCGACGATGGTCGCGGTCATCAACGACTCCAACAGGCCGACGACGGCCAAAGGCAGCGAATAGGGCAGAATGATTTGCAGTGTTTCCAGCGTCAAGGGCACGTCAGGCCACAGGAAGATTGGCAATGCATCGGGCAGTTCGCCCATGTCGCCGACGGTGTGGATGTCCAGTTGCAAACTGATCGAGACAACGGACAGCAACAGAATGCAAACCAGTGGCGAGGGAATGACCTTGCCGATCACCGGAACATAAGGAAACAAATAAATAATGCCCAAACCGGCGGCGGTCATGGCATAGACATGCCAAGTGACATGGGTCAATTCCGGCAGTTGCGCCATGAAAATCAAAATGGCCAGGGCATTGACGAAACCGGTCACGACCGAGCGCGAGACGAAACTCATCAGGCTGCCCAGTTTCAAATAACCGGCAATGATTTGAAACACGCCGGTCAGTAACGTGGCGGCCAACAGATATTGCAGACCGTGTTCTTTGACCAGAGTCACCATGAGCAAGGCCATCGCGCCGGTGGCCGCCGAAATCATGCCGGGGCGGCCGCCGATCAGGGCGGTGATCACGGCGATACAGAAAGAGGCGTATAAACCGACTTTCGGGTCGACCCCGGCGATGATGGAGAAGGCGATCGCTTCCGGAATCAAGGCCAGCGCGACGACCGTGCCGGCCAGCACGTCGCCGCGGATATTTCCAAGCCAGTCCTGTTTTTTGGAAAGTAAGAGCATGTCAGTCCTGTTTAAAGTTAAAAAATCTTTAAGCCGGCCAAGTCAAGTCATTGGCCAGACATGGTCCCGTTGTACGAGATAGGCCGATCAGCGGCCGTGAACGAACGGATGTTCGGTGATATGTGCCTTGATGCGTTGCAGCAGATCGAGCAAGAGCGCTTCCTCGTCGGCCGACAAGATGCCCAGTACCTGGTTCTCGACGGAATCGGCCACGGCCCATAATTCCTGCATGATGGAGTTGGCTTTCGCGGTCAGCTCCAAGCGGTAGGCGCGGCGGTCCTCATGGTCCTTTTTGCGGCAAACCAGGCCGGCCTCCTCCAGTAGATCTACCTGCCGGGCCAGCGTGATCGGCTTGACCTCCAATTTATCGGCCAGATCGACCTGGCGGCAATTTTCATTCTCCGACAAAAGCACGAGCGCCCGCCATTGGGCATGTGTCAGGCCCATGTTTTCCATCTCGCGGTTAAACCGCTGTCGGATTGCATGGCTGATTTCGTAGGTCAGAAAACCGATTCTTGAGTGCACAAAGGGTTTTAATCTAATGATAAGGTTTGCTTATTATATAGTTAACTGATTATCAGTCAAGCAAAGGTTGTGCTTTGAGGATTGCTAAGCTTGGAAAAAGGGTGTTCAATGGCTCGATGCAGCTGGCCCTATCATTGAGAGCCCAGGCGAAACAAACTAAGCGGAGGGGGCATGAGACGACAAGAAAAATGCAATTTCTCGTATTTGCTGACCATGATGGCTTGCTTGGGGTTTATTATGCTTTCTGGTTGCCAGTCGCAACCGCGTCACACGGATGCGACAGTGCCTTTGTACGAGGATTTAGGCGGCCATCATTACCCGGTCTCGACATCTATGCCGGCCGCGCAGCGTTATTTCGATCAGGGCTTGATTCTCGCTTTCGGGTTCAATCATGCCGAAGCGGCTCGGTCGTTTCGCGAAGCCTATCGGATCGATCCGAACTGCGCGCTGTGTTATTGGGGCGAGGCACTGGTTTTAGGGCCGAATATCAATGCGCCGATGGAGCCGGTTGCCGTTCCCAAGGCTTATGCCGCGATAAAAAAGGCGCTGACGCTGGCCGGCAAAGTCGGCAAAAAGGAAAGGGCGTTGATTTGGGCTTTATCGAAGCGTTATAGCCAAGCGGCTCCGGCCGATCGCACGACGCTGGATCGAGCTTACGCTAAAGCGATGGGGCAAGTCGTCGAATGTTTTCCCGACGACGCCGTGATCGCGGCATTGTATGCGGAAGCCTTGATGGATTTGCACCCCTGGAATTTCTGGACCAAGCAGGGCGAGGCCAGGCCGTGGACGGAGGAAATCGTGAAGACACTGGAGCGGGCGTTGCAACTGGATGTTAATAATCCGCTGGCCAATCATCTTTATATCCATGCGCTGGAGGCTTCCCCCTATGCCGAAAAAGCCATTCCCAGCGCCGAGCGATTGCCGTCGTTGGTACCGGGTTCGGGCCATTTGGTGCACATGCCGGCGCATATTTACATTCGAGTCGGTCGTTATCGCGATGCGATCCTGGCCAATCAGCGGGCGGTGGAAGCGGACCAACATTTTTTGCATCATCGGCACGAAGAAAGTATTTATACCCTCGGCTATGTGCCGCACAATCATCATTTCCTCTGGGCCGCGGCGATCAAAATAGGCCGCAAGGCTTTGGCCGAACAAGCGGCCGCCGAAACCGCCGCGCTGGTCAAGCCCGATTTACTGCGCGCACCTGGGTTTAGCGGCACGTTGCAACATTTTTATTTGATTCCTTTATACACCAAGGCGTTGTTCGGCCAATGGGACGCTATTCTCAACGAAGCACCTCCCGCAAGCGATTTGGTTTATCCGACCGCTATTTGGCATTATGCGCGCGGATTGGCTCTGCTTAGAAAAGGAAACATGGCGGCGGCCCGGTCCGAACTAGCGAGTCTGGAGCAAGAAATCGCCGACCCCGCCATCTCCGATTTGACCGTGTTCGATCTCAATCCGGTCAAAAAACTGCTGCAAATAGGCGCAAACATATTGCGCGGCGAACTGGCCGCTCAGCAAGGCGATTTCGATCGGGCCATTGCTTATTTGCAACGTGCCGTCGCACTGGAGGATGGGCTCAACTATACCGAACCCAAGGATTGGTATTTGCCGCCGCGCCAAGTGCTCGGCGCGGTATTGTTGCAAGCCGGTAAAACTAGTGAGGCCGAGCAGGTTTATCGACAGGATTTGCGCGACCATCCGCAAAACGGCTGGTCGTTGTTTGGTTTGCTGCAAAGCCTCAGGTTACAACATAAAAATGATGAAGCCGTGTCCGTGCAGCAGCAGTTCGATAAGGTGTGGAATGAGGCCGATGTTACCCTGAATAGTTCGCGTTTTTGATGGTGTCAACGCATTTGAGTCAACCAGTTGTCAAGTAAGCTTTGAGCTATGGTTTTTGTTGCTCAGATTAAGCAAATATCTCCAAGGGATAAATGCCCGTAAAATAAACCTATATATATCAAAGGATTAAGATGTTCTTGCCGGAGCTGTGGCAGGACGAAAAATTCATTGAAATTTGCTCGCCGTAGTTCGGAGCGATATGATGGTCGACGATGCCGGCTCGTCCGCTATTACCGAATTTACCTTTTTGATGCACCGGGACAATTTTGCCGATTAGCCAAGCTATTAAGTTATTTCACATGGCAGGTTAATCGGATATGTCGTGTGCTATTCGGTTATCGGTTAAGCGGCGAAGGTTTATCGGTTGCCATTGAAGGTTTATGCTTTCTTATCAGTTGCTTGTTTCAGATGCGGCTTAGGCTTGGTTGTGGTTATCAGACCGCCATAAATAGTGGAAATACAGGTCTTGCACGAGAAAAAAATTGCCTTGTCGCGTACATTCTTACGCAAACGACTGATAGTCGAGGCAATTGACCTCAACCTCTAACTGAACAGTTACGAGAGATGATTCGCCGAAACGAGGGCGGTGCTGTTGACATGCCTGTTCGGGCTTTGTAAAACCATAGACTGCTATGGGGGCTTTCCCGTGGATTTGGAAGGAAATAAGTAGATGAGTAAGCAAACAGGTAACCTTTATATCGCCATGCTCAGCATTCATGGTTTGATTCGGGGCAAGAATCTTGAATTGGGGCGTGATGCCGATACCGGCGGGCAAACTCTCTATGTACTCGAGTTGGCCCAAGCCTTGTCTCTGCAACCCGGGGTGGAACGGGTGGATTTGTTTACCCGTCGCGTTGCCGACGAGAATGTCTCGAAGGAATATGCTCAACGTGAAGAGATATTGTCGGACAAATTGCGAATTGTGCGTATCGATGCCGGCCCTGATGAATACATCCATAAAGAGCAATTATGGGATCATCTGGACGGTTTTGCCGATAATGTCGATTGTTATTTCAGGGAACAAGGGATTTTCCCGGACATCATCCACAGCCATTATGCCGATGCCGGCTGGGTCGGCGCCCATCTGGCCAATTTATTGGGCGTGCCATTGATCCACACCGGCCATTCATTGGGACGGGTCAAACGTTTACGCTTGCTGGCGAGCGGCTTGACTAACGATGAGGTGGAAACGCGCTATAACATGGCACGGCGGATCGAAGCCGAGGAATTGGTCTTGGCCACGGCGGAACGGGTCATCACCAGCACCCATCAGGAAATCGAGGAGCAATACGAGCTTTACGATTTTTATCAACCACAGCAGATGCGGGTGGTGCCGCCCGGCACGGATCTGACCAAATTCACTCCGCCGAACGGCGATGAATTGCAGTCCCCTCTCCACGCGGAAATTTGCCGCCATTTAAAGCATCCGGATAAACCTATTGTTTTGGCGCTGTCCCGACCCGACAAACGTAAAAACATTACCATGCTGGTCGAGGCTTATGGCCAGTCTTCCAAATTGCAGGAACTGGCCAATCTCGTCATTGTGGCGGGCAATCGCGACGATATCGATGACCTGGAGGAGGGCGCCCAGGAAGTGTTTTATGAATTGTTGATCGCCATCGACCGCCATGATCTATACGGCAAGGTGGCCTTGCCCAAACATCACCAGCGCGATCAGGTGCCGTTGATCTATCGTATCGCCGCGGCCTCGGGAGGCGTGTTCGTCAATCCGGCATTGACCGAACCGTTTGGCTTGACGTTGATCGAGGCGGCCGCGTCCGGATTGCCCGTCGTCGCGACCGAGGATGGCGGACCGCGCGATATTATCGGTAATTGTCATAATGGTTTTTTAATCGACCCGTTGGAAGCGGAAAGTATCAGCAGGGCTTTGGTGAAAATATTGATCGACCCGGAACGGCATCATCGCTATGTTGAACAAGGCTTGAACGGTGTCCGGGAAAACTATTCGTGGAATGCCCATGCCAAACGCTATTTGGAGCTGATACGGCCTATCGCCGAGCGTTCCGAGCAATTGGTTCGCGAACCCGTCGAACGTCGGCCTGGTTTGTATGCCGATCGCGCCATCGTCAGTGATCTCGACCAAAATCTGATTGGCGACGATCAGGCTTTACAGGAATTCATTGCCGTGTTGCGGCAACAGAAAAAGGTGTCGAAGTTTGCTGTCGCGACCGGTCGGCGTCTTGATTCCGCCTTGAAGTTGATGAAAAAACATGGCATTCCCGAGCCCGATATTCTGATCACCAGCGGCGGCACCGAGATATATTATGCGCCAAAGCTGACGGCCGATGTTTCCTGGGCAAAACACATCGATTACCATTGGACACCGCATAAGGTCAGGCAGCTATTGGACGGTTTTCCGGGATTGGAAAGACAACCGAAAGAGGAACAAAGCCGGTTCAAATTGAGTTATTACATCGACCCCGACATTGCCGATCTCGAGGAGATCAAGCGCTTATTGCACCAAGAAGAACAATCGGTGCATGTGCAAATAGCATTCGGTCAATATTTGGACATCATGCCGCTAAGGGCTTCGAAAGGGCTGGCGTTGCGTTATGTGGCGGATCGTTGGCAGTTTCCTTTGGAACGTATCTTTGTCGGCGGCGGTTCCGGGGCCGATGAAGACATGATGCGTGGGAATACCTTGGCGGCGGTCGTCGCCAACCGGCACCATGAAGAGTTGTCGCAATTGGTGGACGTTGAACGTATTTATTTTGCCGAACGCCCGTTTGCCGGCGGGCTGTTGGAAGCACTAGACTATTACGATTTTTTCAATACTTGTAAAGATCCAAAGGACAAGCGAGAGTCTCATGAGTGATCTACGATTGTTATTATGTACCGACATGGACAGGACGGTCATCCCCAATGGCAGGCAGCCGGAGCATCCGGCGGCACGGCGGCGTTTCGCCGATTTTTGCAACCGGCCCGAAGTCACGTTGGTTTATGTTACCGGCAGGCACCGGACCTTGGCACAGCAGGCGATCAAAAACTATGTGCTGCCTGAACCGGATTATGCCATTACCGACGTAGGCACGAAAATTTATCGGGTCATCGATGAGCAATGGCAGACTTGGGAGGATTGGGAGCAGGAGATCGCAAAGGACTGGCATGGCAAAAGCTATCAAGATATCAAACAACTTCTCGATACTGTCCCTGGCCTGAAGCTACAGGAATTGAGCAAACAAAATACTCATAAAGTCAGTTACTATCTGCCGCTGCACATGGACACGCTGGAAGTAATGGACCACATGAACGACAGTTTACAAAAAGAAGGCATCGCGGCCAGCCTGATCTGGAGTGTGGATGAACCGAAGAGTATCGGTTTGCTGGATGTTCTGCCGCGTAATGCGACCAAGTTGCACGCCATTGAATTTTTACAGCGGCAATTGGGTTATCATTTAAATGAAGTGCTGTTCGCCGGCGATAGCGGTAACGACCTGCCGGTGCTGATCAGTGCGATTCCATCGGTGTTGGTCGCCAATGCCGCGGACGAGGTGAAAGAGGAGGCCCGACAATTGGCGCTGCATAACGGTCACGAACAGGCATTGTATGTTGCCGAGGCCAGCGGTTTGAGCATGAACGGTAATTACGCGGCCGGGGTTTTGGAAGGCGTGTGGCATTTCGCGCCGGGTTTCCGTGATATGTTGCAACAAGGTGAGGCCTGATGAATAACGAGCGCAGACAAGTTTGGATTTTTGGCGAGGTGTTATTTGACTGTTTCCCTTCCGGGGAGCAGGTGCTTGGGGGGGCGCCGTTTAACGTCGCCTGGCATTTGCAGGCCTTGGGCGACCAGCCCCGCTTCATATCGCGGGTCGGAGACGATGATCTGGGCAAGAAAATTTTCCAGGCGATGGGTAAATGGGGGATGGATGCCGCCAATGTTCAGGTTGATACGCAACACCCGACCGGACAAGTTGAAATCAATATCATAAACGGCGAGCCGCACTATACCATTACCCCGGATAGCGCCTACGATTTTATCGACGCCGCAGCTGTCGAGGAGCCGCCCGAAAAAGGCATTTTTTATCACGGGAGTTTGTGCTTGCGCAACCAGGTTTCGCGCCGGGCTTTTTTTGAGCTGGCGCAACGGCCGGAATTGGAGATGTTTCTGGATGTGAATCTGCGATCGCCATGGTGGCGGCAAGAGGAGGTTTTCAGGTGGTTGGAGCAGGCGCGCTGGGTGAAACTGAACGAAGACGAATTGCGGCAATTGGGATTCGTGGAAGCCGACATCGAGAAGGAAATGGGGGCGTTTTTGTCGCGTTTTCAATTGGAGCAGTTAATAGTCACGCGTGGCGGTGAGGGCGCGATGGTCGTGACCGCGGACGACGAGTTCCATCATGTGGTGCCGGAGGCGGTTGACGAGGTCGTCGATACGGTGGGGGCCGGAGACGCTTTTACGGCCGTCTATATTCACGGTTTGAATTGTTCCTGGCCTGTGCCTGAAACCCTGCAAATGGCGCAACGTTTCGCCAGTGCCGTCATCGGGCAACGCGGGGCGATTTCGACCGACATTGATTTTTACCGGCATTTTGTTGATTGATTGCCGATTTGGTTTTCTTGCGAGAAGCGTAGAGGGCTTCCGCATGCACTTATTCATATTGCATCTGTTACTATCAGTGAAACCATTGGTGTGAGCAGAGACTGGATAACTTTGGAAAAAGGATTATGTACGAACAGGTTTCACATTCTTTACTCAACGATATTCTCAATCGATTAGAAACCGATATCTCCAAACAAGATCTGCGCCATTTCTATACCCGCCTTGGCGCCAATTTCTATGCCATTCACTCCTTGTTTCAGCGATTGTACGGGGATCGCGCCGATTTCGAGGACCAGGCGCAACGTCTGGTCGAAACGATGGCCCGGCAATATATCAAACGGCCGAAAAAACTTCGGCAACTCGATATCGAAAGAGAAAAGGACCACAATTGGTTTTTGCATCAGAAATGGGTCGGCATGGCGCTTTACAGCCAGGGTTTTGCCGGCGATCTCAAAGGTGTCCGCGAGCACTTGGGCTATTTTCAGGAATTGGGTGTCAACCTGGTCCATATCATGCCGATTATGCGCTGTCCGGAAGGGCGTAGCGACGGCGGTTATGCGGTCAGCGATTTTCGCCAAATCGACGAACGCGCCGGCTCTTTGCAGGACTTACGAAAATTGGCCATGGATATGGGGGAGCGGGAAATCCTGCTGGTATTGGATGTCGTGGTCAACCATACCTCGGACGAACACGAATGGGCGCAGCGGGCGCGGGCCGGCGACCCGGTTTATCAAAATTATTATTACACGTTCAAGACGCGAAATGTGCCGGATATGTTCGAACAGAGCATGCCGGAAATCTTCCCGGAAACCTCGCCGGGTAATTTCACCTGGGATGAGGAGATGCAGCGCTGGGTAATGACGGTGTTCAATGATTACCAATGGGACTTGAATTACAGCAATCCGGCGGTGTTCATTGAAATGCTGGATATCTTGTTGTATTGGGCCAACCAGGGGGCGGATATTTTACGCCTGGATGCGGTGGCTTTTTTATGGAAGAAGATCGGCAGTATTTGTCAGAATGAACGGGAAGCGCATTTGATTCTGCAATTGATGAAGGATTGCTGCCAGGTGACGGCCCCAGGCGTCGTATTTATTGCCGAAGCGATTGTCGCGCCGGTCGAGGTCATCAAATATTTCGGCGAGGATGCCGTCATCGCCAAGGAATGCGAGATTGCCTATAACGCAACTTTCATGGCCTTGCTATGGGATGCGGTGGCGACCAAGAACGCGAGGCTTTTGAACCAGGGGATCAAAAGCCTGCCGGTCAAACTGGAACGGGCGACCTGGCTCAACTATGTGCGATGCCATGACGATATCGGCCTGGGCTTCGATGACAGGGACATCGTGCTGGCCGGCTATGATCCGCCCAGCCACCGCAAGTTTTTGATCGATTATTACACCGGCCAATTCAACCATTCCCATGCCCGCGGTCTTCCGTTCGGGCACAACGAAAAAACCGGGGATGCGCGTATTTCCGGTTCGCTGGCTTCATTGGTCGGGTTGCAATATGCGTTGGAGTCCGGCGATGCCGACGCCATTGCCGACGCAATTAAGATTATTTTATTGCTGCATAGCATGATACTGGCTTTTGGCGGCATCCCCTTGCTTTATTATGGCGATGAAATCGGCACCTTGAATGATGATTCTTATATGAATGATCCGCATAAGGCGGGAGATACCCGATGGGTGCATCGGCCGACTATTGACTGGGATAAGGCGGCGCGGAGAAATGCAAGCGGCACGGTCGAATACGAAATTTTCAGCGCGCTGAAGAGGATGATTGCCGTGCGCAAGGAAATCGCTACTTTTGCCGATTTCAACAACCGCGAACTCATTGAGGTGGAGAATCCTCATTTGTTTATTTTTGAACGTTATAACCTCAATAAACAAAGCGAAAACGTATTGGTGGTCGCGAATTTCGACAGTAAACCGCAATCGCTGAAGCTCGAGGATATCGCGCATTGGTCCGAACCCCAATATGGCCAGTTGATAGACTTGTACAGCGGACAGTATCCGGATATTTTCAATAATACCTTAGTAGTGCCCGGCTTCGGTTTTTACTGGTTGAGCGAGATGCTCTAAACGGGCCCAGCAAAGCAGTAAGAAGGCCGGGTATTGTCTGATTCCCGGCCTATTTCAGGATAGTCATAGACCCTGGCCAATAGATCGTCCGGCCTCTTTTTTATCCATCAGTACCCTCGCTTCGTGTTAAAACTCAATAAACTCGTGTCTTTTTGTTTCGCTTGAATGAACTACACTTGCTATTGATCGATTTCATTGGAATCAACAGGCCGCTTTAACTTGAGATTAAGGATTTTATCGTGCGTGATGAATTATTTGTGGCAAGGTTAGGAAATTTTGTTACCCGGCATCCCTGGTGGGTGATTTTGTTCACGTTATTGTTGGTCGGCGGGCTGGCTGCCGGTGTAGCCCGTTTAACTTTCAAAAGCGATTACCGGGTCTATTTTAGCGAGGATAATCCCCAGTTACAGGCGTTCGAAGCCATACAGAACGAATATAACAAAAGCGATAATGTGCTGTTTGTCGTCGAGCCTCGTGATGGCGATGTGTTTACTCCCCGCGTCCTTCAGGCCATTCAGCTGTTGACGGAGAAAGCCTGGCAGATTCCTTATTCCAGCCGCGTCGATTCCATTACCAATTTTCAGCATACCGTCGCCGAAGGGGACGAGCTGGTGGTTGCGGATTTGGTTTCTGACGCGCAAAATTTATCTGCCGAGCAGATCCGGGCAATCAGAAATGTGGCCTTGAATGAGCCTTTGTTGGTCAACAGGCTGGTTTCCAAAACCGGCCATGTCTCAGGAGTCAATGTCACGGTGCAGTTGCCCGGCAAAAGTAACAATGAGTTTGCCGAGGTAACCGATTTTTCCCGGAAAATTGCCGCCGATATAGAAGAAATGTACCCGGAGATCAAGTTGCATCTGACCGGGGTTGTGATGATGGGGTATGCTTTTAGCGAACAGGCCATGAATGATAACACTTTATTGGTTCCCATCATGTACGGCATCGTTGTGTTGGCATTGTTGCTGTGTCTGCGCTCTTTCATCGCCACTATCAGTGTGGTCATCTTGATCGTTTTCTCTTCTCTGGCGGCCCTGGGAGCGGCCGGTTGGCTAGGTTGGTTCCTGACATCGACTTCGGCGGTTGCACCCATTATTATCCTGACATTGGTTGTGGCCGATAGCGTGCATTTTCTGGTGACGATGCTGCATAACATGAGGGTCGGCCATGAAAAGCATAAAGCTATTCGGGAAAGTTTGCGGGTTAATCTGCAACCGATCGCATTGACCAGCATTACCACGGCGATCGGCTTTTTAAGCATGAATTTTTCCGATTCGCCGCCATTCTGGGATTTGGGCAATATCGTGGCGATAGGCGCAATCCTGGCTCTGCTTTTAACGCTGACATTTTTGCCGGCCCTGATGAGTGTATTGCCCGTCCGAGCCAAAGTCGAAAAAGAAAGCCATCATCCTGTTATGTCCGTGTTTGCCGATTTCGTGGTTCGGCAGCGTAAGGGGCTGTTAGCAGGCAATCTCTTGTTCTCGCTTGTCTGTTTGTCGTTTTTGCCGCTGAATGAATTGAATGACGAATTTGTAAAATATTTCGATCAATCCGTGGCATTTAGAAATGCCACGGACTTTCTCAACGAGAATATGGGAGGTATTTATACCTTCGAGTATGCGATTCGTGCCGGCGATTCCGGAGGAATTAATGAGCCGGCATTTTTGCACGATTTGCAGAAATTCAGAGATTTCTTGTTGCAGCAACCCGAGGTGCGCCATGTCAATACCATTACCGATACCTATAAACGCTTGAACAAGAGCATGCATGGCGATGATCCGCAGTGGTATAAATTACCCGACGCCAGGGATTTGGCGGCGCAATTTTTATTGATGTATGAAATGTCCTTGCCTTATGGCCTGGATTTGAACGATCAGGTCAATATGGATAAATCCGGTACCCGTATAACCGTGACCATCGACACCATGAGCTCCAATGAAGTGCTGGCGTTGGAACGGAAGGTTAACAATTGGTTATCAAGCAATATGCCGGATATCCGGTTCGATGTTTCGAGTACCGATCTAATGTTTGCTAATATCGGGAAGCGGAATATTACCAGCATGCTAAGGGGGACCGTTCTTGCCCTGGTCATGATTTCCTTTATTCTGATTTTCGCATTCCGATCGATTAGGCTAGGCCTGATCAGTTTGATTCCGAATTTATTGCCGGCGGGTATTGCCTTCGGCTTGTGGGGCATTTTTTATGGCAAGGTAGGTTTGGCACTGTCGGTTGTAACGGGGATCACATTAGGTATCGTTGTCGACGATACCATTCATTTCATCAGTAAATATCGCAGGGCCCGGATTGAGATGGACTTGGACCGGCAGGAGTCCGTCCGTTTCGCCTTTTCCACGGTGGGAATGGCATTGTGGATTACATCGGTCGTCTTGGTCTGTGGCTTTATTGTGCTGAGTTTTTCGCATTTTACGATGAATTCGGAAATGGGGCTGATGACCGCCATCACTATCGCCTTCGCGCTGATCCTCGATTTTTTGTTATTGCCTCCATTATTGATGACATTAGACCGAAAATAGCCTGTCTTTTATCTGCTATATTTTTGCAATGAGCTATATCGATTTTCCGGGACACGTTATGAAAAAATATTTGTTATTAGTTGTATTGGTTTGTTGGCAGCCATCCTTGCAGGCTTTGACGCCTGAGGAAAAAGGGCTGGAAATTGTCCAGGAGATGGATCGGCGCGATACCGGTTTCGGCGATACCGTTGCCGACATGAAAATGATCCTGATCAACCGCAGCGGCGACGAAAGTGTTCGTGAATTAAAGATGAAAACGCTGGAAGTCATTGGCGACGGCGATAAGAGTCTGAGTGTGTACAGCAACCCCAGGGATATCAAGGGAACCGCTTTCCTGAGTTTTACTCATGCCTTGGAAGCCGATGAGCAGTGGTTATATCTGCCGGCCTTGAAACGGGTGAAGAGGATATCTTCCAGTAATAAATCCGGCCCCTATTTGGGTAGCGAATTTGCTTTCGAAGATTTAACCTCGTTCGAGGTAAAGAAATTCAGTTATAAATATTTGCGCGATGAAGTGTATGACGGCATCGATTGTTTTGTCGTCGAATTTTACCCGCAGTACGAACATTCGGGATATACCCGGGAAATTGCCTGGATAGACGAGTCCCGTTATATTCCCTTGCGAATCGATTTTTATGACCGAAAAAATGCATTATTGAAAACGCTGGAAAACAGGCAGTATAAGCAATACCTCAATCAATTCTGGCGGGCCGATGAGGCAATAATGACCAATCATCAAACCGGTAAAAAAACAAAACTGTTGTGGGAAAACTATCAATTTAAAACCGGTTTGTCGGATAGGGATTTCGACCGCAATACTCTGAAAAGAGCGCGATGACAGTAACTTCTGTATGTACTATTTCCTTGACGCTGCCGGCGCCATTATCCAGTCCTCTTGCCTGAATCATCTGACTTAAAATGTCATCTTCTAAAGATACTCCGCCATTAATCGCGCATGTTATCTACAGTTTAGGAGTGGGAGGACTGGAGAACGGCGTCGTTAATCTGATCAATAGAATCCCGGCCGATCGATTCCGGCATGCCGTGATTTGCCTTAAAAATTCGACCGATTTCAGTCAGCGTCTGCAACGTAAGGATGTTGCCATTTACGAATTGAACAAAAGGGAAGGCCATGACTGGAAGTCGTTCCTCAACATGTATCGCTTATTGCGTCAATTGCGGCCGGCTATTGTCCATAGCCGTAATCTTGCCGCCCTCGAGTATCAATTACCCGCATTTTTGGCGGGAGTGAGATATCGCATTCATGGCGAGCATGGCTGGGATGTTTTCGACCCGGAAGGGAACAATAAAAAATATCAATTATTGAGAAAAACATTCGGCGTGCTGATACACCGTTTCATTCCGCTTTCCCGGCAATTGGAAGACTATTTAGTCGATAGAGTCGGTATTTCTGCGGTCAAAATTTTTCGAATTTGTAACGGCGTTGACACGGAAACGTTTTATCCTGCTACCGGTAAAGCGCCTTTATCCCATTGCCCCCTGTCATTCCACGGAGACCAGGTCCATATAGGAACGGTTGGCAGGATGCATGGCGTTAAGGACCAAATGACATTGGTGAAGGCATTTGTCCAATTGCTGAGCGATCATCCTGAATTCGAACGCAGGACTCGGTTGATTTTGGTCGGCGAAGGGCCAATCCGCGAGCAGGCGAAAACCTATCTCGAGGAGCACAAGCTGGACCATTTGGCTTGGTTGCCGGGCGAAAGAAGCGATGTCGCCGAGATTATGCGTAATCTGGATATCTTTGTTTTACCTTCCCGGGCCGAGGGAATTTCCAACACCATCCTCGAGGCGATGGCGACTGGTTTGCCGGTGATCGCAACGAATGTCGGCGGCAACCCGGAACTGGTTGTCGAGGGGGTCAGTGGAAAATTGGTGGCGAAGGAGGATTTTCGGGCATTGGCCGCGGCTCTCGCCGATTACGTCAATGATCCGGAAAAAAGGCGGATACAGGGTCGAAATGCGCATCGAAGGGTGTTGCAGGAATTTTCGATGGCGGCAATGGTTGAAAAATATATGGCTGTGTATAATCGAGATTCGGACGGCCACAGCAATTAACGGCATAAAACAAGGCCCAGCAGACAGGACATGACATGTGTGGAATTGTAGGTATATTCGATCTGAAGGAAAAACGCGAGATCAATCGGGAATTGCTTTCTAAAATGAACGAGAGCCAATTTCATCGGGGACCGGACGAAGGCGGCTTGCACCTCGAACCTGGCCTGGGGTTCGGTCACCGGCGTTTATCGATCATCGATCTCGGCAGCGGGCAACAGCCGATGCTAAATGACGACCGCAGCGTGGTATTGACTTATAACGGAGAAA
Organism: Methylomarinum vadi; assembly: GCF_000733935.1. NCBI lineage: Bacteria > Pseudomonadati > Pseudomonadota > Gammaproteobacteria > Methylococcales > Methylococcaceae > Methylomarinum > Methylomarinum vadi. The sequence goes on from NZ_JPON01000001.1 coordinate 3,380,659, forward strand.
TCTACAATTTTCTGGAATTGCGCAAGGAATTGGAAGGTTTGGGTTATCGTTTCAAGACCCATTGCGACACCGAGGTGATTTTGCTCGGTTGGCAAGCCTGGGGCGAAGCCTGCGTCGAAAAGTTTCGCGGCATGTTTGCTTTTGCCGTTTGGGATAGAAACCGGGAAATGCTGTTTTTGGCCAGAGACCGCCTTGGCATCAAGCCGCTGTTTTATGCGGAATTGAACAATGGCCAGTTTATTTTTTCCTCGGAGCTGAAAGCATTAAAGCAGCATCCGTTGCTGCCAAGGGAATTCGAGCCTACCGCCATCGAAGAATATTTCGGTTTCGGCTACATCCCGGAGCCGAAAACGATCTACAAGAATGTTTACAAATTGGAGCCGGGCCACACGCTGACGTTAAAGCGAGGACAAGTTGCTTACCAGCCACGGCAATATTGGGATGTCCGTTTCCGGGAGCAGCCATTCAATTCGGAACAGGAGGCGGTGGAAGAATTGCTGGCCCGCTTCGAGGAAGCCGTCAAAATTCGTATGATGGCGGATGTGCCGCTTGGGGCTTTTTTATCGGGCGGAGTCGATTCCAGCGGCGTTGTCGCAATGATGGCGCAAAATTCAACCGATTCGGTCAATACTTGTTCCATTTCCTTCGGCGACCCTAAATTTAACGAATCTCAATATGCGCAAATGGTGGCCGAGCGTTATCGCACTAGCCATCGGGTCGAACAGGTCGATCCCGACGATTTTCAATTGGTCGGCCAGTTATCGGGGATTTACGACGAACCGTATGCCGACAGTTCGGCATTGCCGACCTATCGGGTTTGCGAATTGGCTAAAAAACAGGTGACGGTGGTACTGTCTGGCGACGGCGGCGACGAAAACCTGGCGGGCTATCGGCGTTACCGCTGGCATACCTATGAAGACCGCATGCGTTCGGTCATGCCCGATGTATTACGCAAACCTTTGTTCGGTTTCTTAGGCCAGGTCTATCCCAAAGCCGATTGGGCCCCTAAGATTTTTCGCGCCAAATCCACGCTGGAGTCGATCGGCCGGGATTCATTGGAAGGTTATTTCCACAGTGTTTCGGTTAACTCCAACAGTATCCGCTCAGCCCTGTTCAGTGAAAAACTGAAAAAAGAATTGCAGGGTTACCAGGCGGTCGAGGTATTCAGGCGCTATCAGAACAATGCGCCTAGTGACAATGCTCAGTCCCTAGTACAATATCTGGACATTAAAACGTATTTGCCGGGCGATATTCTGACCAAGGTCGATCGTGCCAGCATGGCGCATGCCTTGGAGGTTAGAGTGCCCTTGTTGGACCATCAGTTGGTCGAATGGATGGCAAGCCTGCCGCCCGGTTTTAAATTGAAAAACCGGGAAGGCAAATATATTTTCAAGAAGGGATTGGAGAAATATTTGCCTAACGATATTTTATACCGCCCGAAAATGGGTTTTGCCGTGCCGCTGGGCAGTTGGTTTAAAGGTCCTTTGAAAGAGCAGGTCAGACAGTCCCTGCTGGGCGAAACAATGACTGATTGCGGTTTGTTCGATCGACAATTTTTAACGAAAATGGTCGACCAGCACCAAAGCGGGTTACGGGATTACAGCGCGCCGATTTGGTCGTTGTTGATGTTCGAGTCTTTTTTGAAAAGTGATCGGATATTACCCTAAAGTACAATATATATTTATTGTTTTTCCTGGTAAAATTGCTTTACTTCACATATTTAACAGGTGGTCGCTATGCATAGTCAGCGTGAAGATAAAAAAAATGAAGTTGAAAAGGAACATCAATCAGCCGAATTCAACAGCTCGCGGAGAAAGCTAACTAAAGCAGGCATTATTTCACCTGTTATCATGTCTCTTTCCAGCAAGCCCGTGTTCGCGCAAATCACCTGTACTCAGTCGGGAATGTTGTCAGGCAATGTATCTGTTAATTATGATGCTGAATGTGATAAGCCCGGCCTTTCGAGGCAATATTACATTGACGAGTTAACTAATATTCCCCCTAGACCAATTTGTGCCCAAGGTAGCAATATAGACGAATCGCAGGTGTTATTTAGTGATGTTTTTAATCCAGCGCTCCGTATTTTTGAGGACACTCCGACATTAGGGAATGTAATTTTAGGGGAAGCTACCATAATAGATCCCAATGGTACTGGCAATGGCCAGTTCTATTGCGAGACCGTGGGGAATAACGAGGATAAGAAAGCTCAAGAAGAAGCTTATTTAGCAGCGTTATATGATGCGGCTAAAGAATCTGTGGCGGCAATATTTAATGCTCGGATTTTACCTTGGTACGAGGCGAATGCTGAGACAGAGGCAAATATAATTAATTTGTTTAATTCCGCGTCTGGAATTACGGCATCATCGTTGGACTCAAATAACAATAATCAACCGTCATGCTCAAGTCTTGTTGGAAGCACCAATGACGAAACTACTCTATTAGGGTTGGTAAACTATTTATCTTCGTTTAATAATTCCAACTAGTTAATGATCTGCTTAAAGATTGATTAAAAGGTATTGCTTAAATTGTCGTATTAGTCACCGCCAGCTTGACAGTGATTTTGTTGTTTATTCGGGAAACAGTCGGGAAACGCTGATTGTTAATAAACTGACATACGAGTTAATTGTGTTCTTGTCGGAAAAAGAGCGAAATTATCACGAGATATTGGAGTATTTGGCAATTATTAACAATGGGTTCGAAAGACAAGAATTATCGGAATTTGTTGATAAAACGTTAAAGTTATTTGCTGATAATGGAATATTAGGTTCGTGTTAGGCATACATAGTTCTTTTCATATCACAGATTTGCGGATTATTATGCTTAGAGAATCTCTCTGCTTGAATATCGATCCTTTCGTTGTTAGGCTTGAATCCAATATATCCGCAGTACTTCAATCGGTAAAATTACTCTACAAAAGCCATCAGTTTCAAGAATATATATCCCCAGTTTTTTGCGATTTTCATATTAAAGTCGATAAGGTAAAAAATTTAAGGTATTTCTACAAACCGCAGGTGCAATTCTATTTCGATGGCGTCGCCCCTTTTAAACCTCTACCTTTCTCGCAAGCCTACCCGTTTTTTGAATGGGGCCTAAATTGGTGTATAGCCAACCACACGTTTCAATATCTATTGATTCATGCGGCGGTTGTGGAAAAAGATGGTCAGGCGTTAATCATGCCGGGGCAACCGGGTGCCGGTAAGAGTACGCTCTGCGCGGCCTTGGTTTGCACCGGTTGGCGGTTGTTGTCAGATGAGATGGCAATGATTGATATGGAGAGTAAAGAACTAATCCCCATCGTCAGGCCCGTCAATTTAAAAAACGAGTCGATTTCGCTAATCAAAACCACCTTTCCAAAGGCTGAGTTCGGGGAATCTTTTTTTGATACTCTGAAAGGAACCGTTTCTCATATGAGGCCGCCTGTGGATAGCGTACGAAATGCAGCTAAGCGTACGGTGGCCAAGAGAATCGTCTTCCCGCGTTTCGACCGAAGCGCGAATGCAATCTCTTTGAAGTCCTTATCCAAAGGACCAACATTGCTGAGAGTGGCTGAAAATTCGTTTAATTACAATGTTCTTGGAAATCAGGCGTTTAATGCGTTATGTGACGTGATTCAGGATTGCCGGTGCGATGAGCTGATCTATAGCGATCTGAATAAAGCGCTAGAGTATTTTTCCAAATAAACTATGATTTGATTTTACTCGCTTATCAAGTGTCCCTTCTTGTAATTGATCCGTATTTGTTCACCGATAAATGACGAAAAGTAACAGACCGCTGCTGGTGTCCGTTTTAATTGACCCTAACGCGACCAGAAATCTCGATTTATCGCAGTGGGATTTATTAATAAGACAGGCAAGAAGGGCTGGAGTATTGGCGCGGTTAGGGGAGGCTTTGAACGATGCGAATCTATTGCCTAGCGTCCCTCAGCAAGCGATAAAACATCTTCGTTCGGCGCAGATATATGCCGAGCAATTTAAACTTTCATTGCGCTGGGAAGTTTCCTGCCTGGAAAAAACCTTTGATCAGCTCGATATTCCTCTCGTTATTTTGAAAGGGGCTGCTTACGAATTGGCCGAAAATCGAGCGGCTACCGGTAGAGTTTTTTCCGATGTCGATATTCTGGTCTCGAAAAATAATTTGGCGCAAGTCGAAAGAGCGATGATGCGGGCGGGTTGGATGCCTGGGAAAATAGATAAATACGATAATAAATATTATCGTAAATGGATGCACGAAATTCCGCCTCTGACCCATGTTATCCGGGGAACTACGATTGATGTGCATCACAATATACTGCCGGAAACATGTCGACTTTGCCCAAATGCCGACAAATTATTCGAGCAATTGGAACACGTTGAAAATAATGTTTTCGTCTTATCGGGAGTGGATAGGGTTTTACATAGCGCGACACATTTATTTCATGAAGGCGAATTGGATCATGGCTTTAGGGATCTTTCTGATTTAGATCTATTGATTAAAGAATTTTCTGTTCGGACTGATTTTTGGGATAATTTATTGGAACGTTCTTATGATTTAAACCAACAATTACCATTGTTTTACGCATTGCATTATTGCCGATTGATATTGGAGACCCCAATTCCGCAAGAGATTATTTGCAAGTCGGAAAAAATAGCGATAGGGAAGATCAAACAAACAATGATGGATTTCTTGTTCTTAAGGGCCTTACTCCCCGATCATTCGAGCTGTAATGATCGTTGGACCGGTTTAGCGCGCTTTCTTTTATATTTAAGGGCGCATTGGCTCAGAATGCCGCTACACTTACTGATACCCCATTTACTTAGAAAAAGTTGGATGCGTCTATCAGGTAAACGCAATAACAAAAATAAATGAAAATACTGCATATCCTGGATCATTCCATACCGTTGCACAGCGGTTATACCTTCAGAACACGGGCCATTTTGGAGCAACAAAAAAAACTCGGATGGGAAACCTTTCATGTCACATCGGCCAAACATAACGTTGCCGAACACAGCATCGAGGAAATAGACGGCCTGACGTTCTATCGCTCCGAGATTCCAAGCGGTTTTCCGGCCGCATGGCCGGTTTTCAATCAATGGGCGATAGTAAAGTCGCTGGAAAAGCGCCTCGCTGAGATCATTCCGGAAATAAAGCCCGATATTCTCCATGCCCATTCTCCCGCTCTGAATGGGTTGGCGGCCTTGGCCGCCGGCAAAAAATTTAAACTCCCTGTCGTTTACGAATGCCGGGCATTCTGGGAAGACGCGGCGGTGGATCATGGCACCACATTCGAAGGCAGCATGCGTTATCTGTTGACGCACGCCTTGGAGACCCACGTGTTTAAAAAAGCCGATGCGGTGACCACGATTTGCGAAGGGTTACGTAACGATATCATTGGCCGCGGAGTGCCGGCGAATAAAATAACCGTGATTCCTAATGCCGTCGATATCGATAAATTCAGTTTCGGCCAGCCAGCGAACCAGGAATTGAGAAAAGAGTTGGATTTGACTGGTTGCGTCGTTTTGGGGTTCATCGGTTCTTTTTACGCCTATGAAGGGTTGCCCTTGTTATTGGAAGCCTTGCCAAAAATTCTTCGGCACCAGCCCGAGGTCAGGTTGTTGTTAGTAGGAGGCGGGCCGCAAGAAGAATTGATCAGACAAAAAACCAAGGAATTGGGCTTGGGGAGGCATGTGGTTTTCACGGGCCGGGTGCCGCACGATCAAGTGCAGGAATATTATAACCAGGTCGAGATCTTTGTTTATCCTCGTCTCCCGATGCGTTTGACCGAGCTGGTAACGCCGTTAAAGCCATTGGAGGCGATGGCCCAAGGCCGGCTGGTCGTGGCATCCGATGTGGGGGGGCACAAGGAATTGATTGACGACAGGAAAAACGGTTATTTGTTCAAGGCCGACGATGTCGATGCGCTTGCCGACACGCTATTGAATCTGCTCGAACGTCGAAGCGAATGGGAAAGTGTGCGTGAGCGAGGCAGAAAGTTTGTCGAACAAAAAAGGAATTGGCCGGGTAGCGTGGCGAACTATGAGAACATTTATCGTCGATTGGTTGACCAGAAGAAACATTAACCCAGCTTTGCCAAGGTAGTGTCATAAAGCCATTTTTCATTATTTGTCAATGTCTTACTGATTTTAATGACAAGACTGGGTCAACAGTTTGTATTATAAGCATTTAAAAGGGATTGATTCCCGGGAGACTAAAAGGAAAATCGTATGAAAGTGACAGTTTTTGGCTCCGGATACGTCGGCCTGGTGACGGGTATTTGTCTGGCGGAAGTGGGCAACGACGTGGTTTGTATCGATGTCGACCAAAACAAAATCGACAATTTGAATAAAGGCATCGTGCCGATTTACGAGCCAGGCCTGGATGAGATGGTCAAGGCCAATATGCAGGCCGGGCGGGTCAGGTTTACCACCGATATCGAAGAAGCAGTCAATCACGGTGTTTTTCAGTTCATCGCCGTTGGGACGCCGCCGGATGAAGACGGTTCGGCGGATTTGCAGTATGTGTTGGCCGTGGCCAAATCGATCGCCGAGCACATGAACGAGTATCGTATCGTCATCGACAAATCGACCGTGCCGGTGGGAACGGCCGATAAAGTCAAGGAGGCGATTCAGCAAACGCAGAAAGAACGCGGTGTCGATATCGATTTCGATGTGGTTTCCAACCCCGAATTCCTAAAGGAAGGGGCGGCCATCAACGATTTCATGAAACCCGACAGGATCATTGTCGGAACCGATAACCCAAGAACGGCGGAATTGTTGAAAGCGCTGTACGCCCCCTTCAACCGGAGTCACGACCGGGTGATCACCATGGACATCCGCTCGGCGGAATTGACCAAGTATGCCGCCAATGCCATGCTGGCGACAAAAATCAGTTTCATGAACGAATTGGCCAATTTGGCCGAATTATTAGGCGCCGACATCGAGCAGGTCAGAAACGGCATCGGCTCGGATTCCCGCATCGGTTATTCCTTTATCTATCCGGGCTGTGGTTATGGCGGTTCTTGTTTTCCAAAAGATGTCAAGGCCCTGGAGCGAACGGCGCAACAAGTCGGCTATAAAGCCGAATTGTTGAATGCGGTGGAAAATGTTAATGACAAGCAAAAGATGGTTCTGGTCAATAAAATTAACAAACATTACCGCAATAATATCGAGGGCAAGACCTTTGCCTTGTGGGGATTGTCGTTCAAACCCAAAACAGACGATATGCGTGAGGCGCCCAGCCGGGTGGTCTTGGAAACCTTGATTGATGCGGGTGCAACGGTCAGGGCTTATGATCCGGAAGCGATGGAGGAAGCTAAACGAATATATGGCGACAAGGCCGGCCTGTTACTGACCGATAGTCCCGAGCAGGCGTTGCAGGGAGCCGATGCCCTGATCGTGGTAACGGAATGGAAAGAATTCTGGAGCCCGGATTTCGAGCTGATGAAAAATAGCTTGAGAGACGCCGTCGTATTCGATGGTCGAAATCTTTACTCGCCCGACTTGATGGGACGAATGGGATTGCAATATTACGCGATCGGACGTGGGCACAGCTAAGAAAATTTGATGAAACGTCCCGGCATCATCGTTTTTTCATCTCTGTTTCCCAGCGCTAAACGGCCGGGAGCAGGTTTGTTTATCCGGGAGCGTATGTTTCGGGTCGGTGAGCATCTGCCCATCGTTGTGGTTTCCCCGGTTCCCTGGTTTCCGTTACAAAACCTCATCCGCTATTGGAAGCCGAATTTTCGGCCTCAACCGGCTTCGATGGAAGAACAAGACGGCGTTAAGGTTTTATTTCCGCGTTTTTTCTCTATTCCAGGATTGTTAAAGGCGTGGGATGGTTTTTTTATGGCTTTGGGTTCATGGTTTTTGCTGCGTAAATTAAAAAATCAGTATGGTTTCGGTCTCATTGACGCCCATTTCGCCTATCCCGATGGTTATGCCGCTTCGTTGTTGGGGCAATGGTTGAGAATGCCTGTCACCATTACATTGCGAGGGACGGAAGTCCCTCATGCCAAGGAAGCGGGCAAACGCAAACGCATAGTGAAGGCTTTGAATAGGGCCTCTCAAGTGTTTTCGGTCGCCGGTTCCTTAAAAAATCATGTCGTCGCGATGGGTGCCGATGAGAACAAGGTTGAAGTCGTCGGGAACGGTATCGATATCAACAAATTCAATCCGCTCGACAAAAAACAGGCTAGGGAACAACTAGGTCTGCCTGAAGCGGCAAAAGTCATTGTCTCGGTTGGCGCGCTCGTGGAACGAAAAGGATTTCATCGTGTGCTGGAGTCGATGCCGGGATTACTGGAACAATTTCCCGGTCTTATCTATTTAATCGTCGGCGGAGACAGCCCGGAAGGCGGCATACGCTCACGTCTGGAAGCGCAAACGGCGTCATTGAACTTGCAAGAACATGTCCGTTTCCTAGGCGCGTTACCGCCGGAGGAATTGAAGCTCCCTTTGTCCGCCGCCGATGTATTCGTATTGGCAACGGCCAACGAGGGCTGGGCCAATGTCTTTTTGGAGGCGATGGCTTGCGGGTTGCCCGTTGTTACCACCGATGTGGGCGGTAATCGGGAGGTCGTCAATGGCCCGGAATTGGGCGTCATTGCCCCTTTTGGCGATCGCGATGCCCTGGCCGGTGCGCTTGTCGAAGCATTAAAACGCGATTGGGACAAAGATAAAATCATCGACTATGCCAAAGCAAACCAATGGGACAATAGAGTCGCCGTATTGGTCAACCACTTTCAGCGAATTTTAAACAATTAACCGAATAAGCATATTTGGCAGGTATCCGGATAAACGTCTTGAAGCCGAGTTATCGCATTTTTCTTTGTCGAAGGGACAACCAGGGAAGGGTGTTTCTCGATATGAACCACACGAACTGTTGAATCACTATGAGTTTTCTATCTGGCTGGGTAAATACCTCAATCAACGACCAAGGGTCGAGAGACCTGTTGCAGCGCCTTGCGGCCTCCATGGCAGGGAAACAACCCGCGGTAGACATTAACACTTCGGAATTTCACTCGCTTTGTTCGGAGTGCGATAAAACCCATAACGAACAAGGGCTCATTTTCGTCGATGTCAGTGAGGGAGGAAATAATCCGAACCGTTCCCAAATCATTTCCCGCTATCGGCAAACGGGGCGGAGTTTTCTGACGGATTTCGCGCCGCAATTGCCGTTCATCCTGATTGACGAGCAGCGGCGGACATTGATTTTGGCCACCGACCCCATCGGTATTTCGCATATTTATTATGCCCTTACTCCTTCCGGCCTGGTATTCGGCGGTTCGGCCGATCGGGTGATTGTCCATCCGGACATCGGTTCGGAGATTTCGGAGCAAAGTGTCTATGATTACGTGTATTTCCACCATTGCCCCAGCCCGAACACCATTTATCGCCAGGTGAAAAAACTGGAGACCGGTCAAGCCCTGATCTATCAGGATGGCAAGGTGGAACTCGAATATTATTGGCAACCGGAGTTCAAAGAAGATTCCCAGTTTAATACGGAGGATGCCGCGGAACGGTTAAGGTATAGCTTAATTGCCGCAGTGAAACAGCAAGCCGATAACGTCGACAATACTGGAGCATTCCTAAGCGGGGGATTGGACAGTTCCAGTGTCGCTGGAGCTTTAGCTCAGGTATTCCCAGGTAAGGCTCGGACTTTTACGATGGGGTTTCCTGTGGAAGGGTACGACGAAATCGAATACGCTCGCGAGGCCGTAAAACATTTCAATACTCAGCAATATGAGTATTATCTGACGCCCGACGATTGCGTCTCTACAATTCCCGCCATTGCCGCCTACTATGACGAGCCGTTCGGCAATTCCTCCGCCTTGGCGGCTTATTTTTGCGCCAAAATGGCGAAAGAAAACGGCATTGATGTTTTGCTGGCGGGTGACGGGGGCGACGAAATTTTCGCCGGAAACGAACGTTATGCCAAGCAACTGTTGTTCGAAAAATATTGGCGGCTCCCCGCCGTTGCCAGGAGCGTTTTAAAAAACGGCCTTTACCACCTCCCCGGCTTATTGCTGAAGAATAAGATTCTGTTCAAGGCCAAACGCTATGTCGAACAGGCCGAGGTGACCCTGCCCGATCGTTTGCAGGATTACAATTTCCTGCATCGGCATGCCGCCGCTGAAATATTCGCCGATGATTTCGTGCAACAAATCGATACCGGTTTGCCTTTACAGACCTTACGCGATTGTTATCGCCGTCCGGGGCAGGCGACGGCATTGAACCGCATGCTGTTCATGGATTGGAAAACCACCCTGCATGACAACGACCTGGTCAAGGTCAACAAAATGTGCGAAATGGCCGGCGTCGAAGTACGTTATCCGATGTTGGATCCTCAAGTGGTCGATTTGTCCTGCGCGGTTCCTTCCGAAATCAAGCTGAAAAACGGCCAGCTACGCTGGTTTTATAAGCAAGCCATGCGCGATTTCCTGCCGGAACGAATCATCAATAAATCGAAGCATGGTTTTGGCTTGCCTTTCGGGATTTGGTTGAAAGACCATCAACCTCTGAAAGAATTGGCCTACGACAGCATCCACGCGCTGAAAAAGAGAGGATATTTCCGGACCGAATTTCTCGATCACGCCGTACACATGCATCAGACGATTCATGCCGCCTATTATGGCGAATTGATCTGGATTTTGATGATGCTGGAGCTTTGGTTTCAAGCGAAGCAAAGCAAGCGTTCTTGATTCTGGAGCCTTTCAAGAAGGCGCTCTTACGCCATTATTTGTCATTCCAGCCAATCAAGCAAAGACCGTTTGGCGTTCGATTCAGCTAAAAAACACATCCCTGTGTTTGAGTTTGCGTTGTCAGGAGAGGGAGGGTATTAACCCGAGGGGTAAGACGGGTTAATAATGCGGAGTTCCTGACACGCGGGGGGTTAGCCGAAAGAGTCCCTTCGTTCGGATTAGAATTTATAGCTGATATTGGCCTGCAGGTTATGGGTAAACAGGTTATTGCCGGTTTTTTTATCCACAAATTGCCCCATATAGCCCAGGTCCAAACCGACATGGTCGGTTACCTGGTAACTCAAACCGCTGAAAATCCGGTTTTCGGTGAAGCCTTGCTTGCCCCAGTCGGTTTGATTCATATAAAACATGAATTCATCGCCAAGATAGGCGCTCAACCCCTCCAAAAAGGGCAGGTCATGGTTGACCTGGAATAATTGCCGCGAACGATAACCCTCGTTGCCGGTGGTCTGGTTGATCCGGTCCTCGAAACGGGTCCGGCTGGTGAATTTGAAATCGCCCAAGGCCTGGTTCCAGACAAAATCGACGTAAGGGCGGCTTTCCTGGTATGACGCTTTATTTAGCGGGTGTATCCAGTCGTGGGTATAACCCAACCATAACGACGCATTTTTGTTCAATTGGTAGCCGATCTGGCTGAACAGCAGGTTTTCGGTGAAGCGCGAGCCATTAGGCGAGTCCTCGCGGGTCCGGCTCTGGTTCATGATCAACCAATGGAGTTTATCGAGCTTGGGCGACAGGGCCTTGAAATCGCCTTTCAGGGTCGCCGAGCCCCAGACCCCGAACATGTCGTTCTGGTCTGCGGCCTGAGCGGAGATGGAATGTGAGGCGGCCAATACCGCACCGGCAATAACAGTCCTTTTGATGTTTTTCATAGAGTTACCTTCTTTTGCATTAAATGTTTAAATTTGGCGTTCAAGCCGTATGAGGATTCGTGGTTTCGAGCGCATGTTGCTCCTCGCTTTGCGTTTTCGGCAGCGTGACATTGAGTTCGCTGGGTCTGCCCATGCACAAGCGTTGGAAGACGCGCGCGGCGGCGATACCATTGATGACGAAGGCGATGGTAATCGGTAGGGCGAACCAGGGGTCGTGGCCGCTGGCATGGGATAACAACAAATCTTCGCCAAGAAACGCCGGCGTGATCGGAAAGCCGATCAGGCCGAGGAAGCTTAGGAACAGCAATAGCGACAATGTAGGTTGCGTTTCCGCCAAGGCCCGATAAGCGAACGGCGAGTCGGCGAAATTATCGTTTTTCAACAGTTTCGCCAACACCACCAGGCCAAGCAACCAGGAAGGAATAATGCCGCCGGCGAAAATGGCAATATCGTAACCGGCGTCGGGATTCAGAAACCACACCGCCAAGCCCGCCAAGGACGAGCTCAGGCCGATGGCATTCCAGACGCCGAACGGACGGTGTTTCAGGCTGAAGGCGCTCAATGAAGCGAGCACCATGAACACGGCCAGCGGCAGGGCCAGAAATTTGCTGTCGACGCCGGTGCCTTCGATGACAAGAAGGAACAAGGCAAAGCCGGCCCCGGCGTTCACGACTTTGAACCAAAGTTTCATGCCGTTGATCCTGGAGCCGATGCGTTTCAACGGGTCCCATAACAGCGAACGTACCCAGTGTTCCAGATTACCTTCCTGCAGGGAAAACACATATAACGTGTTTTGCAGCACTTCCGGCAGGGTATCGCGGAGCGACGCGGGTAAAAATTCGAAGCGGGTTCTTTGTTGAATGTAAAAGTCGAAATCGGCCGAACTTTCCACCCGCAACAAGTGCGCGACGATCGACGGCGAAACCAGCAATTGATAGCAGCGCAAAAAGGCGTTGCCGAGAAAATGGATCACCACCAGCGTTTCCAATCCCAACGCCATCTCCATGAACATGAATCCGACCTGGGTAATCGAGGCATAGGCGATTTGGCCCTTGATGTTCGATTGCGATTTCTCCGCGATGTTGGCCACGATAACGGTCAACAAACCGATGACGAACACGATGAAGCGGGTGAGATAATGGTAGGTCCAGATCGGCGTCGTGCGCAGCAGCAGGAATACGCCCAGATGCACCGACAGCGCGCCGTAAAAGATCGCGCTGGAAGGGGTCGGGCCTTCCATGGCCCTGGGTAACCAGAAACAGAAGGGGAATTGCGCCGATTTACCGGTGGCCGCGGTCAAAATCAGGACCGAGAGCGACAACAGCGAGGCATAGCCGGCCGGGGGCATGGCCTCATTGTCGAATAACGTCGCCAGTTGGCTGAAATGTTGGCTGTCGTGAAACAACAGATGGCTCATCCAGGCGCCCAACAACAAGCCGACATCGCAGAACCGATAGATGGTATAGGCGCGCAAGGCATTGCGGATCGGCTGCACGCGATGACGGTAAAAGGCGATCAGCAGAAACGAGGAGATGCCGACGATTTCCCAACCGGCGAACAGCATGTCGATCGAGCCGGACAATATCACCAGGTTCAGGCCGAAGACGAAGGCGAAGATAGTCAGGAAAAAGCGTTTGTAGCCGCTTTCGCGATGTAAATAGACGCGGCAATATTTGACGATGACCGAAAATATCGCCCATACGCAAAACAGATAGGCGGCGCCGATTCCGTCCAGGTAAAACAGGATCGGGAAACGGTAATCGCCGGCGGCGTACAGGGTGAACCATTCGTATTCATGCCGGGGAAAACCGGCATCGGCCCACAGCAACAACAACGAGACGATGCAGGCGCCGAGCAGAAAGGTAAAACGGTAGCTGATCCTGGCAATGGTGTGTTCGTCGTTTTTCGTCAGCAACAGCACGATCAACCCCAATAAGGGGACGAATTGGCTGGCAAGCAGTAATAAATTCATGCGTGTCTCCTGATTAAACGGTGGACGGGGATGGTTTCCGTTTGGCCGGCGAAGACTTGCTCCGAGCGAGGGGCATCGGGAACCTGATAATCATCCGGCAAATGGATCGTTTCCCAGCCCTTGCTGCCGTACAAGTACATTTTCCGGTTGCCGGGGTGGCAAGAGACGAACCTGACCCAATCGTTATCGATCCATTCTCTTAGTTCGCCCAGCTTGGCCACGGCTTTATTCAATACCTCGGTGCTTTGTTCGACCACGATCAGCAAGCGGGCCGGTTCGTGTACTTCGATCATTTGCGACGGCAGGCCAGTGCGCAGATCGCCTTCGACGCCATTGGCGACGCCGAGCAGGCCGATGACGTTGTGGGGCAGCTTGGTGCCGGCCCCGTAGACCGAATTGTCGATGCGGGAAAACAAATACTCGAGATTGATGCCGCCGCAGACCGGGATCGCCGCCGACAGAATCCGGACCAGAATGTCGCCGTGCGGGTCGGTTGCGGGTTCGTAGGAATGCAGAAAGGCGCGGCGGTCGAGAAACAAGTCCCGCGTCAACGACCTGCGCCCGATGACGCAATACAAATTGTTGGAATGGTTGTATTCCGGGCGCGGTTCGAAGATCGAGGAAGCGCGTTCCTTGACATGCTTGTGCGCTTTCTCCGCGGACGCCGTTTGCGGACTCAATTCGAACCAGCGGCAGCGTTCGTAGGCATTGCGCTGCAAAGCCTTGTTCATGGTCACCTGAAAATTTTTCAAGTAGGTTTGCAGGCCCGGAACCGGTTGCTCTTCCAACAGATGCATGTCGAAATAGGTCACTTCGTCGCGGCTGGTATTGTGCAAGGCGGCCACGAAGCGGGTCGAGTCGGGAATCACGATGCCTTTTTCCCTCAGGATGGCGCGCACCGAATCATGGTTGGCCATCCAGGCAAAGGCGCGGGCATTGGGTGCGCCCGGTTTGCCGGCGCAAGCGCCGCAGTCATAGGCGGCCAGGTGCGGGTTGTTGACACTGCTGGAACCGTGCGCGACGACCACCACTAACGGCGCGAAATTTTGGGTCAACCCGATGTTGCGCAGTAATCCGCTCACCCGCTCCGCCATCTCTTCGAAGGAAAATCCCAGCAGATAACCGTCTTCGTTCGGTTCGTCGGATTCCCGCAAAAGATGCAGATGGGAATGCGAGTCGACCTCGCTGAGCGTCTTGATGTTGGGCAGCTTGTTACTGGGGCGGAACACATTCCAGGCCATGCGCAGCGCATAACCCAGTCCCAAAGTTTGGGTATAAAGCCAACCGCGGAGCATGGAATGGGGCGTGAAATGCAGGTCGCTCAGATGATTGCCATGGTTCTTTTTGCCGTTTTCCGTCTGCTTATTCGTTTCCTTGATCAAATGCTTCGGCACGATGACATTGGGGCATTGCGCCACAGGGTAGGCATCGTCCAAGCCTTGATAGAGAAAATCGATGCCGAAAAAGCCGGCCGCGCCGAAAGTGTCGATGCCCGGATTGATTTCCTCCAGATAACGCCGCAACGAGCATTCGCGATCGTCGATGCAGAATAGCGCCTGAATGTCCGGCTGACTTTTCTCGCCGTTTTCGGGTTTTGGTTCGTCCTTCAAGGCCTGCAATAATTCGCTGTGCAGCGACCATTCCATCGCCTCATGCCAGACTTTCAGATGTTGCGGGATTTTCGGACGCAAGGCGCCATTTTTCAGTAACGGCACGTCATTCAACTGGGGCATGTCGCCGACGCGGGGAAAATGCAAGCCTTTCTTCTTCAGGATAAAGGCCAATTCCACGGCCAGTTCCAGCGCGATCATTTCCTTCAAGGATATTTCGCGCCGGGAAAGCAGCGCTTCCGGAGTTTGTTCGATGATGCGGACCATGCCGGACCAACCGGGATGGGCCAGTTGCATTTCCAATACGTATTGTTGATAAAGCGTTGGGTCGCCGACGATTTTGTCCAAACAACTATTGATGACGTCTTCGGCATTGTCGCTCAACAGTTCCCGTATACCCGGTTCATTCAGAGGATAGAGCGGCAATAAACTGTTTTGCGCCAGCCGCAACACGCATTCCCAGAAGCGTTCGCCGTCCTTGGCCAGGCTCCAGCGGCTGATGCCTTGATCCAAAAAATTGCTCAGCAGGCGGAATACTACCGGGTGCGCCAACGAATTCAGGTCGACTTCGAGCCGGTTGATCCAGGCATTGCGGATACCATGGTTGGCGAGCGAAAGCGGCGGATAATGACTGACATCGTCGTGGGCGAACAAACGTTCCCGCAATTGTCGTTGGGCTTCTTCCGCATAACCGGTATGTTGCAATGCCCAGTCGATCGCGAAGTCCTTGATACGGCCATTGCGATACATCGCTTGGTATTCCGCCAGCGGCAGATAGCTGCGGGCACCGAAAACCTTGGCCGCGACCGCGACGCCTTCGTGAAAGGGCAAATGCTGGACGGCATGCAAGGTATTGTGGTGGATGAAATCCTTGATCGGCCCCTGGGTCGGCAGCCAATGGGCGATATGTTCGATCGCGCCGGCGATGTCGAATGCCGCGGAACGATTCCCAATAGAAGAATGTTCCGTATTTTCCGGTTGTTCACGGTTGTTCATGACTTGTTAAACCTCCTTAATAGATAAAGCATGGTTTTAACGCTGGTGCGCAAACATCGCTGCTTAACCCTGCTTGCAAAATGTTTGGCGGTAAAACTTGCTAAGGTTATCCAGCCAAACTTCTCGGCTTTGATCGGATTCAGTCGATCACCGGCCGGGTTACTCGAAAGGGTTAATACAGGAACCGTGCCAGCTAAGGCTGACAGTGACAAAGGAGGCCTGCAAGCGGCGGATTATCAGGGATTATGTGGAATTTGACAGGCGGCGGGCGGGTTTTTTAGGGTGGTGAAAATTTCGTGGTTATGGTTCATTTCAACCAATTTGTTTGGGTGTTATTCCCCTTTGCGGACCTGGCTTTAGCCGGTGGAGCCGGCTAAAGCCAGGTTTTTCGGGGTGTCCGGACATGAGATGAGTTTGGCACGGTTATCGCAATAGGCTGGTTTTCCAATCAACATGAGGATGACCTTATGAATGACTCGATAACTAGCTTGCCTAAAACAGGCATTCGCGGACTGGCCGAGAACTGGCGTAGCGACCTGCTATCCGGCTTTTTGGTGTTTTTAATCGCCTTGCCGCTGTGTCTGGGGATCGCGATGGCTTCGGGCTTCCCGCCCATGGCGGGTATCATCACCGCGATCGTCGGCGGACTCGTGGTGTCCCGGATCAGCGGTTCTTACGTGACTATCAACGGCCCGGCCGCCGGTCTGATCGTCGTGATCCTCGATGCGGTACAAACCCTGGGCCAGGGCGATGCGATGGCCGGTTACCGTTATACCTTGGCGGCGATCGTCGTCGCCAGTATCCTGCAAGTGCTGTTGGGCGTTTTCAGGGCCGGCAAGCTGAGCGCGTTTTTTCCGACCTCGGTGGTGCACGGCATGTTGGCCGCGATCGGTATTATCATCATGGTCAAACAGGTCCATACGTTATTGGGGGTGAAGCCGGAAGCCTCCTCCTTGTTCGGCGCCATCGGCGAGATTCCCCATTCGGTGCTTTACATGAATCCGGAAGTCGCCTTGATCGGCCTGCTGGGTTTGATATTGATGGTCATTTGGGCGTTTATGAAAAACCCGTGGCTGAAAATGATTCCGGCGCCGATTCTGGTCGTCGCCATGGGGTTTGCCTTGGGCCAGTATTTCGATCTGGACCATGTGCATCAATATTTGATTCCGACCGCCAGCGAGATTCTGCCGCAGCATCAATATACCGTGGGGCCTAATTTTCTGGTGGCGGTTCCGGAAAATTTTCTGGCCGGATTTTACTTTCCCGATTTCTCCAAAATTGGCAGTTATGAATTCTGGATCGCAGTCGTTTCCATTTGCCTGGTCGGCAGCCTGGAAAGTTTGCTGAGCGCGGCCGCGGTGGATAAGCTGGACCCGCATAAACGCAGTTCCGATTTGAATAGGGATATCACCGCCGTCGGTATCGGTAACACGGTTTGCGGTTTGATCGGGGGCTTGCCGATGATCGCGGAGATTGTGCGTAGTTCGGCGAATATCAACAACGGCGCGAAAACCGCTTGGGCCAACTTTTTTCACGGCGCATTTCTGTTAATCTTCGTGGCGCTGTTCCCGAAACTGATCCACGAAATTCCATTGGCATCGTTGGCGGCCTTGTTGGTCTATACCGGTTTTCGCCTGGCTTCGCCCAAGGAATTCGCCAAAACCCTGGCCGTCGGTTGGGACAGTTTCGCCGTGTTCGTCATTACCATCGTCAGCGTGTTGGCGACCGATTTGCTGATCGGCGTCGCCATCGGTATCGTCGTGGAGTTTTTCTTCCATGTGACGCGCGGTTTGAAATGGCACAACGTTTTTTCAATGGCCTATCATGTGCGTCAAACCGATGAAGATACTTACCACATCGCGGTTAGCGGTTCGGCGGTATTTTCCAATATCATCAGTTTGAAAACCATGGTTTCCACTTTGCCGGAACAAAAAATCATCTATTTCGATCTGAGCGATTCGGACCTGATCGATCATACCGTGATGGAATTCATCCACCACTTTGCCGAGGATTATCAGCATGCCGGCGGTGTTTGTAGAATCATGGGATTGGATAAGCACCGCGCGTATTCCGCTCATCCTTTGGCGGCACGGCGCAAACATGCGACTTGATTCGTTGTCGGATGCCTCCATTTGCAGTGTGGATGCGGGGCCGGTTTAAAAACTTTACCATCTTGGTCATTACTGCCTTCGGTAGCATTGGAAGCCAATGCACCGGAGGCACGATAACGTCTGGAATACTGGCTGAATGGATCTCGAACAAAGCTCTCCGAGCAATGATTTATGAACATATCCATCTTTTGCACGATTAAACGGAAACGACTATTCAGTATAAGAATGCTTTTCTATCAGTTACTTGCTCCAGAAGACGCCGTTCACCCAGCACCTAAATAAACGAAGATGATTTGTCGCAGCCATTAGCCTATGGAATTTAGGTGCTGGGTAAATATATCCCTATAGGCTTGGATGCGACCTCCTTGTCGCATACGCTTCTTCCGCAAGTAACTGATAGTAAAGGACTTATTTTCTTGATATCAAGCTGAATAGTTACAAACGAAAGTCCTAAAGAGGACGACTGCAACAATTTATTGCACTTTTCCGGCGATAATGTCAGATTAAGTCCCGGTTCCGCAAAATATCGTTCGCCAATCGGAGTTGCCATGAAAAAAATCCTTTTCTCCTTGCTGTCGGGCTGGCTATTTGCCGTTTCCGCGCAAGCCGCCGATACTTACACCATCGATTCCCGCCATACCTTTCCCGGTTTCGAAATCAGTCATCTGGGGTTTTCGGTGCAACGGGGCCGCTTTAACAGCACCCGCGGCAAGGTCACGTTGGACCCCGACGCCGGCAAGGGTAGCCTCGATATCGCCGTCGACGCGGCCTCCATCGATACCGGTTTGAAAGACCTTGAAGAGCATCTGCGCGCCGAGGACTTTTTCGATGTTGCCCGCTATCCCAGGCTGGTTTTTAAATCGAACCAGCTCCATTTCCGAAACAAGAAACTGGTGGCCGTCAACGGCCAATTAACTATGCATGGCGTCACCAAGCCGGTGGAATTGAAGGTGGATCATTTTCATTGCGGCATCAATCCGATCGCGTTAAAAAGCGTCTGTGGCGCCAATGCCTTCGGCACGATCAAACGTTCCGATTTCGGTATCGATAAATATGTGCCGATGCTGGCCGACGAGGTCAAATTGGTCATTCAGGTCGAAGCGGTCAAGGATTGAGTGTAATTCAGGATTTAGTCATTTTTCATTTAGGTGCTGCTCGTGGCGCAATCCAATTACCGTGAACGACTGCTGGCGTTGTCGAATCGTCTGGTCGAAATTCAAAAACCCATACAGATTCTGGATAGCATCAAATGGCCGCATGCGTTCAGGGAGCATTTTTTCGACAATAATGCCGGCGTGCTGCCGCCGGCCGATTTGGCATTTTATCAACGGCAGCTGCCCGCTTTCGATTTGCCGGCAACCCGGCAGGCATTGGCGGAACTGAACCGGGATATCGTTCGCCAACTCGGCAAGAACGATGCGTTGGGAGCGATTCTGCAGGATACTACCCTGCAGTACATGAACGTGGTCGATTTGTTGCACAGCCGCGGCACCCCGGCTTTTTTAACCCATAGCCAGGCCTTGTACGGTTCCGCCAGGGACCACCTGCGCGGCGACAACAAAAGCCTGTTGGAGTTGGGGGAGCGTTTATGCGCGATTTTTTCGCTGCCGGCGGCAAAGCATCTTAACAAGGTGCATCCGAAAATTTTCAGCGCCGAACAGGCCGTCGAGCGCTTGTCGCGGCGGTTGGGGCAGTATTTCGATCCCGGCGCGTTGAGCGTGATCCAGGACGACGGGATCGTTTCCGATGCCTCGGCCGGCGGCGACAAGATCAAGATTAATAACAGGGCCTTGTTTTCGGAATTGGACTTGCAGGTGTTGGAAGTGCACGAAGGTTGGGTGCATGTCGGCACCACCCTGAATGGCCGCGAGCAACCCTGGGCCACTTGGCTGAGTGTCGGCTCGCCGAGGATTACCTCGACCCAAGAGGGCTTGGCGGTATTGATCGAGACGCTTACCTTCAGTTCCTTCCCGAACCGGGCCAAACGCATCAGCGACCGGGTCATCGCCATCGACCTGGCCGAGCAGGGCGCCGATTTCATCGAGGTCTACCGTCATTTCGTCGAACGCGACATCAGTCCGCATGACAGTTACACTATCGCCCAGCGCGTTTTTCGCGGCGGCATGGTCGAAGGCGGGGCCTGTCTCACCAAGGATTTGTCTTATGTCAGGGGCTTCATCGAACTGGTCAACTTCATTCGCAGCACGACCCTGGAAGGGGTGCCGGAAATGCTGCCGATGCTGTTCGTCGGCAAGGTGACCTTGGAGGATGTGCCGGTGTTGTATGAGCATTCGCTGGACGGCCTGATCGCTTCGCCTAAATATTTGCCGCCGATGTTCCAGGACTTGAACGGACTGTATGTCTGGTTCGGTTTTTCGTCCGGCATCGCCCAGATCGATATCGAAAACGTGCAAGAACATTATCGCCGGCTTTTTCTGCGCTTGTCGCCGTCGCCCGAGATGCCGGCGGAGGACTGCGAGTACGAATAGAAAGGATATCAGCCTAGCCATAAAAAAGCCCCGCGAGGCGGGGCTTTAAGACTGATTACGGAACGGTTAAGGCCGCCCGAGTTATTGAACCTTGATCAGTTCAACATCGAAAATCAGTGCGGAATTCGGGCCGATCACTCTGCCGGCGCCGCGTTCGCCGTAGGCTAATTGCGCAGGGATGAAAAAACGGTATTTGGCCCCTTCTTTCATCAATTGCAAGCCTTCGGTCCAGCCGGCGATCACCCGGTTCAACGGAAATGTGGCCGGCGCACCGCGATCGTAGGAACTGTCGAATACCTTGCCGTCGATCGTGGTGCCCTTGTAATGCACGGTGACATTGTCGGTGGCGGAAGGCGAAGCGCCGTTGCCTTGTTCGATGACTTCATATTGCAGGCCGCTGTCGGTCGTGACGATATTGTCCTTTTTGCCGTTTTCGGCCAAAAAGGCTTCGCCGGCGGCTTTGTTTTCTGCAGGTGAAGTGGCATTGGCGATCGAGAACATGGTAAATCCTATGATAAAAGCGGTTAAAACAGCGATAACGCGGTGTGTTTGATTTTTCACTCATTCTCCCCCTTGTTATGGTTCAAGCCGATAAGTTTACCAAAAAAACGGCCTATGCTGACTATTTCCATTTGCGCTTTTTGCGTGGCGTTGGCTTATCCGGCCTGTTACGTGACTATGTTTGCCGCCAAGCTCTGGAGGGACGAAAACATCGTGCCCTCCCTGGCGGGTAATGAATTAATTAGTCGCCAGGAAGACTAAACAAGCAATTTCGGCTATTCTGCCATTTTTATTTAATCACGATCACAAACCATTGCGATGAAGACAAAAGGACGTTCATTAGTTTTATTGTTGCTCTGCCTGTTTCTTCTGTTAACTGGGACGGCATGGGCGGAAAAGCATACGACGACGACCGATACGATGCTGAAGGCCGTTCGGGAAAAAATAGCGATAACCAGGGATAAAACGAATATCGATGAAGCCCTGCGGCTCAGAATCCTGAATGCCTATTATGCCGCGGAAGATAATCTGGAAGAATTGGCGACGTTCGAGCAAAAGAGTCAGGAAGCCCAGAAGCAGTTAAAAAGTCTGCCGGCGGAAATCAAACAGCTGTCTAAGCGTGTCGAGGAGAAGGAAAAACAGCTTAAAAATCAGAAATTGGAGAATTTTTCGCTGTATCCGACCGACGAGCTGGAGCAGCGCTTGATCATCGAAAAGTCGAATCTGAACGAATTGAAGTCCAAGATTAACGACTTGGAAATACAGCTGACCGATCAAATGAAACTGCCGCAGCAAATCCGCGAACAAACCGCGGCGATCAAAAGCGCCCAAGCCAATCTGAATGAAGAGCAGGCCTCGCTGGCCTCATTGGTCCAAAACAAACAAGAACTCGATGCGAGACAAGCGCAATTGGACAGCCGTTCCCGTAAACTGAATGCCGATTTGGCCTGGCTGGATTTGGAGAATATCGTCTATCCGCTGAAAGTGGAGGCGCAAAAACAACAGTTGCAACTGTTAAATCTTCAGGCGGATCAATTGTCCGCGCTGATCAAGGCCATCGACGATTTTCTGATCGAACGGCGCCAACAGGAAATCGATCAGGCCCAGGCCGATCTGATCCAGGCGGAGAAGGAAGCGTCGGACAAAGATCCGGTGATCCAGGCCGCCACGCGGCAGAACATCCGCTATAATCAATTGCTGCAGGAAACCAACCAAAAGCTGGAATATTATCTCGACAAGAAAAACAGCATCGATAACCGCTATAAGCAATTGGAGAAGGACTACCAAAGCGCCGAACAAAAAATCAATCTGGCGGGCCTGAGTCCGGCGTTGGGCAATTTATTGCGGGAACAACGGCGGAATTTGCCGCTGGGTAAAAATTACCAAGACCTGTCCAGCACCATTCAAGAGGAAATGGCCCACGCGGGCTTGGAGCTGTTCCAACTCGGCGAAGCGCAAAAATCGTTGGCGGACATGGACCAGGCCTTGGCCGATCGAATGGCGAAATCGGTTCCGCCCGACCTGGATCAGAGCGAAAAGCTGAAAATCCGCACCGAATTACGCCTATTGCTGAATAACCAAAAAGAATTGGTCACGAAACTGAGATCGCTTTTTTCCGGTTATTCGAGAACCTTGGCCGATGTCGACTTTGCCTTGCACCAGTTGATCTCATTGGGCGAAAAATACGGGCATTATCTGGATGAACGCTTGCTATGGGTGCCGAGCGCCCCGGTGATCGATAAGCACTATATCAAGGAAATTTATCATTCGCTGCTCTGGTTCGGAGACATCGCCCATTGGCGGCAACTGGCGATCGATATCGATCACAGCGTTCAGGCCAGTCCCTTTCAAGCAGGCTTGGGCATCTTCATTATTTTTCTGCAATTTTGGTTCAGGCGGTTGATCAAAGCCAATATGCAAGAATTGCTGAAAAAAAGCGGCAAGCTTTATTCCGACCGTTTTGTATACACGTTCGACGGCCTGGCCTTGGCTTTTCTGTTGGCTTTGCCGTTTGCCTTGCTGCTGGCGTGGTTGGGCTGGTTGCTGTCGAGTAACGCCCAGGCAGCTAATTTCAGTCAGTCGGTGGCCGATGGCTTATTGGCGGCCTCGTTGCCGATGTTGATATTGCAGTTCTTTTATCAGTTGTTCAAGCCCAAAGGGGTGGTGCAATCCCTGTTCAACTGGCAGGAGAGGACCATCGCATTGCTTTATGGGCAAATTAAATGGATTCGTTCGGTCGTGATTCCGGCCGTGTTTTTGATCGGGATGTTTGTCGATGAAGCCTATTCCGAGCACAGTTATACACTGGGCAGAATGGCGTTAATCGTCACGATGCTGGTTCTGACCTATGTCCTGTTCCGCTTCAGTCATCCCAGCCAGGGGCTGGCCAGGGATTTTTATCAGGAGAAAGCCGGTAGCTGGCTGAGCCGCTTGCGCTATCTTTGGTGTGCCGCCATCACGCTGATGCCGGTCGTCATCAGCGGCTTTGCCATCGCCGGTTATTACCAAAGCGCGTTGGAGTTGCAGCATAAATTAGTCATTTTGCTGCGATTGGTCTTTTTTTCCGTCATTTTGCATGAAATCGTGATCCGTTGGTTGATGCTCGCCAACCGGCAAATGGCATTGAAAAACGCCAGACAAAAACGCAAACAGCAGGAACAGGCGCTGGCCAAGGAAAAAGAAGGCGCGCCCGCGGCGATCATTATACCGGAAGAGGAAATCCTCCTGGATATTCCCAAGATCAATGAACAAAACCGGAAGTTGCTGTCCGCGACCATCATCGCCATATTAGTCGTCGGCAGTTGGTTGACGTTGAGCGACATTTTGCCGGCTTTTTCCATTTTCGAGCGCGTGGTGTTGTGGCAGCATACCGTGGCAGTGGACGGACAGGAATCGTTGCAGCCCATTACCCTGGTCAATGTCTTCGTCTGTCTGTTGTACCTGGTGTTAATGCTGGTGTTCGTCAATAACTTTTCCGGCCTGGTCGATTTGATCTTTGCCGGCAAATACAGCATGACCGCCGGCAGTCGATACGCGCTGGTGCAGTTGACCCGCTATACGGTCATTACGATCGCGCTGATCGCCGTGGCCAATGAACTGGGCGGCAGTTGGTCGCAGGTGCAGTGGCTGGTAGCCGCATTAGGTGTCGGCCTGGGCTTCGGATTGCAGGAAATTTTCGCCAATCTGGTGTCGGGCATCATCTTGTTGTTCGAGCGGCCAATCAGGGTCGGCGATACAGTGACCGTCGGCGATGTCAGCGGCAAGGTTAGCCATATCGAAATGCGGGCGACGACGATCATCGATTGGGACATGAAAGAACTGGTGGTGCCCAACAAAACGTTTATCACCGAAAAACTGATCAACTGGACGCTGACCGATACCGTAACCCGTGTCGTCATCCCGGTCGGCATCGGTTACGGTTGCGACGAGGAGTTGGCGTTGCGTATTTTTAAACAGATATTCGAGGAATCTCCCTTGGTCTTGAAAGAGCCCGAGCCGCAAGTGTTTTTTATCGGTTTCGGCGAGAGTTCGCTGGATTTCAGTTTACGCATCTTTGTCCGCGACTTGGCGGACCGCCTGCCGGTGACGGACGATATACACAGACGGGTCAGAAGGGCATTCAAGGAACACAATGTCGAAATTCCGTTCCCGCAACGCGACCTGCACATCCGCTCTTCGGACGTACCGTTGGGACAGGCGTGAAGGAAGGATAGAATGGTACTTCAATTTAAACTACGTATCCCGGCATTTGCTAGCGGTTTTTCATCCGCACGAAATCCTCGAATTCGGATAATGACAGGGGCCTGCTGAAATAATAACCCTGTGCGTAGCGGCATTGGTGGTTCAACAAGGCTAATTGGCGCTGGTTTTCCACGCCGGTGGCGATGACCTTGATGCCCAGTTTATTGGCCAGGCTGACGATGGTTTCCACCAGGATGGCGTTGGCGGGATCATCCAACATGCCCTGGATATAGGAACGGTCGATTTTGATGACGTCGACCGGGCATTTTTTCAGGTAACTCAACGAAGAATAGCCCGTACCGAAGCCGTCCAGGGAAATTTGGATGCCCGCCTGTTTTAATTTTTCGACGCTAACCGCGTAGTTGTCTCGTTCATCCAAAAACAGTTTTTCGTTGATTTCAAAGGTAATCGCTTGGGGTTCGACTTTTTTATTGCTGAGAATGTCCAGCCATTCGACATAGCAATCCGTCTGGTTGTATTGGGCCACCGATTGGTTGAGCGAAACCCTGACCGGTTCCAATCCCAAACGGCTCCAGCGTTGAATGTTCCCCGCGGTTTCTTCGATGACCCAATTGCCGATATCGTGGATCAGGCCGCTTTCTTCGGCGACCGGGATGAATTGCTGTAACGGCACGAAGCCAGATTGGGGCCTTTGCCAGCGCAGCAGCGTTTCGGCACAGGCCACCTTTTTCGTCGCCATGTCGATTATCGGCTGATAATGCAGGCTGAATTCCTGGTTTTCCATGGCCTGGCGCATGTCTTCGATCAACTGAAGGCGTTTTTCGGTTTCCTGCTGCAGGGCCGGGGTGTAATAGTAGTAGCAATTACGTCCATTATGCTTGGCCATGTACATGGCGCTGTCCGCGTTTTTTAACAAGTCATCGCTAGTGTTGCCGTCGTCGGGATAGAGGGTGATGCCGATACTGCCGGATATGAACACCTGCTGGCGGTCGATATACAGATGACGCTTGAAGTTGTCGAAAATCTTACGCGCGATGACTTCCGCGTCGCTGGCCTTGTCCAAGTCTGGCACGACGATGGCGAATTCGTCGCCGCCCAGGCGGGCTACCGTGTCGGAGTTTCTGACCGAAGCTTGCAGCCGTTTGCCGGTTTCCTGCAGTAATAAATCGCCGGCATGATGGCCTAGGTTGTCGTTGATCCATTTGAATTTATCCAGATCCACCAACATCAAGGCCAGTTTCTTTTGGTTGCGCTTGCCTTGTTTGATGGCGCTATTCAGCCGGTCCATGAACAGGGTTCGGTTGGGCAGGCGGGTCAGCGGATCGTAATTGGCCTGAAATTGTATCGATGCCTCGAAGGCTTTTTGTTGACTGATGTCCCTCAATACCGAAATGGATTGGGAAATGTTGCCTCGGGAGTCTTTCAAAATGGAGACGCATTGCCAGACCGGAATGGTATGTCCATTGCGATGCCGAATTGTCGTTTCTCCCTGCCAGAATTGTCGGCTTTTCAAGGCGGCGGCAATAGGTTGGAAAAAATTTTTGTCGAATTGCTCGGGGTTCAGGATATCGGATGGTTGTTGGAGTACCTCTTGTTCGTTATAGCCGGTAAGTTTGCTGAAACCGTGATTGACAGAAATGATACGCCTATTATCATCGGTTGCGAATACCGCGTCGGGCGTGTTGTCGAGAAAAGCCTGCTTCAACTTTGAGCCTTTGTCGGCAGGGACGCGGGCGGTCGGCGATAGCTTTCTCAGTCGACCATGAAGCCGTTTGACCGTGCCGTCGCGATTAGTTTCGGCCTCGATATTGGCCCGGTAGTGTCGGAGGTCTTTCCCGTTCGCGTGATAATGAAAAGTGTATTCGACCGTTTGTTGCGAAAAAAGACAAATATTATTGCGGGTTTTGACTGTCACAAGGTCTTCTTCGCTGATATTGGCAAGGAAGTCGTCATATTTAAGGGCAACTAACTCGGCGTCCGCATCGCCTTGCCATATGACTTTGTCTTTGTCGGGGTAATATTCCCATGGCAGCGTAGTTGGTTCTTTTTCGATAGGAATTGCATCGATCAGGGCGTCTTGTTTCGCGAGTTTAAGGCGTTGATTCTCGTAAAATTGAAAAATGCTAAGATTTAAGCGTTCGAGAAATTGTTGCAACACGGTGTCTTTCAACACGATATCGATGCACCCCATGTTCATGGCCTTGGTTGCCAAACCGAAATCGGGCCGGCTGCTGATGATGATGGTGGCCGGCATGATTTTTCGGTTTTGCAATTGTTCCAGCAAGCGGAAACCGTCGGGTTGCGGCGTGTAAAAATCCAACAAAAATAGATCGTAGGGTCGCTGACGTAATTTAGCGAGACAATCCTGCTCGTTATCAGAGATATCGACCTGGTAGCCGCGCCATTCGAGCCGCATTTTGACCTGATTGGCAAAAAAACGATTGTTTTCCAGATAAAGGATGTGAAAATCAGCCATGGTAGAAAATCAAAGGGTCTTCATAATGCAGACTTGATAATGAGCGGTGGATATAGCCTTTAACTTTGTTGCAAACAAGAAAATTATGTAGAAGAAAGAAAATACTCATTTATAAGAAAGCATACGCCTACAAAACAATTCGAGTTTACCACGCTTGTATTTTATTGATTATTAAAATTTTTATTTGTCATGTATTTTTTTATTCTGTTAAGTCTGGCGCTGGGGTATCTGGTTGAAACAAAGTCGCCATTACTTCGCTATCTGCTAAGCGATACAGCGCTTTATGTCGGCCTTGCCTGTATTACTGGTGCTGTTATATCGTCATTGTTCAAGAGGCTTTCCGCTAAAGTCTGGTACGACTGGTTTGCCTGTGGCACTTTGTTGGTTTGGCTACCTTATTGGTATCCGAATTTTCGCGAGGGTTCGCCGGTTTTCTTTTATTTTCCATTGTATTTCGCCTTAATCAGCGCGCTGTTTTCGTTGGTTTTCATCAAGCCACGGCAACAGATCGACGAGCAGACGCTGGCGTTTTTGCAATGGCTTTCCGATTCCGGACGCTTCAATCCGGCGGTTATCGTCGTTTTCGTCTGTGTGGGGCTGTATCTGCCCCAGCATTTCTTGTTATATCCCGTGGCAATGACGCTGCTGGTGATGCGTTATGCGTTGGCCCGTTGTTTGTTGGAATGAAGGAATATTTCGGTTTTCCTGTTGACTTTTGCTAACTAGCCGACGATTAAATGAAAATAAAGTTACCCACAAAAGCTGTGGATAACTTTGTGGATTCGATGTTCGTTGCGCTTGCCAAGCCGCGAAAATATGACACCTTCGCTAAATTGTGTAGATTTTGATCAATTTTTTAAGTCATCTATTTTTCAATAACTTATGGCTGGGTGAGGATTTCTTGAAGCATTGTTGTCGCTTCTTAAGCAAAATGATGAATTACTAATCAGAATTGTGAATTTAAATGCGCCTGCACGCGTTGGCATATCGTTTTTTCATTACTTTTCCAGAGGTTTTAACCATGACTGATCAACAATCCCCGACCATGCAAAATCCTGTTGTTTTGGCGCCGGTCGATCCGGCCATCGAGCGTTATATGCGCGACTTAGCTGCGGTGACCGATCATCCGGTTTTGCACGAGATGGAAGCCTTGGCGCGACAGCATAATTTTCCGATTATCGAGCGCCTGGTCGGCGTTTTTCTGCAAACCCAGGCGCAGATGATCGGTGCGCGGCGGGTGTTCGAGTTCGGTAGTGGTTATGGCTATTCAGCTTATTGGTTTGCCAAGGCGGTCGGCGATTCAGGCGAGGTGATTTGCAGCGACGGCAATGCCGCCAACCTGGTCAAGGCGCGCGGTTACCTGCAGTCAGCCGGTTTATGGGAAAGGGTGAAATTCCATACCGGCCTGGCGCAGGAGATTTTCGCCCAGACTGAGGGCCAGTTCGATATTTGTTATAACGATGTCGATAAAGGCGATTACCCGGAAGTCTGGCGCATGGCCAAGGACCGCATCCGCCCGGGCGGATTGTATATTGCCGACAACGTCCTATGGCACGGTCGGGTCGCGGTGGATGAATACGAAGATATCGTTTCCGGCTGGACCGAGGCGATCATGGAGCATAATCGCTTGATCTTCGACGATCCGCAGTTCGATGCCTTTATCAACCCGACCCGCGATGGCGTGCTCGTCGCCCGTAAAAAAGAGCAATAATGGGGCCATTAAAAACCTAGCATTGTTCTTGGGTTTTATGTTTCAATTTGGGCCTTACACCACCAGGAGGAAATGCCATGATAAATAAAAACGATCCCGCTCCTTTTTTCAGATCTCGCAATCAAAATAACGAATTGGTGTCCTTGAACGATTATGTCGGCGATAAGAACGTCGTGCTGTATTTTTATCCGAAGGACGATACGCCGGGCTGTACCATCGAGGCCAACGATTTCACCGCATTGGCGAATGATTTCAACGCACTGGATACCGTTGTCGTCGGCGTCAGCAAAGATACCTGCGGGAGCCACCAGGATTTCATCAACAAATACGGCCTCAATGTCGAGTTACTGGCCGATACCAGCGGTGATTTATGCGACAGCTACGGGGTCTGGCAGGAAGTGGAAAAAGAAGGCGTGAAAAAATGGAAGATCGTTCGTTCGACCTTTCTGATCAATAAGGACGGCATTGTCGAAGAGGCACTGTATGGCGTTAACCATGAAGGCCATGCCCAGGAAATGCTGGAGAGGGTAAAAGGGCTGACTGCCGCAGCCGAATAAGCGCTTGATTTGGCCGGCTGCCGCGCATACCGGCCGGCCAAATCGCCAAAGCTATTTCATCTCCCGGAAAAAGTCTTTCGGGGCGCCGCAAATGGGACATTCCCAGTCGTCCGGAATGTCTTCCCACCGGGTTCCCGGGGCGATACCGCTGTCGGGATCGCCTTTCGCCTCGTCATAGATGTGTTCGCATTCCAGGCATTGGAATTTTCTGAATCCGGACATGTTTCCCCCTTTTTTTATTGAGCAATATCGACGCGTTGCCCGCTGGCAGCCGATTCCAGCGCGGCGACGATCGTGCGGCAATTGTCCTTGGCATCGTTAAACGATAAGGCAGGCGCTTTGCCGTTCAGGACGCAATCGGCGAAGTGCTCTATTTCCAGGCGGAAATGATTCGCTTGCGGCAATCTTTCCTCCTCTTGTTTGCCGGCCTCGGTCCACCAGGAAATGACAGGAACGTCTTCCGGCATCGCCCAGACGTTATGGCATTTCAGGCCGCCTTGGGTGCCGATGATTTCGTATTCGCTGCGGCGGGCGCGCTCGAAACTGAAATCGAAATGCGCGTATTTGCCGTCGCCGAAATCCAGGATGCCGCTGTTGCTGACATCGGCGCCGCTGTCGTTATATTTGGCCATGGCCGTCACGGCGACGGGCGAATGGTCGAAATACATGCGTGCGGTATGGATCGCGTAACAACCGATGTCCCACATCGCCCCGCCGCCGTTGGCGACGCTTCGGTTGATGCGATAGAGACGGGCGGGTTTCATCATGAAGGAAAAACAAGTGCGCACGCTGCGGATTTCGCCGATGGCGCCGGAGGCGATCAGTTCCCGCACCCGGTCGTGTTGCGGATGCAAACGGTACATGAAGCCCTCCATGACCGTGACGCCCTTCTCGGCCGCGGCCGCTTCGATCGCCTCGATGTCCGCCACGGTCAACGCCATCGGTTTTTCGCACAATACGTGCTTGCCGTGCTCGATTGCGCGCAAGGCCCATTCGGCGTGTTCTTCATTGGCCATCGGCAAATACACCGCCTGAATTTCCGGGTTGTCGAGCAATCGTTGCGGATCGTCGTAGGTTTCGACGTGTTGTTGTCCGGGGGCGTATTGCGCCAGCGTTTCGGCGGCGGCGCCGGGACGGCGGCTGGCGATGGCGACCAATCGGCTATTGCTCGCTTCGACGATCGCCGGCAACAGTTTTTGATTGATGCGGGCCGCGCCCAGAATACCCCAGCTTAATGTTGTTGATTCGTTCATATCCTTCACCTGTTCGACTTTGCAGCATTGTCATTGTTATCCGATTACAGTAACCAGATTTCGGGGCAAAGTCTAGGCGGCAAGCAAAGCGCGGAAAAGGGAAGGCCGATGCGATGAGCATCTGCCGACATGCGAGGCTCAAGGCGGGGTTACGGCCTGTAACGCATTTTCCAGATGTCTGAGCGTACGGTCGATGTTTTGCAGTTTGTCCAGGCCGAACAGCCCCAGGCGGAAAGTTCTAAAATCCTCGGGTTCGCCGCATTGCAGCGGCACGCCGGCGGCGATTTGCAATCCCTGTTGCAGAAATTTGCTGCCGTTATGTATGTCGGCGTCATCGGTGTAGCAAACCACGACGCCGGGCGCCTCGTAGCCGGATGCGGCGACGCTTTTATAGCCGTGTTCGGCGAGCAAGGCGCGCGCCTTGCCGCCCAGTAACCATTGTGCCTGGCGGATTTCGTCGAAACCGAATGCCTCGGTTTCTTGCATGGCCTTATGGAAACGGGCCAACGAATCGGTCGGCAGGGTGGCGTGATAGGCGTGCCCGCCGTTTTCATAGGCTTGCATGATGTGCAGCCACTTACGTAAATCGGCGGCGAAGCTGCTGCTGGTAGTCGCTTCCACTCGCTTCCGCGCGGCGCTGTTCATCATGATCAAAGCGGCGCACGGCGAGGCGCTCCAACCTTTCTGCGGAGCGCTGATCAGCACGTCGACGCCGCAGGCCTGCATGTCCACCCAGAGGGTTCCGGAAGCGATGCAGTCCAATACCAACACGCCGCCGACCGCATGAACGGCCTCGGCAAGGCTTTGGATGTAATCGTCCGGCAATATCATGCCGGAGGACGTTTCCACATGCGGAGCGAAGACGATCTGCGGTCTTTCCTGGTGGATAGCGTCGACCACTTCATCGATCGGGGCCGGGACGTAAGCCGGTTGTGAACAGTTCTCGCTCGGCCGGGCTTTCATCACCACCGTTTCGGCGGCAATCCGGCCCATGTCCAGAATCTGCGACCAGCGATAGCTGAACCAGCCGTTGCGGATCACTAGGCATTTTTGCCCGCCGGCCAGTTGCCGCGCCACAGCTTCCATGCCGAAACTGCCGCCGCCCGGGACGATGGCGACCGCCTCCGCGTTGTAGACCTGTTTCAATGTCGAGGAAATATCCTGCATCACGGCCTGAAATGTTTTCGACATATGATTCAGGGAACGGTCGGTAAAGACCACCGAGTATTCGAGCAAGCCGTCGGGGTCTATTTCTGGTCGTAAAGCGGGCATCATTTATCTCCATCGTTTAAAGTTGACAAGGACAAAATTGAAAGGCTTAGCCCGGATATTTCATCAGTCCCTTGAAACCCTATCGAAACCCTCGTTTGTTTTAAAACATGCGATCGTAAGGAGAAATTGAGCGGTCAAAAAGGGAATTAAGCATTGATTTCCGTTTTTCAGGCGCAACTTCCCCTTACCCCATTGTTTATCAGCGTGCCGGGCACAGCACTTTGTTTGTACTAATCAGGGCACAGGCGCTGACAAACGGATTTAAACAAGGATTGAAACGGATACTGACTGCTGAACAGCAGTCGAATACGACGGGTGTTACGAATGATGACGGCACCGATTTTAAACAATTTCAGGCGAATGGTGGCGCAAGTGGCTGTCGCTAGTTCGGTATTTTTGAGGGCGATTCGGCGAATCGCATGGATCAACGTATAGGCCAGTGTCGATAACAGCAAACGAAACTGATTCGGCCACCACAGGCTGCAACTGGTGCGGTCGGCAAACAGATCCAATTGTTGTTCTTTAATCCGGTTTTCCATGTCGCCTCGCGCACAGTAAACGGTTTCATAGAGTGTTTGTGCATCGCCGTCCAGATTGGTTACGACATAGCGGGGATTACTCCCTTGGCTCATGTGTTCGGCCTTAAGAATGACACGGCGTCGGCGTTTCCAGGTGCCGGCTTTATAGTGGAAATCGGTAAAGAGACGCTGTTTCTGCTGTTCGCTTTGGAACTGTTGCCGGGCTTGTTCAATCCAGGGTTGGCTTAAGCGCGTTAAGCGTTTATTTTTGGCCAACCCGACAATATAGTGAACGCGATGCCGCTCGCACCAACTCAGCATCTTATGGCGACAAAAACCGCCATCGCCGCGAAACGTGATGTCAACGTCCGGCCAAGCCTGACGCAAGCGCCGAACCAGCAAAGCCAGAATCGCCCAGCTGTGCTTGGCGCCATCAATATTGCTGGGACGTAGATAACTGACCAAGCAGTGATGGCCGCAAAAGACATACAACGGCAGGAAACAATAGTGCCGATAGTAGCCATGAAAAAAACGTCCGTCCTGTTCGCCATGAACCGGATCGTCGGTGGCGTCGAAATCCAGGATCAACGATTTCGGCGGTGTCTCATACGAAGCGATAAACTGTGCCAGCAACTCCTCATGAACTCGCCACATCAAGGCGCGATCCGCCTGCTGCTCAAACCGGCACAAGGTGGATCGGCTGCCCAATGTCTGATCCTTTTCCACCGCCGTCTGAAAGGCGATATCATTTCTGAGCGTGTCATGATCATTCAAATCCTCATACCCACACGCCAAGCCATAAACCCGTTGACGGAGCAGGTTGATCACAGAGTGTTGCACGCGGTCAGGGGCTCTGGCGTCAGGAATCTGCGCCGCTATCCGTTCGGTTAACCCTAACTGCTGGTCAACCGCTCGTAACAACAGCACACCGCCATCACTGGTGATCGCTCCACCACTGAATTGGGCGTCTATTTTACGGCGTTTTAAGGGAGGAAATTCTATTTGAGCTGGAGTACAATTTGTCATGGGCAAGTTGTTGGTTAAATTCAATCTAAGTAACTGAATTTTATCAAATATCAACAAACTTGCCCGCCTCTATCATGAAATATTCGGGTTAGAGTGCAATCTTTATAAAGTTAACCCACTGTTTTTCCGATCCTCAAAGCCATGAGATTGAAAAAGCAAACATTATGCCAATATATAAGTGTCTGATTGCTAACAGAAGGTCGTCGATATTTGTCGTCATCGCGCCATGATTTTAGCGATTATGTGGCTTTTGAACCATTTGCCGGCTGTTTATGCACGGTCGGTGCATCGCCTTGGTGCAAGGAAGCGGCGATCTTTCATTTGAAGAGCTGAAAAGCAATTATCAAGGAAGCCGCTATCAGTACTCCGCCCAACAAGCTGATCCAACCGGAACCGGCCAACAAGGCCGCCAATCCGGTCCAGAACAACAGTTCCTCGATCGCCAATAAGGCAGCATCCGACCTTGTTTGTCTTTGCCCGGGGCGCTTGTTTCCGAGTGCGCAAATCTTTCGTAGCAGATGGGCTAGCCTTTTCGTCATGTGGGGAAAAGTGTATAAGTAATCATACTAACTCGTTATGTTAGAGGGGATTATGACGGCAGCAAATAAATTTGTCAGGCAGCCGCGATTTCGTTTGCCGGGGATTAGCATTGGTCCCGCGTCGCTGTTGCTGGCAGCGATTCTGATTCTGCTGATCGGTTCCTGGCTGGCTTTCACGCAAGCGCCCAGAGCGAACCCCTATGCGCCGGTTACACTGAGCGATCAATTTTTCTATCCGATCGAAATCAATCCTTTTCAACGCTTGCCGAAAATATCCTCGAACTTGAATTCCATCTATGTCTTGCCCGAGAGCGGCCGGGTCTGGGCGGTCGGCGGTCAGGGCTTGATCATTCATACTAGGGATGGCGGCTTGACCTGGCGGCGGCAGGACTACCCCGGAAACCGAGCGTCGGACCCTTCCAATTCATCCGACCAATTGAATCAGAAACGGAGCTTGCTGGATTTTTTGCTTTCCGATGCTTATGCGGCGGAAAGCGGTTATGGTAACGAAAAGCCGGCCACTGTAATCGATAAAAAAGTTGCCCCGGACAAAAGCTTGCCGACCGCCAGTTCGAGCCGGCCGGCGGCACAGGAAAACCGGTTGAATACCCCGGAGCGCAGGGATATCCCCAATCAACTCTCCGAACAGGTTATACCGATTGAAAAAAAGCGCGCCGGCTCCCCAAGTGAAAAAGATAACAAACAGGAAGAAGTTGTACGCGCAAGCGAAAAACAACCAGACTTACGGGCCGTAATTTTTCTCGATGACAGACATGGCTGGATAGTGGGCGATAGGGGAACAATTTTAGCGACCGAGGATGGCGGGAATAGTTGGCGAACGCAAACCAGCGGAACTCGGGAAGCCTTGCATGCGGTCGGCTTCGGCGATTCGCTACAGGGTTGGGCCGTGGGTAGCCGTGGCGTCATCGTCCATACCGAAGATGGCGGCAACACTTGGCGGTTGCAACGCGGCGGAACGACAGAAAAGCTGTCAGCCATTAGCGTTGTCGATAAGAGTCTGGTCTGGGCCGTGGGAGCAAAGGGGACGATCGTTCATAGCGGAGACGGCGGCCGCAATTGGCTGGCGCAGTCCAGCGGTTCGAGCGCGCAGCTCAATTCGGTCAGTTTTGTCGATTCCCGGCACGGTTGGGCCGTCGGTGCATACGGTACGATAATCGCCACTGACGACGGCGGTAATCATTGGCAGTCACAAAAAAGTGGGACGCGAGCGCAATTGACATCGGTAACGTTTGTCGATGCCCGAAGAGGTTGGGCCGGCGGATTTCATGGCGCGATTGTGCGAACCCTAGACGGCGGAAACACTTGGTTCGTGCAAAGCGACCTTACCGAAGGACCTCTTTATTCGATATCGTTCGCCGATGTCCGGAAAGGTTGGGCCGTGGGTGCCGAAGGCCAGATCATTTTCAGCGATGACGGCGGCAAGACATGGCGATCGCGAAGCAAACAAACGACCAATACACTCACGTCGGTATCGTTTGTCGACGGATGGAAAGGATGGAGCGTCGGCTATGACGGTGCGATATTAAACAGCCGAGACGGCGGAAAAAGCTGGCAAATTCAGCGTAGCGGAACGCAGGACGTGCTGAATTCTGTGACGTTCGTCGATCAGCTATGGGGTTGGGCAGTGGGACAAAACGGCACGATCGTCCATAGCCGCGACGGCGGCGATACTTGGTCGGCGCAAAACAGCGGGACGACCAATGCGCTTGCTGCCGTGACCTTCGTCGATCGGCAGAGGGGTTGGGCGGTAGGATTGGGCGGCACCGTGATCGCTAGCGATGACGGCGGACGAACCTGGCGCAAACAAAACAGCGGCACGACTAACACGTTAGTGTCGTTGAAGTTTATCGACACCCGACGGGGTTGGGCGGTAGGTTGGGATGGAACCATCATACACACCGAAGACGGCGGCCTGAACTGGAACCGACAAGACAGCGGGACCAGACAGGCGCTTTATTCGGTGATGTTCGTCGACCCACTGCAAGGTTGGGCGGCGGGTTGGAACGGCACGATGCTTCATACCGAGAACGGCGGCGATAGTTGGCTTGCTCAGCGCAGCGGGACCGAGGAACCATTCAATTCGGTCATGTTTATCGATGGCCGTCAGGGCTGGGCCGCGGGATGGCACGGGACGATCGTTCATAGCGAAGATGGCGGAGAGACTTGGTCGGGGCAAAGCAGCGGAACCGGGGAAGCCCTTAATTCGGTGTTTTTCAGCGATGCGCGCCAGGGTTGGGGCGTTGGGGTCAGGGGCACTTTGCTTTATACCGTGGACGGCGGCAGCACCTGGGGCAGTCCGGCATATAAACGCTATCCGGCCGCTTGGTATTATCTGCTATGTGTGAGTGTCGTTCTATTGACTTGGCTGGCGCTGAGGAACCGGCAGGAGCAGGCGGTCAAACAGGAAACCATCGCCGACCTGCTCGCTTCCGACCGTCCCTTGCACACCGGCGATCCCGACCCGCTCGGCTTTAGCGACATCGCCCGCGGCCTGTCCCGGTTCGTGCGCAATCCCCGCACGGAGCCACCGTTGACCATTGCCGTGACTGGCGAGTGGGGGACGGGCAAGAGTTCTTTGATGAATTTGCTTTATGAAGATTTACAAGACAGGGGGTTTTCCACCGTCTGGTTCAACGCCTGGCATCACCAGAAAAGCGAGCAATTGCTGGCGACACTGTTCGCCAATATTCGTAGGCAGGCAATTCCGGGCTGGCTCAAGTTCAGCGGACCGAGACCGGTCGGTTTGTTGTTTCGTTTGCGCTTGTTGTTGCGCCGCAGCCGGCGGCATTGGCTGATCTTTCTGTTGATGGTATTGCTGTTGTCGGCAACGGTCGCCTACGTCGCCGCCGAAAGCGGCCACTTCATGCGCCTGATGAGTTGGTTGGACACTTATTTAACCGAGCTTTCCAATCAACTCAAGATCGTTTTCGCCTTGGGCGCGACCGGCGCCACCTTATTGCCGCTGTTCGTGTTTCTGAAAAGTTTGCAGGGTTTTGCGCTCAATCCGCTCAAGTTGATGACCGTCCATGGCGGCGAAGGGCAAAAGGCCGTATCGGTCGATCCCGGCGCGCGCTACCAGTTCGCTCGGGAATTTCAGGATGTCACCGCATCTTTGGATTTGAGCCGGATGATTATTTTCATCGACGACCTCGACCGCTGCGCCAAGGAAAATGTCCTGGAAGTATTGGAAGCGATCAATTTTCTGGTGTCTTCCGGCCATTGTTATATCATTTTGGGCATGGCCAAGGAGTGGGTCCAGATTTGCGTGGGACTGGGCTTCAAGGAATTGGCGACCGAATCCTTTTCCAATAGTCGTGCCGAGGCCGAGATCGATCCGGTGGAACACAGGCGCAGATTCGCCCGGCAATATCTGGAAAAGATGATCAATATCGAAGTGCCGGTACCGGTTTTGGACGAAAACAAGGCGCTGAAATTGACCGTGCCGGAAAAAGAAAGCTTGGCATTGTCGGAGTTCGACAAGCTGTATGTCAGGCTAGGGCGTTATCTGCGGCGAAATTGGCCGATGCTGGCGTTTCTGACGATGATCAGCATAGGAACATATTGGGGATTGCTGCATGATTTGCCGATGCCGGAAAAAGTGTCTGAACAGCAATTACGCTTAGAAGATCTGGCGGCGTGGCCGGCAGAGGACCTCGAGGTCACCACCGAGCAAGGCCTTCGCTTGTCGCTGTCAGCGGCAAAAGCCGACTTTGAAAGCAAAGCTTCGGCCTTATCCCCGCATGCTCTGGAATGGGTGCTTCGCGCCGATCCGCAGAGTCTGCAACAAGGGTTGGCCGTGCAAACCTTCGCCGACGGCAAGGGCAAGTTATTATTGCGCAAGTTTAGGCCGGCGCAAGCAAAAACTAAATCCGAAATACCCGTTTCACCGCCTGAGGATATAATGGCGCCTCGCGAGCATGAAAGCGAAACAGGCGGTTTCTCTCCGGGTGCCGTCAATCAAGCAGCCTGGCCAGAAAATATCCCTTATGTATTGGCGATTGCCGTACTGTTGGCGGGTCTTGCGCTGTTGTTCAGAAAACCGGACCGTATCGTCGAAGACTCCAAGCCGTTTCGCGAAGCGTTGAAAATCTGGCAGGAATGGCTGTTGCTGCGCAAGCAAACACCGCGTACGATCAAGCGCTTTTTGAATCATTTGCGTTACATGGCGATGCGTTACCGCATCGACGAAGAGCCGCGCAGTCTGTGGCAGCGTTGGAAACATGACGCCAAGCAAGACAATGGCGGGCAGACGGTTTTTTCCGAACCGGCCTTGGTCGCGTTGCATATGTTGTATTTCATCGAACCCTCCTGGGTCGCCGACGCCGAGAAATTCGAGCGAGTACGGCAACGAGACTTTGACGGCTTGATCGACGCTCTTGGCGACGCTGAACATACCGATAGCACGGCGCGCAGGGAGTTGAGCAAAAAACTGGCGGAAACGGTCAAGCAACATCAAGCCGCTTTTCGGGACGAAAGCTTGGCGAGCGACGAACAACGGCGGCTGTTTTTGAACGCGATGAGCGGCGGGGAATTGGGTTAGCGCCAAAAGCCGTGTCGACATAAATTTTTGCAAACAGCTTTTCGAATACGATCGTTCTCATGCGTCATGATTTCTTTATAATCTTTTTAGGCAGCCTCTAATAATTCAAAATTTGGCTATTTTGATGTGTGTAAGTTATTGAAAATATGGGATGGAAAAATTCGCATAACGTTATTTTTGGAGGCTGCCTTTATTTGTTCAAGCACAACGAGGTAACTATGATCCAAATCTTGAAGGTGATTTTTCCGTTGGTCGCGATGTTCGGCATGACCGCTGCCGTCCGCGGCGAGATTCGTTCCGAAACGATCGATTACCAGATTGCCGGCCAACCTTTCCGGGGCTATGTGAGCTACGACGACGCGATAGAAGGCAAGCGGCCCGGCGTATTGGTCGTACACGAATGGTGGGGGCATAACGCCTACGCCAGGAAACGCGCCGACATGCTGGCGGAACTGGGCTACACGGCTTTCGCGTTGGATATGTACGGCGCCGGCAAACTGGCCGACCATCCCGACGATGCGAAAAAATTTATGCAGGCGACGTTGGCCGACATGAACGTGGCAACAGCGCGTTTTAACGAAGCCATGCGCTTGTTGCAACGGCAATCGACGGTCGATTCCGGCAAGATCGCGGCGATCGGCTATTGCTTCGGCGGCGGCATCGTCCTGCAGATGGCCCGAAGCGGCGCCGATCTGGCCGGCGTGGTCAGTTTTCACGGTTCGTTGGGCACGGATACTCCCGCGCAACCGGGCACGGTCAAGGCGGAAGTCCTGGTCATGAACGGAGCGGACGACCCCTTCGTCAGCGCCGAGCAAATTGACGCCTTCAAACAGGAAATGCAAAAGGCGGCTGTCAACTATGAATTCGTCAATTATCCCGGCGTCAAGCACAGCTTCACTAACCCCGAGGCCGACGCTTTCGGCAAACGCTTCGACATGCCGCTGGTCTACAATGCCGAGGCAGACCAGGATTCCTGGAGCAGAATGCAGGCGTTTTTAAAACGGGTTTTCACTAAGCCTTGACCCGGTTCTGTTTCACAATGAGCGGAAAAGTTTCTGTCCGGCATTGTGAGTAGTAAGCCGAATGGCCATAATGGCAAAGTCATTAGCGCAAATAAAGCCGGGGGCCTTATGGAAGCAAAACCACCTTTTCCGCCGTTCACACTCGAAACGGCCAAGCAAAAAATTCAGGCGGCCGAGGACGCCTGGAACAGCCGCGATCCGGAACGGGTCGTGCTGGCTTATACGCCGGATACGGAGTGGCGCAATCGTTCGGAGTTCTTGCAGGGGCGGGAAGAGATCAAACAATTCCTTTACCGCAAATGGAAACGGGAGCTGGATTACCGGCTAAAGAAGGAGTTGTGGTGTTTTGGGGAAAACCGCATCGCCGTGCGCTTCGAATACGAGTGGCACGACGATTCCGGGCAATGGTATCGGTCTTACGGCAACGAAAACTGGGAATTTGCCGAAAACGGTTTGATGCAGCGCCGTTTTGCCAGCATCAATGACTTATCGATCGAGGAAGAAGACCGGAAGTTTCGTTGGCCGCGAGCGACTTAACTGAGACGGGATTCTTTATCCGCGAGTACTGAGGGAGCGTGCCAAGCGCGAATGAGCCGCTCCCATTCTGCCATCGGTTCAAGGGGCGCATTGATTACCTGATATCGGTGGCAAATGTGATGCCGGCACGGCATGTCTTCGCTCCGGTTATGCGGTTCTTGACCTTCGACCATTTATTGAATAATCCCTTACGCTCATTCACGCGGTACTGCACCCGAAGTTTGGTTTTATCGCCGCCGACTTTTTGCAGACGCAGTTTTTTCGCCCAGGTCCTGCCGTTTGCAACCTTCTTGTTTTTGATGATTTTAGAACGCCAGCGTTTGTTGACGTAATCGTAAAAGTCGACATCGATGATCTTGATTTGCTTGCCGGTGCGGTTGGTGGCCCGAACCGATACATCCTTACATGCCGCGGTAAAATCAGGTTTGGGCAGACGGATCAGTTTAAAGGTTCGCGTCGTACTGACCGATCCGGCATTGACTTCGGCGCCGGCGCCGGCGGTTGCGGAAAAACTTTCGCATCGCGGCGACCGGCCGGAACTGAGTCCTACCGACCCGCCGGCCCCGCCCAAGGCTTTCAATGAAACGGAAAAGCTCTTGCCTTTGCCGCTGAGTTTGTCGGCTTTGTCGTAATAAACCGAAACTACCCCGTTAAGGCCGCCGCCTACTTGCGACCCGATGCCGGCGCCGAGCGAGCCATACATCGTCGGGCTGCTCAAGTCGAGATTCGAAGCGAGGAAGGCCTCGCCCGATCCCCCGATGATGGCTCCGAGTTCGCCGGATACTCCCAGCGATAGCGACTTGAACCCTTTATGGCGAACGGTGTTAACAAGGTTATTAAATTCGTTGATACACGCTTTGGCGGCAAGAATATTTTTGGCATCCTCCGCTTTTCGGGCAGCCAAAGTCCGTTTCAAGGCATTGAAATTGCCGAGTCCCATCTGGCATGCCTGGTATTTCAACATGGCTTTTCCCATAGGTTCGAAGTCCCGGTAACAGTTTCTGCCGACTTGGGCGACGGTGCCGCCGACCAATCGCGCGCCATCGATGGGCGAAATAGCAGGGGGAGGCGGTGTTCGGTAATCCGGTTCCTCATCCGGCTGGCCCCCATCTGAATAATCGTCGTCGTCAAAGCTATCGCCGCCTTCGAACCCATCGGGATTATCCAATTCGACTGGAAGCAGTCTCAACGAGACAGGGATTGCGGATGCCACATGGACGTCGAGAGCCCCGTCGGCGGCCGGCCTGGCCTGCCAATTGCCCAACAACACCAAGTCATAGCCGCTATAACCGCCGGCGCCGTCCGGTTTTATGTCTTTCGTGACCACCATGTTGGGATAAATCCAGAATGTCAGGTGTTGCCAGCCGTCGACGGCATAGGCGCGGCCCCCCTGGATACGGACTTTGGCGCCGTTCACCGATAGGCGCCAGACGCCGTCAATATCCGTCGCTTGGCTTGCCGGAACGCTATCGACCATTGGCAACAGGGCCGGAGAGACCGCACAAGCTGTGACGACCAGACTTAACGATAAAATGGCCAAAAACCGGGTTATTGGAGCAATAAGCCATGCATAATGGTCTCGGCAACGTTTTCCGTGGACCGCCGGACTGCGCAGGTAACACAAATTTTTTATTTTTGTTTTCATGGGTTTATATCTCGCTGATGCGTTCGCTCACACCCTAAGATCGAGCTTTGGTTTAATAATCGTTAATGAAGGTATTCTGATGTATTAATAGCTACGGTCGTCAGAGTACCTTAAGCGTCTCGATGAGCCAATGGGGTCAATCCCCCAATTTGCGGTAAAAGAGCGGACGCAGACCTTAAATGCAGTGTTCTTATTATTGAAGGCATCGTTCCCATTCATTGCAAGCAAGGCAATCGCTACAGTTACCAGACAGTGAAATAAGGACTGCGCGATTAAATACCTTAAAGTGACAGCATTTTTTATGGCAATAGTTAATGAGCCGCTACTAATTCAAATAGACTAAAAGCATATTGCGAGGACGGCAGGTTGCTTACTCGTTATCGGCTGGCCAAGAAAAATGCGTTGCAAACTGAGGTACATCTACCTGGTTTCAAATTTCGGCACTTATCCAAGGCGGTACAGGGGTGTTTAGCAGAGGTTTCGGCAGCAGGGATGCTGACGTAAAGCCTCCATGGATGGATTTACGGCGTCCTCTGGTGCACACCCCTGCGCCGAAATTTCACCAACGACAAGTAAATATTAGGCTCTAATCCCGTGGCTTTCTCCGATAATCGTCAAGTTGGTCATGGTTTCCTCTCCGGCATGTTTAGTCCGCACAGCCGATGGAAGTCTGCCGTGTCGTCGATATCCAGTTCCGCTTGCTTTAAAGGAATTTCCACCAATACTTCCCGATGTTCGAGCAAGAGGCGCTTGGCGCCGCGGTCGCCTTGGAGTGTTAGCAGTTCCCCGAAATATTCGGCCGGAAACAAGGCCGGAACGCCGACCGAATCATGATAGTGGCTGGCGACGATGCGGGACGGCCTATTTTGCCGGGCGTTCAGCAGCAGTTGCAGGTGTTCCCGCCCGATCAACGGTTGATCGCAAAGCAGCAGTAATGCCGCTTCGGCCGATGCCGGCAGTTCCTTAATGCCTGCGCGGATCGAGGAGGCGATGCCTTCTTGCCAATCCGCGTTGTGAGCGAGCTGGACCTTATGCAGTTTTACAGCGGCTTGTATTGCGTCGGCATGAGCGCCGAGCACGACGATGATACGACCGGGCAATAAGGCGTCGGCATTCTCGATCGCATGCGCCAGCAACGGACGACCCTGCCAATTCAGCAATTGTTTGGGGCGGCCCAGGCGGCTGGAAGCGCCGGCGGCCAGGATGATCGCATGCGCATTAGCAGCGAATGAGGTCA
Organism: Methylomarinum vadi; assembly: GCF_000733935.1. NCBI lineage: Bacteria > Pseudomonadati > Pseudomonadota > Gammaproteobacteria > Methylococcales > Methylococcaceae > Methylomarinum > Methylomarinum vadi. The sequence continues at coordinate 3,424,001 of NZ_JPON01000001.1, forward strand.
TCGGCCTGCTCGTTGATTGCGGTCATTGAGCGGCTGTCCAAGTGGCCGCCGCCACGGCCGTTCAAAACGGCATGGATGCCCGCCATGATCGACAGGGCGATTTCCTCTGGCGTTTGCGCACCGATATCGAGACCGATCGGACCGAAGACGCTCTCCCTGATTCGTTCGGCCGTGTTGCCGAGACTTTGCAGCAACATGTCCCGGCGTTGCGCCGGGCCTAACAGGCCGATGAAGGGAATATTATTGTTTGCCAGTCGCTGCAGATAACGCCGGTCGTAATCGAAGTTGTGGGTCATCAGCACCAGCGCGTCGAAACGGTTCAGCGCCAGTTTTTCGTTCAATTCTTCCGGTGCCAGCAACAACAATTTTTCGGCTTGGGGAAAGCGTGCGCTGTCGATATGACCGGGCCGGTAATCGGCCACGGTGACCCGCCAGCCCAAGGAAGCGGCGGTTTGCACCAGCGGCAGCGCATCGGCGCCGGCGCCCAATACCAGCAAGCGGCATGGAGGGCCGATGAAATCGTAAAACGCTTTGACGGGACGGCCTTCTATCGAATGCTCGGCGGCGCGGGGTTGTTGTTGCAAGAAGACCTGCTTGGCCGTCGCCATCAACGGCTCAGTTCCGAAGTCCGATGAAGTCGGCGTGGTCAGAGCCGAAGCGGGCAGGAACAGGTTTTCTTCCGCAGTATATTTAGGGTGGGATGATTCATAGCAGGTAACCAACACGCCGCTTTCGTCGGCTTCGGCCACATCGGCAAAGACGTTCAGCGGGGAAAAATCCCGCTCGGCTTGCAGTAATTGCAGCAAAACCCTGACCGCGCCATTGCAGCCGAGACCCAGACCCCAGATCATGTCCTCGGGGGCGCGCATGTCGTAAAACACTGTTTTGGCAACTCCGCTGTCGAACACCGATTGCGCTTGTTCCACAAGATCACGTTCGAAACAACCGCCGCCGAGCAGGCCGGTCATTTCGCCCTTTCGGGAAATCAGCATGCGGGCGCCGGCTTTTTGATAGGTCGAGCCCGAGGTCTCGATGATGCTGGCCAATACCAGCGTTTCAGGCCGTTGCTGCAAGCGCCGGTAGGCATCGATTAAATGATTACTTGTGTGGTGCATCGCATCATTCAGTGGTCGGGAAGATTCTTCGATTATCCGGGTTTACTCGACTATTGCCAAATTCGGTTAGGTAAGGTCGTCGCTCAAACAAAGCACCGATCTTGATTGACGAATTCGCTGTCAATCGAATGCTGGATTGCTAAGCTGTGCCCAACAGGTAACAACGAATGACGACGATGAACGATAACTCCGGTAGAACTGACGGTTCCGTCCTCGCACGATTATTGGCCGCAGCGGGGGAATGCTTCGTGGCCGACGACTATCATAAGGTCACGACGGGCGCCGTTGCTGGCCGGATTACCGTTTCAGGTTGGCGATCTGTTCGCATCATTGCCGAAGGGGAAAAGCAATAAGGATATCTATTTGCTCAGTGCCGTGCTGCAGGGGTTTTCCGACGATGATTGCGTCCGGGCGCGGCGCAATATCGTTAATGCGCTGAACGGCAGCGGAGCCCGGATTGCCGTGCTGGAAATGGTGCTTGAGAAATCCGGAGTCGACCTGGCCGGCGCCATGCTCGACATGCAGATGTTCGTCGGTACGAAAGGCAGGGAAAGAACGTTGTCGGAATGGCGGACCATTGTCGAGCGAAGCGGCCTGCAACTCGAAGCTATTGTCGGTCTACGGACCTTCGGCAACATCATGGTACTCAAGGTTTGATTCCGGGTCCTTAACACTCATCGATAGGCGGCGATGATTGACGGGTCTTTGTCGCACCGATTCGACAAGCGACGGCTGCAAGATGGGCGAGGGTAATCGATTTATTTTGAGGGAAGGGTATTTTTATCTATAAATCAATATGTTGATAGCCTTTTGGCCGAGCTGTATATGATCGAGATAAAGCACCGTTATGAAGCTTTCCGCACTGCTTTGGTCGAAACAAAGGCGGGCTTGACAGTCTCTGCGATTAAAGTCTAGGCTCAGTTGACCTTCCTCTGTCCGGAGAATGACATGCGATTATTACTCATTAGCTTTTTAGGCATTATTATTGCGGGAACCGCGGTTCCAGACGTTCAGGCGATCAGCATCACGGAGCGGGCGGGCAATCACTATCGGACGGCCGCGAACAACCAGGAATTTACGCTCAACAAAAACAATGTCAACCCGCAACAGTTCGGACTGCTCCGCACCTATCCCGGATATTTCATCAGTCCCTTGAAACCCTATCGAAACCCTCGTTTGTTTTAAAACATGCGATCGTAAGGAGAAATTGAGCGGTCAAAAAGGGAATTAAGCATTGATTTCCGTTTTTCAGGCGCAACTTCCCCTTACCCCATTGTTTATCAGCGTGCCGGGCACAGCACTCTGTTTGTACTAATCAGGGCACAGGCGCTGACAAACGGATTTAAACAGGGATTGAAACGGATACTGACTGCTGAACAGCAGTCGAATACGACGGGTGTTACGAATGATGACGGCACCGATTTTAAACAATTTCAGGCGAATGGTGGCGCAAGTGGCTGTCGCTAGTTCGGTGTTGTTGAGGGCGATTCGGCGAATCGCCTGGATCAGGGTATAGGCCAAGGTGGATAACAGCAAACGAAACTGATTCGGCCACCACAGGCTGCAACTGGTGCGGTCGGCAAACAGATCCAATTGTTGCTCTTTAATCCGGTTTTCCATGTCGCCTCGCGCACAGTAAACGGTTTCATAGAGTGTTTGTGCATCGCCGTCCAGATTGGTGACGACATAGCGGGGATTACTCCCTTGGCTCATGTGTTCGGCCTTAAGAATGACACGGCGTCGGCGTTTCCAGGTGCCGGCTTTATAGTGGAAATCGGTAAAGAGACGCTGTTTCTGCTGTTCGCTTTGGAACTGTTGCCGGGCTTGTTCAATCCAGGGTTGGCTTAAGCGCGTTAAGCGTTTATTTTTGGCCAACCCGACAATATAGTGAACGCGATGCCGCTCGCACCAACTCAGCATCTTATGGCGACAAAAACCGCCATCGCCGCGAAACGTGATGTCAACGTCCGGCCAAGCCTGACGCAAGCGCCTGACCAGCAACGCCAGAATCGCCCAGCTGTGCTTGGCGCCATCAATATTGCTGGGACGTAGATAACTGACCAAGCAATGATGGCCGCAAAAGACATACAACGGCAGGAAACAATAGTGCCGATAGTAGCCATGAAAAAAACGTCCGTCCTGTTCGCCATGAACCGGATCGTCGGTGGCGTCGAAGTCCAGGACCAACGATTTCGGCGGTGTCTCATACGAAGCGATAAACTGCGCCACCAGTTCCTCATGAACGCGCCACATCAAGGCGCGATCCGCCTGCTGCTCAAACCGGCACAAGGTGGATCGGCTGCCCAATGTCTGATCCTTTTCCACCGCCGTCTGAAAGGCGATATCATTTCTGAGCGTGTCATGATCATTCAAATCCTCATACCCACACGCCAAGCCATAAACCCGTTGACGGAGCAGGTTGATCACAGAGTGTTGCACGCGGTCAGGGGCTCTGGCGTCAGGAATCTGCGCCGCTATCCGTTCGGTTAATCCTAATTGCTGGTCAATCGCTCTTAACAACAGCACACCGCCATCACTGGTGATCGCTCCACCACTGAATTGGGCGTCTATTTTACGGCGTTTTAAGGGAGGAAATTCTATTTGAGCTGGAGTACAATTTGTCATGGGCAAGTTGTTGGTTAAATTCAATATAAGTAACTGAATTTTATCAAATATCAACAAACTTGCCCGCCTCTATCATGAAATATTCGGGCTATAATTTTAACGCCAAGGTCGAGACGCAACCGTTGGTGCTGGAAAACGGGGCCGGTGCCGACGATTTGGTGATCGTGACGACGATGAAGAACGAAGTCGTCGGCATCAATGCTCGCACCAATGCGACTATCTACCATATCAAACTCGGTCCCGAAATCAGTTCCCAGGACATGGATATCTGGAAGCACACGCCGACCTGGGGCATATCGGCCACGCCCGTCATCGACACGTCGACCAACACGCTGTTCGTCGCCGCCTGGTTGCGCAAAAACGCCAACGACAATCGTTACCGCGATTATTGGATATTCTCGCTCGATCCGGCCAACGGTGCGCAAAAGGCCGCGCCGGTTCGCATTTACGGCCAATCTCAGGAAGGCAACGACTGTTGGTTCAACGATGCCGATGCCGTGTATTGGCAAAACGGGCAAAAACGTCAATATGTCTATCCGAAGCTTAGGGCCGGACTGGCGTTGACCGGAAATCATGGCCTGGTGCTGGCTTTTGCCGCCAACGGCGAAAGTTATCAGGGCGGACGCAAAAACCCGCACGGCATGGTGGTCGCCTACGATACCCGGGCGTTGTTGGGGCAAGACGGCTTTTCCCGCCAACCGGGGATATTCTGCGCGACAGCGTTCGACAGTTGGGGGGCCGGCATTTGGCATGCCGGCGGGGCGCCCGTGACCGAAGGCGATATGATCTATGTCGCCACCTCCAACAACGGCAGTGTCGATCTGGCCGAAAGCATGGTCAAGCTGCGCTTCATTCCCAGCTTCGGCGGCGCCCGGCCCGTGCTGGAAAAAATCGACTTTTACAAGGCTTTTTTGGACGAACGCACTTCCGCTGATGATTGTCTATGGGACGACAATCATTCCGAGGTTTCCTGCGGCCGGGCCAATTTCGGCAAGGCCGGCGCCGATTGGGATTTCGGTTCGGCCGGTCCGCTGTTGGTGCCGGGCTCCAGTCTGCTGTTGCAAGGCACCAAGGACGGTATTATTTACTCGCTGGACAAATACAATCTCGGCCGCAACGAACGCTTCAAATGGCTGATGTCGAAGCCACCGCTGGTGGCCTCTTATTATGGTGGAGATAGCGCGGAAAACTGGGACCGCGTTCAGCATCTGAACCGCAGCCTGCCGTGTCCTGCGGCCGGCCACAGCGACCACGATTGGTTTATTCCGTGCGGCGATCCCCAGTTCAATAAAATGCACCATATCCATGCCCTGGCGTTCGCGCAGCGCGATCGGCTGGGAGGCATCGTCTATGTGTGGGGGGAAAATTCCAAGCTGAAGTCCTATAATTTTTCGGCATTGGGCGGAACGCTACCCACCTTCCGCGCCGAGGGGGCGGAATTGGCATCGTTGAACACCGATTCTCCGGGCGGCATGCCGGGCGGGTTGTTAATGGTATCGGGCAAACCGTCGAGCAAAAGCGCTTTTCCCTATGCGGTCGATTTCGGCACGGCTATTTTGTGGGCGGTCTTCCCCAAATACGGCGACGTCAACAAGGGGTTCGCCGAAGGTCAGCTAGTCGCCTACGACGCCACCACGATTTTGCCGGGCAACAAGATGAAACGCTTGTTCCGTACCGGCGACGACAACCATGGCGGCCTCGGCACGATGTCCAAGATGATTCCCCCGGTGGTTGCGAACGGTAGGGTTTATGTAATGATCTACCGGGTTGGCGATGTCGACAACTGCACCGTGCCCGACAACCAATTGAAGGTGTGCAGCCAGTTGAAGGTTTATGGGCTTAAATAATCGGTAATTTAAGTTTATTTGAAATAGGCTGAATACGGCACTTAGCGGGAGACTAACCGTTGAAAGTCGTTCAGGCATGTGTGAATCACTGTTCGGATTTGGTCCAGTTGTGCATTCGGGATGGGCATGAAGGGAGCGCGAACATGAGGCGGGAAACCAGCGATTCGTGCCCCCATGGCGGCTTTTACCAAGGGAATTTCAGGATGGCCGCTGGCTTGCCGGAATGCGTTCCAGGTATCGAGGCAGCGTTGGATCGATTGGGCTTTAGCGGGGCACGATCGAAATTCGGCTTGCAGGGTTATCAGCAATTCCGGCAACGGATTTGCCGCGCCCGTCACCGAACCGGTTAAGCCCTTTTGCAACACCTCGAATGCCTTTTCATCGTTGCCCAAAAATACCGGCATTCCGGGGAAGTTCGAGCGGTAAAGAAGGGCGTTATCCAGGTCGCCGCTCGAATCCTTGATGCCTTGTATCGAGATGCCTCGGTCAAGCAGCATGGCGACTAAATCGACGCCAACAAAATTGCCGGTATGTTGGGGAAAATGGTACAGCATCGCCGGCAAGGGAGTTTCTGACAGCGCGTCGCTAAAAAAACGGCAGAGTCCGTTGTCCTCGCGGGCGGAATAATAATAAGGCGGTAATATGAGTAACAGGTCCGCGCGGTCTTGCGTTTCGTCGATCAGTTCGCGAACGTCTTTGACGCAGGTTGCGCTGACGTTGTTGATAATGGTGCCGGCGAAATGTTTCCTGACGAACTCGATAACCTGCCGCCGTTCGTCGATGGTCAGGGAAGCGAATTCAGCGGTCGTGCCATTCGCAATGACCGTCCCGACTCCCCATGAATAAAGTGACGCCAAATAGCGTTTGAAAGCTTGCCAATCGATGTCACCGTTTCTGTCGAACGGCGTTAACAGAGTGACGATAGGGCCTTGAACCTGAATCATGAAACCGGTTGTAACTGGGCAAAGTTTAATGTTAGTTACATTCAGCCAGGATGTATAGAGTCCGCCACCGACACTGCTATATTTCCAAGCATGAGTCATCGTTGTGATCCACGATAGGTGTTTCAGCGAAGCGATTTCCGGTTTCAGAATTTTGCTGTCATTTTGGGTTATGCCGGGGAAAAGAGCCAATAAAGTGCGCTGTGAGTATGAAGACATCCTGCGGCAGCGTCATTTATTTTCCAAGGGAGCAGGAATGAAATCCGGACGGTATGGGGGTATTCAGTTTGCCTTCCTTGGCGCTCAATATCCTAGTTTTCACGGCATTTGCGTATCATGCATGGATCATGAGACTGGGCTGCACAAAATTCGAGAATGGGATCAATGTGTGACTTCTTGGAAATAGGAAGGATCAAAATATTCGCTTAAACACTCTTTAATCTCTTTTTCCGCTTCAAGCCAATCTTGTAATTCATGACCTGGCTCGAACCCCCGTTTTTCGGCTTTATAATATGCGGCTTCCGCAATATACGAGCGGAGAATTTCTTCGTCGAGGTTGTCCGGGAATATATTTATTAAGTGGTGAGAATCGTTCATAAAAACCTCTTTGCCCGAAAAAATAAATAAGACCCTATAAATTACAAAAAGTTTTTAAAGGGATGGAGAAAACGCGCTAGACCGGCAGATGGGACGCTTGCCCTTTTACCAGAGTCCGCGCCGATCATTGTTAAGCTAAAAAATCTTGTTGGATCAGTCTGTTAGCCGCAGTCGGTTGATGCCGCTGTAACAGTAGATCAAACGCCTTGGATTCTAGCATTTGTTATCCGTTTCAGGATAGTAAAAATGCTCAGCTATAGAGGGTAAGCCAATAGATTCACACGTTCAGTATGCGGGTACTAAATAACCCTATTATTTCAATGGGGGCAGCGGTAGCACGAGCAAACCTTCGGGTACCAGGGTGGTGGCCAACATGACTTCGTTGATGTTGCGATGCTCGGACCAGATTGAGGAGTTTCTATGTTCCGGGTTGCGCCAGAATGACTCGATTTTTTCGCCGACGGAGACGTATTGCATCAGTTCACGTAGCCTTATTCGCACGCCATCGGGCAGGGAGGATTGCGTTGAATTTTTCTTGGATGTTTCTTGCATGAGTTTGATCGCATGCAGTCCGATAGCCAGACCGAGTTCGCGAAAGGCAAGACGGTGTTTCGCGGGCATATCCAGGTCGCCGCTCATCACATAATATTGCAGGCCTACGAGTGCCGCCGTAAGCAAGGATTCCAGTAGGCTTGAGTCTGCCGGTCCTGCTTGTTGCAGTAATTGCTGCAGGCGATAGGCATCGATAAGCAGACCGCCCAGCCCAAGCGGGTCGGCGGTCGCCATATTCTTCGCTACGATCATGGCCTTAAGCTGGCGGGTTTCTTGTTCGAGATTGGGTTCGGGATTTGCCGTTGGCAGCTTTGCGGCAGTGGAGCTGAGTTGAGCGAAGGTAATGAATCCGTCAACTGGATCATGCTGGCCCATCGACGAGACGAGTGGACGCTTCAAGTCAATACTCATCTTCCAATACATTCTTCGCGGACCGTGTGCGGAGGGAAGGTAGGTGAAGGCATGGTGCGCGGTCTCGGCAAGTTCCCGAGCCCAGAGGTTAAACCGAGGGTGACCGGTAGAACGCGATACTTGATCAAGCGCGTGCATCCATTTGCTCAGATAATGAAAGTATTGGCCATCCCGTTCCCATTCCAATCGCTCGTCGAAAGCTTGATCGGGAGTGCGCTCGGGTAGCGGTTTGCCTATTCGAAGCCCGCCACGGGTGGGATGTTCCTCGCCTTCCTGCCCGGCCAACCCGCCGATCCAGCCAGTACGGGAATCATCGCCGCGATACTGCCCCAGGGTGCGATGAACACGATCGACCAGCTCTAAAGCCAGCTCCTGGTAGCGCTTTTTTCCGGTCAGTCGCGACAGGCCGATGTAATTGCAAACCGCAAAGGCATCGGTCCACAGATAACGTTGCGGGGGGCGGTCGGAACTCAGGCCGGTGCGTTCGGCAAAGTCGTTCATCAACGCGATCGCTTCTTGGGTGCGGGAATCCGGCATGGATAAGACCTCCTCATTGGTTTTAGCTCCCGCCGTCTCGAGAGACAGGGTTATAATGATCAGGCAGGAAATAGGCGCAGCGGCGATTCTTTCAAACAATTTCTTTACTCTTGGCGACAGATTGTAGCGACAATTGACCACTGGATACAGCAGGACGTTTCAGTCATCCGTAAATCCAATTTCGTAACAAAACGCTATCGTGTGGAAATGCCTGCGCCTGATGCGGTCGATGGAACTGACCGGCGGATGTTAGGTGTGCTTTTTGTCCTGCAGCAGTGACACCGCATCTTGCAACTGAGAGTCGGTGACGTCAAGGTCATGCCGTTCCTTGAAAAGACGCCGCAATTGGCCGAGATCGACGTTTTTAAACGGCATTTCTCGCAGAAGGCTCGACAAATCTTCATTCACGGCCCACGGATAAATGATCCAGCGCCAATCGCTGACCGTTTCGACAAAAAAATCTGGCTTGTACGCGGACACCGTTTTATAGTGCAAAACCGCCGTGCGCAGATTTTCTACCGGGCCGCGGTTTCGAACATGGTCGCCGCCCACGGCAAAGGTGTCGCCACTGTCGCAAACATCATCCAACAGCAAGATGTTTTTTCCTTGTAGGTCGGCGCTTAACGGGTATTTGACAAAAGCTTCGGACACCTTGCGGGTACTGCGGTAATGTTCAATTTTAAAACTGGTTAGGTCATGAATGCCAAGCATGTCCGACAAAATTCGCCCCGGCACATAGCCGCCCCGTCCAATCGCAATGAGGGTGTCGATACGAAAGTCCGCAGCGCGCAATTGCCAGGCCAATTGTCGGCATAAGCCGTACATTTCATCCCAGGTTATCAAGGTGCAGGGTAATAATTCTGGCATCGCTTAGGTTTTGAATGGATTATTCAAAAAACAATTATTAGCCGTTGTCATGCATGGTATAGCCTTAAATCGATATGGCAGACTAAGTCGCGCCGTCAATATTCCGTGACAGACGACCCTGGTATTTAACCGGCGGGAAAAGGTTGGACGACAGTAATGCTTCGGCATTTACCTCATGGCTCGGCGAATCGTTGTTTGATTTCGACGATAGCCGGGAGATTGTGCTCGAAGACATCGGTCAGTTGCGGGTCGAAATGGCTTCCCCTGTTTTCCTTGATGAAGGCCAGTGCCGCTTCCACCGACCAAGCGCGCTTATAGGGTCGGACCGAAGTCAGGGCGTCAAACACGTCGGCCAAAGCGGCGATGCGTCCGGCCTGTGGTATCTCCTCGCCGGCCAAGCCATTGGGGTAGCCGCTGCCGTCCCATTTTTCATGATGGGTCAGGGCGATATCACGCGCCATGCGGAGCAGATCGGAGTCGTCGCCGTCCAGCAGTTTGGCGCCGATCAAGGCATGGCTCTTCATGATCTCCCATTCATCCGCGTCGAATTTCCCGGGTTTCAATAAGATCGCATCGGGAATACCGATTTTGCCGATATCGTGCATCGGGCTGGCGTTGAGGATCAGATCGCAACGATCTTCGTCCCAGCCTATCGCTTTGGCCAATAGCACACAAATATGGCTCATACGCAAGATGTGGTTGCCGGTTTCCTCGTCGCGATATTCCGAGGCCATGCCCAGGCGTTGGACGACTTGGAGACGGGTCCGATGAATCTGTTCGGTGCGTTTGCGCACCATTTTTTCTAGTACTTCTTTTTGGTCGTGCAGCAGACGATGCGCCAGCTGTGCTTCCAACAAGTTATGCACGCGCATGACCAGTTCATTGCGATCGAAGGGCTTAGTGATGTAATCGCGGGCGCCGGCGGTCAGGGCCCGCAACAGAAAATCCTTGCTGTGCTGGGCGGTGAGGATGACGATCGGCGGCAACAGGGGATCCTGCAATGCCTTGAGTTGTTCGATCACTTGGTAACCGTCCAGATGGGGCATATTGATGTCGAGCAAAATCAGGTCGGTGCGTTCTTCGAGATAACGCCCGACGGCTTCGCGCGAGTCTTGCTCCAGGGCCAAATTCTGATACCTCTGCAACCTGAGGATTCTGTCTAACAGCTTCAGGTTGACCGGTTCGTCGTCGACGATAAGAATACGTTCGTTTTTTAGTACTTCTGGACACATGTCAAATCAATGGAATTGCTTTGTCTAACTATGCGGTCGATTGTAGTCAAAAAACATATCATTTCAATGGGTTTTGTCAGGTAATCGGCGAAGCCCGCCTTGATACCGCGCTCGATATCGCCAGGCAGGGCGTTGGCGGTTACCGCGACGACCGGAATATGACGGGTAACGGCGTCGTTGCGCAAGCGCCGTAATATCTCGAATCCATCCATGTCCGGAAGGTTGAGGTCGAGGAGAATCAATTCGGGTTGTTGTTGACTGGCGACTTGCAGACCCAGTGTTCCATTTATTGCGGTCAGCAGTTCGAGGTCCGAGCGGTTGGCCAGCATTTTTTGCAGCAATTTCAAATTGGAAGGATTATCTTCCACATACAGTATTATGTGCGAATGACCGCTATCTGCCGGCGGCTGAGGCACAGGGCTGGCGGCGGGGGGATCGGGTATGGCTCGGGCGGGTAGGTCGACGCCCGGTAGGGTAAACCAGAACCGGCTACCTTCGTTAGGTCTGCTGGCGACACCGATTTCCCCGTGCATCGCTTCGACCAGTCTCTTGGCCAGCGCCAGGCCGATGCCGGTGCCTTCAACGCCCTGGTAGGCAGATTCCAGCCGTTCGAATGGGCGGAACAGACGGGGCATAAATTCGGCGGGAATGCCGAGGCCGGTGTCCGTTATCGCGACCTCGATCGATGCGTCATCGATACGCCTGCAGGTGATTTCGACGCGGCCGCCCTTGCGGTTATATTTGACGGCATTGGACAACAGGTTCAGCAATACTTCCTTGAGCCGGATCGGGTCGGCCAGCACGACGCTATCGTGCGGCAGCTTGCAGCGGATTTGAATGTCGCGTCGTTCAGCCAACACGGAGATTTGTTTGATACAGGATTGGATGATATCGGCGATAGGCAGGGGTTCCAGGGTGATATTGATATGTCCGCTTTCGATGCGGCTGAGATCGAGGATTTCGTTGACCAACGCAAGCAGATGCTCGCCGGCCCGTAAAATTTCCTGCACATTGTCGGCCTGCATTTGGCTTAAGGGCCGATCGGGGTCGGACTCGAGTAGCTGGCCGAAGCCCAGTATGGCATTCAACGGCGTGCGCAGTTCGTGGCTCATCCTCGAGAGGAACTTCGATTTGGCCTGATTGGCCCGCTCGGCATCTTTGCGGGCATTGATCAGCAATGCCTCGGTCCGCTTGCGTTCGGAAATGTCGCTGACGAAGGCGAACAATTGCGGCTGATCGTCTATATGTTTCAGCATTACATTGACTTCGACATCGATAAGGACGCCGTCTTTCCGGCGGTGACGCGTGTCGAAACGGTCCTGTCCCGCGGCGATGAGTGTATCGATATGGGTTTGTATTTCTTCCGGAGTTTCGATCGCCTCGATGTCGGGAATCGTCAGCGTCAGCAGTTCTTCGCGCCGGTATCCGAGCATCTGGCAATAGGCGTCGTTGCAATCGATGACCCGGCCCTGTTGGTCGGCGGAAAAAAAGCCGTCCATCGCGGCATCGACGATATAGGCATTACGGCGACTTAGTCGCTCCAGTTCCGCGGTACGTTCGAGGACACGCAGTTCCAGCTCCCGGTTCAGGTTGTGCAATGCCTGTTCGGCGTGTTTTCGTTTGCTGATGTCGCGGACGACGGAAATGAAACGCGGTGCTTGATCGGACGGTTCGACATATTGCAACAGAATATCCACCGGCATTTCCCGGCCGTTCCGGTGTCGATGGATCGATTCGAAGGTTAAACGGTCGAGCTCTCCCGAAAGCAATGGGGCGATGAAGGCGCGAAATTGGCGTTCGGAGAATTCGGGTTTCAGGTCGTAGGGGTGGAACCCGAGCAGTTCCTCCCTGCTGTAGCCCAAATGATTGACGGCGCCTTGATTACAGTAAGTGAATCGTAACGTGTCGGCGTCGAACATAAACACGCTGTCGAGAGTCTGATCCAGAGTCGCCTTGAATTGTTCCAGTTCCGCTTCGCGCTGGATCAGGTCTTGATTGGTTCGGAGCTGGTCGGTAATGTCCAATCCGATCACGAGCACGCCGGTCATGCGGCCGGGCTCGTCGAACATCGTTTGACTGTGCCATTCGATTTGCCGTTGTTCTCCGCTTCGGATCTGGATGGAATTGACCTTGCCATGTAACGAACCGTCTCTAATGACCTGTTTGAAGACATGGCGGACGCTCTCCCGGTTATCCTCGGGCAGAAAAGTCTCGAACCAGTCCCGGTTCTCGATTTCGTTCAGACCGAAACCGGTCAATCGTTCGAAATAGGGATTGACATAGCGAATAAGGCCTTCTGGATCGAGCAATAAAACGATGACCGGGGCGGTAGTGATCAAACCGGTGGCAAAGTCGCGTTCCCGTTGCAGCTCGCGTTGTGCCTCGAGGCGTTCGCTGATGTCGTTGAAAATGCCGATCATGCAGAGTGGATCGCCGTTGGTGTCGTCGGCCAGATAACACACTAATTGCACTTCGACTGTCGTGCCGTCATGCCGTTTGGCCCGTAAGTCTCCCTGCCACCGTCCCCGGCTGAGGAGGATGTCCATGATTTTTTTCGCTTGTTCGGGATAGGCCCAAAACTCGTGGAGCGAACGCCCCAAGGCGTGCGAGGTGTCGGGCAGGCGCCACAGGTCGGCGAAGGCCTGGTTGACATAAAAAATGCTGGCGTCCAGGCTGGCCATCGCGATCGCATTGATCGAGGCTTCGATGGCCGCATTTTTCATATGCAGGCCGATTTCGGCCTGCCGCCGCGCCGTATCGTCGCAGATTTGGCCTTCGATGTATTGCAGCCGACCGTTCCGGTCTCGGACGCCGCGGCCGCAATCGTAGACCCAGCGCTCCTCGCCGCTTCGGGTGCGAATACGGTAGCCTATTTCAAATTCGCGATCGTCGGCCAATGCCTCCTCAACGCTGTTCCAGACCCGTTCGGCGTCGTCCGGGTGCATCAGTTCGCCCAAATTGACCTCGGTGCCCGAGAAAAAGGCCTGTGCCGGATAGCCGGTGATGGCTTAGACGCCTTCGGTGATGAAGACCATGCTCCACTGGCGGTCGTGGCGGCAGCGATAGACGAAACCGTTCAATGTATTGAGCACGCGAAAGAGATTCGATTGATTCAGGATGCCGGCCTGACGGTTCAGGGCGACGAACGACAGCGCGATGACAATGATGCTTAGCGCCTTGGGTATTTGCACCGGTAACCCCGTTAGCCAGTAAAAATCCCCCGCGCCGGGCAATCCAGAGGTTGAGAACGGATGGTCCAGCGAAGGAACCAGGGTCAATAGGCCGTAAACGGCGAATCCTGCCGCCGCGGCTTTCAGGCAGGGACAAGCAGGATGCGAAACGGCAGAGGGGATGGTTGGGCCGCCGGAATCATTCGCTAGCAGCACATAGGCCGTAAGCCATGCCGCCGGGGCACCGAGCAGGTAATGGACGCCCAACTCAATCTTGGGCAACGGTTCATCCGCAGGATAAACGAAGAGGATGAGGGCGACAGTGAGCAATGAATAGAGCGGCGCCGCGCCCAATCTGACTGAAGCAGTTAGCGTGTTCCAGTTGCGCCGGCCGAATTCGAGCAACATGATGAAGGAGGCTATCAACAGTCCAATACTCGATATATCGAGCCAGGACGTGGATTCCGGCAAACGCTGCAGGCACAGAAACTCGAAAAAGCCATGGAGTAAACCGAACCCGGCCAACCAGTTCAAATGACGGGCGAATTTGAGAACCGTATAGAATTTTGGTAATGCGAACGTGACCGCACAGAGGCTGAAAAAGGCAAGGCCGTAGAACTGAAAGATTAAGCCCAGGACGTTGTCGCTCCAAGTCGTCATTATTCTTTCTCGGCGGCGGCGCGTTTCAGGAAATGATCGATAACAGCGTTAAAGTGTCTGATATCCAGCGGTTTGGTCAGGTAATCGGCGAAGCCGGCCTCCTTGCCCCGGGCGATGTCGCGCGGCATCGCGTTGGCGGTGATGGCTATGACCGGAATGTGTCGCGTATCGGGGGCGTTTTTTAACACCCGTAGCACTTGATAACCGTCCATGACCGGCATGTTGATGTCGAGCAGGATCAGCTGGGGATCGCGGCTACGGGCCAACTCTATCCCAAGTTCGGCGGTGTGGGCTGTAAGCAGGTGTATATGCGGACGCCGCTCGATGATCTGGGAAACCAGGCGCAAATTGGATGGATTGTCTTCGATGTAAAGCAGCAGGTTGTGCTTGGCCTCGGCCCCGGCGTCGTTTTGTGCCGTTATCGCCCGGACGGACGGCCGTTCGAAAAGCCGGTGGGATTCCGTCTGGGAGACAGCGGGCAATTCGATGCTGAAGCGACTGCCGACACCAACCTCGCTTTCTACTTTGACGTCGCCTTCCATCATTTCGACGATCCGGCGGGTGATGGTCAATCCGATACCGGTGCCTTCGATGGCGCTGTTTTCCGCTTCGAGCCGGTGGAAGGGCTTGAATAATTCAGGCAGGCGTTCGGGAGGGATGCCGTGTCCGGTATCGTCGACATCAATACCGAGAATACTGTCGGCCACTTGCCGTTCCGTAATGGTCACATCGCCGCCTTCCCGGTTGTACTTGATGGCGTTCGAGATCAGATTGAGCAGCGCCTGTTTCAGTCGGGTGCGATCGGCCCGCACCATACTTCCCGCCAGCTTCTTGTGGCGCAGCCGAATCAGGCGTTTGTCGGCGAGCGTTCGCGTCAGACCGATACATTCTTCGATAACGGGGCCGAGCTCAACCGGTTCCGATGAGAGCGATAGTCGCCCGGATTCCAGTTTGGCCAGATCCAGGATTTCGTTGATCAGTTCGAGGAGATGATGGCCGGCCTTCAAGATTTCCTGCACGTCTTCCTTATGATCGTCGTCCAGACGGTCGTCTATCTCCAGTAATTGTCCGAAACCGATGATCGCGTTCAGCGGCGTGCGCAGTTCGTGACTCATGCTGGAAAGAAAATCGGATTTGGCCTCGTTGGCGCGGTTGGCGGCATCGCGGGCATCTATCAAGGCCTGTTCGGCCTGTTTGCGGGCGGAAATGTCGCGCATGACGCCGACAAACAGCAAGTCGTCCTGCAAATGGATTTCGCTGACGGCGATTTCCAGCGGAAACACCGAACCGTCCGAACGCAGACCGGTCAGTTCCAGTTGTCTGGCGATGATCTTGCCTTCGCCTTCGTTCAGATAATCTTGGAGATAACCGTCGTGTTCGGATCGATAGGGTTCCGGCATCAGGATATTGACCTTGCGGCCGACCACTTCCGCTTCCAGATATCGGAACATGGCGCTCGCTGCCGGGTTGAACGAGCGGATCACGCCCTGTTTGTCGATCGTGACGACGCCGTCGACCACCGAGGCGATGATATGTTTGAAAATCTGCAAGTTTTTTTCCCGCGCCGCCAGCGTCAATTCGGTCCGCTTGCGATCGTCTATATCCTGCACCACGCCGAGCATCTGCAGCGAATTGCCGTTGGCGTCGCGTTTCACGTTACCGCGTTCCGATAGCCAGCGTACCGTGCCGTCGGGCCAGACGACGCGATGCTCGACATCGTAGGGCTCGTCGTTATTCAGGCTACGGTCGATGGCGGCGATCACGGCCGGACGGTCGTGGGGGTGAATCGCCCTGAGAAAGTTGGCGTAAGACGTTTTCAGCTCGCCTTCGGGATAGCCGAATAATGGCCCGATGCTTTCCGACCAATACAGTTCGCCGGTTTTGACATTCCATTCCCAGGTTCCGATATTGGCGTAGAGTTGTCCGCGGCGTAAACGATCCTCGCTTGCCTGCAGGGCATTGAGGGCCCGCAGGCGTTCGCTGACGTCTTCGGTGATGCCGATAAAATGAGTCACCTGTCCGCGTTCGTCATGCACCGGCGCGATATGCAGCTGATTCCAGAACAACTCGCCGTTCTTGCGATAGTTCCGCAGTAGCGCCCGGGTTCCCTTTCCTGCCGCGATGGCGGCGCGAAGTTCGGTCAGACCGGGCTGGTCGCGGTCGCCGCCTTGCAGAAAACGGCAATTTCGACCTACCGCTTCCTCGCGACTGAAACCGGTAATGCGTTCGAAGGAAGGGTTGACGTAGATCAGCGGCATATCTTTCTGCTGTACATCGGCGATGGTGATGCCGTTATTGCTCGCCGCGACCGCGCGCTGTAACAGACGCAAACGTTGCTCGGCTTCTTTGACTTCGGTGATGTCGGTGCGGATCGAGACAAATTGATAGGGTTTGCCGCGATCGTCGAAAAAGGGAGTAATGGTCGTTTTAACCCAATAAAGACGGCCGTCCTTACGTCGATTGCAGATCTCTCCCTGCCAAATCTGGCCGCTGATGATGACTTGCCATAATTTTTTGAAGAACTCCGGTGGATGTTCGTCCGATTTGACAATGCGATGAGTGCGGCCTAACAGTTCTTCTCGGACATAGCCGCTGATGTGACAAAATTTGTCGTTGGCGTAAGTGATGTGGCCGGCCCGGTCGGTTACACTAACGATGGCGTGTTCATTGATCGCGGTATGTTCACGCTCGAGTTCATAGCGCGAGCTGGCCAGTTCGCGGCGTAAAGTGTTTTTTTGCCGTTTCCAGCGTGCCCAGCGGGTCGCTTCCCGGATCAAGCTATCGGCTTGAACCGGTTCGGCCAGGAATGCGTCGTGGCCGGGATTGCTGGCCAATACTCGTCGAGTCATCTCCGTATCGGCGGTTAGAAACAACACCGGAAGATAGGGAGCATTTTCGTGTTCACGTAATAGAGCGGTTAACTCCTGGCCGTCGGCATTCGGCATGAAAACATCCAGGATGAGCACTTCGGGTGAAATCTGGTCGATAAGTGTCAGGATTTCCAGGGGGGCGTTTGACGTGCGGACCTGCATGCCGGCCGCACGAAGAGTCGTGGCATGGACGGCGAGCAAGACAGGGTCGTGGTGTAACAAAAGGACGCGATAAGGGACTTGCGGTTTGCGCGCGGTGAGCGTTTCGAGGATCCCGGGCAAACGATCCTCGACTTGTGGCCTGGCCAGGTAATGGCTGGCTCCGGCGCGCATTGCTTGCAATCGATGGGACAGGTCATCGTGCCGGCCAATGACGATCAGTGGAATGTTCGCATTCTGGTCGAGTCCCAATTTGACGATAGCCAATGCTAATTCGTTTTGGTCATTGCACTCTCGGCTATCGAGGATGACAACGGCCGGCAGTTCGGAGCTGGAATGAGCCAGGGAAAGCCTGAATTGGCCCGGTTCGGCAAAGGGGTGGGGCCGAAAACCGGTCGCCTCGATGTCGTTTATCAATGTATATTTAAATTCACTATCGCCGGTGATTAAATGGATCAGTGGGGAATCGTTACGGCAGGCGACTGAAATCGATAAGGTGGGTGGCAAAGTAGCATCGCTAGTTTGCTCGCGTGCTATTTGCTGCATGCAATCGATGAATGAACCGATGGATTGCCAGGTTTCGCCGTCGGGTACCTCGTTGCTTTGCAGCCACGTCGTCAGCCGGTCTTCTAAATTGTACGCAATACC
This sequence comes from Methylomarinum vadi, assembly GCF_000733935.1. NCBI lineage: Bacteria > Pseudomonadati > Pseudomonadota > Gammaproteobacteria > Methylococcales > Methylococcaceae > Methylomarinum > Methylomarinum vadi. The sequence continues at coordinate 3,442,232 of NZ_JPON01000001.1, forward strand.
GGACAGAGAGGACATACCGAACGTTTCGGCGGCGCCTATTAGGCTATGGAGCAGCCGACGTAACTGCCGGGTTTCGTTAGCTCGCCATTTTGGGGGGGCGCACAGTCGATATTGGTCGCGAATCGCTTGTATTCGCTGAGGGAGCTCGGCGTTGAATTGTTCGCGCAGGTCGCGCAAAGTTTCGGTAATGTGGCGGGACATCTGGAAAAAAGGTCGTCGTGATTCAACGCTTTAGTTTTTAACAAAAATTATTCCATTTTCAATGAAATTTCTCGGATCTGTCAATTTTATCGGTGTCAGTCGGCAACGAGTCTGGTGCTCCTGAAGCTAACAAGTTGATATTGTCGAAAACCCATTTCAAACAGGGTGGTGGGAGTTTGTGATGATTAGGTACCACAGGGCAAGGCGATACGTTATGTTGAGCAGGGGAAAGTGCATTTTCCAGATCGGGCGCTCAGAAAATGGATTGCGTTAAATGCATAAAAGTCGTAGTTGTTGACTGTTAACATTTTTCTTTCTTATTGGGGGCTGTTGGTGACTAGAACCAATTTCTCTAAACGTTTATTGATGTAATCGGGCCGCCTGGTCGAGACCTAAAAAAAACCATTTTGATTTTGGATAGCATCAAGTGGCCGCATGGATTTAGCCCGCCTCTATCATGAAATATTCGGGTTAGGATAGCCTCGTAATCTTTTTCCGTTGACGGTTTTTCGCTGAGTATGTACGTATCCATTTTTTCTATGAGTATGTGTCTTTGCTCTTCAAGCTTCGCTAATGATTTATCCATATTATCGGCTCGGAATTTAACCAATAAGACTATCGGATATCGAAGCCGTGATATTGCGGTACCTCCGGCAATGGCTTGGTCTGGACCGAGCTGACTTTGGCCATGATCGGTCCTTTATGGCACCAGGCGATTAATTTTTCCAGCTGGCTTTTGTTACCGCAGGCGATGATTTCGACTTCGCCGTTACTCAGGTTCTTGGCGTAACCGGTCAGGTTCAACTTGTTAGCCTGTTTTTGGGTGAAGGCGCGGAAATAGACGCCTTGTACCCGGCCGCTAACGGTGATGTGGATGGCTTCGATCATTTACGGATGCTCCAGCAGTAATGGATTTTCGGATTTCTGGCGAAATCTTCCGGTATGGTTTCGGCGCTGATGTCTTCGATAGTCAGATGCGCCAGTTTTTGGCTATCCATTTTAAAACGGCGGAAGTTGGTGGAAAAATACAAGATACCGTTCGGCGCCAATAAACTCGCGGCATTACTGATCAGGGTGATGTGATCGTTCTGGATATCGAAGGCTTCGTCCATTTTTTTGGAGTTGGAAAAAGTCGGCGGGTCCAGGAAAATCAAATCGAATTGCGGTTTGATTTTCGCCTGCGCCTGGCTTTCCAGCCAGGCCATGCAATTGGCCCGCACCAGCTTGTGTTCGTTCCCGATTCCGTTCAAGGCGAAATTGTTTTTGGCCCATTGTAGATAGCTGTTGGACATGTCCACCGTGGTCGACGACACGGCGCCGCCTTTGGCGGCATGCACCGTGGCCGAAGCGGTGTAGGCGAACAGGTTTAAAAAGCGCTTGCCTTGGGCTTGTTGCTGGATGCGCAGGCGGATGGGGCGGTGGTCGAGGAACAGCCCGGTGTCGAGGTAGTCCTCGAAATTCACCAACAATCGGCAGCCGCCTTCCTCGACCACATGGAAATGGCCTTGATCGCCTTGTTTTTCGTATTGCTCGCTGCTTTTTTGCTTGCGACGTATTTTCAGGAAAACCTGGTTCGAGGGAATCTCCAGTATTCTGGGAATTTCCGCCATCACGCCGGCGAGGCGGTCGTTGGCCTTGTCTTCGTCGATCGACTTGGGCGCCTCGTATTCCTGGACATTGACCCAGGTTTTCTCTCCCTGATACACATCGATAGCGACCGCGTATTCCGGTAGGTCGGCGTCGTACAGCCGATAGCAGCGGATATCGTTCTGTTTGGCCCATTTGCGCCATTTCTTCAGGTTCTTTTTCAGCCGGTTGGCGAACATCTCCGCCTGACTGTCGCGGCTGTTGTGCAGAATAAGTTCAATCCGGTCTTGCGCGGTCTTGCTTTTGGGGACGAAGAACGCCTCGGGTTCGATCGCAAAACGCAACAGCTTGCATTCCAGTGCGCCGTTGTAGAGCGTGATCGGTTTCCGGGAACGAATGCCCAGGCGAAAACCTAATTCCGGATTGCTGATAATTATCGCCGCTTGCCAGCCGACGAAACGTTGTTTCATGATTTCGCCGAATTGACGATACAGTTCGGCGGTTTGTTCTTCGTCGCCCAGTCGTTCGCCGTAAGGCGGATTGCAGATCACTAAACCCGTGGGCCAACTTTCCGCCGGTTCCGCCAGAGTGATGTCGCGTTTTTCGACGTGAATCTTATGCAGCAAGCCGGCATTTTCGATGTGTTTCAGCGCGGTGGCCACGGTGCGGCGACTTTGGTCGAAGCCGACTATGACCGGCAAGTTGGCGATACCGTCCGTTCGGCGTTGTTCGGCTTCTGCGCGCAGCCGTTGCCAAATCTCGGCAGCGTGTTTTTTCCAGCCGAGAAAGCCGAAATACTCCCGCAGCAATCCGGGGGCGAAATCGGCCGCGATCAGCGCGCCTTCGAGCAACAGCGTACCGGAACCGCACATTGGGTCCAGCAAAGACCCCCCGGCCTTGGCAATTTCGGGCCAGCCGCTGCGCAGCAGCATGGCAGCCGCCAGGTTTTCCTTGATCGGCGCGGCGATGCTGGTGTCGCGGTAACCGCGCTTGTGCAGGCTCTCGCCGGACAGGTCCAGGCTCAATTGCGCAGTCTTGCCCTGCAAATAGACGTTAATATGGATATCGGGTTGTCGGGTGTCGATACGCGGGCGCTTGTGAAATTTACTGCGCATTTGATCGACGATCGCGTCCTTCACCTTCAGCGCGCCGAAATGGGTGTTGTTGATCGCTTTGTTGTTTTTAGCGCTGAAGGTGACCGCGAAACTGCCTTCCGGTTGCAAATGTTCGAACCAGTTGGTCTTCTTGACGCCGTCGTACAAATCCTCTTGCGAGTCGACTTCGAAGTGGTCGAGCTGCAACAGAATGCGGTTGGCGGTTCGCGACCACAGGCAACAGCGGTAGGCGGTCTCGAGGTCGCCCTCAAATGATACACCGGCTAAGGATTGCCGGATGTTGTTGCCGCCGAGGCTGCGGATTTCGTCGGCCAACAGCCCTTCCATGGCTTTGGGGGTGGTGGCGAAAAGCGAATATTCTGTCATTAAGGGCAAAATGAAAAAAAAGATAAAAGGACAAGTATTTTACCTTAACGCCTCATTCGCGTGGGATAAAGTCAGGGAGACGAAAGGGGATACGAAATGACTGTTCGGGCCGGTCGTCACCATTACATTGGGTTAAGGTTCAAATCGAACAATGCCGATGTTAGTTGTTCGATCTTTTAGCGCAGTATCTTGACCCGGTAATCGCCGCCAATGACCAGATATTCGGCTTCGCCGCGTAAGGCATGGTGAGGAAGTAGTTCGTTGTAAAACAAAAGCTTGACTACCGGAATCTCGACTTCCAGGATATAGGCGCCGAATTCACTGGCAATACTGGGGCGATCGGTAAAAGAAACCAGGCTGTTGAAACGGACTATTTTATGCTGTTTATCGTTGTTTACATCGATACCGTCGTCGTCCAGGGAATTGACGCCCCGGTACAGGATTTTGTGTGTGGCGGCAGGGAAGTGGAAGCGCTCTATCACCCATTGGCAAAACTCATAGAGCAAGTCCAACTGCATGTAAATGCAGTTGTTGTGGTAGCGGCTGTTCATTTTTTCCTCGATATAGACAAGCCACGATTTGTCCATGAAACTGCCAATTTTTTGCTTATGATAGGTCGGAAAAAGGCCGAAGCGGCTTTCCACCCAACCCTTTAAAACGGCGCCCTGGGCATTGTTCGAATCCATTCCCCAATCCTGAATCAGTCGCAAATAACTGTTACGGTAACGGCGTCGGCCGTGTCTATCTTCGCGCAGTCGTTGCTCGCTCTCATAACCGAAAACGACCGCCATATAGTCCTGAAAAGTCCGGCCGCATTGTTCGCGGCTGTGTTGTCCAGCCAAGAGCTCGAACAAGCCCGGCGCGCTTTCGCGGGTTCCGGCGATATGTACTGGGCAAGGTCGGTCATTGAATGCCTGGCTGGCGACATAGGCGCTGGATAAGCCGATGAGGTTGGTGCTGTGCCAATGTACCGGAAAATCCGCTGACAAATGTGGGTCCTCTCGCGCAGCGAGGGGTGGACGGTTTTCGGATTCATCCAGACTATGCAGAGCGGGCATTGACAGTGACGCTGGAAATGAAAGGAAGCGGAATAACGGTTTATTCAGGTATGAAAATTGGCCTGGGAGTGATGATAGCAAAAAAAGGGAATATTTCCATATTTTAAGTGATGAAATTATCGGCCTATCATTGTTTATGAACTTTCGTTGAATGGGTCTTGTTAGAGAAATTTTACCCCGTTTGGTAAGTTTGTTAGTCTGTCCCGGCTTTTTCTACCGGACGGAATACATGAAATTCATCTTCAATTGGAAATGGGAATTACTCTCGCCGCTTGCCGGCGGATTGATGACGTTGTCCTTCGCTCCTTTCAATGTTTGGTTGTTAAGCCTGTTTTCGTTAGTTTTTGCCTTTTACAGTTGGCAAGGCGTTTCGCCCGGACGGGCGTTGTGGCGCGGATTCCTGTACGGCGTCGGCTTGTATGGCAGCGGGGTCCATTGGGTCTATGTCAGTATTCACGATTACGGTGGGGCGCATTATATCGGCGCCGGCTTGTTGACCGCCTTCTTTTGTCTGTTCTGGACGATATTTCCCGCGCTGACGGCTTATTTAACGGCCAAATTGGAAAATCGGCAAGGCGTTTGGGGCAAAGTTGTCCTGCTGCCGGCCATTTGGATATTGATCGATTATGTGCGTGGTTATTTGTTATTGAATGGTTTCCCCTGGCTACAGGTCGCCTATACGCAGTTGGATACGCCGTTAGCCGGCTATATTCCTTTGCTCGGCAGTTACGGTACCGGTTTTATTTTATTGCTTTCGGCAATATTGCTTGCCGAAACTATCCGGCAACGGGCATTGTGGCTCCGCGCGTCGCTTATATTGCTCTTGCTGTGGAGCGGCGGGTTCGCTCTGAGTTTGATCGATTGGACCGAGTCGAGGGGCAAGGCCATCAAAGTCACGCTGATTCAAGGCAATGTCGCCCAGGATAAAAAGTGGTTGCCCGAATTCCGCATCAAAACCTTGATTAGTTATCAACGCTTGACCGAGGCGCATTGGGATTCCGATGTCGTGATTTGGCCGGAAACCGCGATTCCGGCTTTTCTGCATCAGGTTGAGGATTTTTATATCGAACCTTTGGAGGCAAAAGCCAGGCGACACGACACCGACTTGATCGTCAGTTTGCCGGCCAAGGGCAAAAGCGCCAAGGAAAATTACAATATGGTTTTGACCCTAGGTAAGCAACGAGGCGAGTACAAGAAGAACCATTTACTGCCTTTCGGCGAGTATCTGCCGCTGCAGCCGCTGTCGGGTTTTGTTTTGGAACTGCTGGGGGTCAATCTGGGGAATTTCGTGCCCGGCGGCAACGATCAGCCTTTGATGGTTGCCGGCGGCTATCCGTTCGCGACTTCCATCTGTTACGAAGACGCCTTTTCGTCGGTATTCTTGCCCGCCTTGCCGGAAGCGGCATACCTAATCAATGTCACCAACGACGCTTGGTTCGGCGATTCGCTAGAGCCCCATCAACATATGCAGATTGCCAGAATGCGCGCCTTGGAGACGGGGCGTTACCTGTTGCGCGCGACCAATACCGGCATCACGGCGTTTGTCGACGACAAGGGTAAAATCATTAAACAAGCACCTCAATTCGAGCAAGCGACCTTGACCGACAATATTGTGCCGATGTCGGGAATGACGCCCTATGCTAGGATTGGCGATAAAGCTATTATATTTATATTTTTAGTCTTGTCCGTTACGTCCTTACTAGTCGGTAAAACGAAATGATCAACGATAATTTGGACTCCCCCGGGACTTCAATCCAGCTGACTAAAGTCGGCGTCAAAGACTTACAGATCGGGATGTATGTCTCAAAGCTGGATCGCCCCTGGTTGGAAACCAATTTTCTGTTTCAGGGGTTCGAATTGAAAACCGCCGAGGATATCAAGGCGGTGCAGGAGCAATGCGAATTTGTCTATATCGATTCCGCCCGGAAAAATAAAGCCAAGGTCGGAACCGCGCGCGATACGCCTTATTCCAAAGGTTGGCTGGCGAATCGCGTTCCACCGCAAAACAGAAAAAGCTTTGAACAGGAAATTGACAACGCCGGTCACGTTTACCAGCAAACATCGTCGGTCGTCAGGGGGTTCATGGAAGACGTGCAGTTGGGGCGGGCGATCAATGTCGAACTGGCCAAAAAGGCGGTGGCCGATTGCGTCACCAGCATCCTGAATCATCCGGATGCCTTGATGTGGATGACGCAGTTGAAAAGCCGGGACAAATATACCGCCCAGCACAGTATGAACGTTTGTATTTATGCCATCGCCCTGGGCCGGCAAATTAATCTGCCGGTCAACGAGTTGCACAATATCGGGCTGTGCGGCATGATGCATGACATGGGCAAGATGCGGGTGCCACTGGCTATCTTGAACAAGCCGGATAGGTTGACGGCGGAGGAGTTGAAAGTCATGCAAAGCCATACCACGCTGGGCTGGAAGCTGCTGATGAGTAGCAGCGGCATGTATGGCGGCGCGATCGATGTCGCCTATACCCATCATGAAAAACTGGACGGCAGCGGGTATCCGCGAGGATTGAGTGCCGAACAAATCTCTCCGTATGCGCGAATGGTCGCGATCGCCGACATGTACGACGCCATTACCAGCGACCGGGTTTGTCAGAATGGACGGACGCACCTGGATGCGATCAGCATCATGACCAAGCAGGGCGACAGTCATTTGGATTCGGGGCTGACCATTAAATTCATTGAATGTCTGGGAATTTATCCGCCGGGCAGCATCGTGGAAATGGGCAACGGCGAAGTCGCGATCGTCGTCGAAGTCAATCCCAAGGCTAAAATCAAACCCAAGATCATTCTGTTATTGGACGAAGACAAAAAACCGCAACCCGAACGCCTAGTCGATCTGTCCCGGTTGGATTTGGATGCCTCAGGGCAGCCTTATACGATCAGGAGAATTGCCAGGGCAAGCGAATTTGATTTCGATATCGAAAAGTTTTACGGCGGCGGAGGTTTGCGCAGGGGCTTGCTTGCCGCTTAATAGGCAGGCAAAGAACCGACGGCGCCGGACCATTCTATTTCATCAAAGTTAACAAAGATGCAGCCGATACAGGAAATTTTAAATCGAATTCGTTGGGATGAATCTTGGGGCGGGGATGAATTCAAAATTGGGTATTACGACCGCGTGGAAAAGCATTTGATCGTCGTCGCTTTCAAGGAAATCATATTCCCTAAAGGCGATCATTTCGCCTTCGAGGTGCTCGACCGGGAAGGGGGGGTGCATTCGGTGCCTTACCATCGGGTCAAGTCGATTTATCGAAACGACCGTTTGATTTGGCATCGGGAGCATTGATGCCGCTTTATGTCCTTATTGACTGATGTTGGCAAAGCTCGCGTTGGTCAGTTGCTGCAGGTTTTGCGGACTCAATTCCAGGTCCAATCCTCTGCGACCGGCGCTGATATAAATGGTAGCGAAATCTTGCGCGGAAGCATCGATGATCGTTTTGAGTCGTTTCTTCTGGCCCAAAGGGCTGATGCCGCCCAAGACATAACCGGTGGACCGCTCTGCAACGGCGCTATCCGCCATTTCCGCTTTTTTGGCGCCGCAGGCTTTCGCCATCTGTTTCAGATTCAACAGAGCGGATACCGGCACGACGCCGACCGCCAGGTCCTTGTTTCCCAGGTTGATGATCAAGGTTTTGAAGATCCTTGTTTCGGGTACGCCTAGTTTGTCGGCGGCTTCGGCACCATAGGAGGATGCCGAAGTATCGTGGGCATATTCGTGAATTTTGTGATCGATCTTGGCTTTTTTGGCAGCAATGATGGCGGGTGTCATTTCGTAAATCTGTATTGACTGAGGCTAACGTTCCAGCTCCGTATTATGGCGTGATAGTTCTTCTTGTTACATTTGGTCACAAATATGCCTGTTATGCAGCTCCTCGCTCGTAGGGAAAGTATCTTGCGGCATATTGGGAAGGAATTGCTTCATTTGCTCGCCGCATTTTTTCATGGCTTGCACGGCAGGGTCATTGGCCATTTCCAACGCATATTTCATTGCGGTGGCTTGGGCCTGGTCGCGCATTCCTTGTGAACAGAGATGTTTGACGTCGGCCTGCATGGCCCGACCGCGTTGCTGCAAAGCCTGCAATTCGTTTTGATCGATGTTTTGCAGACAGTTTCGCATGCCTTGCATTTGTTGCATCATTTGCTGCATTGCCGCTTGATCCATATTTGGCGGCATTTGCGCGGCGACGGTCATGGGTGCAAGGAATAAAAAGAGTATTGGTTTTTTCATGAGGAAAATTCTGATGAAAGTTAATGATAGCAGGGGGAAGCATAGCCAATCTTTCAACTTTCTGCCGAAGTTTGGCCAGCCGATAAGAAGTGAAGAAACGATAAAAGGAAAATAAGCAGCGCGATTTCACCTAACCAGAAGCTATAAGCGGATTTATTGCGGATAGATGAAGTCACGCTGTAACCATCTGGTTTGATTACCGGACGGAAGTATCCTGACTTAATTATGGAAATAATCCATTAGCCGGATAGATGTAGGAACTTTGAATGCCGGAATATTATTTTAATGACAAGGTTTCGGTTCTGCCGCTCACTTCGAAACCTAATTTCCCCTCTTTAGCCAGCCAGCCGATGGCTCGCTGGACATCGGTTTTGTTCAGACCGGTTTCCTTGGCTACCTTGGAAACGCTGGCATCACCGTTTTCATTCAGGTAATTCCAGATCTTGCCGGCAGCATCACCAATGACTTCATTAGACATAGTATTTCCTCTTCTGTGAAGGTTTAGTAAAAAAATCAATTTTATTTGTTTTGCTCGTCGGGCAGGACAATATTCAGTTCTAGAGTCTCTTGATCTTCATCCTGTTCGAAGTTTACCGAAATCGCATCCTCGTCGACGCTAACATATTTCTGTACGACGGCCAGTATTTCCTGTTGCAATTTTGGCAAATAGGAGGGGCGGTTACGGGCGGCCCGTTCATGGGCCACCAAAATCTGCAAACGCTCCTTAGCGACAGAAGCTGATCTGGGTTTCGTGGATCTGAAATAATCTAAAAGACTCATTACTTACTCCCGAACAACTTACCGAATAGCCCTTTCTTCTCTTCATTAATAAAGCGATGAGGCAATTCTTCGCCCAGGTAGCGGGCCACGATGTCGGCATAAGCTTGGCCGGCGTCGCTTTGTTTGTCCAAAATTACCGGGACGCCAGAGTTCGAGGCGTTTAATACCGATTTAGATTCCGGAATGACGCCTAATAAATGCAATGACAAAATATCCTGGACATCGTCAACGCTCAGCATTTCCCCCAGTTTAACCCGGTCGGGAGAATAACGCGACAATAACAAATATTCCTTGATCGGTTCTTCGCCATTTTCGGCCCGACGCGATTTGCTGGATAAAATGCCCAACATTCTATCTGAGTCCCGGACCGAGGAAACCTCCGGATTAGTCACAACAAAGGCATCGTCGGCAAAATACATGGCCAGCGTTGCGCCTCGCTCGATTCCTGCCGGAGAGTCGCAGACGATATATTCGAAATCCTTGGAAAGATCATTCAGGACTTTGTCGACACCTTCTTTGGTCAAAGCTTCCTTGTCGCGAGTTTGCGATGCGGGCAAAATAAAAAGCTTGTCGCAGCGTTTATCCTTAATCAAGGCCTGGTTCAAGGAGGCCTCGCCATTAATGACATTGATAAAATCGTAAACCACGCGGCGTTCGCAACCCATGACTAAATCGAGGTTGCGTAAACCCACATCGAAGTCGATAACGGCTGTTTTATGACCTTTCTTTGCCAGTCCCATGGCAATCGCGGCACTAGTCGTCGTTTTGCCAACGCCGCCTTTACCTGATGTTACGACAATAATTCTGGCCAAAGTATGTTCCTCCAACAAAAGGGTTAAATAGGTGTAATGATCAAAGCTTGGTCCTGCAGGCGGATCTGCACGGGTTTGTGGCGAACCGTTTCGTCCAATTCGTCACTGATTTTATAGTTACCTGCGATCGAGATCAGTTCGGCCTGCAGATCGAAACAGAAAATCCGGCTATCGGGGTTCCCCTGAACGCCGGCCAGTGCCCTTCCCCGGAGCGGGCCGTAGACATGGATATTGCCCTCGGCCATGATTTCGGCGCCCGCGCTCACTGTCGCGGTAACGATTAAATCTCCCTTGGCATAAACCCGCTGACCCGAACGAACCGGATGGGTGATCAATTTATTTTCCAGGCTGGGGGATTCAGCTTGAGTTGTGGCTTCGACCACCTTGGGATTGATCGTGGTCGCCGGTTGTTGGCGATTCGGGGCAGCTGGTTGGGCCGTGTGGACGGAATGAACCGGTAAGTTCAAGCCGATGGCGGAACGGTTTTGCTCTTCCGTTCCACCGCGGATGCCGATGGGGAGAAAATTATTCGCTCTCAGGATGTTGACGATGGCATCTATGTCCAGAGGCAATTCGTGTTTGTTTAATTCCCGCAGGTCGAGTAATACTGGAGAATGTTTGAAAAACTCCGGCGCTTGCGCAATTTTTTCCTGTAATTGCTGTTCAATTTGCACAAGGTCATTATTGATTAGGATCAATGCAGGCACATTCAAAGAAGTGCTTTTGAACTCTAAAGCAGCTTTGTGCGGGGCGGTTGTGTCGGTCGACATCGGGGGTATGTAAATAAATTATCTAATGCACTGAATGTTAACATCTTTAAATGGAAAAATCATTTTTCCATTTGCAATAATTTTGTTTTTATCTGTTCTTCTTGGGGCAAGCGGATTTCCAGGCTTTGCGCCACATTTTTATTCGTGCTGACCGAGAAATATTTAGGGGGATACAGTTTTTGTTTTAGCGTGCTGCCGCTCGTCAATATTTGTTCTGCTAATTCCCGTATATGGCGGGCGATTTGCTTGGGGGAAGAAAATACCGCGGAGATGGCGCCGGCGTTGACATAGGCCTTGGAAAAACCGATGAAGGGGATGTTATAGCGATAGCTGGTCAACAACAGATAGGGAACGGTTTCGCGGTTATGAATCATAGGGTCCGGTAAAGCTAAAATTACGTCGGATTGTTTGCAGAGTTCGTCGAATTGATGATTGAGTTCGTTGGGGGAATTGATGCGGCGGGTGATGAGTTGCAAGTGTCTTTTTACTGTTTCTTGTTGTAACTTGGTCGTCTTGTTAGCGGAAAAGTTAGCCGTTAAAACGCCTACTTTCTCTATACTGGGTAATATCGTAGTTAATAAATTGAGTTGCCTGGCAATCGGTTGGTCGAGGACAATACTGTAATGCTGTGTTGAATTTGGGCATTCGCTGGAAAAACATAAACGCCGGTCCGCGATGCTGAACCTCGACAACAAGGTATTTAATGTCGTCACATTGGATTGATTGATAAGCAAAGCGGCCTCGAACCCCAGTGTGATGGCCAAAGAATAAGCTTTTTGGTTAAGAGTGTTAACGATTATTTCATCGCTATAGGAATAATCGACGCTGACTTCCGGGCGGAATTTGTGGTTCCGTAATTCCTTAACCACTTGGTCATGGATTCTGGAACTGGCGTCGGCAACGATCAGGATCGATTGGTTGGCCGATAAAGCCATCGAGGAAAAAACAAGGGACGCAACAATGCCCGTAACGCAACCCGCTAACCTATGGGCAAAATGCATTACTTTAGTTAAGGTTCTGTGGGGGCAGAACGCTAAAAAACTCATGTGGGATTGTCGGTCTCGGTGAAGTTGGCTGGCTATTGAGTGTTAATATGCTTGTTGAAGCAGATTGAGGTTGAGTGTTCTAGTTAATTGTTCTGTGCGTTAAGTTTAACGTGAAACGACGATAACACCTAATCTTAGTGGGGGTGTTGCCCGGCCGGTGAGGCAAATTATCGCCAAAACCGACCAGGAGAGAAGGCAAAACATGCTAATCTCAAGGTAGCATAAAGCCGCGAATCGCAAAATAAATAAAGGCGGACAGCAGTCCCGATAAAGGCACGGTAATGACCCAGGCGGCAGCGATTTTGTATAAATGCGAGCGCTTAACCAGTTGTTGGCGATAGGCTTTTTTCAGGCTTTTACGCTCCTTGCGACTTAATTGGCTGGCCTCTTTTTTTGCCTTGAGTTCTTTGAGGATTTCGGCCTTTTTTTCGATCGTCGCCGCTTCGAATTCCTGCAATATGGCTTCGACTTTTTCCGGGTCGACGTGCTGATGATGTTCCCTAATCTCGGCGATTCTTTTGGCGTTGCTATGTTTCAGGTATTCCCGTAAAAAACCAACGCCGAAGATCGCGCCGACCGCGGTATGGGTCGAGCTGACCGGCAGTCCCAGTTGGCTGGCCAAAATCACGGTGATGGCCGCGGCCATGGCGACACAGAATGCACGCGTCTTATCCAGATCGGTGATTTCGCTACCTACGGTGCGAATCAGTTTTGGGCCGTACAAAGCCAATCCGATAGCGATACCAAAGGCGCCCACTAGCATGATCCATAAAGGAATGGCCGCTTTTTTGGCGATGCCGCCGCTGAAGATTGCATCATTAATGGCCGCTAACGGCCCGACCGCATTGGCCACGTCGTTGGCGCCATGAGCAAAGCTCAATAGGGCCGCGGAACATATCAACGGAATCGCGAACAGGGTGTTGACGCTTTCCTTGTTGTTTTCCAGTTTTATTGACGCCTTTTTAATTATCCATCATAAGGTTTAAACCACCGGCTTTAGCCGGTCAGCTTTAGCTGCGATAATTTGCCCAAGGAGGTGGCGATGGACTATAGATACGGCAGCCATACGGTTTACCAAATTGAGTATCATTTTGTTTGGGTTACGAAGTATCGTTATAAAGTGCTGAAGGATGAAATAGCCGAACGAGTGAGAGACTTGGTGCGGCAGACATGCGAAGCCTTTGAGATACGGATTATCAAAGGTGTCGTGAGCAAAGATCATGTGCACATTTTGGTGAGTGCGCCGCCGACTATGGCCCCAAGCGAAATCATGAGGCGAATCAAGGGACGAACTTCGAGCTATCTGTTCGAAGAGTTCCCGCACTTGAAAAAGCGATATTGGGGTCGACATTTTTGAGCCCGCGGTTATTTTTGCGCCACAGTGGGGCAAATGACTGATGAGATGATAAAGCAATATTTGGAGCATCACTTTGAACCTAATCCAAACGATAATTTCAAGATGGAGCCCGACTAAGACGCGTCGTTTAGTCGACGCGTATCCGGACTTTCAGTCCGTTATTGGAACCCACCCGCTTGAGCGGGTGGTTGTTTAGTATTGGCGTGAGCAAAAAAAAGGTAGCAATGGCGATAGCCAAACCGATGCTCGCTGCGGTTAGGAAATCGACTTTGAAGATATGTTTAATCCCTTTTAAGAGAATGTAGGTGGTAAATGCCCATGTCATCAGCGCAATCAGGATTGGCACGATTCTTTGCGCCGAACCGACCATATCCTGTTGATAAGTAATAGTGCGCTTGATCAGGTATAAAAACGAAGCCGCGATGACACCACCAAGAACGGGGGAAATAACCCAACTGGCGGCGATTTTGCCGAATTCGGGCCAATTGGCGATCCCCAAGCCGCCGGCCGCGATGCCAGCGCCCAACACGCCGCCGACGATCGAATGGGTGGTGGAAACCGGCGCATTCAGAGCCGTTGCGATATTCAGCCAAATGGCCGCCGCCAATAGCGCCGCCATCATCAACCAGATAAAGGTGTTGGCATCGCGAATCATGGCGGGATCGATAATGCCTTTTTTTATCGTCCCGACCACATCGCCACCGGCAATTATGGCGCCGGATGCCTCGAAAATTGCGGCGATGATGATGGCACCGAAGAGCGAAACGGCCTTGGAGCCGACCGCCGGACCGACATTGTTGGCGACATCGTTGGCCCCTATGTTCAGTGCCATATAGGCGCCGATGACAGCTGCCGTGATCAATATTTGATTGCCGTTGCTTGGTATTACATAGCCTGTGACGTAATAACCGACGGCTAGGATGAACAGAAAGGCCGTGCCGGCCTTAAAAAGGTCTCGGGCGAAGGGATGGCGATTGGGGTTATGGGCAACGTGTTCTAAATTCATGGAAAATCCAGTTTTAGTTATGTTGTGAAGTTAACCGCTCATTATGAACAATGTTACAAAAATATGACAGCCTTGTTGTGCTTTTGAATAAAGGCGTCATTCGCGAAAGAAAAGCTGACTAAAAGTTTATTGCTAATAAAACCTCTTGTTTTATAAGAAAATAGTTCATGCGTGAAAGACGAGTGTGCTTGCATTTGACGGCATAATCCTTTAACGTAGACGCCTATCCGCAAGGCTAGGGGTGCTTGTTGCTGTGAGTTTGGCAACGGGCTGAGATAAACCCTTTGAACCTGATCCGGCTAACACCGGCGTAGGAAAGCCATCACTTCCCTGCGCTTGAGATTTATTGAATTTTGGAGATAAGCATGAGCGCTGTCCGCAAAGAGATTGCCGCTGGTAGTGCCAGTAGCGTAAAAATCGATTCCTATCCCGCATCCGAAAAAATTTATGTCGAAGGCAGTCGTCCCGATATCCGTGTACCGATGCGCAAAATCACCTTGTCCGATACGCCGGCCCATTTTGGCGCGGAAAAAAATCCGCCCCTTTATGTTTATGACACTTCCGGGGTCTATACGGATCCTAGTGTTGAGGTTGATCTGCAAAAAGGCTTGGGTTCCATTCGTGGCAAATGGATCGAAGAGCGTAACGATACCGAATTGTTGGAAGGTCCGACTTCAGCTTATGGAAGCGAGCGGCTGCACGATCCTGTCACCGCACACCTGCGATTCGAGCATATCCGCAAACCGCGCCGAGCTAAGTCCGGGATGAATGTGACGCAAATGCATTACGCCCGGCAAGGCATTATCACGCCGGAAATGGAGTACATCGCCATCCGCGAAAACCAAAACATGGAGGAGATGCGTGAATATCTGAAAGGCCGGCATCCCGGCGAGGCATTCGGCGCATCGATTCCGGCCGTCATCACGCCGGAATTCGTGCGAGACGAAGTGGCCAGAGGCCGCGCCATCATCCCTGCCAACATCAACCATCCGGAATCGGAACCGATGATCATCGGCCGCAATTTCCTGGTCAAGATCAACGGAAATCTGGGCAACTCGGCGATCACATCCTCCATTGAAGAGGAAGTCGAAAAAATGTTGTGGGGTATCCGCTGGGGCGCCGATACGATCATGGACTTGTCGACCGGCAAGAACATCCATGAAACCCGCGAATGGATTCTGCGTAATTCGCCGGTGCCAATCGGAACCGTGCCGATTTACCAGGCGCTGGAAAAAGTCGATGGTAAGGCCGAAGAGCTGACCTGGGAAATCTTCCGCGATACCTTGATCGAACAGGCCGAACAAGGGGTCGATTACTTCACGATTCATGCCGGCGTGCGGTTGCACCATGTGCCGTTGACTGCCAAGCGTTTGACGGGCATTGTTTCGCGCGGCGGCTCGATCATGGCGAAATGGTGTCTGGCGCACCATACCGAAAGCTTCCTCTATACCCATTTCGAGGAAATTTGCGAAATCATGAAAGCCTATGATGTGTCGTTCTCGTTGGGCGACGGTTTGCGTCCGGGGTCGATTTACGATGCCAACGACGAGGCGCAATTCGGAGAATTGGAAACGCTGGGCGAATTGACCAAGATCGCCTGGAAACATGACGTGCAAACGATGATCGAAGGACCGGGCCATGTGCCATTGCACATGGTCAAGATCAACATGGACAAACAATTGGAAGATTGCCATGAAGCGCCGTTCTACACCTTGGGGCCTTTGACCACCGATATCGCGCCCGGCTACGACCACATCACCTCGGCGATCGGTGCGGCCAATATCGGTTGGTACGGTTGCGCGATGCTGTGTTACGTGACGCAAAAAGAGCATTTGGGTTTGCCGAACAAGGAAGACGTGCGCGAAGGCATCGTCACCTATAAAATCGCCGCCCATGCCGCCGATCTGGCAAAAGGCCATCCGGCCGCGCAAGCACGCGACAATGCGATGTCCAAAGCCCGTTTCGAATTCCGTTGGGAAGATCAATTCAATATTTCACTGGATCCGGAGAAAGCGCGTTCTTTCCATGATGAAACACTGCCTAAGGAATCGGCCAAAATCGCTCATTTCTGCTCCATGTGCGGTCCGCATTTTTGTTCGATGAAAATCAGTCAGGACGTGCGTGATTATGCCGCCGAAAAAGGTATAGACGAGAACGAAGCATTGAAACAGGGAATGGATGAGAAATCGCATCAATTCCTGGAGGAAGGGGCCGATATCTATCATAAAATTTAATGGGATCAACGAAGGGCGCGGTAATGCGCCCTTTTTTGTACCAAGATTAAAGCGTGAAGATCGGATAGGCTTTTCCTAGGGAAGGATATTTAAAACAACTAATATAATCATTGCCGCATAGTCGCCATGGTAATTAAAATAATAGGTTCTTACATGCGGTTTGCTTTATAACTATTTGGAGGTTTCTAGGTTTATGAAAAAAATGCTTGTTTTAGGATTGACAGTTGCCGGACTGTCATTAATTTCCTTAAATGCATCGGCTAAAAGTGACGACAGCGAATACCCTGCGGCGTATTTTCAGCCGAAAGTGGTTTACATCGATAAAGATGCGGTCAAAGAAAGCGGAAAGGCGGCCAAGGCCAAGAAAAGAAAAGCAATGTTCGATCCGAAATACCCGGCTGCTTATTTCGAGCCCAAAGTCATTTATCCGTAACCGGACGCAAGCCGGGTAATGAAAAAGGCAACCGAATGAGTTGCCTTTTTTTATGCGTTTTAAGGTTGTTTCGTATTACATTGATTGAGCGTTTTTGCTCCGCGATAACATCGCCTCGATGTTGTGTTTCATCGCGTTAAGTTCGAACCCCCCCAATTTTTTCAAAACGATATCCCCCCCTGGCGATATCAGGAAGGTTGTCGGCGTCAGCATGACCCCGCCGAATGCCTTGCTGAGCTCGGCTCTCAAATCCAGAGCAATGTCGTAGGGCAGCTGTTTGATTTTACTCATTTCGACAACGTGGCTGGGTAGGTCGTAATACATGGCCACAGCGATCATTTCCAGGCCATGCGGATGAAACAGGCGGTATAACTCAAGCAGATGGGGGATTTCCTCGATACAGGCCGGGCAGTCGGTGGCCCAGAACGTGATGATGACGGGGCGACCTCGCAGGTTCCGCAGGCTGATGTCTTTATTGGAAATGGTCTTGAAACTAACGTTCGGGGCGGGATGGGGGGTGGGGTCGGTTAGAAGCCAACCAACCAAGGACAAAACGGTCAATAAACCGGCAACCAAGATCAATTTATGTTTCATCTTTTGTCTGGTCTTCGCTCGTTTGTTTATAGCTATCGCACAGGGCACGGTACAACGGGACCGGGTTGAACAATTTTGACGTGGCGGTGGCGAAAAATGTTGCGGCCATTAGCGGAATCAGGATTTCGTTGCTGTTTGTCATTTCCATCACCAGTACGAAGGATGTCAATGGCGATTGCAGCATGCCGGAAAAATAAGCCGTGATGCTGAGCAAAATCATCACCGATGCCGGGGCGATAGGGAACCAGTGGGCCAGATTGACGCCTATGCCGGCGCCGGTGGCGATCGAGGGCACGAAGATACCGCTGGGTATGCCGCTGAAATAAGTGGCGCAGGTCGCCAGCATCTTGAATATGGGGTAAAGCGGGTCCATCTCGCCTGTACCCTGTAAAATCGCCTTGGCTTGCTGATAGCCGGTGCCGGAGGTTGTACCACCGGAATAATGCCCCAGTATGGCGATGATGCCGCCGCAAACGAAGGCGATCGTTACGATGGATAAACCGGTGCGATTCAGCAGTCGGCTGCCGCTGAGAATGATTTTACTGAACAGCCCGCCCATCAAGCCCCCGGCGATGCCGCAGAGCGGGACGGCCAGCCAGCTTTGGTCCCACGGCAAGACGAAGTAATTGTCCGAGAAAAAGATGTAGCTGTTCAGGATCGCGTAGGCGGTGACGCCGGAGAATACGATCGCGGTCAGCACCATGCTGCTAACTTTTTCTTCCAAGGCGCGCCCCATTTCCTCGATCGCGAAGATGATGCCGGCCAGGGGAGCGCTGAACATGGCGGCAAAACCGGCGGCGCTGCCGGCCAAAATCAAGCCTTTCTCCATGTAATGGGTGGGAAATCTGACCGCTTTGCCCAGCGAGGACATAAACGATGCGCCGACATGGGTGGCGGGACCGCCGAAGCCGACCGAGGCGCCTGACAACAGCCCCATGATGGGCAGCAGCATCTTACCGACGACGATACGCAACGACAATAGCTTTTCGCGTTGACTGAGGTTGTCGCTGATTTCCAGGGCCACCTTGACTTGCGGGATGCCGCTGCGTTCGGAACCGGGGAACAGGCGAAAGGTCAACCAGGCGATCATACTTAATCCCAGCGGCGCGATCAGGAAATTGAACCAGAAGTAGCGCAAGGATAATTGCCGATAGGTTTCGGCCGCCCACTCGCTGAGCATCGTCATGGCGACAATTAATAGGCCGACCATGATGGCGCCGCACCAGAACACCAGGCGCTGTTTCCAAGCCGAGACCGAGAGCAAAGAAGCGGATTGTTCCGTCATGAAGAATTCTGTTGGGTGAATTATTGCAATTATATCAAAGCTGTTAAAATAATGGGCGACCCCGAAACCCTGGATGATAGGTAAATGAAGAAGATATTGATCTCGGACAAATTGGCTGACGACGGCATTAATTTTTTGAATCAGCAGCAAGGCATTCAAGTCCACATTCAAACCGGCGTGTCTGAAGACGAGCTGTGCGCATTGATTCCGGAATTCGATGCGTTACTGATACGTAGCGGCTCCAAGGTTACCGAAAAAGTGCTGAAAGCGGGCAAGAACCTGAAGGTGGTCGGCCGCGCCGGTATCGGGGTGGACAATGTCGATGTCAAGGCGGCCACCGAACTGGGCGTGATCGTCATGAACACGCCGGACGCGAATGCCACGACGACCGCGGAATTGGCCATCGGCCATATTTTCTCGTTGAGTCGTAATCTGCCGCAAGCCAATCTTTCGGTCAGGGAAGGGAAATGGGAACGCAGCAAACTGATGGGGGCCGAAGTCAGCCACAAGACCTTGGCGATTCTGGGTTTCGGTACGATCGGCCGTATCGTCGCGCAACGGGGTAACGGCTTGAAAATGCGGGTCATCGCCTACGACCCCTTTGTCACGCCGGAGGTGTTCGCCGAATATGGTGCCGAACCGGTCACGTTGGAAGAGTTGATTAAGCAGGCCGATTACCTGACGTTACATTGCCCGATGACGGAAAAGACCCGCGGTATCATCGGTGCCGAACAGCTGGCGATGATGAAGAAATCGGCCATTTTGATCAACTGCGCCCGCGGCGGCCTGGTAGATGAGGAGGCGCTTTATAAGACATTGGAGAATGGCGACATCGCGGGCGCGGCCCTGGACGTGTACGAACACGAACCGCCCAAGGATTCCCCCTTGCTGAAACTCGATAACATCGTTTTTACGCCGCACCTCGGCGCATCCACCCGCGAAGCGCAGGTGGCGGTCAGCGTCGAGATTGCCAGGCAGGTCGTGACCTATCTGAACACGGGCGAGGCCGTCAATGCGTTGAACTTGCCGCGTCTGTCGGCGGAAGAGCTGAAAAAATCGCGCCAGTTCATGATGTTGGCGAAGATATTGGGCAAGATGCTGGTCAATTTGGTCGATACGCCGATCAAAAAACTGGAGGTCGGCACCTATGGCAAGGCTGCCGAGGTCGAAATCCGTCCCATTTCGGTCGAGGCGCTGGTGGGGATGCTGGCCGATCAATTCGATACGCCGGTCAATAGCGTCAACGTCGAAAGCATCGCCAAGCGTCAGGGAATTTCGCTGATCGAGACCAAGACCGAGGAATCGCAGGGGTATCTGTTTTTGATCAAGGTAACCGGCCATTGCCAAGGACGCACCGTATCGTTGGAGGGGACCTTGTTGGGGGATTGTCATCCGCGCCTGGTCAGTATCGATCAATTCGAAATCGAGGTAGTGCCGGAAGGCACCTTGTTGATTACCCGCCACGACGACAAGCCAGGAGTCATCTCGGCGATCAGTTCGGTATTGGGCGAGTCGAATATCAATATTTCCAGGATGCAGGTGGGCATGGCCGATTCCCAGCAACAGGCGATGGCGGTGATCAGTGTCTCCGATCCGTTGGACGAGAAACTGGTGCAGGCGGTTTGCGATATTCCGGCGGTACATACGGTCAAACAGATACATCTATGAGCTACGAAACCATTTGCTTCGACTGCGACAGCACCTTGAGCCGGGTCGAAGGGATAGACGAGCTGGCGCGCCGCAGCGGCAGGTTCGAGCAGGTCGCGCAGCTGACCAATGCGGCGATGAATGGCGAGCTGGCGCTGGAAGAGGTGTACGAAAACCGGTTGTCGTTGATCAAGCCAGACAAGGCCGCGATCGATTGGCTGGCACAGCTTTACATCGACGAGGTTGTCGCCGGCGCTCGTGAAACGATCGTCCAATTGCAGCAACAGCATAAACAGGTCCATATCATCAGCGGCGGTCTGCGCCAGGCGATATTGCCCTTGGCCGAATTTCTTGGCGTGCCGCCGCAACAGGTGCATGCCGTGGATATCGAGTTTAGCGAACAAGGCGAATACCGAGGCTTCGACAAGACTTCGCCGTTGGCCTATAGCGGCGGCAAAGCCGAGATTTGTCGGCGGATCATCGCCGGCAACGGTTCCGTCGCGATGGTCGGAGACGGCAAGACCGATCTCGAAGCCAAACAGGCCGGAGCGACGGTGATCGGTTTCGGCGGCATCGTGGCCAGGGAGGCGGTCAGAGAGCAGGCCGATTATTTCGTGGTCGAGCCGAATCTTTCGGCGCTATTGAGTTATCTGACATAAACGAGTTCGATATGCCTTGGGCTGAATGATAGAATTATCGATTGATCCAGTAATTGTCGATGGGTAAAGCCGGCTGCAAACTTCGATTTTCTTCCGTCTATAGGGTTTGGACTGGCGCGTAACCTGACACTATAAACGGTTGAGTTGCATGATTTTCCTGCAATAGGTCTTTGTCGCCCTTAGCGAGAAAATATGGCGCTCCATCGGTTGGGTTGAATGAAACGAACCCAACTTCGATTTTAGAACAGCTTCATTACTGAGCAATCACAGGATAGAAGAATTAGTTAAGAACGAAAGAGAGAAAACATGGCAGGACATAGTAAGTGGGCGAACATTAAACACCGTAAAGGCGCCCAGGATGCGAAACGAGGCAAAATTTTTACCAAAATGATTCGGGAAATTACCGTTGCGGCCAAGGCTGGCGCGGACCCGACCAACAATCCGGCACTTCGTTCGGCGATCGACAAGGCGTTAGGCGCCAATATGAAAAAGGATACGATCGAGAATACCATCAAAAAAGCGACCGGGGCGCTGGATGGTGTTAATTACGAGGAAGTTCGTTACGAAGGCTACGGCCCAGGCGGCACGGCGGTCATGGTGGATTGCTTGACCGACAACCGCAACCGGACCGTCGCCGAAGTACGCCACGCCTTCTCCAAGGCGGGGGGCAATTTGGGTACCGACGGCTCCGTGGCTTATATGTTCAATAAAGTCGGCATCATCAGTTACGATGATTCGGTGGATGAAGACAGCTTGATGGAGGCGGCTATGGAAGCCGGCGCCGAAGATATTATTACCAACGACGATGGTTCCATGGATGTGATGACCACGCCGGAAGACTATCTGTCGGTCAAGGAAGCGATGATCGCGGCCGGTTTCAAGCCGGCCAATGCCGAGGTAACTATGCAGGCGGACAATAAGACCGACTTGGATGCCGACGCGGCCGCTAAAATGATGCGCCTGATCGAACGCCTGGAGGACCTGGACGATGTCCAGGATGTATATTCCAATGCCGACATCAGCGATGAAATCCTGGAGAGTCTGGGCGAAGATTGAGCGAATGCAAACAGGGAGAATGACTGTTTTATTGTCCCGAGCAACAGTGATGGAATAATGGCCGTTTGCTGTCCCGGCAGTAAACGGCCTATTATTAAGACCATCCGGCATTGAAGTCATTTATCCATTCGCAACTCGTGTGGTTTTGAGAGCACATAACAATTGACCAGAATTCTTGGAATAGACCCCGGTTCGCGCATTACCGGCTACGGCATCATCGAATCATCGCCGCAGGGTAATCGCTATATTGCCAGCGGCAGTATCCGTATTAATGCAGAATCCTTTCCGCAACGCTTGAAGCAGATTTTTGACGGCGTGACGGAGGTGATTGCGCTTTACCGTCCGCAGCAAATGGCGATCGAGCAAGTGTTCATGCACAAGAATGCGGACTCCGCGTTGAAACTGGGCCAGGCCAGGGGCGCGGCGATTTGCGCGACGTTGAACAACGATTTGCCGGTTTACGAATATGCCGCCCGTCAGGTCAAACAGGCCTTGGTCGGCAAGGGTAATGCCGAAAAGGAACAGGTGCAGCACATGGTAAAAATTTTGCTCAATATTCAAGGCGAGATGCAGGTCGATGCCGGCGATGCATTGGGTATTTGCCTGTGCCATAGCCATCATCGGGAAACCGAAAAACGTTTGCGGCAGGTGCGGTTGTGATTGGTTTTTTGCGTGGCAAACTGGTTGCCAAGGCGCCGCCGCAATTGCTGATCGATGTGCAAGGCGTCGGCTATGAGGTCGAGGCGCCGATGACCACCTTTTACGATTTGCCCGCGCTGGGAGAGGATATCAGGCTATTTACCCATCTGGTGGTGCGCGAGGACGCGCATATCTTGTTCGCTTTTTCCACCGAACAGGAGCGCATGATGTTTAGGACGTTGATCAAGGTCAATGGCGTGGGCCCGAAAATGGCGCTGACGATTCTTTCCGGCCTCAGCGCCGAGGAATTTCACCGTTGCATCCAGGAACATGACAGCCATGCGCTGGTCCGTCTGCCAGGTGTCGGCAAAAAAACCGCCGAACGTTTGATCATCGAGATGCGCGATCGATTGCCCGATTTAAGCGAGTCCTCAGCTACGGACGTTAAAGTAAGCGCCGACCCGGAAAGCTTTGCCGCCGCCAATCCGAGCCAGGAGGCAATCTCGGCGCTGTGCGCACTGGGCTACAAACCCCAGGATGCGGCCAAGATGGTGCGTGCCGTGGCCAGCGAGGATAAGCGCTGTGAAGACATTATTCGTCTAGCCCTGCAAGGAGCGGTACGATGATCGAAAGCGATCGCTTGATCAGTGCGCAAGCTTCGCTGGATGAAGAACGTCAGGATCGGGCAGTTCGTCCCAAGCGCCTGGCCGATTACGTCGGACAACAGGAATTGCGCCAGCAGATGGAGATCTTCATCAAGGCGGCGGTCGGTCGCAACGAGGCGCTCGATCATGTCTTGATCTTCGGCCCGCCGGGCTTGGGTAAGACTACGTTGGCCAACATCATCGCCACCGAAATGGGCGTCAATATTCGCCAGACTTCCGGGCCAGTGCTAGATAAGGCCGGCGATCTGGCGGCCCTGCTGACCAACCTGGAAGCGCACGATGTTTTGTTCATCGACGAGATCCACCGCCTCAGTCCGGCGGTCGAGGAGGTCCTGTATCCGGCCATGGAAGATTACCAGATCGACATCATGATCGGCGAGGGGCCGGCGGCGCGTTCGATCAAACTGGATTTGCCGCCGTTTACGCTGATCGGCGCGACCACCCGGGCCGGATTATTGACGTCGCCGTTGCGCGACCGCTTCGGCATCGTGCAACGCCTGGAATTTTACGCTGTCGACGAGTTGGCACGCATCGTGGTGCGTTCCGCTGGCCTGTTGGGTATCGGCATGGATAGCGGCGGCGCCGATGAAGTCGCGCGACGTTCCCGGGGTACGCCGCGCATCGCCAACCGGTTATTACGACGGGTGCGCGATTTCGCCGAGGTCAAGGGCGATGGCATGGTCGATCGCGAGATCGCCGGTCAGGCCTTGAAAATGTTGAAGATCGACGATAACGGTTTCGATGCGTTGGATCGAAAATTATTGTTGTCGATGATCGAACATTTCGAAGGCGGGCCGGTCGGATTGGATACATTGGCCGCCGCGATAAGCGAGGAACGCGGCACGATCGAGGACGTGCTGGAGCCGTATTTGTTGCAGCAAGGCTTTATCATGCGCACGCCCAGAGGGCGCATCGTGACCCGCAAGGCCTATCTGCATTTTGGCCTGCGCGCGCCGGAAACGGAACCGGTCAGCGGCGATATCTTCGATAGTTGAAGAGCTTCGCCAAGGTAGCTTGGGTCGAGAATCATGAAACCTAACGCAAGCAGTAACAACAGACTTGATTGAGTCATGGGAAAATTTAACTGGCCCGTCAGGGTCTATTACGAGGACACCGACGCCGGCGGCGTGGTGTTTTACGCCAATTATCTGAAATTTTTCGAACGAGCACGAACCGAAATGTTGCGTTCTTTGGGATTCGAACAAGATCGATTGATCGAGGAACAAGGCATTATTTTCGTCGTGCGTTCGGTGCAAGTCGACTATCTGAAACCGGCGCGTTTCAACGAGCAAATTCAGGTCAGCGCGGAAGTCACCCAAGCGAAAAAAACCAATTTTCTGTTCGCCCAGGAAATTTGTCGCGACGACGATTTGCTATGCAAGGGCGAAGTGCGCATCGCCTGTCTCGATGCAGAAACTATGCGACCCAAGGCCGTTCCGGCCGAAATCTTGGAACATCTAATATGAGCGGTAATTTCTCCTTTATTGAGCTGGTTCTGGAAGCCAGTTTCGTCGTCCAGTTCGTCATGCTGATCCTGCTGGCCGCCTCGGTCTTGTCCTGGACCTTTATTTTTACTAAGCGTAAGGAACTGTTAAGGGCGGTGGAAATCACCGATGATTTCGAAGAGGAATTCTGGTCCGGCGGCGAATTGGCCGAGTTGTACCGCAAACTGGCCAGCCATCAAATCGAGCCGGAAGGCATCGAAAAAATTTTCATGGCCGGCTACAAGGAATTCTCCCGGATGCATCAGAAGAGCGATCTCAGTGCGGAAATCAAGGTCGAAAGCGCGCAACGGGCGATGCGCATCGAATTGTCGCGCGAGCTCGACCGGCTCGACGAGACCTTGCCGTTCCTGGCGACGGTCGGCTCGACCAGCCCCTATGTGGGGTTGTTCGGTACAGTCTGGGGC
The DNA here is from genome assembly GCF_000733935.1 of Methylomarinum vadi. NCBI lineage: Bacteria > Pseudomonadati > Pseudomonadota > Gammaproteobacteria > Methylococcales > Methylococcaceae > Methylomarinum > Methylomarinum vadi. Next base: position 3,467,693 of record NZ_JPON01000001.1, read on the forward strand.
ATCATGAATTCATTCCGCGCCCTGGGCGAAATCAAACATGCGACGCTGGCGAATGTCGCGCCCGGCATTTCCGAGGCGCTGATCGCAACTGCGATCGGTTTGTTCGCGGCGATTCCGGCGGTGATCGCCTATAACCGTTTCGCCACGCGTTTGGAAAGACTGTCGGGCCGTTACGAGCTGTTTATCGACGAATTCGCCAGCTTGCTGCACAGGCAGGCCTTGCACAAATGAGCCGGCGTCCTCGCAAAAGAAAGCCGATGGCCGAGATCAATGTGGTGCCCTACATTGATGTCACCTTCGTGTTGCTTATCATCTTCATGATCACCGCGCCGCTGGTGCAAACCGGGGTCGATGTCGATTTGCCGCAAGCGGCGACAGCGCCGGTGGAGCAGAAGAACGAGCCGCCGGTGATCGTCTCGATCGACCGGCAAGGCCGTTATTACATCGATATCGGCGAGCAGCAGGAAGACGAGCCGGTACAGCCTAAGGAATTGCTGGTGCGGGTGGCGGCGGTGTTGCGCAACAAGCCGCAGACTCAGGTCTATATCCGCGGCGACCATCGGGTCGATTACGGCAAGGTCGTGACGGTGATGGCGGCGTTGAAAAACGCCGGCGTGCCCAGCGTCGGCTTGATGACTTCACCGCTGGAACAATGAACATGAATAGCATGCAAAAATTCGGTCTGTCCTTTGCCATGGCCCTGGGTATGCATATTTGCTTGCTATTACTGTTCGGCTTTAGTTACGACAGCGAGCCCGAAGTCAAGACGCAAAAGCCGTTGCCGGAAATCATTCAAGCCTCGGTATTGGATGACGAACAAGTGATACAGGAAGCCGAACGCCTGAAACAGGTCGAGATCACCAAGAAGGAGCGTCAACAGCAGTTGGCCGAGCAACGAAAGGTCGAGGAACGCCGCTTGCAGCAAGCGCAAGAACAACGCTTGCGCGAAGAAAAGAAGGCGCGCGAACTGGCCGAACAAAGAAAGCAAGCCAAGATCGAGGAGCAAAAACGGCAGGCCGAGTTGAAAAAACAGCTGGTTGAAGAAGCCGCCAGATTGGCTAAGATAAAGGAGCGGCAGGCGGCCGAGGAAAAACGCCTGCAACAACAGCGCGAGGCCGAGCAAAAACGGATCAAAGAGCAGAAGGAGGCGGAGGCCAGAAAACGCGAACAGGAGCGGTTGGCGGCCGAGAAGAGGAAACAGGAGCAACTGGCCAGAGAGAAGGCGGAGCAGGCGCGCCGCGAGGAATTGGCCCGGCAGCAAGCGGCGGCGGCCAAGGCCAAGGCGGAACAGGATCGTCAGGCGACGATCACGGCGACGGCGGCGATTCAGCAGAAGGTCAATAGCAGCTGGATACGGCCGATGACTTCGAACAAGGGCTTGAGCTGTACGATTCGGGTGAAATTGTTGGCCAGCGGCGACGTGATGGACGCGCATGTCGTCAAAAGCAGCGGCGACGCGGTGTTCGACCGCTCCGCCGAAAATGCGGTGCGCAAGGCTTCGCCGCTGCCGGTGCCTAAGGATCCGTCTTTATTCGCCAGCCACTTTAGAACCTTTACCTTTATATTTAAACCCGAATAACGGCCGTATAGAGTCCGATAAATGCAATCAGGCGGGATAGGAAAAATGGTTTTGTTGAGAAAATTGATATTAGCTCTGTTAGTCGCGTTATCGATCAATGCGGCCCAGGCGGCATTGACGATAGAAATCACCAAGGGGGTGGAAACGGCGGTGCCGATTGCGGTCGTGCCGTTTGCCGAGCAAACGCCGGGGCGTTTGCCGGTTGACCTCGCGGCGGTGATTCAGGCGGATTTAAGCCGCAGCGGTTATTTTAAGACTCTGCCGGAACGCGATATGTTGAGTAAACCGCGCGACGCGGCCAGCGTTCGTTTCCGCAATTGGCAGGCGTTGGGACAGGATTATTTATTGATTGGTCAGGTCGGGCAAAGCGGAACTCGTTACCATGTGCAATTCCAATTGTTCGACGTCTACAAGGGCGAACAGATCATGGGGTATCGCTTGACCGTTTCGCCCTATGACCTGCGCCGCACCGCACACCATATCAGCGATTTGGTGTTTGAAAAACTGACCGGCAAGGCCGGAGTATTCGATACCCGTATCGCTTATGTGACCAGCAACAGCCTAGCCAACGGCAAGAAGCAATATAAACTGCAGGTGGCCGATGCCGACGGCTATGCTCCCAAGACCATCGCCGCCTCCTCGGAGCCGTTGATGTCGCCGGCGTGGTCGCCGGACGGTAAAAAAATCGCCTATGTGTCGTTCGAACGTAAGCGTTCGGCCGTTTATGTGCAAACATTGGCGACGGGACAGCGTCAACGGGTGGCGGCCTTCAAAGGCATCAATGGCGCGCCGGCCTTTTCGCCGGACGGAAACCGGCTAGCGTTGACCTTGTCCAAGGACGGTAGCCCGGATATCTATATTTTGAATTTGCTGGATCATTCGCTGTATAAACTGACCAAAAGTTATGCGATCGATACCGAGCCGACCTGGTCGCCGGATGGGCGTTATATCGTCTTTACCTCGGACCGTGGCGGCAAGCCGCAGTTGTACATGATGCCCAGCACCGGCGGGCGGGCCAGCAGGTTGACATTCAGCGGCGATTACAACGCCCGAGGCCGTTTTTCTCATGACGGCAAGAGCATCGTCATGGTGCATGCCAACCGGGGTGATTATCGGATCGCGGTGATGGATATGGCCACGCGCACCGTCAACGTCTTGACAGCGGGGCGGCTGGACGAATCGCCGAGCTTTGCTCCAAACGGCACGATGGTGTTGTATGCCGCGAAGAAGGGAGGGCATTCGGTGTTGTCGGCGGTCTCCGTCGACGGCAGTATGCAGCAGAAACTGGCCTTTGAAAGCGGCGATGTGCGCGAACCCGCCTGGGCGCCTTGAGCACGGCAAATTGTATTGAACGCATTGTTTCGGCACGCGCGGCCTTAGGCTTTGCCGAGCGGTGATGGAAGGCAATTTTAACAGCTTTAACTAAAGACTATTATTCGGGGAAAAACGATGAGACTGAACAAAACTTATTTGGCCGTCGCCATGGCCGCTGCATTGTTGAGTGGCTGTAGTTCGACGGAGGAGAAGGCGGACTTATTGGAAGGCGGTCAGAGCGCCGCCGCGGTCGAAGGAGCTGCGACCTCAGGTTATAGCGAAGGGACGGGGATCAGCGGCAGCGAGATGATGGCTAGCGAACTGAGTCCCGAGGAAATGGGCGCGGAATTTACCGATCCGATGAACCCTCTGTCCAAACACACTATCTATTTCATGTATGACAGCAGCCAGGTACAGCAGGATTTCATCCCGGTGATTGCCGCCCACGCCCAATATTTGTTGGCTCATCCGGCGCAACGCCTGGTGCTGCAAGGCCATGCCGATGAGCGCGGCTCCCGCGAATACAATATTGCCTTGGGCGAACAACGGGCCAAATCGGTCGCCAGGATGATGAAGGTGCAAGGCGTCGCTGAAGGGCAGTTGGAGGTGGTCAGCTATGGCGAGGAAAAACCCGCCGCGGAAGGGCATGACGAAGCTTCCTGGCAACTAAACCGCCGCGTCGAACTGATTTATCAAGGTCGTTAAATGAAGGTCAAATATTTGTTATTATTGCCGTTTTGTGCGAGCCTGGCGGCGCAACCCAAGCCGCTGCCTCCGGTGATCGACAATTCCACCTATCCGGGCGGGGCGGCCTATGCCGGCGGCGGCACGCCTTCCAATAATGCTTTGTACGAAGTCCTCGGCAGACTGGAGCAGTTGCAATTGGAAGTGCAGCAATTGCGTGGCGTGGTCGAAGAGCAGGCGCAAGTTATCGAAGAACTGAAAAGCCGGCAGAGCAATATTTATTCGGATCTGGATCAGCGCTTGCAGGCCTTGAGCGGGGGTGTTCAGCCCAGCGATGCGCCGGTGACGGCGTCGCCGCCGTCAAGCGCGCAGATGCCGTCGCCAAGTGAGTCGTCGGCGCCGCAGAGCGTCGCTCCGACGGTCAATGAAAAACAGTTGTATCAGGAAGCCTATGAAACGTTGAGAAACGGCCATAACACGCAGGCGATCGCGGCGTTCCAAGCCTTGCTCAGCCAGTTTCCTGCCGGCGAGTATGCCGATAATGCCCAGTACTGGTTGGGCGAAGCCTACAAGGTCAACCAAGATATCGACTCGGCCCGCGTGGCTTTCACCAAGGTGGTCGAGCTGTATCCGAACAGCCCGAAAGTGCCCGATGCGCTGCTGAAGCTCGGTTATATCGAGTTCGAACAGAAAAACCTGGCCAAGGCGCGTGACTACCTGTCCCGCGTGACGGTTAACTACCCCGGAACGACGGCGGCCCATTTGGCGGCTAAAAAATTGATGCAGATGGACCAGCCTTAATACGCATGGAAAAAACGTTACGCATTACCGAGATTTTTTATTCGCTGCAGGGCGAGGCCAACACGGTCGGATTGCCGACCGTGTTTGTCCGCTTGACCGGGTGTCCGCTGCGCTGTGTCTATTGCGACACTGCCTATGCCTTCAACGGCGGCGAAAAAAAGACCATCGCGGAAATTCTGGATCAGGTCAAACAATATAAAACACGCTATATCACCGTCACCGGTGGCGAGCCCTTGGCCCAGCCGGCCTGCATCGATTTGTTGCGCTTGCTGGTCGAGGAAGGCTACCAAGTGTCGCTGGAAACCAGCGGGGCACTGGATGTTTCGGCGGTCGATTCGCGGGTCGTCAAGGTGCTTGATCTGAAAACGCCGGCATCCGGCGAACTGGAGCGGAACTGCTATGACAACATCGAGTATCTGAACCCAGGGGATCAGGTCAAATTCGTCATCGCCGACGAGACCGACTATCAATGGTCCAAGGATACGATGGAACAACACCGGCTGGCGGACAGGTGCCAGATCCTGTTTTCGCCCGTGATGGGACAGATGCCCCCCGAGCGTTTGGCCGATAAAATCCTGGCCGATCAATTGCCGGTTCGCTTTCAAATCCAACTGCATAAATACCTGTGGCAAGACGCCCAGGGAAAATAAATCATGTCGAAAAAAGCCATCATCTTACTGTCGGGCGGTCTCGATTCGATTACCGTGCTGGCCTACGCCAAGCAGCAGGGTTATGCCTGTTACGCGTTGAGCTTCGATTACGGCCAGCGCCATAATGCCGAACTGAATGCCGCCAAAAACATCGCGCAACACTACCAAGTGGTCGAGCATAAAGTCATCAATTTGGGCTTGGGCGCCATCGGCGGTTCGGCGCTGACCGATGAGCATATCGCCGTGCCGCATGAACCCCAGGAGGGGATTCCGGTGACCTATGTGCCGGCGCGCAACACGATTTTCCTGTCCTTCGCGCTGGGCTGGGCCGAGGTCTTGGAGGCCCGCGACATCTTCATCGGCGTCAACGCCGTCGATTATTCCGGTTATCCCGATTGTCGTCCGGAATTTATCGAAGCCTTTCAGAAGCTGGCGAATTTGGCCACCAAGGCCGGCGTCGAAGGACAAAAAACCATCATCCATACGCCGTTGATCGATCTGAGCAAGGCGGAAATTATCAAGAAAGGCCTGGAGCTGGGCGTCGATTATCGCCAGACGGTGTCTTGTTATTCCGCGGACAAGGAAGGGCGCGCCTGTGGTAACTGCGATGCCTGCCGGTTACGGGCTGCTGGTTTCGCTAGTCTTGGCGTCGCCGATCCCACCCGCTATCAAACACAGGCGGGCGATGCCTAAGTAGTGTTCGTAAAGATGACGTGCCATGCACTTCTTTCGCGCGTATGACCAATCGGGCGGTATGGGGTGCTTTCCCTTGTTCGTTCTCGTTCATTCGCTTCTCAGTGAGCCGCCATGCCAATCCGCTTATTAGAGAAAGCCAAGAGACGGCCGAAACCTGTTCTGTCGGCTAGGATAATTTAGCGATCTGATCTAAGCTGACTGTATTCAAACTGTATATCGCCCTATAAGCGTAATAAAAGCATGAGTGTGAGTCAGACAAAATCACAGTTCGTTGCCGTAGCCTCGATTGCCGCCGAGCTAAGCGCAGTCATGGATGTGGCCAAGGAAATATCGCTGGCTGCGGCCAACGCCAAGGCCATCGCCTTTCGCGCCGGAGAAAAGGCCAAGGGCTTCCAGCCCATCACCGATTTCATCAACGAATTGGCCAAGGAAACCATTCAGCTGGTCAACGATATCAACACCCATGCTCTGCATTTGTACCAACTGACTGTGAACGAATATCGCATGACCGAGGCGTGCAATAAATTCGAACAGGTTTATCAAATGAGCGCCGATGCGCCCTATGGCCGGTCGATGGAGCAGCCATTAAACAACGCTCGGCAAAAAATGGCCGAATGCCGCAAGAACTTCAATATCCATGTCGGGCAATTACTCGATCAACTCGCCGAGGTGATGCATCCCGCCAGGGCCGCCAGGGTCATTGCTGCCAACTCGAGAATAGAAGCGTCACAGGCCGGCGAATACCTGCAGAGTCTCCAAGCCGTGGCCGAAAGCGTCGATCATGCCGCTCAGACCATCCACGACAAGGTGCAAAAGTGCAGGAGTGCGCTGAGCGTCATCGACTTGGCCGATCAATAACAAAACGGGCAATCATTTCGACAAACGAGGTATTCACACCATGAAAATGAGCAAAATATACGAGGGAGCGTATCAATGGATCATGTTCGGGCGCGATCCCAACAAGCCCGAGAAAATCATCGACACCAATCAGTATGTCGTCAGAACCGCCAAGCGCTGTCTGTTGCTCGATCCTGGCGGCGTCGAGTTGTTCGCGCCAATGCTGGCGGCCGTGCTCCATCACGCCCCGGTCGAAGAAATCACCGATTTATTCGCTTCGCACCAAGACCCCGACATTATTTCCTCGCTGGGTTTATGGGACCAGGCCTTGCCCCATGCCAAGCTGCATGCCCCCGCTCTGTGGGAAGGGTTTCTCAGGCATTTCGGTTGCGAAACGATCGAATATGTCCCCATTCCCGATAACGGTGGCATTATCCAGCTGGATGCAGTAGAATTGCGCCTCATTCCGGCACACTATATGCATTCTTCGGCGAATTTTAATGTGTATGATCCCGAAGCGAAAATTTTGATGTCTGGAGACATAGGCGCGGCATTGGAGGCTCCCGGAGCGCCGATGTTCGTTGATGATTTCGATGCGCATGTGGAGAAAATGCGCTATTTCCATCAGCGCTGGATGCCTTCAAACCAGGCGAAGCGGGTTTGGATCGATCGGGTGCGAGACCTTGATATCGACATCCTGGCTCCGCAGCATGGCAGAATCTTCAAGGGCGACGATGTCAAACGTTTCCTGGATTGGTTCGAGGCATTGCAAGTAGGAATCGCGGTTTAGCAACTTTTTTACAAAAATATGAAAAAAAAGTTGCCAAGCTATAAAAAATCTTTATAATAGTAAATCTTTCTCGGGTCGTTAGCTCAGCCGGTAGAGCACCGCACTTTTAATGCGATGGTCGAGCGTTCGAATCGCTCACGACCCACCACGAATTAACAAGAAAACCAGCTGCTTAGCTGGTTTTTTTATGCCCGTCGTTTTTGTTTCCAAGTATTATCTATCTCCAAGGAAATGTTTTAGGCTAAATTTATAAGTCTAAAATCTAATCGCGATTTATCAAATCACTTAGATTAAATTGATGCCGCAATTACTTAGCTAAGAAACAAGAACAGTGTAATCATGCCTAGATGCTGGATTATTGCCGGTCCTAATGGTGCGGGTAAGTGTCGGGCAAATAATTCGACGGTAAATAACCACAGTCATTCCGGCATGGACTGCCGGAATCTAGTGCTCATGGATGAGCATTTATGCAAAAGGACTTATTGCCAAGCACTTAAAACAACGTTCGCGCTGGAATATTTGCCGAAAGTTGCAAATTGCTCTCATTAAGTGCCTAGAAAAAAGTCAGACGGTCTTAGGTGCTTCGTCATTCCGGCATGGATTGCCGGAATCCAGTTATCATGGATGATGATTTATACAACTATACTTATTACCAATCACTTATATTAATGCCGATTTAATTGCGGCAGGGTTATCGCCATTGGCGCCTGAGCGTGAATTGATAGCAGCTAGTCGTATTTTTTTGCATGAGATTGAAACGTGCATCAAAAAGAGCCAAGATTTTGCCTTTGAAACGACTTTATCGGGGCGAACAGTTTTAAAATTGATTAAATGTCTGCTCGATGCAGGTTGGCAGGTGGAATTGATTTATCTGGCCCTGCCTTCCGTTGAAATGTCGAAAGCGCGTGTGGCGGAACGCGTTAGGCATGGCGGGCATAATATTCCGTTAAAAGACATTGAACGTCGGTTTGCGCGCAGTTTGAATAATTTACTTACTGAGTTCAGTCATACGGTAAGGGGCTAGAAATAAATCCGATTGTCTTAGGCGCTTCGTCATTCCGGCATGGATTGCCGGAATCTAGTTATCATGGATGATGACTTATACAACTGAACTTGTTACCAATCACTTAAACAGTTGTTTATGCTTTATGAATATTGGAGATGAACCGGTGCTGGTGTTTGAACAGCAAGGTGAACAACGCAATATCATCCACGATATGTATTATCAGCTTTTTATAGATCAGGTCGAGTTATGAATACCGTCAGAAAACAACCCTCTGAACAAAGCAGAATTATTCTCGCTTCACTAAAGGAAGCAGTCGGCAAGGCGTTGGATAAAAAGCGTCGGCTAGGCCAATACGCTGTCGTTTGGGAGAATGGAGAGTTGGTCTACAAAGGCGAGGATGCGCCGAAAATGGAGCGACAACAGAAATAGTCTGATATCTCACTAGGATTGGTATCGACACATTCAGATATTCGGAATGTGGTAATTTCTTCCAGTACTTTTTTCTGATTAAAAGGGCGACGAATGATGGAGGCAGGGTTTTCGCCAATATGCTGAAAAATGATGTAAAGTTAATCATAATCCGCTTAACGAATAACATCTTCTCGACTTAATCGAAGGGACCTCAGCCAAATGGACAGCAAAGAGAAAAAACAACTCAGCGAAACGGACATCTGCGATTTATTCATCACCCCCGCGATCAAAAATGCAGGCTGGGATCAAAATCGGCAGATTCGGCGCGAGGTCACTTTGACACCCGGGCCTATTGTCGTTAGGGGCAATATTTCTTCCCGTAACAAGAAAAAGAAAAAATTCGCCGATTACGTGTTGTCCTGGGAGCCAGGTATTCCAGTAGCGATCGTCGAAGCCAAGGACAACAATCATACGATCAGCCATGGCATGCAGCAGGCCTTAGGCTATGCCGAAATTCTTGATTTACCCAATGCCTTCAGCTCCAATGGCGACGCTTTCGCCATGCACAACAAGACGGCCGGCGATTGCGAAGATATCGAAAGCGAAGTCGCCTTAGAACAATTTCCAGAACCCAATGCGCTCTGGCAACGCTACAAAACCTATCGCGGCATCGCCGACGAAAGCCAGGATTTAATCGTCCAGCCGTATTACAACGATACATCCGGCAAGGAACCGCGTTATTACCAAATTGAAGCGATCAACCACACCATCGAAGCGGTTGCCAAAGGCCATAAGCGTATTCTATTGGTGATGGCGACGGGCACCGGTAAAACCTACACTACCTTCCAAATCATCTGGCGCTTGTGGAAAGCCAAGGCGGTCAAGCGGGTGCTGTTTCTGGTCGATCGCAATATCCTTGCCGACCAAACCCTAGTCAACGACTTCAAGCCCTTCGGCTCGGTGATGGCGAAAATCAAAAATCGCAAGATCGATCCCTCTTATGAAATTCACCTGGGACTTTATCAAGCCATTACCGGCACTGACGAAGCCGACAAGATATTCAAAAAAGTATCGCCGGATTTTTTTGACCTGATCGTTATCGACGAATGTCATCGCGGTAGTGCTGCGGACGATTCGGCTTGGCGGGAAATTCTGGAATACTTTTCCAACGCCATTCAACTGGGTTTGACCGCCACGCCGAAAGAAACCAAATACGTATCCAGCATCAGCTATTTCGGCGAGCCGGTTTACACCTACAGCCTGAAACAGGGCATAGAGGACGGTTTTCTCGCGCCTTATAAAGTCGTTCGTATCGACATTGACAAAGACTTATATGGCTGGACGCCACCGCCAGGCATGAAGGACGATTTAGGCAACGACATCGATCAGCGCACTTACAACCAAATCGACATGGACCGCATCCTGATTCTGAATCAGCGCACCAAACTGGTCGCCGAGCGGGTCATGAAATATCTTAACGCCACAGACCCGTTCGCGAAGACCATTATCTTTTGTGAAGACATCGATCATGCCGAACGCATGCGTAAAGCCATCGTCAATGCGGCCGGCAAACTGGCCAAGGACAATCCCAAATATGTCATGCGCATTACCGGCGACAGCGTGGAAGGCAAAGCGGAACTTGACAACTTCATCGATTCCGAAAAAGTCTTTCCGGTCATCGCCACCACGTCGGAATTACTGACCACCGGCGTCGACGCCAAAACCTGCAAGCTGATCGTGTTGGATAAAACCATCAGCTCGATGACCACCTTCAAGCAAATCATCGGTCGCGGCACCCGCATCGAAGAAGAGTACAACAAATACTTCTTCACCATCATGGACTTCAAAAAAGCCACCGAGCTGTTCAAAGACCCGGACTTCGACGGCGAACCAGTGGTGATTTACGAACCCGGCGATGGCGACGACCCGGTGCCGCCCGACCCGGATGGGCAGGATGATCCAGGCGATGATGATATTGAAGAAAAGCAGGGTGTTTACAAAGTAACCGTCAGCGGCGTGCCGGCCAAAATCGTCGCCGAGCGTATCGAATACCTGGGCCCGGACGGCACGCTGATCACCGAATCCTACAAGGACTTCACCCGCAAGCAAATCCAAACCGAATTCGCCTCGCTGGACGAATTCCTAAAACGTTGGAACGACAGCAACAAAAAGCAAGTCATCGTCGACCTATTGGAAGAGCACGGCATCCTGTTCGACAACCTGGCCGACGAAGTCGGCAAGGATTACGGCATATTTGACCTGATTTGCCATATTGCCTATGATCAGCCCCCTTTGACCCGTAAGGAACGGGCGCTGAACGTCAAAAAACGCAATTACTTCGCTCGATACGGCGATCAGGCCAGAGCGGTGCTCGACGCCTTGCTGGACACTTATGCCGACGAAGACATCGGCAGCCTGGAAAACAGCAAGATATTAAAGCTTAAACCCTTCAGCGACCTGGGCACGCCGGTCGAAATCATTAATCAGTTTTTCGGCGGCAAAAGTCAATACCAGTCCGCCATTCAAGAACTCGAACAGGAACTCTTTAAACAGGAAGAAAGTGCATGAGTAATGTTTCCGGCATCATCAAATCCATTCAAGACATCATGCGTAAGGATGTCGGCGTCGATGGTGATGCGCAACGTATCAGCCAATTGGTCTGGCTGTTTTTTCTGAAAATCTTCGACGACCGCGAAGCCGAACTGGAACTGCTGGAAGACGATTATCAATCGCCATTACCGGAGCATGTCCGCTGGCGCGCCTGGGCGCAAGATCCGGAAGGCATAACCGGCGATGAGCTGTCCGACTTCGTCAACCTGACACTGTTTCCGACCCTGAAAGACAAATTGCCGATGCAGGGCGAAACCGCCAAGCGCGCCCAGGTCGTGCATGACGTGTTCGAAGATGCCTACAATTACATGAAATCCGGCACGTTGTTGCGCCAGGTGATCAACAAAATCTGCGAAATCGACTTCAATAACACGGAGGATAAACACACTTTCGGCAGCATCTACGAACAAATCCTCAAGGACCTGCAAAGCGCCGGCAATGCGGGCGAGTTCTACACGCCGCGCGCCGTGACCCGTTTCATCGTCAATCGTGTCGATCCCAAGCTGGAAGAAACCGTGTTAGACCCGGCTTGCGGCACCGGCGGTTTTCTCAGTTGCACGATCGAACATAAACGCAGCCAGTACGTGAACTCGCCGGCCGACGAAGAAATCCTGCAAGCCTCGATTCGTGGTGTCGAGAAAAAGACTATGCCGCACATGCTCTGCGTCACCAACATGATCCTGCACGGCATCGACACGCCGACATCGATCAGCCACGACAACACCCTGAGCCGGCCTTATAAGGATTACGGCAACAAAGACCGAGTCAACGTCATCGTCACCAACCCGCCATTCGGCGGCATGGAAGAGGACGGCATCGAAAACAACTTTCCGGCCAACCTGCGCACCCGCGAAACCGCAGACTTGTTCATGGCCTTGATTATCAAACTGTTGAAAGACCAGGGCCGCGCCGCCGTGGTGTTGCCGGACGGCTTCTTGTTCGGTGAAGGCATGAAAACCCGCTTGAAACAGCAATTGCTGGAAGAATGTGATCTGCACACCCTGGTGCGCCTGCCCAACGGCGTATTCAACCCCTACACCGGTATCAAGACCAATCTGTTGTTCTTTACTAAAGGCCAGCCGACCGAACACGTCTGGTACTACGAACATCCCTACCCCGAAGGCGTCAAGAACTACAACAAGACCAAGCCGATGCGCTTCGAAGAGTTCCAAGCGGAAATCGACTGGTGGGGCGACGAAGCCGACGGTTTCGCTGGCCGTGAGCAGACCGAACAGGCCTGGCGCGTTTCTATCGATGAAATCAAGCAACGCAACTACAACCTGGACATCAAGAACCCGCACATCGGAGAACAAGTCAGCCACGACCCGCAGGAATTGCTGCAACAATACGCCCTGCAGCAACAGGCCATGGCCGATATCCGCGCGCAAATCAAAGACATTCTGCAAAAGGCGTTGAATCCGGGTGAGCCTAGTTAAATAGCATGAGAGAATTTAACAACGTCATTCCGGCAGGGATTCACATTGGGCTATCCTGCCCAATGCCCTTCGGGTCAATGCAAATCCGTTCCCGACGGATTTGTGCCGGAATCCAGAAGCCAGGGACGTTATTCTAAGATTTCATGAAATATTTTGAGTTTGCCATCCCTGGCATTGGATACCCGCATCCCGGCGGGCATGACGTATTAACCTTAGTCGTCATTCCGGCAGGGATTGCCGGAATCTAGGAGCCAGGGATGGCAGGTATAGAATACTTCCCTGTAGACTGGATGTCGGCAATCCCTGCCGACATGACGGCTTGGCCTAATGGTATTACCGGAATCCAGTTTACAGGGAAGAAACGTAAAGAAGGTTAATGAACAAACAACCCTGCGTTTACATTTTGGCAAGCAAACGAAACGGAACACTGTATATCGGCGTGACTTCGAATTTAATCCAGCGGGTATATCAACATCGAACCGGCATGATAGAAGGCTTTACCAAGCGTTACGGGGTTCATAACTTGGTCTGGTATGAAAGCCACGAAATGATGGAAAGTGCAATTCAAAGGGAGAAACAACTCAAAAAATGGGCAAGAACAGCAAAAATTCGCTTGATAGAACAGCAGAATCCCGAATGGCAGGATTTATGGCAAGATTTAACGTAACCACCAACGCCGTCATTCCGGCATGGATTGCCGGAATCCAGAAACCAGGGATGGTAATAATATGGTTCCATGAAATATCTTAAGTTTGCCTTCCATGGCGCTGGATACCCGCTTCCCGGCGGGTATGACGAATTAACCTCAGACGTCATTCCGGCAGGGATTGCCGGAATCCAGGAGCCAGGGAAGGTAAGGGTAGAATGTATCAACGAATTCAGAATATTTGCATCCAGAGACCATGGGTGATGATAAAAAATAAAACTTAAATAATGCATAACTTGATTACTAACCATATAGATGTCTGGACTGCTGCGCTGGAAAACAAATCTGCCACCGGCAGAGGAACGAACAACAAACAAACGGCTTACGGCATCAAAAAACTGCGCGAGCTGATTTTGGAACTGGCGGTGCGCGGCAAGTTGGTGCCGCAAGATCCGAATGACGAACCAGCAAGCGTGTTATTGGAGAAGATTGCCGAGGAAAAAACACGGTTAGTTAAGGAAGGGAAGATTAAGAAACCAAAGGCTTTGACGGAAATTGATGAGGACGAAAAACCTTTTGAATTGCCTGATGGATGGGAATGGGTCAGGGTTGGTGATGTTTGTGTTTTAGAAAATGGAGATCGGAGTAAAAACTATCCAAATAAATCTCTGTTGGTTGAATCAGGTATTCCATTTGTTAATGCAGGGCATTTGCAAAATGGACGAATCAATAGGGATGATATGACTTTCATTACAGAGGCCAGGTATAACTTATTAAAGTCAGGTAAGTTCTCTGATGGTGATATTTTATTTTGCTTGAGAGGGTCATTAGGAAAATCAGCAATAATTGAAGGATTTGACAAGGGGGCGATCGCCTCATCACTTGTAATTATTAGATTATTTGATGGGCTAGATAGACTTTACTTACACAATTATTTTGACAGTCCGTTTTCATATAGGATGATAAAACTCTATGATAACGGGACTGCACAACCAAATTTATCTGCAACTGATTTAGGTAAATTCTTAGTTCCTTTACCGCCACCTTTAGAACAACACCGCATAGTCGCCAAAGTCGACGAGCTAATGGCGCTCTGCGACCAACTGGAACAGCAGCAAACCGACAGCATCGCCGCGCATCAAACGCTGGTCGAAACCCTGCTGAAAACGCTGACCGACAGCGAAAATGCCGAACAACTGGCGCAAAACTGGGCCATCCTGTCCGAGCACTTCGACACCCTGTTCACCACCGATCACAGCATAGCCCAACTCAAACAAACCATCCAGCAACTCGCCGTCATGGGCAAACTCGTCCCCCAAATCCCTAGCGAAGAATCGGCTGCAGTATTACTTGGGGATCATCAAATCTTTCCGGATTCGGTGCCATGGAATTTACCAGTAGGTTGGGCTTGGTCTTCTTTTGGAATGATTGGTAAGGTACAAGGAGGCGGAACTCCTCGTAAAACAAATCCCGAGTTTTGGAATGGGCAAATTCCTTGGGTTAGTCCTAAAGATATGAAAGTTGATGTAATTGAGGACGCTCAGGACCATATCTCGGAAGTAGCAATCGAAAACTCTGCTACTCGACTTATCCCCATCAGCTCACTTCTGATAGTGGTGCGTGGAATGATCCTCGCTCATTCATTTCCGACAGCGATCAGTAGCGTTCCTCTAGCTATTAATCAAGACATGAAAGCTGTTACGCCATTTCGGTCGGATTTGATCAATATGTTACTGCTGTTAACAAAAGGAATGAAATCAGAGATTCTTCGACTTGTACAGCGTTCAACACATGGCACATGTAAGTTATTGACTGAAGAGCTTCTTGCATTACCTATTCCAATTCCTCCACTTGACGAACAACACCGCATCGTCGCCAAAGTCGATGAACTGATGGCGCTGTGCGATCAGTTACAAACCCAAATCAACAAAGGTCAAACCACTCAAATCCATTTGGCCGACGCCATTGTCGAACAAGCGATAGCCTAGTTGGTTTCATACGTCATACTCGCATCACTGCCATTAAGTTAAGTCGTCATGTCGGCAGGGATTGCCGACATCCAGACTACAAGGATGTATTCAGTGCCAGCCATCCCTGGTTTCTGGATTCCGGCAATCCATGCCGGAATGACGGTCAGGTTAGTGTGGACGGTTTTTTTCATAGAATAGAATAATGATATGTTCGGTTTATCTGACATAAATGCTGTCTTATCCATTTGGGATCGAATCAAAAAAGGGACGGCTGATGATCAAGCGATACAGGCTTCAGACACGGTCGCCAGCCGCTTTGTCCGTCTGTTTGAAAAACACGACATCCACCGCAACCAGATTCCGCGCTTTTTCGGTCACGGCTTGACCCTGGATTCCGTTTCCAGCAATGAAAAACTAATCGCGCAATTAAGCCCTGAAATTTTGCACGCGGCGGCGGAACTATTCGCCATTCGCCTGGAATGGTTGGAAGGGGCCGACGATCAGCTTTATGACACGCAAAATTTTTACAAGTATCCTGAAGGTTATGGCGAGTTCTTAAAAGAATTGAAATCCAAGGGCGATCACCGGCTAATGATCAAGCTGGTATTAACCGATTACGGTTATCGTGATGAAAATGCGCTGTTAGTGATCGAGGAAGAAATCGCTAACCTGGGTGATGAGACCATCGTTCGCTATTACCTCTGCAGTGGTTGGTCGCATAAATACTATAAATGCCGTGCAGACCTCGCCGCTTGCATTGCTATGACCTTAAATCAACAGGGTGGTATTCGAAGTACCTGGAAACAAGGCCCGATTAACACCTTTTGCGAAGGCAAGGGCTTTATCAGCGATCTTTATTCTTTGCCCTATGCCTGCCGGCGGGACTGGTTACTGCGTAAACGCTATGCCAAAGCCGGCTGGCATCCGGAGCACTGGATCTATGATCCCGAAGCCTCACTGCCATTAAGTTAACGAAAAGTTTGTCATTCCGGCAGGGAATGCCGGAATCCAGTTGCCAAGGATGGCAAGCCGAATCACGTCCCTGTATCCTGGATATCGGCAATCCCTGCCGATATGACGGCTTAACTTAATGGCAGTGTCCCGAAGCCTACCTGGATGGCGTCGATGAAGGCGACTGGGGCAAAAAATGCGCACTGCAAAGATGGTTGCACTATTTCGACAAAGGCTTCCTGGAAACCGGTTGTCACTATCGTAAAAATGCTTATGACGACTTTAGGCAATGACTACTAAAGTACAAATAATGGGATTAACGCAAGAACATTTTATATTTATGAAAATTTCACGAGGATATATATGAATGCTTTAACAGAAGGAACTGGCTCAAAAGTCTGTTGGTTCGTTGGCGCCAGTTATGGCGGTACTAAAGATCAAACCGATCGCTTTGTTGATAAGGGTGTTTGGGAAAATGGTTATGGCAACAAGTACCTCGATCTGGTGCAAAGCATCAAGCCGGGTGAACGAATCGCTATAAAGTCAACTTATACCCGTAAGCATAATTTGCCGTTTGATAACCGTGGCCATGTGGCGTCTGTGATGGCCATTAAGGCGATAGGTATTGTCACCAAGAATCATGGTGATGGCAGAGTTGTTGAGGTTGACTGGACAAAATTCGAGGAACCACGGGAATGGTATTTTTATACCTATAGAAGCACGGTTTGGCGAGTATTGCCTGATGATTGGTGCGCCGCTGGTTTGATCAGCTTTACCTTTGATGGGCAGCCGCAAGATATCGACCGGTTTAGGAATGATCCGTATTGGTACGAGCGCTTTGGCGATGCGCCTGATGAGAAAAAGCGCTTTCTGTGGACCAAGTTTTATATGGAAGTGGCCGATAAGTTATTGGATTATCGTGACCGAAGATCAGAATTGGTAGCGGCGTTAAGGAAAATTGCCGGGCGGGTAGAAGGATTAACAAATTTGCATGATCGTTATAAAAATGGAAATGTCGCTTCTTTACAAGATATTTGTCCATTCACTACGATGGGGATTTTCAATAGAGGGATCACCGAAGCCAACCGTAAGGTCATTGCCAGCGAGTTGGCGAAATTTCTAAAAGTGGAAGAGCCTGTGCCAGAGAGTTTTGAAGGTATTCCTGTCCTCAATAATCTGAAATCCTGGTTCTTTGGTTTTGAAAAGAACCGGGAGCCGGATGACATTGATTCGCTATGGAGAATTTTTGCAGAGGCTTTAAGGTTTAGCGATTCAGAACACAGCGGTGATGGGTCAGCATTTATCGACGCTTACGATAATGTGACTGATAGATATGGCATTGGCTCAAATATTACCATGGGGCTTTATTGGATTCGGCCATGGAGCTTCCCAACCCTCGATAGTCGCTCAAAAAACTATATTGAAAAAAACCTGGGCATAAAAATCGATTTGAATGGACCAAAGGGAAATTGTAATGCCTTGGACTATTTATCGTTATTAAATAAATTGGAAGTCCATTTTCAAGAGCCCACTTATCCCGTCCATTCGTTCCCTGAATTGTCTTTGGCTGCTTGGTCATATCAGGACGCTGAAAAACTCGATGAAAAGCAGGAGGATCTCCCGGATCAAATCAATGAGTCTGACAATATAGCCGATTATGAGCCTGTTCCCGTTGTCGTTGAGCCTTACGGTATTGATGACATTTTATCCGATGGTTGTTTCCTTGAAAGGTTACAACTTGAAACAATTCTGGAGCGGTTAAGAACGAAAAAGAACTTGGTTCTCCAAGGACCGCCTGGTACCGGGAAAACCTGGCTGGCAAAGCGCTTGGCCTATGCTTTGATGACTCAGAAAAATGTTGGAAACAGACTTCGTGTCGTGCAGTTTCATCCCAATTTATGCTATGAGGATTTTGTTCGGGGTTGGCGCCCCTCGGGCGAAGGTCGTTTGTCTTTGATCGACGGACCGTTTATGGAAATGGTTCAAGCTGCAGCAAAAGCCCCCAAAGTTAAACACGTTATCGTGATCGAGGAAATCAACCGCGGCAATCCTGCGCAAATATTCGGTGAGATGCTTACTTTGTTGGAAGCGGATAAACGTACACCAACCGAAGGCCTGGAATTGTGCTATCGCAGGGAGGATGATGAGCGCGTTTTTGTACCCGATAATTTATATGTTATCGGCACGATGAATATTGCCGACCGCTCGCTTGCCTTGGTCGATTTAGCGTTAAGACGACGTTTTGCATTCGTGGATTTGCAGCCAACCCTCGGTCAGCCTTGGCGCGAATGGGTGCATCAGAAATTTGCGATAGCCCTTGAAGTCTTGGACGAAATTGAAAGCCGTATGGCGGCTTTGAACGAAGACATCGCCAGCGATGCCAGTTTGGGTAAGCAATTTCAAGTGGGGCACAGTTATGTAACGCCGCCAACCGGGGCGAGAATCAATGATGCGCGGGAATGGTTTAAACAGATTGTACAGACTGAAATCGGACCTTTACTGGAGGAATATTGGTTCGATGCGAACGATAAGGCGGATAACGCCAAGCAGCGTTTGTTGGACGGTTTTTAGCAGTGGTTGCCGTGCCTTCACAAGCTATTCAGGGTGATGAATATTCTGGCGGCTATATCGGAAGAATTCCGGTCAGAAATCTGTGGTTGCTGATGTTTTATGCCTCTGACTTGTTTAAGCATCAAGGCGCCGGAAAAATTGAGTTGAAGGATGCGCCCGATGATATTCCTGATTTAGTCGCGGAGTTATTGATTCGGATCGTTGAAAGACGATTGATGCGCAACTTGAGCTTTGGCTATCGAAATAGGCAAGAAGATCTAAGTCGAGTAAGGGGGCGTATTGACCATTTCAGGACAGAACGGCAACAGTTGCTTTTACGGGGAAGGGTGGCCTGTCAATTTGAAGAGTTAACCGTTAATACCCCACGAAACCGATATGTCCGTGCTGCATTAAACGTTCTGTCGGGGTTGGTGACGCGTCAAGTTCTTGCGCATAAGTGTAGGGCTTTAGCAGGCAATTTATTCCAGATGGGCGTAACTGGTGAGAAGCCGAGTCGTGTGCAGGTTTCCACCGATCGATTTGGACGGCATGACAGCGATGACCAGCAAATGGTCGCTGCGGCTCATTTGGCGTTTGAATTGGCTTTGCCGACTGAACAGAGTGGAACAAGCCATTTGACGTTACCCGATAAAGAAATTGCTTGGGTAAGGCGTTTGTTTGAAAAGGCTGTCGCCGGGTTTTATGACGTGGTGTTATCCGAAGCAGGCTGGCGAGTGGATGCGGGTAAGAAGATCAACTGGCAGATCGAGGCAAAGACCGACGGCATAGACCGAATCTTGCCGTCGATGGTGACCGATATCCAGCTTGAACACAAAGGCACGTCTCAACGGATTGTTATCGATACCAAGTTCAATGCGATAGTTACTTCCGGTTGGTACAGGGCGGAAATATTGCGTAGCGGCTATCTTTACCAGGTCTATACCTATCTGAGATCCCAAGAGCGGAGCTGCGATCCAATGTCATTAAATGCATCAGGAATTTTGTTACACCCTGCAATTGATAAAATGGCTGATGAATCAGTCGTCATTCAAGGGCATAAGATCCGTTTCGCGACGGTTGATTTAAGTCAGTCGACTCACGAGATTCGGGAGCGTTTGTTACAAATTATCGATAGTAAATGAATCCATTTCGAGGAAATTAGATGGCATTTAAGGTTACTGAAGATGCGCATAAGCACCAGCCAAAAGAGCGACTGAAAATCGAACAAAGTACCGGAGCGTTAGCTGATTTCATCGCAAGGAATAAAAGGAAATTTGATTGATCGATCAGTTGTCTTTTTTCACGGTTTGAAGTCATGTTGGAAATAGTTGAAATCATAAAACCAGCCGATCAAGGACGAACAACTCCTTTTTTATGTAAGGCTTCAGATGATCAACTTTACTTCGTTAAAGGCTATGCTGCGGCGGTTTCCGGGTTGATTAAGGAATGGATGGGAGCGCATTTGGCACAGGGGTTGGTTTGCCGGTGCCTGGTTTTCAAATAGCTTATCTTGATCACAGTTTGGTCAACGCTTTTGGGGGAAAGGCGATCACTGAGCTCAAAGGGGGCTATGTTTTTGCCTCAAAGAAGGTCGCTTCGGTCACCGAGCTGAAATTCGAAACCATTAAAATGCTTTCTGATGATTTGAAAAAGATGTGTTGTTGTTCGATCTATGGACGGAAAATGAAGACCGGACGCTTTCCGAAAAAGGTGGAAATCCGAATTTGCTATGGAAAAGCGACACATCGGAGTTGTACGTTATCGATCATAATTTGATTTTTGACAGTCATTTCAATCAATCCAATTTTTGGGACACGCATGTTTTTCTTCATGCTTTCGAG
This sequence comes from Methylomarinum vadi, assembly GCF_000733935.1. Lineage (NCBI taxonomy): Bacteria > Pseudomonadati > Pseudomonadota > Gammaproteobacteria > Methylococcales > Methylococcaceae > Methylomarinum > Methylomarinum vadi. The sequence goes on from NZ_JPON01000001.1 coordinate 3,488,465, forward strand.
CAACAAGACGATATTGTAGAAAAATTGGCATTTGAAAATCGGATGAAAAAAGCACTTGCCTGTTGGCGAGCAGCGTGGGATAAAATGCCCGAAGAATGGGTCGAACTCAATGACGATTTGCAAGCGTTCGATCCTGATTTTCACCTGCAACGTCTAAAAAATGAAGCTCACGGAGATATTTGGTTAAAGCTGCCATGAAAAAACAAGTGTGTAAGTACAGCATTATTCGCTTTCAGCCTTATGCTGAAACAGAAGAGTTCGCCAATATTGGCATCGTGCTGTATGCCACGGCTTCTAAGCGTCTTGAATTTAGACTGCTGGATAGCAAGCAACACGCAAGGATTACGCATTTTTTCGATCCTTTGTGTAAAGATGTTTTTGTCCAAACTAATAAAGTCATACGTTGTGAAATTGAGCGGATTAAAAAATTTATGGACAACGCAACAGGCGAAGATATTGATTTGTATGCCGAGTTAGTTCGTTGTCGTGAAGATATTATTCGTTTTAGCGATAACCGAGTTTTATTCTGCAGTGACCCGGTAAAAACTGTTGATGAATTATTTGAGCATTACGTGCATCGTAGCTTTCTTCATGAACCCAGTTATGAGGAAAAAATGAAAAAACAGATGCGCGATTTGCTTGATCGATATGATTTGGGAGCTAAATACAAAGAAGGCGCTGTCGGAGAACGTGATAAATATGAAGTTCGATTTCCTTTTGTCCGTCAAAATAAAAAGTTAAAGATCATTAAACCTATTCATTTCACACATGACAAACCCAGCCAGTTAATTGATCATGGTCTTACCTGGCTTGCAAAAGTTCAGCAGCTTGAAAGGCTTCGTTTTGTCAGGCCGGACGAAATTTTATTTGCTTATGATGGGCCAGAAAAAAGTGAGGGCAATTTGAGTGATGCTTTTTATGAAATCAAAGAGCAAATCGAGCGTGAAGGCATAACCATGGCCGATATGGACAGTCAAAATGAGATTATAAGTTTTGCCAGATAAGCTGTAGAAATGATCATAGCTCCCGGTCAACTCGCTTTGTGTTTTACGATATTTGATCGATCCATTAGTTATCAGCAAGTGCGTAGCCCAGTCCCTTATAACCAGTCAGGCGTTTGTCTCTCATCCGGTTTAGCATGGGCACATCATCCGCATAGTCATAAATGAGGACTTCGGTTTTGGCATGATGTAGCCGGTGTAGCCTTCCGACGTACTGGGCTAATGTGCCTTTCCAGGATACCGGTAAGACTAATAACAAAGTATCCAGGCGAGCGTCATCAAATCCTTCGCCCAAGTGAGGCTGTCGTAAAAGCCCCCCAACCAGCTACATACGGTAAAATAACCCTATCCAAACCTATTAGAAATAGATCAATGGCAGCCGAAGTAAACATTAGACCCGTCAGGACATTGTATAGCGCCAAGCAATATTCGCTATTCGATGAATGCGAGGTTGAACCGTTACCTGAGTTGATCGCTCAATCGATCTCGAGCGAACCGATGGCCCATTTTGAAGCGCCCGACCCGCGCGGCTTATCGATCAACGGTAAACCGCTCGGCGAACATCTGGAGCACGCCGGCTTAACCATCCCGTTGAAATTGCGCCCCTTCCTGCAATCGCTATCCTTCGCCGAGTTCGAAGCCCGTTATCGGCCCGGCGGGCGTCCGCCGTATGCGCCACGTGCGATGGTGGGGATTATTCTCTACGGCCTGTTACAAGGCATCAGCAGCCTGCGCGACTTGGAGCGTTTAGCTCGAGCCGATGTGGGGTGTTGGTGGCTAAGTGGCGGTATCATGCCGGATCACTCAGTCATTGGCCGTTTCGTCCATCAGCATGCCGAATCATTGACGACCGAATTTTTCGATCAACTGGCGCGTCGTACTTTGAAAGTCACAGGCTCAGGCACGACGACGTTGGCGGGCGACGGTACCGTGATCGAAGCCATGTCCTCCCGGTTTCAATTGATGAAGGAAGAAGCGCTCAAGCAAGCCTTGGCGCAAGCGCAGGAAGCCGCGCAAGCCAAACCCGACGATGCAGCGGCAAGCAAGCGGTTGAACCTATTGGAACAAGCCCAAGCCGAGCTAAAGTCTCGCCAGCAAAAACAAGCCGCCAAAGGCAAAGATCCGGCCAAGACCCAAGTACAAAGCAACGAGCCGGAGGCGGTATTACAGCCGCAAAAGAACTCCAAAGACTTTCGCGGCAGTTATAAACCGTCGGTATTGGCGAACGACAATCGAGTGATCGTGGCTTGCGACGTTCATCCTTCCAGCGAAACCGAGGTGGTGCCGGGCTTACTGGATCGCGCCCAAGCCATGGGAGGCGTCGAAACAGCTCTGTTCGATGCTGGCTATTTCAGCAATGGCGTCTTGGATACTGCTGAGCAACACAACATCGAATTGCTTTGTCCGGAAGGCCAAAGTGAAGGAGACGATTGGAACAAACAATCCAACAAACAAATCCCCAAAAGCCGCTTTATTTATCAGGCCGACGACGACACCTATCGCTGTCCGGGGCAACAACGCTTGACTCGCCGTCACACCTGCAAAGGCGGTAAAAGTGGCCGCGCTTATACCGTCTACGCCTGCGATGCCTGTTCAGACTGCCCGCTGAAATCCCAATGCACGCGTAGCGAGAGTGGTCGCACCCTCAAACGCTATGACAGCGATACACAAAAAGAAGCCCTGCGCCTGAAAATGGACCAGCCCGAACCTCGGCAACGCTATCGACAGCGGCAGGCCATGGTGGAGCCCGTCTTCAGTCAGCTACGCGGTCGCCAAGGTTTGAATCGCTTTCGCCGTAAAGGTTTGGCGGGTGTCAAAGTAGAGTTCGCCTTGCACGCCATGGCTTACAATCTGAGCCGCGCCTTAGTGGCAGCTCTTTTTCGTGCTTTATATCATTGGCTTAGCCGGTTTATGAGCTCGTTTGACCGAATGGTCGACATTTGGCTGAGTTACACTACTGACTTGCCAACTTCGCCGACCGTGGAAAATACGGCCGGTTTCCAGTGGTAAATCAAAGAAATTGGGGTTTTACGACGCCCTCCAAGTAGCGACCGGTTGCAATTAAAACCCGTTCTTCTTGTTCGGGGATATTATCGAGTGTTGACTGGATGCTTTTTCGTTGTTTGGTTGTTTCGCCACCTTGCAGCACGACAACATGTTTGACAAATGTTCGGATTCTTTCGGCCAATACAGAAACATGCTGTTTACGCTCGGTCAGTACTAGCGGTGATCGTCCTTCCTGCAACAATTTTTCTACATCATCAATGATCAGCTGATTGCGTTTTTCATCCTGGATCAACGCTTGGTATATTTGATGAATCGCTAAATGTGAATCAACATCTTCTGTTGAAGGTAATATAAACTCGGTATCCCTGAATACCAACCTGTGCTCAAATGGCCTGGCTATCGCTTGTTTTTTCGCATCGACTTTATAGCGTACTGGGCCGCATTGCATGGTAACGATCGGATGATGCCCATCTTTACGAACCAATGTTGCCGACAAGCCGAGAACGTATTTCGCTTTACAGGCTTTAGCTACATTTTCAAAATTCACTGCGGACAAATGATGACACTCATCAAAAATGACCTGACCATAATTTGCGACGACGTCATCGATTTGTTGTTGCCGGAACAAGCTTTGCATAACCGCTACATCGATAATACCCGTCGGTTTGCGCTTGCCCCCGCCAATCCGTCCTACCTTTTTTTGGTCTATCGTTAAAAACTGTGCAATTCGTTCAAGCCATTGATCAAGTAATTGTCGCCGGTGAACAATGATTAAGGTATTCACCTGTCTTCGTGCTAAAAGATATAAAGCGATGACCGTTTTGCCGAACGCCGTTGTTGCCGATAATGTACCGGTATCGTGCTGCAATAAACAATCCACTACGGTTTGTTGTTCAGGCAACAACTCTCCCTGAAAATGTAGATCTTCGATTTTGTTACCGGCAAAACGTTCATCCTGTAGATCCACCTGCACGTTCAATTCCTTACATAACGACAGCAGCTCTTCAAGGCAACCTCTTGGTATGGCAATATGCTGCGAATAGTTTTCTGCACAGGCAATGATTCTGGGTTTATCAAACGTCGGCAATCTCATCGCCTGGGCTTTATAAAACTCCGGGTTCTGAAATGCCGCCAAACGAATAATTTTATTTTGCAGGCTTGGCGGTAAGTTTTGTTTTTCGATGAATAATTGGCTAGCCTGAGTGACATGCAATGATGCCGGTAACTTATCTGACTGAATTGTAATCTGGGTTTTACGTGAAGGGGGTAACGTCCAAGGTTCGCCATCATCTTCTGCAACCGGCATACGAACGCCAAGCAAGTCACCATTGCTCTCCGCTTGTTCAATCAGTTGTCTCGTCTCAATGGGAGATAAACGTTTCAGTGTGGATAAAAACGCCCATTGATCTTCATAAGGCTTGAAATGTTCATCGACAAATACGCTATTCTTTTGATCACGCGCTTTTTTCTGTAATGGCAAAGCAATCAGGTTCCCAAACCCTCCTTTTGGCAGAGTATCCTGATTTGGAAAAAAGCGATCATACGAATCGAACCCGATTTCCGGGTATTCCGCCATCGCTTGTGTTAATAACAACGCGGCTAATTTCCGAGCTTCAACCGCAAAAATCGCTTGGGTAAAAAACACCCAAATATGTGCGCCCTGTCCGGAGCGGGAAATTTCAATGGCATGCGGAACTTGTTTTTGTTGGCAGATGCGTGAGAAGGCCTGAACATCGGATTGCCATTGTGCTTTGTCAAAATCCACCGCGACAAACCAACAACGCTCATCCGGCAACATGGGATATACTCCCATCACAAAATCAGTATTTGAGTGATAGTCAGTTCCTGAAAGATGGCTCTGAATGACCAGGTCCGTTACCGGCAGAAATGCCTTGTGTTGACACGCGCTGCATTTGACTCTGGGTTTGTCACAGATGCCTTTTTTCCATTCATTACCACAAACAGGCGAATAACCTGACTTTCCGGTTTTGCTGTTTTCCCAGCGTCGTGGATAGACATCTTCCCGGCCTTTAAACAGCTCGCGAAATAAACGAATTTTCTCGGCGTTAGAAGATAATTGGGTGACTGGGGCTGAAGAAGTAGGTGATTTTAATGATTTGAGATCGTTGAGTTGTCGCTGTAACGATGCTCTTTTGGTATCTAAAGCATGAATCTCTTTTTCTAAAGCGGCAATTTTTTGGTTAAGGTCATTATTCATACTTTCTTTCATCCGAAAGAATATTATTCGACAATAACCTACCAGGTCGGATTACGGCTAATCTATCCAATGAGCTGTGAACAAAATTGATTGCATTCATTCTGAAAGCGGGTTTATCAATTGTACTCCGGTATTTTCAAAGTCTTTGGTATTTCGCGTAACAACGGTTAAATCATAGATTATCCCGGTAGCAGCAATCAATTTATCTAAAGAGTGCTCGTGGTTAGGGACGCGTAATTTTCCCCAAAGTAAAGCAATTTCGCTATCAATGGACAGGATGTTGTCTTGATATTGATCGAGAATAGTATTGAGCCAGTTTTCCAACCGTTTACCTTGAGCTATGTCGCCACGGTGGAAAATCAGATCGACGCCTCTGCGCAATTCCCCTATCGTAATGGACGAGATATAAACAGGTATATTCTCCTGAATGACTTGATCGAAAAATTCTCGCACACCGGAATCGGCTTTATCACCTTTCCTAAGTTCGCTGATGATGTTGGTGTCAATCAAATACATTGGATTCGCTGGTGTCGTCATCGACACGCTGAAAATCCGTATCCATGCCAACGGCAGGAATGCTGGCTAACGCTTCAGCAAAGCTTTTACGTTGCGGTTTCATCAGAACTTCAGCCAAAATGGCTCGGTGTTCGGCTTCGGTCGAGCGGTGGTGTTTAACGGCTCGTTCCTTTAGCGCAGTAACGATCGATTCATCCAGGTTTCTAACAACTAGGCTTGGCATGACGGGCTCCTAGAACTTGATTGCTATCAATGCTATCATTTTTTTATGTGTATTCAAACTCGGTCGAATGAGATAGTCCAAAGAATAAGATATTGCTGAGCTATTCATATGCTGATTTCATGTAATTCAAGTGCTTAACTCGAATCTGGCGTGTGTAATTTTTGTGTAATTGTGCAAAGAAAAGTAGCAATTTTGAAGGAACTTCAAGGATAGCAGAGGTATAAAAAATTTATAGTATATTTTTTAAAATCAATGAATTAAGAATATTAAAGAACATCCGTGAATTCGAGTGAAATGCAGGGCACCCGTGTTCAATAAATGTAAGTCCGTTTCGATAATTGCTTGTGGAAATTATAAGTCATCATAGCAAAGGAAGCTCTAGATGGAGCATGTTGTAATTCTTTATGTCTCAATTCATCGCATGCGTATTTCAGATATTCTGGATCTAACTCCGACGCTGTTGCTTGCGTGAATTTGCATTAACATAAATTAGGCGTGAATATCCGAAATTCACCACTGGCGAAAAATTGGAATCCGCCTTTATTCAACACGTTGCTAGCGAAAAGTGCGGATAAGTTCAACGGCTAATCCGGTTCAGCTAAAATCGACCGAATGGTTTCGAGAGTCATCATCAGCGTCATCGGCTGGATCGTAGATTCGACAAACCCGCGCGAGAGATAAAATTGTTTGGCGGGTTCTGAAAGCGCGTGAACTAAAATCGCAAACACCCCAGTATCTTTCGAGACGTTTACAGCACGCAGCAGGGCATCACGCAGCAGTTCCTGGCCGATGCCTTGATTGTGATAGCGTTGATCGACAGCAAGTCTGCCCAACAAGATAACGGGTAGCGGGTCAGGCATATTTCGCCGCATCGACTTGGGTGATGCTTCGTGACTGATTGCGCCTGCCGACAGACAATAATAACCGATCACCTTGTTGTCATTGCAAACGACAAAACAGCGAGAAGCGCCTGCCGCTTGGTTTTTCAACGCGCGTTTTTGCAGCCAGTTGTTTAACGATATCTCACCGCTATCAAAATCCGTTATGTCATGATCTTCGGTGATAGGCGCTGGTGCGGAAAGAAGGAGATCTGCCATCAATCCCAAGGTGCTTTTTTCTTCAGTAAACGACGTAATTTATCCGTGGGCGGCAGTGGTTTATCCAACAATGCTTGAAATTGCGCGAACGTGCCCGCATCGACAGCAAAAAAAGCTTGGTCGAGCAAAACATCTTCAGCTTCTCGGCACGCGGCTTCAAGCATGAATTCTGAGCGACTACGGCCTAAACGGCTGGCGGCTTGATCAATCAAGTCGCGTTGTTTAGCTTTAGCCCGGATATTGATCGAGACAGCTTCATTGGAATGACTATGTTGCATTGTTATACCTCAATATGTATAGATATATGCTATACAATATAACAATGAAAATACAACACAGTCAATATGTAGATCATACGGTAACGTCTTAAATCTAATCAGGCGGCCTGTTGCATATCCACATACCACCCACCAGGAACACCGGCATCAAATTTCAAACCAATACTCTTGAAATTGATGTACTCGAGGGGTGAGATCACAAAAAAGCCTTGTCATTATCGTTTGTCACCTACCTGAAAATGATGTACCGCGCACTAACATCTAAAATTAGCTTCATGCCGATTTATCTTGGTAACTTTCGCTTTGAAATTGGCCGAACTGAGATCGTCATTGTGAAATTCAAGAAGGCCAATTTTTTAAGCTGAGAGAGTAAGTTCGGAGTTTATCACCGTTCAAAAACTACAGTAGTTTATTCAGTTTCATACTGCTTTTAACGACTTTACACATTTTTAAAACTACATATCCTTTTGATGATAGAGAGCTATAAGTAGTATGTAGTCTTATGGCGCATTATTAGTTCGGGCTTACAATGTATTAGGTGGTTGTTAGAATCATTCCCGACCCACCATGAATACTGAAAAAGCCAGTTATCCAGCCAATAATGATTCATGTGGGTCATTTCTTTCGGTAGTGCAAAGTCTGGGTAAATGTACCGTCGCCATTGTTGCTCGATTCCATATGGCCGGTGATGCCGATGTAGCGGCCCGTACCTCCGACAATCGTCAGTTCCGATCTTCCTTGGTCAAATTCCCGCCCACTGACCTGTATAGTGCCGCTCTTCAGGGTTAAAGTCCATTGGCATTGAAAGCTGTGGTTCACCCTGGTACGTATGCAGATACCGCTGTTATTGCCGATAGGTCGACGTTGCTGATCGAGCAACGGCTGATCGAACGTCAGGACGTCGCCCAGCGAGTCGCCGGGTTCACCGAGATCCGTTACGGTCGCCGGGTGATTTCTGGCGTCGGCAACGGTTTCGAGTGTTTGAAAGGTAGGTTGTATGCAGGAAGTCAGCCCCAGGAGGCTTGCGCAGAACAAGCGGTATAATCGGTTACACATTCAATTAACCTCATTAACGGTTTTTAAAGCGGCGCATTGTTTTTGCCGGCATATATATTCATAGTTGGAAATAAGATTCATCGTAATCAGTGCGCCAGTTCGATTCAACTTAGACAAAGGCAAACTTTTCGACATCGTCGTCGGCGAACAGCGATAGGGCTAGTTTTACGGCCCCCAGTCGAGTAAGGGGCATGGCTTACTCATTGTCGAGGTAATCTTTTTTACCGAGTTCGACTCCTTGATGGCGGAGTATGGCGTAGGCCGTCGTGACATGAAAATAGAAATGGGGAATGATGTTAGCCAACAAATAATCTCGCCCCGTATAAACGACTTCTTTGTCCGCTAACTTGAATGTAATCAGTCGATCATGGCTATGGTCGATCAATTCGCTATCGATTCCTCGCAAAAAATCAGTGGTCTTGCGTATTTTCTTCTTGAAGGCGTCGAATGTGATTTCATCGAATTCGTATTGGGGTGAGTTAATCCCAGCCAAGCGCGCAGCGCACGTTTTCGCCATGTCGGCGGCGATTTGAATTTGTTGGCTGAGCGGATACATATCCGGCGCCAAACGGGCGTCGAGAAGAACGGATTCATCGATACCTTCGGCTTCGGCATAAGATCTGGCCTTGTCGATGATCGACGATAAATTACCAAGCATACGAATAAAATGGGGAATAGAGGCTTGGTACATGGAAATAGACATAGTTCGTTCGACCATTAACGGTTAGCGTTGTAGCGACAATATGGATTGAACGTCCATTTGAAGGATTTCGGCTCGACTAAATAAAGCCGAAAGTCGCTATAGACAAACTTCGATTTTGAGGCTGTTCGAACAGCAAATCCTGCGATTGTTTTGATTAGCCATGAACTCATGTCCGGTCGAATTTTTAGTCGACATTCATTCGGCCTCATCGAAAAAGAAAAGCCTCGAGGACCATCGTCGCCGGCCCAGTCTTTTCGTATCCCAAGCAGTTTATGCAGATCAATCTGCACCAGATTGCCCAGGACCGGCATGTCCTTGGGCCCGGTAGCTGAGATAAGCTTCGAGGCGGTTGGACTTCGGACGTAAGGCAGCGTTATCGTTTTTGGGAGACCGTTAAGCCATACCGATATCGGCACAAACACAACGCAGTCGGTAGTTCTTATCGGCCGGATAAGAATTCTATATCATAAAATGGTATGAATGACAGCTTCGACATTAATATCACTTATGAATCTTAAAAAAACCATCGTTTTCTTCCTGCCTATAGTTTTGTTGTTAATGACAGCCGTTATCGGAATGCCCCAAGGTGATCGCAATGCCTATCTTTGTTTGTTGCTAATGGGCTGGATGGTTGTGTGGTGGGTCTTCGAAGTGTTACCGCTTGGCATTACGGCCCTGATTCCGCTTTGTTTTTTGCCATTATTGCAGGTCATGCCCATCAAACAGGTCAGTCCTTTTTACGCGAATCCTGTCATTTATTTGTTTTTGGGTGGTTTTATGATTGCGCGCGCGTTGGAGAAAACGAAACTCGACGAGCGTATTGCCTTGAAGATCTTACTGGTTACAGGGCGATCGGATGTGGGCATCATCACCGGGTTTATTATCGCGACGGCTTTTTTAAGCATGTGGATCAGCAACACGGCGACGACCGTCATGATGGTGCCGATTGCCCTGTCGGTGGTCCAGTTTTTAAAGCAGAATTTGCCTGAAAATTCCCGTCGAACCCTGCAATCGATGACGGTCGTGTTGTTTTTGTCGATTGCCTACTCCGCCAATATCGGCGGCATCATGACGCCTATCGGGACGCCGCCGAATGTCGTGTTCATGGGGTATTTGGATGAGCTTTACGCACGCAAAGTTGATTTTTGGCAATGGTTCGTCGTTACAACGCCGGTGGCTATCGGGTTATTGGTTATTATGCTTTATACGTTAAAACGCATGTATCGTTTTGCCGTGCCGATTCCTCCGGGGTTTAAAGACTTTATACTGGAAAGAATCGCGGCGCTTGGACGTATCGATAATCCACAAAAAGTCACGATCGGCGTTTTTATATTGGCAGCCTTTTTATGGATAGCGAAGGGCATGATCCATTATTTGCTAGGCTTCGAATTCCTCAATGATACCTCGATAGCCATCTTTGCCGGCATCTTATTGTTTTTAGTGCCGACTAATTTTGAGGAAATGGCCCCGGTTTTAGACCGTAAGGATATCGCCCATTTGCCGTGGGATATCGTGTTGCTTTTCGGGGGAGGAATGGCTTTGGCGGGTTCTTTAAAAGAAGTCGGTCTTATTCAGCTGACCACGGAGTATTTCGCCTCGATCGATTTTGCTAGTCCTTACTGGTTAATCGTGACGCTGGCGGCTATTTCCTTGTTTCTTACCGAAGTCATGAGCAATGTCGCTCTATGCGTGGTGGCGTTGCCAATGATTATGAAGCTGGGAGAGGCGCAAGGCCTCGATCCCGTCCTCGTAGCGCTACCGGCGGCGCTTTGCGCCAGTTTTGCCTTTAGCATGCCGATTTCGACGCCCCCCAATGCGATCGTATTTGGGACTCAAACCATTACTGTCAAGCAAATGTTGAAAGCGGGAATGTTGCTGAACCTGATTGCCTTAGCTATCACCATGACGCTGGGATTCGCATTGTTGAAAGCGATGATTGAATAACATGCCGAATTATGTTTAATGCCGGGTATTAGCAAGATGTGAGAAGCCGGAAAGAATTGGAGGCAATTATAGAGTTTTTCGCATCGACTTTTGTTTTAACGGTTTCGGGTATTTCCTTTTTTAGCGGTCTCGAGGCCTGTTGAATAATTTAACAGCTAAGGCTTCGGCTAGATAAGGTTCATCCTCAAGGCAGAGCTCCATGAGGCGACGCGAATATTAACGTGTTGTCGTGCGAAAATGCCAGTTCCGAAGCTTTGCAGAGCAAGCCTGCATCTGATAGAGCGCAGATGCAGGCGGTAACAGATGCGTTAATTGTCTTTATAGACCACTTTATTCCGCCCCGACTTTTTGGCGGTATACAGGGCATTGTCGGCCCGGGCGATAAAGCTTTCCGGGCTATCGTCGATTTTCAACGATGTCGCGCCTATCGATACGGTAACTTTACCGATGGAACGGCCATTGTCCTTTTGCTTAAGTTGGTTGCTGGCCAAGGCTATTCTGATTTGTTCCGCTATTGCCAATGCCTCTTCAAGGTGCGTGTTAGGCATGACGACGGCCATTTCTTCGCCGCCGTAACGGGCGGCTAAATGATGTTCGGCGACATGGTTTTTTATCAGGCCCGCGGTAAAGCGTAATACTTTGTCGCCAATCAAGTGGCCGAAAGTGTCGTTGACTTTTTTGAAGTGGTCCAGGTCGAGGATCAATAAACAATGGGCCGAATCAATCGAGTTGGCCACCAGTTCATGCAAAACGTTATCGAAAGCTCGCCGATTTATTAGGCCGGTCAAGGCATCTGTCGTTGCCATTTCCCGGACCTTGGTCAGCTCGTCACGTAACGAAGCCAGTTCCTGGTTGGCTTCGTAGAGTCTTGATTTCAAGGTATTACTAATTTCGAGTAACTGTTGTGTTTCGGCGACGATGCCGGAAAGTACTGTTTTAACTTGGGAGAGATCGTCTATTTCCTCTAATTTCAAGGAGTCGACTTGGACATTTTCGCTAAAACTAGCAACTTGGTTGCCGGAATTCTGGACGGTTGATGTAGTTTTGTCGATCAGCGCTTGTAAATCGAAATTGATTTTTTCGAATGACTCTACCGATGCGTTGCAAATATAGGTTTTATAAAGATTCAGACTGATTTTGTCGTCTAAAGGAATATGTTGGTTTATCAGGTCGTCGATGGCCGCATTCAGTTTCCTATTATTTCCGGCTACATATTCATACCAGATCGCATAATTAATGGGATGGGCGGAAACCCTGTGTTTCATCATTAACGGCACGCTTTGCCTGAGCAATTGTGCGTTATATTCGGGACAGGGATCGTAACTGGGCAGAAAGGTAGTGATTTCGGTCATCTTTGTCAGTTAAAAAATAAGTCCGAATGTAAGAATAGACCGACGAAGGTAATTTGCAATCTTTGATGAAAAAAATTATGCAACCGCTTAGTTTGCGAATTTTGAAGTGTTTCTCTTTCTATTTGATCAAGGCGCTTGATGGCGCCCACATCGGCAAGGCGATGGGGACCATGGCTAATAATTTTTTGAATTTCTGCTGTTACGAAATATCAATGGTTTTTCATCGCTTGACAAGGCCGTCGCTCTGGCCGAATCGATCGCCTCCTGAATCACATGGTGCTGCGGCGATTTGCTGCAGACGGGGTCGGTCGCGTACATATCGCCGGTCATCAGGTAAGCTTGGCAGCGGCAACCGCCGAAATCTTTTTCCTTCTCGTCGCAACTGCGGCAAGGTTCTTTCATCCAGTCATAGCCACGGAAGAAATTGAACGCCTTCGAGTCGTTCCAGATTTCCTCGATGCTGTAGTCTTTGACGTTGGGGCAGTCCAGTCCCGGCAGTTCGCGCGCCGAGTGGCAGGGCAGGGCGACGCCGTCTGGGGCAATGGTCAAAAATGTCGTGCCCCAGCCGTTCATGCAGGCTTTCGGCCGGTCTTCGTAATAGTCCGGGATGACGTAATAGATTTTCATCTTGCCGGCGACTTTTTCCTTGTATGCCTGGGCGATCCGTTCCGCCTCCTCGAACTGTTCCTTGGTGGGCAGCAGCAGATCGCGGTTGGCGTGGGCCCAGCCGTAATACTGGGTATTGGCCAATTCCAGATAATCGGCGCCCAGGTTTTCGGCCATTTCCAGAATCTGCGGCATTTGATGGATGTTTTCGCGGTGGATCACGACGCATAGCACCATCGGGTAGCCGTGTTTCTTGACCAGGCGGGCGACTTCCTGTTTATGCTGGTAGGATTCGGTGCCGGCGATATGATCGTTCAGTTCCTGGGTGCTGGCTTGGATGCTGACCTGGATATGATCCAGTCCCGCTTGTTTCAACTCGATGATCTTGTCTTCGTTCAGGCCGTAACCCGAAGTGATCAGGTTGGAATAATAGCCGAGTTCGCGGGCATGCTTGACCAATTCGGGCAGATCCCGGCGCGTTAACGGTTCGCCGCCGGAAAATCCCAATTGCACCGCGCCCATTTTGCGCGCCTGCGTCAGCACCCGTTTCCAATCGTCGGTGCTTAGTTCATCCGGATAGTTGGCATAGTCCAGCGGATTGGAGCAATAAGGGCATTGCAGCGGGCATTTATAGCTTAGCTCCGCCAGCAGCCAGCGCGGCGGCGTGATATTAGGGTTGTTGGATCCAGCCATTTTTTATAGCGACGTTAAGAAAGTTACTGATATCGTTGGTCAGACCGCTGGTGGAAAATTTTTGTTCCAGTTCGGTCACGATTTCGTCTAGTTTACGGGTGCCGTCGCACAGCTTGAGGATTTCGGCGGAGCTTTGATTCAGTTCCACCATGCCTTCCGGATAGAGGATGACGTCTTTTTGCTGCGCTTCCTCCCATTGCAGGCGGTGCAGGGGGGAGAAGCTGATGGTTTGGTTCGGATCGATGCTCATTTTTCAATTTGCCTCGGGCAAAGGCGCGTTAGCCGTTAAATTTCATCGCACTAGTAGGTTGGGCAAAGGCGAAGCCGTGCCCAACGGAACAAAATCCTGTCGTACATGTTAGTGCTTAGTACGACCGAAAAACTGTCAGAACGATGTATGTTGGGCTTCATGAGATGAAGTCCAACGAGTTAGGTGTTCAGGAACTAATGGGCTGCGCTATCGCTGGACCCAACCTGCCAAATGCTTAATGTTAATTCTCGATATTAAAATACGGCGGCATGCCGTTGACATAGGCCAGGTACATGGCATCGGCCATGGTCCATAGCACGTCCAGCTTGAACTTCAGGATGTCCAGCATGCGTTCCTGCTGCTCGCGGGTCTTGTACCAGTCCAGCGTCAGTTGCAGGCCGTGTTCGACATCGCGGCGCGCTTCCGACAAGCGCTTGCGGAAATAGATATAGCCTTCCTGCTCCACCCACGGGTACATTTCCGGCCAGTTGTCCAGGCGTTGTTGGTGGATTTTCGGCGCGAACAGTTCGGTCAGCGAAGAGCTGGCCGCTTCGTGCCATTCGGAGCGGCGGGCGAAATTGACATAAGCGTCGACGGCGAAGCGCACGCCCGGCAACACATGTTTCAGCGAGGTGATTTCCTCGCGGGTCATGCCGACCGCCATGCCCAGTTGTATCCAGGCCTCGATGCCGCCGGGATCGCCGGGGTGGCCGTCGTGGTCCAAAATGCGTTGCACCCAGATCGCACGGGTTTCCCGGTCGGGACAGTTGGCCATGATGTTGGCGTCCTTGATCGGGATCATGATCTGGTAATAAAAACGGTTGGCGACCCAGCCTTGCAGCTGGGCTTTGTTCAGTTTGCCTTCATTCATCAGCGTATGCATCGGGTGATGAATGTGATAATACTTTTCCATGCCGCGCAGCTTGGCTTCGAATTCCTCGCGGCTCCAGGGTTTGTTATCGCAACAGCTCATGTGACTCCCTTATAAATCGATTTCTAAACCATCGTAAGACACTTCGATGCCGGCGGCGTCGAGTATTTTACGCTCCGCCGAATCTTCGTCCAGAATCGGGTTGGTGTTATTGATATGAATCAATATTTTTCGGGTATTTTCAACCTGGTTCAGCACTTCGATCATACCGCCCGGGCCTGATTGCGGCAGATGGCCGATTTCGCGCGCTCGTTTATGACTGATGTGTTGGGTGACCATTTCGTCGTCGGTCCAGAAGGTGCCGTCGACCATTAGGCAGTCCACTTCCTGCATCGCCGCCATGACATGCGGTTCGATCTCGCCCAGGCCCGGAGAATAATACAGTTTCTTGCCGGTGGATATTTGCTCGATGATGACGCCGACATTGTCGCCTTCGTGCGGGTCGTGGCGATGCGGCGAGTAGGGCGGCGCCTTGCTTTTCAGCGCATGAGTATAGAAACGCAGGTCGTCGATGGCGGGGATCGTGAAACTGCTGCCGTCGCAGGGAATCGGGTGATGGTTGACGGTGCAATAGTCCTTTAGCATCGTGAATAGCGGAAAGCCGGTCGTCAGGTCTTGTTTGACCATCTCGGTGCAATAAACATCCAACGGTTTGCCTTCGCGCAACATCAACATGCCGGTAGTATGGTCGATTTGGCTGTCGATCAACATAATGGCCTTGATGCAGGTATCGCGCACGCCTTCCTGCGGCTGGATGGCGGGAAACGCTTCCAGTTGCGCGCGGATATCGGGCGAGGTATTGAACAGCAGCCAATTTCTGTTGTCCGTGCTGACCGCGATCGAGGATTGGGTACGCGCCTTGCCGTTCATTTCGTTATGGCGCAAACGATGACAATTATGGCAATTGCAGTTCCACTGGGGAAATCCGCCCCCCGCACCAGAACCGAGAACTCTTATCTTCATGATGGATGTGTTGCTTTGATTGTAAACAAGGGCAGAATGATACGGGAATCAAAAGCGACAGGCAAAAAAAAGGGGCCTATCCGGCCCCTTTTTTCCTTTCAACCGTTTAAATTAACGGTTGTAGATGTACATAGTGACTTCAAAACCGAAACGCAGGTCAGTGTAAGCTGGTGTTTCCCATTTCATTGTAAATACCTCCAGAAGTTTTTTAGTTGTATGCTAGCTTGATCAAGTAAGCTGACTCAGAGTATACGATGAAGTTTTTTGTTTGGCAACATCGAGCGAAGTTTATAAACGCCATAGGCGGAAAAAAGGTTCATTTTATACTTGTCCCTTACCGAATACAGGGTTATATTTAACGGGCACACCATTTTTACCGGTCGCTAGCTGATAAGCGATTTTTATAACTAAAATAATTACTTGGAGGGAAATATGGGGAGTGTCGTCGAGATTGTATTCTTTATGCTGCTGATTGGCTTTATCGCATTCGCGCCGTTGGGATACTTTATTTATATGTATACCATGAGAAACGGCGAGCCGTTCGGCGATATCGAGCCGCACGGCGATAGCGAATCGCCCTTACTGAATATGGTGGCTAAAGTCATCAATTCGGTGAAAGGTGCCGCCGTCAAAAAATAACTAATCATTGCATCACCAGCAAAGCCGGAGTTGATCCGGCTTTTTTATGTGCGATAAAACGGTGTTACGACGAAATTAAGTTATCATCGTTGGGTCAATGTTTGCCCGGTTCCAGTTTGACGCCACGCCGCTCATGAGTGATATAGGCCTGTAACGCGATCATTTTGGGGTCGTCGGCCGCCAAGGGTTGTCCTTCCAGCGGATTTTTCAAGCACCAATTGACCATCTCCCACAATGGTACGACCTTGCCGATTTGTTTTTGGAACTTGGGATAGGTTTCCGGATGGGTATTGGCGGCGTTCGGATGGCATTGGGCGCAGGCGACGCCGTTGCTGCCCAAGTCGCCGCTGGTCCATAGCTCACGGCCTTGTTTGACCGTGTCCATGAACTGCTGCTGCCAGCGTTCCAGGTCGGCTTCGGTAAATTCGTCGGCCTGCGCCAAGGAAGACGAAAGCAGGGCGAAAACACCCAGTATAAGCAACATTTTTTTGCCAGATGAGCCTATTGTAGGACGCGCTGAGGCACGAAGCGCATCGTTTATCAACGCCCCGCCTTCCCTATCCGTTTCATTTCGATCGTTTATTACCAGGCTTTCATGAGCTTTAGGATTAGAAATTGCCATGTCAAAGTTCCTCGCTATGATTAATAATGGTGTTGCGGCGGAATGCGCGCGTCTTCTTCCTGATACTGGGTATCAAGCGGTTTTTTCTCGTCAGGGTTGAAGTGGACGCTGCGGTCTTTGTTGCTATAGAGGGTAAAGTTCAAGTCGACATGGCCGTTGTCCATGTTAATGAACTGCCAGCCGGTGGCGTCCCGCTCGAAGAAGGGGTCGGCGCGGTTCATCGGCACGGTTAGCTTGGGCAGATATTGTTCGGCCTGAGCGTAGGCCTGCGGATAAGGCCACGGCCAGGCAGTCGCCATGACCGAATGGAAGCTGATGTTGCCGATTTGGTTGTATTGAATTTGGTGGACATGGCCGTAGATTACCGACACCTTGGCGAACGGTTGCAGCAAGGCCTGGATTTGTTCGGCATCCTCGGTCCAGAAATTCCAGCCCTTGTAGATTTTCTGCAGCGGTGAATGGGAGAAAACCACGATCGGGGTGGTTTTGGCGACTTTGGCAAGATCCTGTTGCAACCATTTTCGTTGTTCGTCGCCGACCATGAACGGCGAACCGTTCGGGTTGTCGAGCCCGGCCATCTCCATCATGCGTTGTTCGTCGCTGGGCCAGCGGTTAAAGGTCCAGTCGTCGTAGGTACGGATGCTGTTGAGGACGATGAAATGCACCCCCTTATGGTCGAAACTGTAATACTGCGGGCCGAACAGTTTTTCCCAATACGCCCCCAGATCCAGATAATAATCGTGCTCGCCCATGACATATTTGACGTCGTGTTTCAGGGCCGACATTATCTCGGCGCCATGATCGAGTTCGGCCGGCTTGCCCAGTTGCGCCAGATCGCCGCCGAACATGACGAAATCCGGTTTCGGCGCCAGCAGGTTGGTTTCGGCCACGGCGCGAATCAGGCCGCGGTCCCAGTTTCTGACGAAGCGGCTGCCCTTGATCTGCTGGATATGCGCGTCGGAAATATAAGCGAAGGTGAAGTTCTGCCCGTCATCGGCGAAAGCCAGTTCCACTAGGCTGATCGGCAGGGTACCGGCCACGGCCAGGGCGCCGCTGTTTTTCAAGAAATTGCGTCGGCTTTTGTTGAATGTCTTCATGAGTCCGGTCTCCGTTAGTTGGATGGCGTGGCGGCTGTTTGTTGAGCGATCTGGGGACTGGTCAATGCCTCAAGAAACGAGACCAAATCGTCGATTTGCGCCTCGGTCAGGTTCAAGGGGCGAATGCCGCCGCTGAGAAAATCGTTTACCTTAGCCGAGGCCGGCGTCACGCCGCCGTTGTTATAATGAATAATGACATCTCTCAGCGTCTTTAGACTGCCGTCGTGCATGTAAGGAGCGGTCAACGCGATATTGCGCAGTGTCGGCGTCTTGAAGGCGCCGATTTCGGTAATATTGTCGGTGACGGCGAAGCGTCCCAGTTCGGAGGATTTTTTGTCGGTCAAGACCAGGGTGTCGACTTCGCCGCCCTGATTCTTGGCTTGCAGAAAGGCTGTCGCCAGCTGCGGCACATCCTCTTGTATGGCATTGATGCCGATACCGATATTGTGGAAACGGTTATCGGTGAACAGGGCGTGATCTTGTTCGATCGTATGGCAGGAGATACAACGCCCTTGGCCCAGAAATAGCTTGAAACCGCGCACTTGCGCTTCGGTTAGCGCGCTGGTGTCGTGGTTGAAATAATATCGGTCGAACGGCGAATCGCCCGAGATTAGCGTGCGCTCGAAACTGGCGATGGCCTTGGCGACATGGTCCATCGTCAATTGCTCGGCCGAGACGCCGAAGACATCGGTGAAAGCCGCTCGATAGTCGGGATCGCTACGAACGATTTCGAGAATCGGCTCGTGATTGGGCAGACCGCCCTCGACCGGATTGATGAACGGTTGTTTGGATTGTCCTTCCAGTTCGGGTTCCCGGCCGTCCCAGAACTGAGACGTGTAAAAAGCGGCGTTCAGTACGGTGGGGGCATTACGGGTGCCGGTCAAGCCGTTATTGCCGACGGACACGGCCAGATGGTCGGTGAAGGCCTTTTGTTCGTTATGGCAAGTGGCGCAACTCACTTTGCCGTCGATGGAAAAGCGGCTGTCGTGATAAAGTCTGTCGCCCAGGGCGATTTTGGCCGCTGTTTGCGGGTTGTCGGTCGGTACCGGTAGCGGAGGCAGGCCAAGCAAAGGGGTGTCGCTCGGTTCGATGGCCGTCGCCGTGGCGGTCGGCGCAGGACTGGTCGTCTTCGATTCCGCCGGGGCTGTCGATTCGGGCTGCTGATTGCAGGCCAGCAGGCCGACGCTCAGCATCAAGGTCAAGATAAAGCGCATGGAAACCTCCTTCGGTTTCTTGCCGAGAATAAGTTGGAGTCGTTGCAATGTAGTTCCTTTTGCTTGTTTGAGACTATAGCGGTGCTTCGGCTATAAGTAAAATTGATTGAATCAATTGATTCGATTGATTTTTTTGTCGAACCCGTATCACAACTATTTTAAATGGATGTCTAACGATGAAATTACCTACCGTCAAGCAGTTGCGCTACCTGATCGCATTGGACGAACATCGGCATTTCGGTAAAGCGGCCAGGGCCTGTCATATTTCCCAGTCGGGTTTCAGTATCGCCATCAAGGATCTGGAGGCTTTGTTAGGAATCCGCTTGGTCGATCGCACCAATAAATCGGTGACCATTACAGCTTTGGGCAAGCAGGTGGTCGCCAAGGCCAGAGTATGCTTGCTGGAACTGGAAAATCTGGTTGAGATTCAGGTTGATGGTCAGACCCCTTTGGCCGGCAAATTTACCTTGGGAGTGATTCCCACCGTCGCGCCTTATCTATTACCTCTGATGTTGCAAGGGTTGCGAGAGAAATTCCCCGAACTGAAGTTGTTTTTGAAAGAAAAGATCACGCCGTTGCTTTATGATGAATTGCTGGCCGGACAAGTCGATCTGATGCTGGTGGCATTGCCTTACGAATTCAAGCATGTCGAAATCATGCCCTTGTTCAAAGACCGTTTTTTTCTGGCGCACCATAAACAGACGCGTTGGCTAAAGAAAGGCAACGAGTTGCTCGACCAGTTACGGGAGGACAGCGTTTTGCTGTTGGAAGATGGGCATTGCCTGCGCGATCATGCCTTGTCGGCCTGTCATTTGCTCCACACCGACAAAATCAATCGCTTTTCCGGCACCAGCATTCATACCTTATTGCAGATGGTCGGCAATGATCTGGGCGTCACCTTCATCCCGGAAATGGCGCGACGTTCGCTGGCGTTGCTGAATGCCGAAGTTGAACTGCAAGCTATGGATGAAGACAGTTACCGGGAAATCGGCCTGGTTTGGCGTAAGAACAGCAGCCACGACGCCGAGTTTCGTTTGTTGGGCGAATACATCGCAAGCTGCGCCGCCAACGCGCCTCAATAAAAAAAGGTTCGAGTTACCGCATTCGGTTCAATACATGAAGGGAGGAACCGGCCGGACATCATGAAGCTTAATCTCGGCGTCTTCTAGCAATTCCTTGAAATGTTGAAGGGCTTGACGGGCGGAACGCAAATAGTAGGCTTTTTCCTCATGCTCGGCCTGTTTTAATTCATGCAGATAATGCGAGACGCTGTCTTTACTCTCCCGCAATGAGACTTGGCATTGTTCGAAGACCGCCAGGGCGCTGCTATTGTCGTGCGAAACGGTGCTTGCCAATTGTTCCAGCCGTCGACAGTTGGCTTGATATTCTTCGTTCAAGCTGGAATAGGTGTCGTTCTCATACATACGGTTTCCCTTTTCGGTTAATGTGTTAATAACGCCAGTAACTGGGCGACAATAGCACCAGAATCGTGAAAATTTCCAGGCGTCCCAGCAGCATCGCGAAACACCCGAGCCATTTGACCGAATCATCGACCGTTCTGAAGCTCGAAGCCACTTCGCCCAGCCCCGGGCCGACATTATTGATGCAGGCGGCGACCGCCGAAAAGGCGGACATATAATCGAGACCGGCTTCCATCATCAATAGCATGATGAGAATGAAGGCCACGACATACAGCGCGAAAAACCCCCAAACGGCATCGAGGATGTTTTCCGGCTGGACGATCTTGCCGACCTTGACCGGAATGCTGGCGTTGGGGTGGATCAGGCGTTGTATTTCGCGTTCCCCCTGTTTATACAGCAACATGACCCTGATGACTTTCAGCCCTCCCGCCGTCGAACCGGCGCAACCGCCGATGAACCCGGCGAAAACCAACAATATCGGTACCACGCCGGGCCACAGGAAAAAATCGGTGGTGACGAAGCCCGAGGTCGACATGAAGGAAACGGTTTGAAACATGCCGTGGCGCATCGCGTCCAGCAGCGTGTAGCCCGACGTGCCCTTATAAAACAGGTGCGAGCCGACCAACAGGCCGCAGGTCAGCATGACTAGCATATAACAACGCGCCTCGCTGTCGATGAAGTAAGTCTTGATGGAATTTTTTTGCAAGGCGGCAAAATGAAGGGCGAAATTCAGCCCCGACACCGCCATGAAAAAAATCGCCACCATTTCGATTCGGGGGTTGTTGAAGTAGCTGAAACTGGCGTCATGGGTCGAATAGCCGCCGTTGGCGACGGTCGAGAACGAGTGGCCGATGGCGTCGAACCAGCTCATGCCGGCCAGCCGATAACAGAGAGCGCAGATCAGGGTGATTCCCAAGTAAATGATCCACAGCGCTTTCGCCGTCTCGGCGATGCGCGGGGTCAGTTTGCTGTCTTTCACAGGCCCCGGCACTTCGGCGCGGAACAGCTGCATGCCGCCGATACCGAGGATAGGGAGTACCGCCAAGGCCAGGACGACGATACCCATGCCGCCCAGCCATTGCAATTGTTGCCGGTAAAACAGGATCGACGGGGGCAGGCGGTCGAGCCCCTGTAAAACCGTCGCCCCGGTGGTCGTGAAGCCGGAGACCGATTCGAACACGGCATCGGTAAACGACATGGCCGGGTTGTCGGCCAACAGAAAAGGAACCGCGCCGATAGTGCCCAAAATCATCCAGAAGAAGGCGACGATCAAGAAACCGTCTCGATGGCACAATGGACGTTTTTCGCCGCGTAACGGAAACCATAACAGGAAGCCAAGCATCTGAATGATTAGGAAGCTTTGCCAAAACAGATGGTCGTTACCGTCCTGGTAGATAAAGGAAACCAGCAGCGGTAGGAACATCGTCATGCTGAATAGCATCGTTAACAGGCCGATACTTCTGAGGACTACTTTGGTTTGCATGGTGGTCGAGTAATCCGTTAAATGCGTTGAAAGTAGCTTTCGATATTTTTGATATATTTCTTATCGAGAGCGAACATGACGATATGATCGTCTTCCTCGAAAATAGTATGGTGATGAATGGGCATGATTTCGCGGTTGCGGATCAGAGCGCCCAACACCACTCCCTCGGGCAATTCGATTTGGTCGACCCTAAGCCCGACCACCGACAAGGATTGTTCGTCCTTATGGGCGACCGCTTCGATGGCTTCCGCGCTGCCGCCGCATAACGAGCTGACCCTGGCCACGTCGCCTTTTCTGACGTGTTTGAGAATACTGCCCAGGGTATCCTGGTTGGGCAGCACGACCAAATCGATATCGGTTTGTTTCAACAGCTTAATATAGGTACTGTTGTTGAGCAGGCAAATCGATTTTTTGGCGCCCAGTTGTTTGGCCAGCGCCGCGGCGATGATATTGGCGCTGTCGTTATCGGTGATCGCGCAAAAAAAGTCGGTCTTGTCGATGACTTCGTCGATCAATAGCGACTCGTCGGTACAATCTCCGTGCAGGACCACGGTTTTTTCCAGTTCATTGGCGATTTTTCTGACCCGTTCGATATTTTTCTCGATGATCTTGATATGGTGGGTATTTTCCAGCGCCATGGCCAATCGCTTGCCGACATGGCCGCCCCCGGCGATCATGACGCGCTTGATCGGCGCCTCCAGAATGCAAAGTTCGGTCAATATCTTGCGAATTTTGTCTCTGGGGGAGACGAAAAACACTTCGTCCCCTTCTTTGATGATCGCTTCGCCATTGACCGCAACCGCATGGCCTTTTCTGAAAATAGCGACCACTCGGGTTTTCTCGCTCAACAGGTGTTGCTTTAGGGTTTTTATTTTTCTTCCGGTCAAAAATCCCTTGGCCGCGGCTTTGACCGAGAACAAACGCACCAGGTCATCCGCGAATGAAGAAATATGCAATACGCCAGGGTATTTGATCAGATTGCGGATGCCTTCCATCACGATCTGTTCCGGACTGATCACGATGTCGATGGCAATGCCGTTGGGCTGAAACAATTGCGGATGGGTCAGATAATCCATCGCTCGGATTCTGGCGATGGTTTTAGGCTTTTTATACAGCGTCTTGATGATATGGCAAGCCAGCATATTGGTGCTATCGCGATCCGTCGCGGCAATGACAATATCGGTGTTTTCTATGCCGGCTTGTTCCAGGATGTTAGGATGAGCGGCATTACCCACAACCGTGCCGATGTCCAGGCGTTCCTTTAGCGCGGCCAGTAAATGGGCTTTGATATCGATTACAACGATATCGTTTTCTTCGCTCGCTAGGGCGGAGGCAACCGATGAGCCGGTAACTCCCGCGCCGAGAATGAGTATTTTCATTGCGAATGAATGTAGTGGAAAAAATTTTCTATTAACGGCCGTGGAAGCAACGAGACTTATCGTTATTTTATAGAATTTTAATCGCGGCTACGAGAACTGGCTCGGTTTTCCACTATGCTTGTTATAGTCGGTTTGTCGGAATAGGGGCGCAAGGATTGCATGTTGCCGGATTATAGATTCCTGTCAGACTGTCCGTTGAATGCTCGGTCAGTGAAACATTTGTAGCAAATAAAGGAAATTCAACCATGGCGATATTAGAAAACAACCAGGCAGTAAAGACCGGATATGAACCGATCGATACGGATCACGAGGAATTTATCCAATTGCTAAGCCTGTTGGCCAGCGCCGACGATGACGCTTTTCCCGACTTGTTTCGACAGTTACAGCAGCATGTCGAGGCGCATTTCGAACGGGAAAATCAGTTAATGGAGCAATTTGCCTTTCCGGCAATCGCCGAACATCGAGCCGAGCATGCCAGGGTGTTGAATGAAATAAAACAATTCAGTCAACGCGTCGAGAAAGGTTTGGTCGCTTTTGGCCGGGCCTTCGTCGAGGAAAGCTTGCCGCAATGGTTCGAATTGCATGCGGCAACGATGGATAGGGTGCTGGCCTTGCATATCAAGGCTAACAGTTAGATACGAGGTCATTGTCGGCAACGGGGCAAGTAAGGGTAAGGGTGACAAGCAAATTAGCGCAACGGTTAAAGCGCTACGCGCAGCGCCTGGGACTGGTAGCGAAGGATTGCCGCAGTAGACGTATCGTCGTGATGATCGAATGTTTGCTCAATCAGAATGCGCGCGACGATGGCGCCGCGGTCTCGCCGGCCATGACCGAGGCAGTGCTTGAACTGTGTCGACGCTATGCGGCGGGCATCGTGCAAATTCCCTGTCCCGAAATGCGGGCCCTTGGCTTTGAGCGTTCCCGTCCGCCGGGCGTTTCCATCAGGCAAGCTCTGGATACCGAGCCGGGCCGGGCATGCTGCCGCCAAATCGGCCGGGAAATCGCCGAACGACTGCAGGATTACCGGCGCCAGGGATATGACATCGTCGCGGTGCTGGGAGGCAACCCGGAAAGTCCGGGCTGCGCCGTTCATATTAAGGAGAACGGCTTAACGGAGCAATCGGGGGTGATGATGCAGGAGTTATTCAGCGAATTACACAATAAGGGCATAGTCGTTTCTTTCAGGGGAATGCGCGATGCCGATCCGGCTTGGTTGGCGGAGGACCTGGCCTGGCTGGAAGCGTTATTGAGAAAGGCAGGTTGATTGCGCAGCAAACCCCCGGGGGCCAGGCCTTATTACTTGAATAGCTTGAACACCAAGTCGGAGACCGCCTGGATCAAATCGGGCTCGGATTCAACGCTGCTGTTTAAAACATGCACGGGGTCGCGCTCCCGGCCTGTATCTACCGCTTTCCGGCGTACTTGCGCCTTTTTCTCGCTATTGCGGCTGTGTAAAATTTGCCCGCCGGCCTTTTTCCATTCCATTAAATGGGTGATTTCGCCGCTTTCCAGCCAGACGCCGTGCTTTTTGCACTGGTCGATCACGACGCCGCTGCGGTGGCCGAAATTGACCCGGTTCATCAACACGCCGCAAACCGGGCATTTGATATATTTGATCTGTTTGCGTTGGTAACGGTCTTTGTTGATATTGCGCAGCAATTGTTGATTGATCGCGAAGACATTGGAAACCGAACTCTCCAACAGCATTTCGATTTCGCCGGGATCGAAGAACAGGCCGAAGCATTGCTCGCAGCGCTCGATCAGAAACGGCCCGTTCAGATTCAAGTCTATGGTTTGCAAGGGTTCATGGCATTCCGGGCACATGCGGTCCGATTGCTGGCTATGGATGCTGAATTGGTGCTTGCCGTGCAAATCGACATCGTTGCGCACGCCGCAATAGCGGCACAGGTTGGTGTTGGCCAGTAACGGCGCCGAACAGCTTTTACAACGGGCCATGATTAAAAACGTTCCAGTATGTCCTGTTTTTTCGCGGCGTATTCCGATTCCGAAATCAGTTCCGCCTCGAACATTTTTTTCAATTGCGCCAGTTTCGCCATCGGGTCATCGTTGCCAGCCGGCTGCGCGCTGGTCGCGTTTTCCGCCATCGAGTGCGCCATGCTCTGGCCCAAGCCGATGCCGGCCCCCAGGCCCATGCCTACGCCGGCGCCGCCGCTTTCGTTGCGGGCCGCTTCCCGCATCGCCTCCAAATGCTGGACCTTGGCGTAATCCAGGCCTACGGCTTGGGCGGCCTGCGCTTCCGCAGTCAGATCGGCGATGCGGTTGATGCGCTTGATCGTGTCTTCATCGAAGTCGGTGCCCTCGATGCGGAAATCGGTGATATCGAAGCCTAGCTTGCGGAAGGCGATCGACAGTTTGATGGAAATGCCGCGGCCGATTTCTTCGCGATTGGCGTCGATTTCCGCGTAACTGTATTTGCTTTCGGCCAGGTAATCCGAAATCGGGTCGATGATACGCGCCGACATCACCCTGCGGAAATCGTCGGCGTAAAACGCGTTATGGCTGCCGACGACATGGACGAAGAATGCCTTTGGGTCTTCGATGCGGTAGCTATAATTGCCGTAGGCTTTCAGGCCGACCGGAAATTTGTATTTGGGGTCGTCGTATTTGATCGGCGAGGTGGTTCCCCATTTCTGGTCGAGAATTTTGCTTTTGCGGTAAAAATAAATTCCGACCTTGTGCTCGCTCTCGAAAAACTGCATGAATTTCTTGATCGTGGTCCAGAACGGAATGTTGGCGGTTTTCAGGTCGATCAAGCATTCCTCTTCGATGACCGATTTAACCTGTCCTTCATAGACGAAAATGCAGCCTTGGCCGGGGCCGACGATCAGCTTGGAAGCGTTCTTGATTTCGTCGCCGTTTTCCGTCCATTGCACCAGCAGTGCATCGGGTTGCGGGTTTTTCCACTCGATGACCGAGCGGAGTTGTCGTTTGATGCCGTCGATTATAGCCATGTTAACCTCGGTTACGTACTGGGAAAAATTTACGTCGATTCCCTCGGACTTTTTTCGCAGGCTGTCAGCGGAACTACGTCTTTGCCACGAAAAGACATGTAACGCTTAAGGATTGCGAAGCGCTTTTGCCGGTTTAATGTAAAATTTACAACCTAGGCAACGCCGTGTTTCCGTTTTTATCAGAATGCCGTTTCATTTAAGCTTGCAACGAGAAACCGGTTCAGTCGGGCGAATCCACTGCGCTATTATGTTGCAAAGTGACCGGGCTATTTATGGATTACGGTCACAGTTATGAAAACACGCCGAAAACGGCAGTAACACTGCGTTGCTAAATCCTTTAATTTAACCAAGTATAGTGAAAATTCGGAGAGATTGTGGCGATCAGAAAATTCAAAGGCAGATATCCCTTATTGGGCAACAATGTTTACATCGACGACAGCGCCGTCGTGATCGGCGACGTCACGCTGGGCGACGATGTTTCGATCTGGCCGATGGCCGTGGTAAGGGGCGATGTCGAAAGCATCAGCATCGGCGACCAAACCAATGTGCAGGACGGCTCGGTGTTGCATGTTTCGCACGCCGGCGACTATTCCCCGCAAGGCTATCCGTTGAAAATAGGCAAGGGCGTCACCATCGGCCACAAAGCCGTGGTGCATGCCTGTACCGTTGGCGATTACTGCCTGGTCGGCATCGGCGCGATCATCATGGACGGCGCGGTGCTGGAAGATTACATCATGCTGGGCGCCGGAGCCCTGGTTCCCCCTGGCAAGAAACTGGAAAGCGGTTATCTCTACGTCGGCGTCCCGGCCAAACAAGCCCGTCCGTTATCGGAGGAAGAAAAAGGCTTTTTGGAATATTCGGCGCGCCATTACGCTCAATTGAAAGACGAACATAGGGAAGAGTTAGGAGATAAAGGTTAAGGGCTCGGGCAAGCCTGGACGCTTATTGCCGAGTGGGCTGAATAAGATACGAGATTTTCTGTCTCGTGTGGTTTCGCCTTGGTCTGTAGTTAGCTGGAAACGGGATAGCATCGAGTTTTGCATGTTATCCCGTTTAGAGAAACTGACGTTGGGGGGTAAAGGTTGTCAACTGAGGTTGAATGAAGTTAAGATCGCTGGGTCGGGATAATAACTTGTTAGAGCCAATTAAGAGAAAAATGAAGCGAATATTCGTACCAACAATTTCAGGTTCCGACTGGCAGCGCCTTTTAGGGAAGCCAAAGCTTCACTGGAAAAAGGGATATTCCGCAATGTCTGCTGCGGCATGCTGGGAAGATAATCACCCAAATTTGCCATCTGAAATAGTTGAGACTCTCCATTCAACTGATGAGCTAAGCTTAAAAAGCTTAGAGTTATTGGCTGCCATTCCTGAATGGGAAGTTGATCTACCAGGCGGTGATAGACCATCACAAACCGATATTCTAGCAATTACCCGAAATGAAAATGACTTAGTAATTTTAGCTGTAGAGGCAAAAGTTGAAGAACCTTTTGGACCAACTCTTGAAGAAAAGAAAAATGGTGCATCGGAGGGTCAATTAAGTCGAATCAGCTACCTTGAAGATATGCTTGGCCGTACAACTCCATTTCCCAGTCATATTCGGTATCAACTCTTGCACCGCTCGGTGTCAGCATTGTTAACTGCCAAATCGTTCCACTCTTCAATTGCTGTCATGCTAGTTCATTCGTTTAGCCAATCTTCAAAATGGCGCAATGAGTTTGAAGCGTTTTGCTCCGAATTAAAATGTACATCTTTATCGAATGATGTTTGGGAAGTGCCAAACATCAAAGACGGAAGGCTTTTGCTGGGTTGGTGTAAAGGAAATCCTGCATATTTGGCGATGGAGTTACCAAGTGGGCTCTAACAAGGCAATTCACACGGATGCCAAAACCGCCGCTTCGCTCTGGTTTTGGCCCCGGTGATTGCGGCGTTATGTGCATGAGGGTACGAGATGAACGATAGTCTTGTGACAATATTGGGAAGTTCGTATTTTGAACCAATTAGTGCATTGCTTGAAAAGCTGGAGAAACACGAGAGCAATATCTCTAACCAAGTTCAATCTGGCTATTACGAAAAAGGGTTTGCTGCATCGATCTGTATTCTGAGTGTGGTCTGCCTGGAGTCATACGTAATGAGAGTTAGGTATATTAATTCTGCCAACCAAGATCATATTGATAGAACGCCTGTTGTTAGTTACTTAAAGTCACTATATCCAGATTTTCCGTTTGAAAACGAATTACTGGAATTACATATATTGAGAGACCTCCTGGCCCACAATCACCTATGGGAAATATCATATTCATTTAACGAAGATGATGAAATGGAAATTAGTGAGGTAGAAAAAAGAAGTTCTGGTGATAAAAAATATCGGCAACGTGTAGATACGGAAAATCACGTAACAAAAACTCTAGGCCTGAACGTGAACCCAATTAAGGTAGGGGCTTCAGACGTTAAGTTGGTCCTTCAGACGATGTGGAAAATTCTACTTTTTCTTGAGAGCAAGAATAGAAATCAATGCTACGTATCTCATCTGCGCGCGGTATATAAGGGCACACTAAGGCAGTTTGGTGAAATCATTGGTATGCCAGAAACATGCACATAACGAATAAGGTTAGATTGTAATCGCGGAGCGAGCCACAATCTGAACCGTTTGTTGGACAAGCCCGGTATTCGGAGGGAGCGTTATATAAGAAAATAGCTTTTCGAAGGATTGGGGGATGTGTTGGCCCATTTCAAGCGTTGACGTCGATAAACGGGCTGAAATGGGCGTGATGCTGATCATCACACCCGGAATTTCGGATTTTAGCGGCATTTTGCCCTGAATTCAGACCGAACGAAAGCCTCGGTGCTAAAATGCCCGATGATCGGTTTGGGTCAGTGAGAAATGCCGCTTACATAACCGGTTTTGCCTCTACGCTTTGGTCGAATTCAATGCCATGACAGCCGAAGAACCGAGAATGCGCGTTTTGATAATCTGCAGGGTTCCACCACAACATGGGCATTGGAGTTTCGGGCGGGGCCTGAGCCAAGCGATAGCACGATTGGGATTGACGCCGAGCAAGACTTGCAGCAGACGAATCAGCCGTTTGCTGTTGGGGTGCAAAAAGCCGAAGTTGCGAGTCCGCCTAAAGCCTTTGGGCAGAACATGGCGGAGCATCAGCCACAGAAACTTCACGCCGGGTAGTGTTCGAGTCTGCCACTTTTTGGTTTTGCTGTCCTGGTAACGGAAGGTTACTTGGCCATCTCGGCAGGCAATAATGTCCTTTTCCTGGATAACGCCCTTATAGAGATAACGTCCCAGATAAACCAAGGCTTTATCGCCGCGTCCGACCGACTTGACGTCAACGACCCATTGTTGCGGATAGTAGTCAGGCAATGTCAAACCGGCCTGCGAGATCGCTTCAAGCAATTTGGCCCGAAACACTTTGGCCACTGCCTTGTGATTGAACAAATAGCCTTTCCGGCCCTTTTTACCCTGTTTGGTGCGCCACAGTCGTTTATCAGGATCGATGGCGGCCGCCGGCATCACCAAGTGTACATGCGGATGGTAATCCAATCGGCGGGAATGGGTATGCAACACAGCAATAGCACCGGCATTGCCCTGAAGCTGTTGATCGTTGCGGGTGAAGGTGTTGACGGTATCCCAACTACAGCGGATCAGCAGATCATACAACGTACGTTGCTGTTGCCAGGCCAACGGCCTGAGTTCTTTGGGCAAAGTAAACGTCAGCAAAAAATATTCGGCCGGCACCTGCTTCTGCAACTGCCTTTCCAGCCATTGTTGCGATTCGTGCGACTGGCAATGCGGGCAGCTGCGATGGCCGCAGGAATGCGGCACCAAGCGTTGCCGATCGCAATCATCGCATTGCGCCAACATCACAGGGCCTTGCGACGTGCGGCAGTGTTTCATCGCGGCCAGCGCCTGACGCTGACTGGGTGACAAGCGACCCTGGTAAGCGACCAGAAACTCGGCTTCGAAGGTTTGGATGATGGCGGAAAGCAAGATCATTTGACCGCCCCCCAGTCGATGTCGAAGCCATTCATTAAGGCATTAATCAACTGGCCGGTATTTTGATTCGTGCCGTCGGTCAGGTGAGTATAGCGGGCAGTGGTGAGGATACTGTGGTGACCGAGGATTTTCTGCACTTCCAGTAGATCGACGCCCGCTTCAATCAAATGTGTGGCATAGCTATGCCGCAGACAGTGCGGGGTAATCTTTTTTTTAAACCGCAGTCTTGCGCGACTTGGCGCAGAGCCTTTTGCACGCCACCGCGATCCAAAGGGCTCTGCGCGCGCTGCGCGCCCTTCAAACCGCCATGGCGATTGGGAAACAACATGACCGGATGCCGGTGAACTTGCCAGAAGCGGCGTAGCAAATCCAGGGTGGCAGCCGGCAACGGCACCAGTCTATCCTTATTGCCCTTGGCATCTCGGATATGCACGCGTTGGCGACCGGCATCGATATCCCCAACCTCAAGACGCAATCCCTCGCCGAGGCGCAAACCTAGACTGTAGAGCGTGAAAAAGAACACCCGGTAACTGAGAATACGCGTGGACTGGAAGATACACCGCGCCTCGTCGACAGTGACGATATCCGGCAAACGTTGCGCCTTCGGCGGCTTGACCAACTGCGGCGCGACCCAAGGCTTGCGCAGTACATGGGTGTAATAAAACTTGAGACCGTACAGGTCCAACTTGACCGCACTCCAAGAATGCGACTCCAGCAAATCGGTGAAATAATCGGTCAGTTGCTGTTCGGTCAACGCATTGATGTCTTCGTTGAAATACTGGCCGATACGTCGAATCGCACGGGCATAGGCCTCGATCGTCTTGGGCTGCAACCCTTTAAGTTTGAGGTGTTTCAGATGGCTTTGATAGTTTTGCTTGAAATGGGGTTCGAATGATGTTGTCATTGTCGCGTAACCTCATGATTCGTCATGGAATAATCCCTCTTAAAAGAGGGCGTGAGATTACATTTTATAAATTACCGGCTACTGCCGCTTTTCTCCGCGTTAGCGGCTTCGTCCAACACGGCATTCCACCCGACCAAAAACCGCTACGCGGTTTTCCTCGGGTGAGCTTGGCGTTAGCTTTGAAATTACGAATTTGAGGCGTCAATGAGCAGAAAAAAACACCGAAGCACACGCGCTGCCCGTAAAGGCCCAATTATGTCCGCGGAAATGAGTGCAAAAATCTTCGAGGCATTAAATGATCGTCGCTATGTCGCACGAACCATAAAAGGCATAGCAACATCAACACATTTGAGAGAGCCGCAGGTGGTGGAAGTGTTGCGTAACGATCAGAATTTGCGCGGTGCGGTGAAGATTTACCCGCGTAAGTCGAAAAATGGCAAATTACTAATTACCACCAAAGAAAAATTTGAAAAAACCGCCACAACACTCGATAGGTTTATCGATTATTTCGCTACGAAAAAGGAGAGTTTTGATGACTTCTCCTGATGGGGTTTCAATTACGCAACTAATTAGCTCGAATCAACTTCTGATTTTTATCGCCTTTTTTGGTGGAGTAGTTCTTTTTGGAATGAAAATGGCCGAGCATTTTTCTCGGAAGCCAGAAAATAAATTCTCGAACGGTCGATATTTCTTGTACTTTGTCTTTTTGCTTGTCTCACTTCCAATACTTGGCTCGGCAGTTGTAATAATATACTTAGCAAACGGCGACAAAATAAGTCCTGTATTGGCATTTCAAATAGGATTGACGTCACCTGCGATAGTCCAAAGCTTAATAATTGCCGCAGCAAACAAATTCAAAGAAGGTGGTCTAGAAACCACAAGTGGACAGTGAAAGCTAACAATGCCGTAAACTCGGGCGCATTTTTCGTTCGCTGCGCTCACTACAAACGCACTGGTTACGGCTGGCGTTATGGCTCATTTAGGTGAGGTATCGCATCCATTCTTTTATGGAGAGCTCGAACAATTTCAATTTTGTTTTCTGAGAGAGTTCGGTAAAAAACGATGTGGCCAGTAACAGGAAGTTTTCGGTAGCCTATTTTTATGTAGTCACAAGCAATGCCAATATCTGGGGTATCAGCAAGCAAATGGAAAGCATCGTCAAATTGTTTCAAGTAAATTCGTCGTTGTTCTTTGCCCCATTTCCTTTGGGTGTATGCAGCAATGGACTTTAGGTCAGATTTGGCTTGGTTGGTAAGTTGAAATGTACCCATTAACCAAACTCATCATCCAGATCGTTCATGAGGCCTTCATAGCTGTACTCAGCTGTGCCACTGTTTTCGCCCTCTTCAAGCAAGCGTCGGAGAGTGGCAATCTTGTGTTCGTAGTCTTCAAGCATTCTAAGGCCTGCACGTACAACTTCGCTGGCAGAGGCATAGCGTCCCTCTGCTATTTGTTGGGCTATAAAACCATCAAAGTGGTCACCAAGGGTCATACTGGTGTTTTTGGGCATGTCAGGGTGCCTCCAATATCAAATATGGGTATTTGATGGTACAAAACCATAACCAACGGGTCAACTTGACCGTCAAACGCCACGCTCCTATCGTCGTGCTACACATTCGGATATAGGGGGCGTGTCGTCGGTTCGGACGAAATTGTTGGTGTCTGATACGCGAAAATAAATGTATTACGCCAAGATTCATAATTTATTGTAGCGACATGATTCGTTGTGCAATAACATCAATATGCTAAGCCCGGTTCAACTTGGCCAGTCACAAGAGGCGGGTAATCCGTAAGGTTTTCAAGAACCATAGTCGTTGTTGCGGGTATCGATAGCGTGAAAACCAACAAACCTAATCAAAATAACAAAGTTAAATCGAAGGGGTCTCGTCTTGACGCGTCCAACAAGAAAGTGTTGGTGGATTGCCAAATATCAACGCGACTCGAAGAAATCGAGACGCTGGCCGATACCGTCGACAACGTACTGACCGACAGCGATCTGGCGTTCTCCGTCAACTTGTGCCTGGAAGAATTGATTACCAACACAATCAATTACGGTCTAGGCGGTGCCTCGGACCGGTTAATTCACGTGCAAATAAACAGTACGGCGGAATGGTTGGAGATCGTTCTCGAAGACGACGCGCCTCAATTTGACCCGTTCGTACAAGTCCCGGAACCCAAGTTGGACCAGGATATTAACGATCGCCCGATCGGCGGCCTCGGCGTGCACTTGGTTAAGAAAATTATGGACGATGTCCATGCCTATTATGACGGTACTGGAAATATGATCGTGCTGCGTAAGCGCTTATCTCATCAAAATAAGGAATAAAGCGCAAAAAGACCGTGAATTAGGTGAGTGTCGCCAGCGCTTCGGCGACGGAGTTTTCCATCTTGAACAGGGACGCGAAGCCTGACATCTCGAAGACCGAGCGGACGTTGCCGTTGACGTTGGCAAAGCAGACATTGCCGTTTTTCTCCTTCAGCAGCTTGGCCATCAACAGCAGAGCCCGAAGTCCAGCGCTGCTGATGTAATCGAGTTGTGCAAAGTCCACGACAAAGTCGTTAGTGCCGCCGGCAATCATTTCCCGGATTCTTTTTTCATACTCCGGGGCGGTTACCGCATCTAGCCTGCCACTGATCGTTACGATGGTGGCGTTATTTTCTATGGTGGTCTGCAAATCCATGGACGTTGTTCTTTATGCGTATTTACTATGAAAGTCGCGACGCGGGCCTTAATCCCCCTCGTCCTCTGGAGGGCGTCGTAAAACCCCAATTTCTTTGATTTACCACTGGAAACCGGCCGTATTTTCCACGGTCGGCGAAGTTGGCAAGTCAGTAGTGTAACTCAGCCAAATGTCGACCATTCGGTCAAACGAGCTCATAAACCGGCTAAGCCAATGATATAAAGCACGAAAAAGAGCTGCCACTAAGGCGCGGCTCAGATTGTAAGCCATGGCGTGCAAGGCGAACTCTACTTTGACACCCGCCAAACCTTTACGGCGAAAGCGATTCAAGCCTTGGCGACCGCGTAGCTGACTGAAGACTGGCTCCACCATGGCCTGCCGCTGCCGATAGCGTTGCCGAGGTTCGGGCTGGGCCATTTTCAGGCGCAGGGCTTCTTTTTGGGTATCGCTGTCATAGCGTTTGAGGGTGCGACCGCTTTCGCTACGCGTGCATTGGGATTTCAGCGGACAGTCTGAACAGGCATCGCAGGCGTAGACGGTATAAGCATGGCCACTTTTACCGCCTTTGCAGGTGTGACGGCGAGTCAAGCGTTGTTGCCCCGGACAGCGATAAGTGTCGTCGTCGGCCTGATAAATAAAGCGGCTTTTGGGGATTTGTTTGTTGGATTGTTTGTTCCAATCGTCTCCTTCACTTTGGCCTTCCGGACAAAGCAATTCGATGTTGTGTTGCTCAGCAGTATCCAAGACGCCATTGCTGAAATAGCCAGCATCGAACAGAGCTGTTTCGACGCCTCCCAGGGCTTGGGCGCGATCCAGTAAGCCCGGCACCACCTCGGTTTCACTGGAAGGATGAACGTCGCAAGCCACGATCACTCGATTGTCGTTCGCCAATACCGACGGTTTATAACTGCTGCGAAAGTCTTTGGAGTTCTTTTGCGGCTGTAATACCGCCTCCGGCTCGTTGCTTTGTACTTGGGTCTTGGCCGGATCTTTGCCTTTGGCGGCTTGTTTTTGCTGGCGAGACTTTAGCTCGGCTTGGGCTTGTTCCAGACCGTTCATACGCTTAGTCGCAGCCGCATCGTTTGGGTTGGCTTGCGCGGCTTCCTTCGCTTGCGCCAAGGCTTGGTTGAGCGCTTCTTCCTTCATCAATCGAAACCGGGAGGACATGGCTTCGATCACGGTACCGTCACCCGCCAACGCCGTCGTGCCGGAGCCGGTGACTTTCAAAGTACGACGCGTTAGTTGATCGAAAAATTCGGTCGTCAATGAGTCGGCATGCTGATGGACGAAACGGCCAATGACGGAGTGATCCGGCATGATACCGCCACTTAGCCACCAACACCCCACATCGGCTCGAGCTAAACGCTCCAAGTCGCGCAGGCTGCTGATGCCTTGTAACAGGCCGTAGAGAATGATCCCCACCATCGCACATGGCGCATACGGCGGACGCCCGCCGGGCCGATAACGGGCTTCGAACTCGGCGAAGGATAGCGATTGCAAGAAGGGGCGCAATTTCAACGGGATGGTTAAGCCGGCGTGCTCCAGATGTTCGCCGAGCGGTTTACCGTTGATCGATAAGCCGCGCGGGTCGGGCGCTTCAAAACGGGCCATCGGTTCGCTTGAGATCGATTGAGCGATCAACTCAGGTAACGGTTCAACCTCGCATTCATCGAATAGCGAATATTGCTTGGCGCTATACAATGTCTTGACGGGTCTAATGTTCGCTTCGGCTGCCATTGATCTATTTCTAATAGGTTTGGACAGGGTTATTTTACCGTATGTAGCTGGTTGGGGGGCTTTTACGACAGCCTCCTCTGGGAGAGGGCCGGGGAGAGGGAACGATCAAGCGCCATGATCGTTAGGCCTTAAGCAGCAATTGTAATCGGTTTTTGCCGTCGATCCACCGATATTCGATGCTTTCGGTCAAATTCTTAATAATCATCAAGCCCAGGTCATCGCTTATACTCGGACTTTCGAGCGGATTGCCTTCCTCTCCGTTACTTTCGCAGATGATTTCGAGGCGTTCGTTCTTTTCCGAATAGGCGATGGTCATATCCAGAACGATCGTGCGCAGATAAGGGTTATAGATTTGCAGTAATTCCTCGACCAATAGCAGCAAATTGTATCGGGTTTTCTTGGGCAGGATCTGCTTTTCACAAAAGGCCTCGATTTCCGCATTCATCGCATACAAATCGTAATCTGGAGAATTGATGCGGCAGGTGTAGCTGCGCACCCGGTTGATGAAAGCCCGGGTCTTTTCCTTGAGCGGATTCTCGAAAAGCTGTTCCGGGGGCCCCTCTTCGTAGATGATCCCCTCGTCCATATACAATATTCGGTTCGATACATCGCGGGCGAAATCCATTTCATGGGTGACGATCGCCATCGTCATGCCTTCCTTGGCGAGGCGGCGGATGACCGAGAGCACCTCCCTGACCATGGTCGGGTCCAGCGCCGACGTCGGCTCGTCGAACAGAATGATTTCCGGGTCCATGGCGAGACAACGAGCAATGGCCACGCGTTGTTGCTGGCCGCCGGAAAGTTCATCCGGATAACTGCCGGCCTTTTCCGCCAGCCCCACCAAACGCAACAATTCAAGCGCCTTGATCTTGGCGTTTTGCTCGCCGATGCCTTTAAGCCTGATCGGTGCGATGGTGAGGTTTTCCAGCACCGACAGGTGGGAAAACAGATTGAATGATTGAAATACCATGTTCATCTTTTGGCGTATTTCGGCGACATTGGTCTTCTTATCCAGAATATCCACGCCGTTTATTCGGATAGAGCCGCCGCTCGGAAGTTCGAGCAGGTTCAGGCAGCGCAGCAGGGTGCTCTTGCCGGTGCCGGAAGGTCCGATGATCGAGACGACTTCCCCGGTTTTTATTTCGGTGGTAATGTCCTTCAGCACGACCAGGTCGCCGAATTTCTTGGACAGATGGTCGATTTTGATCATGACTGGGCTCCTTTACGCCGTTTGTATTTCGGATCGGTAATTCGTTCCAGGTATTCCAATGACAGCATCAGCACCCAGGCGATCACGAAGTACAGAATCGCCACCATGATCAACGGAAAAAAGGCGTCGAAGGTGCGGGCGCGGATGATATCGCTGGCCTTGGTCAAATCCTGCACCGCGATGTAGCCGACGATAGACGTCATCTTGACCAAGGAAATGAATTCGCCCTTGTACACCGGCAAGATGCGCTGCACGGCCTGCGGCAGCACGATGAAGATAAAGGTTTGTAGCTTCGTGAAGCCCATCGCGATACCGGCTTCGGTCTGGCCCTTGTCGATGCTTTCGATGCCGGTGCGGAACATTTCCGAAACATAGGCGCCGAAATTCAGGCCGAAGGCGATGATGGCGACCAGCACCGGACTGATATTGACCGACGCGAACACGACATAGAAGATCAGCATCAACAGCACCAGTACCGGCATGCCGCGCAGGAGGTTGATATAGATTTTGGCGGGCAAGTTCAAAACCGGGCGTTTCGACATCCTCATGAAACAGACCAAGGCGCCGGTCAGCGTCCCGAACAGCGTCGCAAAGATCGAAATGACGACGGTGGTCTTCAGTCCGTCCCAGATCAATAAGTAGCGTTGCTCATGGATGATGTTGCTGTAAAAACTGTTGGCGATGCGGGTAAGGAAGGATGAGGATGCCGTCGTGCTATCGGATGGGCTGTCGTAGGCCGCCAGATTTTTTTTCAACGCGAAGACGCTGGCCTTCAATTCGAAGTAAGGCTCGGAAAAATCGATCCGGGTCTTGCGTTCGTCGGTGATCATCAGCGTGCTGTCGATCATGTCGATCTTGCCGGCTGAGACGGCGGCGATCAGGTTGCCGAATTCCATGTCGGCGTATTTGACTTTTTTACCGATATAGGCTCCGAAGCGCTCGGCCAATTCGATATCGAAACCGATCAGTTCGTTGTTTTGAATGACGGCGAAAGGCAGTCCCTTATCGCTGACGATGCCGACTATCAGCACGCCATTGCTACCCGCATTGGCGATCTCGGGCATTATGCTGTTACCTTGTTCGATCCAGCGATCCACGACATCATTCAACACGCCGTTCGCTTGAATTTGTTTCAGGAAGGCGTTGAATTGTTCGCGCAAGACGTCGTTGTTTTGGTTGAAACCCATGCCGACCGGAATGGACAGCACCGGCTCGCCCAATAAGGCTAATTCCTGGTCTTCGCGCAAGATCTGAATCAAGTTCGCCCGGTTGTAAATGCCGGCATCGATCTTACCGGATCGGACCGCCAATACCAGGTCGGACGGCGATTTGTACTGCAGAATCTGGGCGTTCGGATAATGTTCGGTCGCATAGGTATCATAGACCGACCCCAGCAGCACACCGATACGCTTGTCGCTTAAATCGGCGACCGTCATGAGTTTGTCGGTGACGACGTTTTTCTTCAGCGCGAAAACCCGCGTGCCCATCTTGAAGTAGGGATTGGAGAAGTCGATCTGTTTCTTTCTTTCCTCGGTGACATAGATAGAGCTGATAATGATGTCGGCCTTGCTGGTGGACACCGCGGCGATCAAGCTGCCGAAATCCATATTATCGAATTTGATTTTTTTGCCGAGATAGGCCGCGAATCGCTCCGACAATTCGATATCGAAGCCCACCCATTGGTTGTCTCGAAGCGCGACAAAAGGCATCCCCGCGTCACTGACGCCGACGACCAGAACGCCGTTGTTTTGGCTGTTTGCGATGACGGGCAATTGGATATCGCGTCTTTCCATCCAACGCCGCAGCATGTCGGCGTAGATGCCGTTTTGCTTGATTTGCGCCAGAAATTCATTGAAACGATTCCTGAGCTGTTGATTATCTTTCTTGAAACCGGCGGCTACATCGAAGTCGAATAGAGAGCCGCCCAACAGCGCGAAACTATCGTCATCACGCATGATTTCGCGTAGCGGTTCGGCATCGTACAAAGCGACGTCTACCTTGCCGGTCTTGACCGCCAACGCGACATCCGCCGGCGACTTGTATTGCAGAATCGTCGCATCGGGGTAGTGTTTCGTCGCATAGGTGTCGTGCGCCGAACCCAGCAGCACGCCGATGCGCTTGTTTTCCAGGTCCGCGACCGAGGAAAGTTTTAGCGTTTGCATGATCAGTTTTTCCGGGTCGCCGGCGGAGCCGGTCGAGGGCGCTCGTTTAACCAGCATCACCTGCGCATTGGCGTAATACGGCTGGGTAAAATCGACGAATTGACTGCGTTCCTTGGTCGCCGTCATGCCGGTGACGATGATATCGACCTTGCCGGATTGCAGGGCGGGGATCAGCGCCATGAATTTCATGTTGTAAAATTCGACCGGCCGGTGAAGTTTGGCGCCGATAATTCGGGCGAACTCGCCGTCATGACCGCTGACCCTGCCGTTTTTGTCGACAAAACTGAACGGTTCCCGTGTCGCGCTGACCCCTATTTTGAGCGGCGTCCCCTCACTCGGGAGGGTGATGTTCAATTCTTCATAAGGGCTTAAATCCGGTTTGAACCAACGCTTTTTCATCGAGGCCAGGGTGCCGTCATTTTTCAGTTCGGTGATGATCCGGTTCAATGTCGCGAGCAACTCGTCATTGCCTTTTCTGACAGCGATCGCGGTATTTTCGTGGTCGAGTGGTTCGGACAGCACGGTGAATTCCGGGTTCTTTTTCGACACCTGAAGCGCGGCGGGAAATGCCGTGACGATGGCATCCAATTGGCCGGATTTCAGCGCGGCGACGGCGTCCATGATATCGTCGAAACTTTTGACCTGAGCCTGTGGAAACCTGGCGAGCGTGATGGCTTCACCGGTCGACCCGGTCATGACCCCGATGCTTGCCTGTTTGGCATCATCGAGACGGGTGATGACGATGTCGTTTTTTCTGCAGCCGCTGACAAACGCAACGGTTGCCAGCAAGAACAGCAAGATGGGTATTGCCTTTTTCATCTTTTCTCCTTGCCCATAGTGGCCGGCCGTTTCTTAGACATTTTTAGCGCCAACATCGTGATGTCGTCCGACTGGGAAGCCCCGTCGGCATGACGCGCCACTTCCAAACCGATGTTATGGACCATGTTCGTCACGTTTGTATCAGGGGCGGATTGCAACGCAGTCAGCAAGCGCTGTTCGCCAAAAAGTTCTTCCGATGGATTTTTTGCCTCGGTCACGCCATCGGTATAGAGAAACAGGATGCCTTCCTGTTCCAATTGGAGGTGCTCGGTCACGAAGACGGTATCGTCCATCGCCCCCAGCATCAAGCCCGGCTTCGGCTTCAGGTATCGCGCGCGCCGCGAATCGATAATCAGCGGCGGGTTATGGCCGGCATTTGAGAAGCGAACGTGTCCGCTGGTTATGTCGAGGATAGCGCAGAATACCGTCGTGAACATGCAGCTTTCGTTGTCCGCCGCGAGTATGGTGTTGACGGAAGAGAGGATCTTGGCCGGCTCCTTCAGCCGCTGGCCTTCGGTCTTCAGCAGGGTTTTTGCCACCATCATATACAAGGCCGCGGGAACGCCCTTGTCGGAAACGTCGGCAATCAGGAAGCAGAGATTGTTCTCGTCGATGAAAAAGAAGTCGTAGAAATCGCCGCCGACTTCTTTGGCGGGAACCATCGATGCGTAGATTTCAAATTCGGGATGTTCGGGGAAGGGCGGAAAGATGCGAGGCAGCAGGCTTGCCTGAATATCGGTCGCGACCTTGAGCTCGCTCTGAATGCGTTCCTTCGCCGCGGTAGTTTCGGTCAGATTTTTGATGTACTCCTTCAAAGACTGTTCCATGACCTGGAAATCGTGGGTCAAAACGCTCACTTCGTCGTTCGTTTGCGGCATTGGCAAGGCCACGTCGAAGTTTCCTGTCGCGATTTCATCGGTCGCCGCAGTCAATCTTTGCAATGGTTTGATGATCGCCTTGGCAATGGAAATGACCGCCAGAATTAGCAGTAAGATGCCGACGCCCCCCATCGTCGCCATGGTCATGCTCATTTTGCGGACATTTTCCAGTAGTTCTGTTTCGGGAAAGACGACGGCCAACGACCAGCCGGTAGAAGGGATCGGCGTGTAATACATCCAGCCGTTGATGCCGACCAAGCTGGTGTAATGGACGAAACCGGATTCGCCCCTGACCATTTTCTTGCCGAGTTCCCGCAGCGAAGGGTCGTGGCGTTCCTCCGCAATGCTGAAAAAAGTTTCGTTCATGATGGCCTCCTGCAACGGGTGGGCCAGCACCATGCCGTTGCGGGAAAACAGGGCCGCATAACCGGTCCTAAGGATTTTGACCGAGCTGATGTATTCGGTCAGAGCTTCGAGAGAAATGTCCGCGGTCACAATACCCTGAAGTCGCTTTTCGCCATCGCCGTGCTTATAAAACGGCACCGAACAGGTCGACATCAGAATGTTGCCGGCGCCTTCGTCGAAATAGGGTTCGCTCCATTCGAGTTCGCCCAGCTCACGCGGAATTTGATACCAGTCCCAATACAGGTAAGGCAAGTGCTGGTAGGAAACTTCCAACCGTTCAAAGGCAATTATCCCGTTCTTCCGGTAATAATAGGGCGCATAGAGACGCTCATCGGAGCTGAAGGCATAGGGCTCGAAGGCGACGGCCGAGCCGTATATCTCGGGATTGTCTGCGACGGTGGTTTCGATCAGAGACAGAAGCTGTCGTTCCTTCAAGTTGACGATTTCAAGGGAACGCGCGACGTTTGAGGCACCTTGGCAACCGCCGTCAGCAGAGTCTCTATCCGATAGACTATCGACATGGCGAGGTTGCGCGCATTGCTTTCCAGTTCGTTTTGCAAAAGGGAACGCGACTGGTAATAGTTATAGCCGAGCGTCACAGAAAAAATCACGCTGCTGAACAGCGTGATGACCAGAACGAGCCGGACGACAATGCTACTTTTCCTCGCCATCGGCTCTCCAGGCAAAGTCGTTGTAATCCGGATAGTCGTCGATTAGACCCTGTTCTTGCATGGTCCGGCCTACGGCCACGTAATCCTGCTCCCGCAATTCGCCGAGTTTAGTCTGTGTGTCGGCGGGCATCATCAGGTCCCGCATCCGTTCCAGCATCCATCGCTGGTGAACACGGTTGGCGGGTAAATGAGCCTCATGCATGTAGTTGATGACGATATCCAGCGCTTCGTCGGGGTGAGCGAAGGCGTAGCGCCAGCCTTGCAACGAGGCTTCGACGAATGCCGCCGCCAGCTCCGGGTCGTGGGAAACGGTGTTTTGCAGCGCGTAGATGCCGTCTTCCAGAAGATTCATGCCCCGGTCTCTGAGGAAAAAGACGTTTAATTCCTCGGGATCGATGCCGGAATTGATAATCGTATGGTACTCGTTGAACCACATCGCGGATGTCACGTCGATGCCTCCGCGCAGAAACAGATTGACGGTATGCGACTGACGCACCGCGTGAATCTTGATGTGGTGTCTGGCGAACAAGGCGCGAGGCGGAATGGAGACGTCTCCTTCCCATAAGCCTACCTTTTTGCCGTCCATGTCGGCAATGGTGTCGATTCCGGATGTCTTTTTCGCAATCAGCAGCATCGACGAGCGCTGATTGGTTTGAGCCAGGTTGACAAGCGGAATCCCGGCGGCACGATGCCGCAGGGCGGAAGTCAACCACAAAATGGCAAAGTCGGCGGCGCCTTTCTTCAGCGCGTCGACGGGAGAATGGCCGGGACCGGCCCGGAGAATCGTTAAATCGATGCCGTGCTTGGCATAGAGGCCTTTGTCGAACGCCACGTAATAGCCGGCGAACTGCGCCTGCGGCTCCCACAGCGGCATCAGGGTGGCTTTTTTGAGTGGACGCTCGGTCGAATAAATCGGTAGCGCAATAACCCACCATAGCAACAAACACATCACGGCGGTGAGTGAATATTTTCTTAATGGAGGGTGGCACTTAGGTGACATCGTATTCATCACCGCTTAGGGTTGTCTTTTCGGGTAAGGGCGTCTCATTCACGATCCTCTTTACGATCAGCCACGCTAGTGGATTATAGTAATTTCTGTTGTATCAGGTTGGCAATCAAGACGAGGAAGAAATAGCTGGCCCAATCTGAATGTTAATTGTCAGCTAGCTTTTTAAATTACATCGGTTTCGACTCTAACAGTAAATTGTTTTAATGAGCCATAATGAACTGAGGAATGAAGATTACCGATTTAACAGAGGATAGATCTCTTCAGCTTTTTTGTTATGCTTAACCCCAAAAAATTACGATCATGAACACATTCCATCGATTGGACAACCTGGTTTCTGAAAACACCGCAGGAATTAAGATCTCCGCCATCAAAGAAATGGCGATGTTAAGCGCCAAGGTCGAAGACGCGGCCTCCCTGGCTTGGGGGCTGCCCTCATTTAGAACGCCGGAATACATCAGGCAGGGTGTTATCGAAGGCCTACAACACGATATCGATATCGGCAAATACGCCTTGCCGGACGGTTTACCGGAACTGCGTCGGCTGGTCGCCGAAAAGCACGAATTGGAAAACGCGGTCTCGGTCGACCCGGACCGGAATGTCATGATCACGGCTGGAAACATGCAGGGACTCAGTACGATTTTTCATGTCCTAACCGATCCCGGCGACGAAATCATTTTGACCGATCCTTGTTTCGCCTCGCATATTCAGCAAATTAAACAATGCGGCGGCAAGCCCGTGTATTGGCCGCTGAATGAAGAAGACGGCTGGCGTTTGAATTTGGCAACATTGCCAAGCTTGATCACCGATAAAACTAAGGCGATCGTGATTGTGTCGCCGTCCAATCCGACCGGAAAAATTTTCAGTAAAAGCGAACTGCTCGGGATCGGCCGCATTGCAAAACAAAAAGGCCTAATGATTCTGATCGACGATCCGTATTGTCATTTCACCTATGATCAGCGCGCTAAATATTTCAACCTGGCTGCCGAAAAAGAATTGACCGACCACATCGTCTATTGCTTTACCTTCTCTAAAGCCTATGCGATGAGCGGTTGGCGTCTCGGTTATATGATTTTGCCGGAACCTTTAAAAAAAGAGGCCGTTAAGGTTCACGACCTGAACATGATCTGTACACCGAGGATATCCCAGGTTGCCGGCATCGTGGCCTTGCGCGGCAAACCGTTACATCTGCTCGAATTCGAAGCGATATTAGCTAAGCGCCGGGAATTGATCTGTGAACGCCTCGATGTAATGCCTCAGGTTTTTACATACAACAAGCCGGAAGGGGCGTATTACGTGTTCCCCAAAATTGTGGCCCAACATCGAGATTCCTATGAGTTCTCGCTACGTTTGTTAAACGAGGCCAAGGTTACCGTTACGCCGGGCAGTGCTTTCGGTCCTTCCGGAGAACA
Organism: Methylomarinum vadi; assembly: GCF_000733935.1. Taxonomy (NCBI): domain Bacteria; kingdom Pseudomonadati; phylum Pseudomonadota; class Gammaproteobacteria; order Methylococcales; family Methylococcaceae; genus Methylomarinum; species Methylomarinum vadi. The sequence continues at coordinate 3,533,021 of NZ_JPON01000001.1, forward strand.
TCACGTCAGGATGGCTTATTGTGTTTCGGACGACATGATCAATCGTGCTTTCGACAGAATCGAAGTCTTATTCGGAATTTAAGAAAGCGTTCCAGTGCCAGATCGAATACCTAATTTTGTCGCCTTTCGTGTTTCCACCAGATAAATCTCCTGTATGGCCGATTTAACCCTTTAATCGCCAGTTCAGCCTCTCGTTTGCAAATATTTGTCGACAACGCCTTTTACCTTCGCAATGGTATAGGGCTTAGCGATAAAGCCTTTGCCGCCTAGTGCGACCGTGGTTTTGACATTGTCTATAGTGGCATTCGCACTGACGATGACGACGAATTGGTCCGGAATTTCCACTAAAATTTCCTTCATGACCTCGAAGCCGTTCATATCGGGCATTTCGACGTCCAGAAAAATAATGTCATAAAGCCCCAAATTGATTTGACGAATGGCATCATGGCCGCCGCCTGCTTCAAAGGTAATAATTCGCCGGCCCAGCCCCATTAACACGGATCTGAGCAGTTTCCGCGCGGCCATATTGTCATCCACGATCAATGCCGAAATTGAATTCATTTGTTATCTTTGTTGAATATTCTTGTAAGTCGGTTAATTTCGAGGCTATTTGTTGGAAATTTTCTTGTTCGAGATCGGATTCGATCGAGGCGGCGATTTTCCCCAAATCGGGGTGGCCATATCCGCCGGCGATTCCTTTCAATTGATGGGACTGGGATTTTAGCTCTTGCCAGTTTTGGCCTCGATATTCGCGTTCCATGGTTGCGATTGTAGCGGGGAGGGCGCGTAAAAATTCCTGCAAAATTGCCTGAAAATCCGGGTCATTAAGATTGATCTCATTATTTATCGATGGCGGCGTTTTCAAGAAACGGTTGAGCGTGGTGAAAAATGCATCCAGTTCAATCGGTTTGCTCAAAAAATCGTCGAAGCCAGCGTCGTGGCATTGCTGTTTGATGGTTACGGTCGCATTTGCGGTGAGAGCGATAATAGCGCCACCATAGCCCACGTTGCGCAGTAATTGGGTTGCTTCCAGCCCTCCCATGCCGGGCATCTGCATATCCATCAGAATCAGGTCGTAATTATTTTGCAGGGCTTTTTCCACGGCATTATTGCCATTATCGACAATTTCGACGGAAATCCCGGCCTTAGTCAGGAACAGGGAAATCAATTGTTGATTGTTGAGGTTATCTTCTACCAGCAAGACACTTCCCATCAGTCTTTCCGAACTGGTCCAGGGGTTGGTCTCCTTTTCCTGTTTGGGTAATTGCTCGAGATTGTATATCAAGGCATCATCCAACGCATGAGACTTCAGGGTCAGCGTAAACTGACTGCCTTTTCCCGGAACGCTGTGCATGCTAATCGTTCCGCCCAACATTTCCGCCAGTTGTTTGGAGATGGCGAGTCCCAAGCCCGAACCGCCGTAATGACGGGTTGTCGAAGTATCCGCTTGCACGAATTTTTGAAAAAGTTTGGCCTGTTCTTGCAAGGGTATGCCAATACCATTGTCGGTCACGATAAATTGGGTTTGGAGATCATCAATGGAATGGCGGATGGTGATCGTGATTTCGCCACGCTCGCTGAATTTGACGGCGTTGTAGCATAAATTCAATAATATTTGTTTTAGCCGCGTCGGGTCTGTTGTCAGTGTTTGCGGTAATGGAAAGCGGTAATAAATTTTAAAGTCCAATCCCTTTTCCTTGGCTTTTCCATGAATAATGGCGCCGATTTCATTCAATAAATGAAACGGGTCGGTGGCAAGCATTTCCAGTTCGAGCTTTCCGGCTTCGATTTTGGAGATGTCCAGGATATCTTTGATTATTCCAGAAAGGTGGTTCGAAGACTCCAGAATATCCTTAACGGCTTTATCTTGTTCTGTGTCGGACAGCTGGCCGTAACGAATAAGGTCGGCATAACCCAGAATAGCGGTCAGTGGTGTCCTGATTTCATGGCTGATATTGGCCAGAAATTGGCTCTTGGCCTGGTTGGCTTGCTCCGCGTCATTTCGGGCCTTTTCCAGTTCGGCCGTTCGTTGTTCGATAATTTCTTCCAGCTGTTTGTTATGCGCGCGTATGCAGCGATACAGCTCGAAATTTTCCAACATATTAGTGGTGCTGAGGAGAATGACGTTAAGCAGGTTCAATGCATCGCCTTGTTCGATAGCGTGAAAAGGGTCGACGACTGCGACGAACATGCCCCTAATACGAGAACGTGTCGATAACGGGTGCAGCAGGAGCGTTTTGTGATTTTGGCTGGATTCGAAGACAGCCTTTGTCTGGCTCAGGGCCCAGGCAAAAATGCCTTGTTCGATAAGATGATCGACTTCGTCCTGGATAAGAGCGGCAAGGCTGGATGGTTCGCAATAGCTTAAATTAAAACTGTGGTCTTGCTCGTCGATCAAGAAAAATGCCATGGCTTCGAACGTAAACAGTTCATTGAGTTGTTCACTGCATTCCCGCAAAATATGGTCGATGCCCATTTTCTGCTTGTCTGTTGGCTCGGCAGGGGGGGCATTGTAAGCCGATGGTGTCTTCATTCGATCTCTTAGTGTTTCAATGATCGGTTTTAGCGGTGATAATGCCGACGGCGTCTTGAAATTGTTGCTCAAAATCGCTTAACAACGCATCGAGAATCGAAACGGAAAGTCCCAGTTCTTTCCAGGCCGCATTATTCAGTGGTGGTACTAAATGTTCTCCGCTACTGTTGCAATCGAGGGCCGTAATGATTAAATCGGCAACATGGATAAGGGCAACATCGACCTTGAATCTGTCGGCCGTGTTAGGAGTATGATGGTAGTTGACCGCATAAATGATTTGCTCGGGCAGTTTCCACCGTTTAAGCAGTTGGCTGCCAACATGGGCATGGGTGAAACCCAAGATTTGTTTTTCCGTGCGATAAACTAATTGCTGTTGTGACCGGGCTGTTGCAAAAACGGTATTGATCTCCTCGGGCATCAGCATGAACATGATCAGGCTTCCGATATCGTGTAGTAGTCCCGAAACGAAAGCCCGTTCGATATTGAAGTCGCGGCGATAATTAGCCAGGATTCGAGCCACCACGCCGCAAGCGATACTGTGTTTCCAAAAAGACTCCATTGAGACGTAGGCATTGGGAATATTTTGGAACATTTCGAAAATAGATGTCGCTAGTGCGAGATCCTGCAACTGCTTTATTCCGACGACCGTCACCGCCCGGTTGAGCGAATCGATCTTGGAAGGGTAACCGAAAAAAGCGCTATTGACCAATTTCAGTAGTCTGACAGAAAGACCGACATCCTCGCTGATAATGGTGACAAAATCTTGATTGGAACTGGCCGGGTTATTGGCTGTTTCAACCAGTTTTAAATAAATAGTAGGCAATGAAGTGATCGTCAGAACCTTGTCGGCCAGTTTTTCGGGAGTCCAATTCATCGATTGTTTGTCCCCCGGTTTTTCAGGTTGTTTTTGGCGCTGATACGAAACAATTCATTGATCAATGGCTGTTTCATATCGCAGTGTTGAAATTTTACCCGGGATTTATCGAGGGCCCGTTTGATCTCATCGGCTGAATAATCCTGCTTGGGTTGGACGGAGTTATCCTCGCCGGTTGTAATTTCGACGTTATTGATTCCCCAGGTCTTAAAAACTTTAATGTGGTTCTCGTTGAGTTGGGCTCCGGCCTTCAAGAGAACACGACCGTTGGCATGTTCGGCATCTTTCGCCAAGACCATGCCTGGAACCAGGTCTTTGGTATTGATTTTAGCCATTGTGATTTAACCGTCGTTTTGGTTTTGCATCTTGATATGGTTCCACCCTGAAGGAGCGTTGCAAAGGTTGGGCGTTCAATGTCACCATAACGGACAAACTGGCTGGCCAAGGCCGTATATGGATTGAATGACCCGGCAATTACTTATTTTCGGATCTCGATTCAGGCCGAAAGATGTTGAACCAGTATGCCTTCCTCATGGTACTCGAGTAAATTCAGGTCGTAGGCGTCATGTTTAATCACTTTGAACAATTTATATGGCTTGCCGTGCTGGTCCAGTGCCCCAGGGGAAGCCAGATCGATCAGTTTTGGCATCACGGGTTGTTTCTGTTCATCCAGCAATAACAGGACTTTAGGTTTGGTTTTTTGGTGCGGATTGCTTTCGATGACCAAGGCGATCTCGCCGTTCGTCATTTCGACCGGGCAGCCGACCGGATAAATGCCGATACATTCGATAAATTGCATGACCAGTTTGCTATCGAAATGTGTTCCGCGTCCTTTGATCAAGATTTCGATGGCGTCCAAATGAAGCTTGCCTTTTTGATAAACCCTGTCGCTGGTGACGGCGTCATAAGTATCGACAATCGAAACGATTCGGGTAAAAGCGGTAAGCTCGGTGCTGACCAAGCCTCTGGGATAACCGCTGCCGTTGAGGCGTTCATGATGGGAATAAGCCACTTCAATTGCATCCTGCTCGACTCCTGGTGTGTTAAGCAGGATATCCCGGCCTAATTGTGCATGGCTTTTCATGACTTCCATTTCCCCAGCGTTTAGTGCGCTTTCCTTATTGAGGATTGCCAAGGGGATTTTGGATTTTCCCATGTCATGCAGCAGGCCGCACATTCCCAGTTTATTTAACTTGTCCTCGGATAGTTTAAGCTGCTTGCCTAACAGAATCGATAAGATACACACATTCAGACTGTGCTGAGTCGTGTATTCGTCCATGCATTTCAACTGGGTTAACAATTGCATCGTGTCGGAATTGTCCAACACTTTATTGACGCAATCGGAAACCGCTTCCTTGGCTACCCGTGTGTTAAGTTGATTGCCGAACCGCAAGTCGTCCATGACATTTTTGACCAAGTTATTGGTCGAACGGTAGGTGTCGGAAGCTTGTGAAAACGCCTTGTAAAAAGCAACGCGGTCGGATTCCTTCGTTATGCGGGTAGGAATGGCGCCGTATTGCTGTTTCTGCTTTTGCACATCGATCGAAACATAGGTACAACAATTACGCAGCTGTGCGATTTGTTCGCGCGAATGAATGATAAAGCCTTGCTTATATGCGCTAAAAGGAGACTGTTCCCAAGGAATATCCAATTCGCAGACGAACATGCCGATGCGCAGTTCTTGTACGTTGATTCTGGTCGCGTTGTCTTTCATTTCGGTTTGCAGGCGGTAATTGTTCGGTCTGAGAAGCCGTTATGGTTCAAAATTTAGTCTGGCGCCTTGATGACATCTCTTTCATTGCCGAACAGGAGTCTCTCGACACAATAAATATAGACCAAAAACGATCGCGACAGTGGTATCAGCTAGAGACTTTTAACCCCAAGAATAAACGATGGTTAGCCAGGCAACGTGATTATCCCTAATCGTAGCTCAAAATTTGGCGCCGAGATGCCTGTCAAAGGACGCCGTGAATAAGTCCATTTAGGCTCTATGCCAGCATTCATGCTGGCAAAGCCTTTGCCGAACACCCCGGCGCCTCTTTAGATATTGCCGAAAATTGAAGTGCGATAAGTATAACCAGGATTCTCGCGGCTATGATGATCGGCGCGAGAATCTGTTGGGATGAGCCGCGGTCTGCGTGACTTAAAGTTTTGCCTTCACCAGTTGATATATTTCTTCGCTGGCAATGTCGGCACCGTTGAGGATTTTTTCCAGCTCCGTAATTTTGGCATCGGCGAATTCCCGATCTTTCATGCTGCCGGCATTGATATAGACATTCAGGGCGGCGCTTTTCAGGGCTGCATAGCCGGCCATGACCGCTACGCCGGCGTCGCTGATGACTCCGAGATTGCCCTTGTCGGCGGCAATGCGGCTCAGTTCGATGGCTTCTGCGCACGCTTTGGCGCATTCCAACGGCACGTCCGTCGCTTCCTTCAGAACGGCTTGAATCCGCGCGCTTCTGGTGGTTTTTTCCTCTTCGCTGTCTTTTGGCAGGCCGTAGCAGGCCATCAATTTATTGAAGACATCGACGTCTGCCTTGATCATGTCGGTAAGTTTGGCGCGTAGCGCTTCCGATTTTGCCAATAGCGAGCGCATTTCGTTTTCCACTTCGGCATATTTCGGCTTGCCAATGGTCAGGTTACAGACCATGCCGGTCAAGGCGGCCGATTGCGCGCCCATCACGGCCGCGGCGCTGCCGCCGCCAGGCGTTGCCGCCTTGCTGGCCAAGGCATCGAGAAAAAGGGCTATCGATTGATCTTTGATTTCGCTCATGGTCGAATTATCCAATAGTTGAAATTAACTTTCCCGGCGCCAAGTGGTTTTACCTCCAGGCGCATCCTCAAGCACGATGCCTTGAGCTTTTAGCTGGTCGCGGATTTGGTCTGCCTGGCTCCAGTCCTTGTTTTGCTTGGCTGTGGCGCGTTCCTCGATCAGGGACTTGATTTCGTCTTCCGTCAAGCCGGCTTCATGGCTGCCGCCTTGCAGGAATGTATCGGGGGCCTCCTGCAAAATCCCCAGGATGGAACCTAGCGACTTTAAGGTGAAAGCCAGGTTTCGGACTCTTTCCGGATCGTCTTTCGATTTGTTCAGTTCGCGGGCGAGGTCGAACAACACGGCTATCGCTTCCGGCGTGTTGAAGTCGTCGTTCATGGCTTGCTCGAAATCGGCCTTATAGGCCTTGTCGATTTTGCCGTCGGCGCTTTCTATGCCGCGCAATGCCGTATACAGGCGGGTCAATGCCGCATTGGCCTCGTCCAGGTGTTCATCGGAATAGTTCAGCGGGCTGCGATAATGGCTGGTGAGAATAAAGAAACGGATGATTTCCGGACGGTACTGTTTCAATACCTCGCGAACAGTAAAAAAATTGCCCAACGATTTGGACATTTTTTCCTCGTTGACCCGCACGAAACCGTTATGCATCCACAAGTTGACGAATTTCTCGCCGGTCGCTCCCTCGGATTGGGCGATTTCGTTTTCATGGTGCGGAAACTGCAGATCCATGCCGCCGCCGTGAATGTCGAAATGGTTGCCCAGGCAGCAGGTCGACATCGCGGAACATTCGATATGCCAACCGGGCCGGCCGTTGCCCCACGGCGACTCCCAATATGGTTCGCCGGGCTTGGCCATTTTCCACAAAGCGAAGTCCAATGGGTCGCGTTTGGCCGAATCCACCTCGACGCGTTCGCCGGCCTGCAATTCCGCGATATTCTTGCCGGACAGACGGCCGTAGTTGTCGAATTTGGCGACCGAATAAAACACGTCGCCGTTGCTGCCGACATAGGCGAGGTCGTTAGCGATCAGTTTTTCGATCATGGCGATGATGCTGTCCATCGATTGCGTGGCTTTCGGCTCGATGTCCGGCGGCAATACCGACAGTGCGCGTTCGTCCTCATGCATCGCATCGATGAAACGTTCGGTTAATCGGCTGAAATCCTCGCCATTCTCGTTGGCCCGTTGGATGATTTTATCGTCGATGTCGGTGACATTGCGAACATAGGTCAGGTCGTAACCTAAATATCTGAAATAGCGCGCCACCGTGTCGAAAACGACCATGACGCGGGCGTGGCCGATATGGCAATAATCGTAAACCGTCATGCCGCAAACATACATACCCACTTTGCCGGGCACTCTGGGAGTAAAGGTTTCTTTGCTTCGAGTTAAGGTGTTATAAATTTTCAGCATGGTCGCGACAAAATTTTGATGGATTTAGCCAAAACGGTAAAAAACCGAGCAATTTACCAAGTTTTTGACTTCTCTTTCAAGGAAAAAACCAATAGAATCGTTCTTTTGCATCGTAACTAGGAAAAACTATGACCAGGATCCTTTTTTCCCTGATGCTACTTATCTTACCAACTCTTTCATTCGCTACGGAAAATAAAATGTCGGATAGTCAAACAAAAGTAAAACTAACCACCACGATGGGTGACATTGTCATCGAGTTGAATGCCGAAAAAGCGCCGATTTCCTCGGAAAACTTTTTGGCCTATGTTCGCGACGGATTTTACGACGGCACCATATTCCATCGCGTCATTCCCGGTTTCATGGCGCAAGGCGGCGGCTTCGATACCGATTTCCAACAGAAGGAAACCCGTGCCGCCATTAAAAATGAAGCGGACAACGGCTTGAAAAACGAGCGCGGGACCATTGCCATGGCGCGTACGCCCGACCCGGATTCGGCCACCGCCCAGTTCTTCATCAATTACAAAGACAACAGCTTTTTGAACTACACCAGCCCAACGCCAAACGGCTGGGGCTACGCGGTATTCGGTGAAGTGGTCGAAGGTATGGATGTGGTCGATGAAATGGCCGGCGTGCCGACCGGAAACAATGGCATGCACCAAGATGTGCCGAAAACCAATATCGTGATCGAAAAGGCCGTCGTGCTGGAATAAGGTCTCCACCCATAGGCAGCGTTCTTCAAAATTCGGCCCCTCAATATCTTCGTCTTCCGGGAGAAGGCCGGATGAGAGGAGCTCAAGAAAAACTTTGAAGCACGAACAGTTTAACCCGCGGAAGGGCGGCTGCGATGCTGCTCTTTCGCCTCGATGATAGCGACGCCCTTGCAACAGGAAATCATCTTCATCTCCGATTTACATATCTCGCTGGAAAAAAAGGAAATCACCCGCCGCTTCCTCTCGTTTCTCGAGCACCGAGCCGGTCGGGCCAAGGCGCTTTACATTCTCGGCGATCTGTTCGACGCCTGGATTGGCGACGATGACAACACACCGCCGAACAAAGCGATTAAACGGCGGCTGCAACACTTGAGCGCCAACGGAACGCGGGTTTTTTTACAGCTGGGAAACCGGGATTTTCTCTTGGGCCAGCGCTTTGCCGAGGAAACCGGGGTCGTTCTGTTGGAGGATTATCATGTCATCGATTTATTCGGCAGCAAGACCTTGCTAACTCATGGCGACTTGTTATGCACGGATGATATCGCCTATCAGGCATTTCGGGCCAAGTCGCGCACCCCCGAATGGATCGGCAATGTATTGTCCAAGCCGTTGTTGCTGAGATTGCTGGCGGCGCGCTGGTATCGCTTCCGCAGCCATTTTCACAAGCGCAAGAAATCGCAGGAGATCATGGACGTCAATCAACAGACGGTCGTCGAAGCGATGCGGCATCACGGCTGCAATCGCTTGATTCACGGCCATACCCACCGGCCAGCGGTGCATGAATTTCTGATCGATGGCCAGCGGGCGCAACGCTTCGTCCTGGCCGATTGGAGGAAAAAGTCGGCCGAAATCCTCTGCTGGACCCCCGACGGGTTCACTCGCGAAAAGCTGGTTTAACGTTATCCGGCGGATGAACGTGTATCATCGGGATAATTGAGTCCTAACGAATAAGGTTAGATTGTAATCGCGGAGCGAGCCACAATCTGAACCGTTTGTTGGACAAGCCCGGTATTCGGAGGGAGCGTTATATAAGAAAATAGCTTTTCGAAGGATTGGGGGATGTGTTGGCCCATTTCAAGCGTTGACGTCGATAAACGGGCTGAAATGGGCGTGATGCTGATCATCACACCCGGAATTTCGGATTTTAGCGGCATTTTGCCCTGAATTCAGACCGAACGAAAGCCTCGGTGCTAAAATGCCCGATGATCGGTTTGGGTCAGTGAGAAATGCCGCTTACATAACCGGTTTTGCCTCTACGCTTTGGTCGAATTCAATGCCATGACAGCCGAAGAACCGAGAATGCGCGTTTTGATAATCTGCAGGGTTCCACCACAACATGGGCATTGGAGTTTCGGGCGGGGCCTGAGCCAAGCGATAGCACGATTGGGATTGACGCCGAGCAAGACTTGCAGCAGACGAATCAGCCGTTTGCTGTTGGGGTGCAAAAAGCCGAAGTTGCGAGTCCGCCTAAAGCCTTTGGGCAGAACATGGCGGAGCATCAGCCACAGAAACTTCACGCCGGGTAGTGTTCGAGTCTGCCACTTTTTGGTTTTGCTGTCCTGGTAACGGAAGGTTACTTGGCCATCTCGGCAGGCAATAATGTCCTTTTCCTGGATAACGCCCTTATAGAGATAACGTCCCAGATAAACCAAGGCTTTATCGCCGCGTCCGACCGACTTGACGTCAACGACCCATTGTTGCGGATAGTAGTCAGGCAATGTCAAACCGGCCTGCGAGATCGCTTCAAGCAATTTGGCCCGAAACACTTTGGCCACTGCCTTGTGATTGAACAAATAGCCTTTCCGGCCCTTTTTACCCTGTTTGGTGCGCCACAGTCGTTTATCAGGATCGATGGCGGCCGCCGGCATCACCAAGTGTACATGCGGATGGTAATCCAATCGGCGGGAATGGGTATGCAACACAGCAATAGCACCGGCATTGCCCTGAAGCTGTTGATCGTTGCGGGTGAAGGTGTTGACGGTATCCCAACTACAGCGGATCAGCAGATCATACAACGTACGTTGCTGTTGCCAGGCCAACGGCCTGAGTTCTTTGGGCAAAGTAAACGTCAGCAAAAAATATTCGGCCGGCACCTGCTTCTGCAACTGCCTTTCCAGCCATTGTTGCGATTCGTGCGACTGGCAATGCGGGCAGCTGCGATGGCCGCAGGAATGCGGCACCAAGCGTTGCCGATCGCAATCATCGCATTGCGCCAACATCACAGGGCCTTGCGACGTGCGGCAGTGTTTCATCGCGGCCAGCGCCTGACGCTGACTGGGTGACAAGCGACCCTGGTAAGCGACCAGAAACTCGGCTTCGAAGGTTTGGATGATGGCGGAAAGCAAGATCATTTGACCGCCCCCCAGTCGATGTCGAAGCCATTCATTAAGGCATTAATCAACTGGCCGGTATTTTGATTCGTGCCGTCGGTCAGGTGAGTATAGCGGGCAGTGGTGAGGATACTGTGGTGACCGAGGATTTTCTGCACTTCCAGTAGATCGACGCCCGCTTCAATCAAATGTGTGGCATAGCTATGCCGCAGACAGTGCGGGGTAATCTTTTTTTTAAACCGCAGTCTTGCGCGACTTGGCGCAGAGCCTTTTGCACGCCACCGCGATCCAAAGGGCTCTGCGCGCGCTGCGCGCCCTTCAAACCGCCATGGCGATTGGGAAACAACATGACCGGATGCCGGTGAACTTGCCAGAAGCGGCGTAGCAAATCCAGGGTGGCAGCCGGCAACGGCACCAGTCTATCCTTATTGCCCTTGGCATCTCGGATATGCACGCGTTGGCGACCGGCATCGATATCCCCAACCTCAAGACGCAATCCCTCGCCGAGGCGCAAACCTAGACTGTAGAGCGTGAAAAAGAACACCCGGTAACTGAGAATACGCGTGGACTGGAAGATACACCGCGCCTCGTCGACAGTGACGATATCCGGCAAACGTTGCGCCTTCGGCGGCTTGACCAACTGCGGCGCGACCCAAGGCTTGCGCAGTACATGGGTGTAATAAAACTTGAGACCGTACAGGTCCAACTTGACCGCACTCCAAGAATGCGACTCCAGCAAATCGGTGAAATAATCGGTCAGTTGCTGTTCGGTCAACGCATTGATGTCTTCGTTGAAATACTGGCCGATACGTCGAATCGCACGGGCATAGGCCTCGATCGTCTTGGGCTGCAACCCTTTAAGTTTGAGGTGTTTCAGATGGCTTTGATAGTTTTGCTTGAAATGGGGTTCGAATGATGTTGTCATTGTCGCGTAACCTCATGATTCGTCATGGAATAATCCCTCTTAAAAGAGGGCGTGAGATTACATTTTATAAATTACCGGCTACTGCCGCTTTTCTCCGCGTTAGCGGCTTCGTCCAACTATTCGTTCTCGTCCTCGTCGGATACCTTGATCACGATATTGACGCGGCGGTTTTTTTGCCGGCCTTGTTCGCTGGCGTTGTCGGCCACCGGTTTGGTATCGGCATAGGTGACCGCTCGCATGCGCGCGGCGTCGATTTGCTGCGAGGCCAGAAAATGCAGCACGCTGGTGGCCCTGGCCGCCCCCAGTTCCCAATTGGAGGGAAATTGGGCCGTCTTTATCGGACGGTTATCGGTATGCCCCTCTATATAAATCAATCCCTTAGCTTGTTTCAGCAGCGGAGTCAATTTGCTCAAGACGGCGCGGCCCGATTCGGTCAGGGCTGCTTCCGATGATTGGTAGAGAATATTGTCTTGTATTTCCAGTTGGGCGTAACCCTGAGTGACGGTCATGTTGATGCTGTTGTTCAGCCCTAACTGTTCCAGCTGTTGTTGCAATTGCTGTTGGCTTGCTTGTTCAGGCGGGGGCTCTGTCGGTTGCATTTGTTCGACGGATTCCGTTACTTCCTGACTCGGTAGCGCCCGTTCCTCGGTGACTGCGGGTTCTTCTACCGGTTCGACAACGGATGGCGCTACCTCTATGGCTGCGTTTTCTGCCGGCTCGACGGGAATCGGTGCAACGGGTTCGATTTCGGCGGTGGAATCTTCGGTTTCCGGCGCAGCCGTTTCGGACTCGGGCGCGGCTGGTTCGACTGGCGCTTGCTCGGGCGTTGTTTCCCTTTCGGCCTTTGCGGAGGCGGCCGCCTCGGGAGGGGCGGGGGCAGTCACGGTCGCAAGGGCGTCGCGTGCCTGACTCGGGACCGGCTCGAAACTGCTCAGGGCAACCAGCGTGACCACCAGCATCACGACCAAGACGAAGACATCGATATAGGTCAGCAACCAATTCGGTGGATGGCGTCTGTCGCTCAGGCTAAGCAATTCGTCGATGCTCTGCGATGATTCGAGGCGGGAAAAGGATGGCCGGGGCATGGTTTGGTTATCTTTTGGTATTTTCCTTCAATTCATCGTCATAATGGGCGATGAAGGAACTGAGGGTTTCACGAACGAAAGACGGGGCGCGGCGTTCGGCGATCAAGGTAATGCCTTCCATGATCATACTCATGATCATGATGCGCTGTTCCGTTCGGCGTTCCAGTTTGATGGCGATGGGGTTGAATACCAGGTTGGCTAGCATCAAACCGTAAAAGGTCGTGGTCAGGGCAATCGCCATGTTGGCGGTGAGTGAACTGATGTCCTTGATTTCGATGATTTGCAACATGTTGATCAGGCCGACCAAGGTTCCCAGCATGCCGAAGGCGGGGGCAAAGGCGGCCATGCTGTGGAAAATGCTGGATTCTGCTCTTTCCTTGGCGCGCAGGCGCGAAATGCGCCATTTCAACAAGGCCAGGATATCGTCGAGCGGAGTGTTGTCGACGATTAATTGGAAACTGGTTTTTAAGTAAGGATTGTTGATGGAATCGATGACATTCTCTATCGCGATGGTGTCGCGGTTGAACCACATCCTGGCGACGGCGGCGATTTCATCGGCTTCCCGTTGCGGATTCAGGCTTTCGTATAAAAATACCAGCTTGATCGATTTGATGGCGCGTTTGACATCGTGTAGCGGATAGCTGAGCAAGGCGGCGGCGATGGTTCCAACAAGGACAATCGTTAGACCTGGCCAGTTGATGAAGGTGTCGGGGTCATTGGCGGCAAAGTAAATAATGAAAAAGAGTAGGGCCAGGCTTAACAATAAGCCCAGTACCGTCGAATAATTTAGCGCCGGTTGTTGGTTCAAGGAGGCAAACAGCCAGTTACGATTTTTCATGAAAAAATCATAGCATAACTTTTGCACGAAAATAGGCTATGATTAGGTTTCAAGAGTAATATGGATAAATCCGTAAAGAAATCGGTAAATACTTGATTTGCCATGCAGGGGATCCATGGGATGGAAGCGTAGTCAATTTATTTGCTCCATCTGATCAGAATATTAAACTTATCTCAAAGTGGATTTTATGATTAAAGTTTTGCTTGTTGATGATCACGAATTAGTTAGGACTGGAGTTGAGGCATTACTCAATCAGGAGGAAGATATTTCGGTGGTTGCGGTATGCGGTACCGGCGAAGAGGCTGTGGAAGCCGTTGAAAAACATTTGCCGGATATTGTCATGATGGATATCCAGATGCCGGGTATCGGCGGCGTGGAGGCTTGCCGAAGGATATTGCAGCGCCACCCCGAAGCCAGGGTCGTGGCGTTATCGGTATGTAATGACGGGCCGGTTCCGCAACGGTTATTGAAAATGGGGGCGAAGGGATTTATTTCCAAAGGCTCGCCGGTCAGCGAAATGGTCAACGCCATTCATGTCGTCATGTCCGGCAAACGCTATTTGTGCTCGGAAGTGGCGAACAACCTTGCCTTCCAGGGCTTGGAGGAGCAAGAGCCGTCACCTTTCGCCAAATTGTCGCAAAGGGAGTCTCAAGTCGTTAACTTGATTTTGCAAGGGAAAAGCATTCAGGAAATGTCGGATATTCTCGTGATCAGCGATAAAACGGTCAATACCTATCGCTACCGCCTGTATGACAAGTTGAAAGTCAAGAATGATGTCGAGTTGACGCGCTTGGCGGTCAAATTCAATTTGCTGGAATCGGTTTGATTGGCCCCGCCGCAATTATTTGCGGCGGAAGCGGGTCGTTGGTTTACACCAATGTTTGCGCTTTGCTGAACGCGTCGCGGAAATCGAGATATAATGGTTTGTCTGTTTCCAACATCGATTTCAACAGGACGTTTTGCAGACGGTATTTGATGTCGCCGACGGCCAAAGAACCCACACCGACAGCTCCTTTCGATTGAGTGGCATGAATCAATGGAGCGCCGAAGTCCTTCAATTTGATTCCGTCGATACCCAAAGGCGGAACGGCGTTAACATCGCCGGCCACTTTCAGTTGCTTGGCCTGCGCCAGCACTCCGGCATTCAAAACCTGAATGCCGGCCTTGGCGGTGCAGAAAATGATGTCGGCATCGGCGATCAACGCCGCTTTTTCAGCATCGGATCCGGCGACAGCGCCTTGTAACGAGGCCTTGAAACGGCGATTGTATTCCTTGGCGGCGTCATTAGCGGTCTCGACCGACAAATGGTCCACTAATGTAGTCTCGGCGCCGGCCAGCGATGCGATGACGCCGGTGGCGATGCCGACCGGACCAGTGCCGCCGAACACCAGCGCCTTACATTCCTTCAATTCCTTTCCGTGTTTTTGTTTCAATTCCCTTTCCACGCACGCGACGAGGGCGGCGGCCGTGGTAAAGGCGCCGCTGGGGTCGGCAAAAACGGAAATTTCAAAAGGAGGCACCATGGCCTGCCGGGCCGATTTCAGCATATCGATGGCCAACCCCATGTCGCGGCCGCCGATGAATAATGCGGTTTTCTTGACGCCGGCGGGGCCGCGCGAAAAGATGGCGTCTTGAGTCAAGCCAGGCACGCTTTCCAGCTTGACATTGGAATAAGGCATCAACACGTCGAAACCGGCATCCAGTGCCATATTCACATCGAATGGACTGTTATTAGGCATCGGGTCGAGCATGTGGAGAATACTGCGTTTTTCCATTCTGGCGTCTCCTTTCGGATGATGGGGGCAAAAACCTTTAAGCAGTTTCTTTAATAAATTCACGGGCGACTTCAAATGCGTGTTCGAAATGCAGATATAATGGCTTGTCGGATTCCAGCATTTTCTTCAGCAAGCGGCTTTGCGCCTGATATTTGATATTGCCGATAGCCAGGGCGCCAATTCCGACAGCGCCGCTTTGGGAGCCGGCAATCGCTTTACCGTTGTCGAAGGCGTCGACACCCGCAATACCAGCTGGCGGGACTGCGTTGACGTCGGCTGCTACTTTCAATTGCGGAGCCGAAGCAATTAGTTCCGCGCTCAACAGCTCGATGCCAGCAGCACCGGTGGCGAATACCACATCGGCCGTTTTGATGTATTCCGCTTTATCGGCATCGGCGCCGGCGGTAATATTGATTTTTCCATCGCCAAATTCTTCATTGCACAGTTCGGCGACTCTTTCGGCTTTTTCCAACTGACGGCCGATGATGCGAACATTGGCGCCGGCTTGTGCCGATATGACCGCGGCCGCTTGTCCGACCGGGCCGGTGCCGCCCAGGGCCAGGATATTCTTGCCTTCCAGGGTCGTATTGAATTTTTCAGCTAGTTCTTTTTCAACAGCCGCGACCATGCCGGCAGCTGTTGTAAAAGCACCGCTGGGGTCGGCAAACACGGAAACTTCGAAAGGAGGAACCATCGAATTCTTGGCGATCTTCAGCATGTCCATGGCCTGCTTGGTTTCACGGCCGCCGATGAAAATACCGGTCCGGATCAAGCCTTTCGGGCTGCGGGAGAAGATGGCGTCCTGAACCAGGCCGCGAACTTCACTGGGTTCGACATTGATATAAGGGACAGCATGCAGCCAGCCCGCGTCCATCGCCATGTTGACATCGAACGGGCTCAAGTTTTTTGCTGTTGTCAGCATATGCAAAATGAATGGTTTTTCCATGTTTACCTCTAAAATCTATTCAGCGGCTAAGTATAAAAGAAAAAACAGGCCGTTAACAGGCTTAAACCGCTGGATTTTGCGCGCCGGGGTATAATGCCGGGCGAAAGACGAAAGACGAAAGACGAAAGACGAAAGACGAAAGACGAAAGACGAAAGACGAAAGACGAAAGACGAAAGACGAAAGACGAAAGGGGATGTCATGACTCTGAAGCAGGAACAACGTCGTCAAGGTTATGCGGCCCGGCGGGCGCAAACCGATAAGAAGACGGCCAGTCGGATCATCTGTCGACGGTTTATGCAAATGCCGGAGTATCTTAACGCCGAGACCGTCATGTGGTATCTGCACTGCCGCTCGGAGGTGAGAACGCTGGAGGCTCTGCAAGCCGCGCTTGAATCGGACAAACGTTGCGTGATTCCGTATTGCACGGTTGACGAACAAGGGAATAAACGGCTCGGGTTATGGCGATTGCAAAATCTCAACGAACTGGAACCGGGAACCTGGGGAATCCTGGAGCCGCCAAGGCAAAGATGGTTGGAGCCGGGAAAAAAGGTGGCAGCTGAACAATTGGACCTAATCATGGTGCCGGGAGTGGCTTTCGATCGCCGCGGCGGTCGGCTCGGTAATGGCGCCGGTTATTATGACCGTCTACTGGCCGAAGTGCGGCCCGATACGGTTTTGGCGGGTGTGTGTTATGAGTCTCAATTAGTGGACAGGGTGGAAATGGATCGGCATGATGTGGCTATGAATAAAGTGATAACCGAACTAACAATCTATCGAGGCGACAGGGGGTGATGGAACGGCAATTATTTGGTGAAAAAATTGCGACGACGCCGGCCTTCGTCATCGACGAAACCGATGTCCGCCGGCGCTTGCAGTCGTTGGCGCTGCTGCGCGAGGAAAGCGGTTGCAAGGTTTTGTATTCGATGAAGGCGCTGCCTTTGCAATCGATACTCGAGCTGGCAATCGATGTCAGCGACGGCATATCCGTCAGTTCGCTGTTCGAGGCAAGGTTGGCGCGTGAGTGTATCGCAGACCATGGCAGCGTGCATTTGACGACGCCAGGACTCAGAAAGGATGAATTCCCCGAATTGAGCGAATTGTGCTCGCATGTCAGTTTCAATTCAACCAGTCAATGGCGGGCCATGGCGGGATTGGGCGAGGTTTTTTCGCCGGGATTGCGCCTTAATCCGAAAGTACCGTTCGTCTACGATCAACGTTACGATCCTTGCCGATTGCACTCGAAACTGGGGGTCGATATCGATACCTTGGACAGTGTGGATGGCATCGAGCAGTTGGAAGGATTGCATTTTCATACCGTGTTTTCCTGCCCAGATTTCACGCCCATGTCGCGAACGGTCGAAATCATCCGCCATCGATTGTTAAACAAGATGAGGAACTTGAAATGGTTGAATCTGGGGGGCGGTTATCTGTTCAGCCAAATTGAACAACGCGGAGCATTTGTCGAGCTAGTGCAGGGCTTACGTCGAGATTACGCGATCGATGTCTATGTCGAACCGGGCAATGACGTGGTCAAACAGGCCGGTTATCTGGTGAGCACCGTCGTCGATCGTTTCGACAGCGGCGGAAAAACGGTGGCGATCCTCGATACGTCGGTCAATCACAACCCGGAGGTTTTCGAATATCAATATCAGCCAGAATTGTTGCGGCAACCTTGCGGCGATGTTCCTGTGATATTGGCCGGGTCGACCTGCTTGGCGGGCGATTTGTTCGGCGAATACGGATTCGCTAGCAAGCCCGAGGTCGGCGACCGCATCGTCTTCAAGCACTGCGGCGCCTATAGTTTGATCAAGGCCCATCGTTTCAACGGCTATAATCTGCCTGATATTTACAACTGGGACGGGAAAAACTTCCAGCGATTGAAACACTATGATTATCAAGATTATCGCCGGCAATGGCTGGTTGACGGGTAAGGGCCTGTGGCCTCGGTCATTGCGATAACCAGCGGCAAGGGCGGCGTCGGCAAGACCAACGCCGCGACCAATCTGGGTTTGGCGTTGGTCGCGCGCGGCGCCAAGGTGTGTCTGTTCGACGCCGACACCGGACTGGCCAATGTCAATATTCTGTTGGGCATTCAGCCGCAATACACGCTCGAGCATGTGTTGAACGGCGAGCGCGCACTGACGGATATCATGGTCCGGGTCGAGGGCGGCCTGCATGTCATCCCGGCCGCATCCGGCGTGCAGCATTGCATCGAACTGGGCGAGGAAAAACGGCTGCTTTTGGTGCGGGCATTACAAAAACTGGAGCAGGAGTTCGATTTTATTTTGATCGATACCGCCGCCGGGATCGACAGCGGTGTGCTCGATTTCGTCGCTTCGGCCCAATATCGGGTCGTCGTTATCACGCCGGAGCCGACGTCGCTGACCGATGCCTTCGCCTTGCTGAAAATGTTGACGCTACGGGGCGGCAAACGTAATCTGTTCGCCTTGGTCAACCGGGTCGACGATTACAAAACCAGCCAGAAAATCTTCAAGCGTTTTCAGGGCGCGGTGGCCAAATATCTCCGCGTCGATATCCATTATTTGGGATATCTGGCCGATGACCGAGCCTTGCCTGAAGCGGTTGGACGCCAGGTGCCGGTCGTGACCGGCGCGCCCGATAGTTCCGTGAGTTGTTGTTTTTTCGCTTTGGCGGACATCGTCAAAAGGCAATTCCTGAATGCGAAGAACCTGCCTTATTTCAGCCATTACTGGCAGAAACTCTCGGCGGCAGCGCAACAAAAAACGCGGCGGCAGGAGCAGGTCGTGGCTTCCGCGTTATCGACAGTCGGAAAACGCAAAGCGGAATCCGAGCTGCAGTTGGCCGATATCATCGCTTGGCTGCAACGCCGCGATTATCCGGAAGACGACATGCGCGAATTGATCAACACGCTGGAAGCCATGTTTGAAAAAAAATATCTCAAGCCAATCAAGAGCATGGACAGCGCTATCGCGGAGTGGTTCGCGGATGCCTCGACCAGCGAGGAAAAAGCGCGCCGGCTTCATCGGGCCTTGTTGGAAGGCTTCGAGCGCCGTTTTCACCAATGTCTCGAAGATCCAGAAACCATGCTGTTGCAACAGCTGCGGGACGAGCGAACTTCCCGCGAGCAATTTTCCAGCCTGCTCAAGCAATTCGGCAAACTCTATCGGACCCGTTTCGGGGTCACTTATTACGACGACGGCGAACAATTATTGGCTAAAATTACCCGCCTGTTGAACAACAAATAATTCCAATCCTTGCGGCCACATGAAAAAGAGCGATTTTTACTATCCATTACCCGAAGAACTGATTGCACAAAAACCTTTGCCGGAACGTAGCGCCAGTCGACTGTTGTGTCTAAACAAAAATAACGGCGAACTGGACGACCGGATGTTCAACGATTTTGCCGGCTTGATCGATGCCAAGGATTTATTGGTCTTCAATAATACCAAGGTCATTCCGGCCCGTTTGTTCGGCCGTAAAACAACCGGCGGGAAGGTGGAAATCCTGATCGAGCGGGTGCTCGACGACCACAGTGCCATCGCTCATATGCGCGCCAGCAAGTCGCCCAAGGCCGGCGCGGTGATCGAACTGGACGGCGATATTGCCTGCCGCGTGACCGGCAGGGAAGGAGATTTGTTTTGCCTGCACTTCGACACGGATGAAACCTTGTCCAGTCTACTCGATCGCATCGGCCACATGCCGTTGCCTCCCTATATCACCCGCGCCGATGATGAAGAGGACCTGAGCCGCTATCAGACCGTTTTTGCCCGGGAAGCGGGAGCGGTCGCCGCGCCGACCGCCGGCCTGCATTTCGATCAAGACATGTTGGATGCCTTGGCGCAAAAAGGGATCGCTAGCACTTATGTCACGCTGCATGTCGGCAGTGGCACCTTTCAGCCGGTCAGGGTGGAAAACCTATCCGAGCACGTCATGCATAAGGAGTATTATTCCGTGTCCGAAGACACCGTGGTCGCGGTGCAAAGGACCCGGCAGCAGGGCGGCCGGGTCGTCGCCATCGGCACGACCGCGGTCAGGGCCCTGGAGTCGGCCTCGCGCAACGGCGAATTGCAAGCCGGTTTCGGGGATACCGACTTGTTCATCACGCCGGGTTACCGTTTCCGTACGGTCGATGCCATGTTGACCAATTTTCACCTGCCGGAGTCCACCTTACTGGTGCTGGTGGCGGCGTTTGCCGGTTACGAGCCCATCATGAACGCGTATCGTCATGCCGTAGAGGAAAAATATCGCTTCTTCAGTTACGGCGATGCCATGTTTCTGTATTGATAATCCGAATGCGGTGACCTTTTTTGTTGCCGAGGCGTAGACGCCGGCATCTCTTCCTCTGGTTCTCATGCTCCTGCGGAGCGACGCCAGAACATGGAAACGATGAGGATAGAAAAAATCGGGAAGTTAAAATTTACCGTATCCTAAAAGATGGACTCCGGCATCGCTTTATGTTTAAGTGAGACTGTCACTAATTTGTAACAAAATCAAAATAGTATCAGAGAGGTGGGTCATGAAAGAACTAGAAGAACAACAGGAATTGACTCAGTTTTTGCCGCAAAAGAACTTGATTAGACTGCGCGGCTATATCTTGCTGGGGGTCGGGGTGTTGATTGCATTAGGCTCGATTATCGCACCCAATGTCGGCATGTTGTCGTATAAGAATGCTTGGTTGCCGGTGGCCTCCTTCGTCATTCTGTTAACCGGGGTTGTCGAATCCCTGGATACGTATATCTCGCGGAAAACCACGCGCTTTTTCGTCAATCTGCAGTTTGCCATTCTCGATAGCGTGGTCGGTATGGTGTTATTTTTCAGCCTTAATTACCCGGCTTATAAATTGAGTATTTTGATCGCCGTGTTTTTAATGGTGAAGGGCCTGTTCAGGGTCATAGGCGCTTATGCCGGCCATTTCGCGACCACCAAGCAAACCATGATCGGCGGTGGGGTTTCCCTGGTCTTGGGGCTGTTGATTTGGGTGCAATGGCCGGGCGAGCCTTCCAGCGCGGTATTGTCGTTTTGTCTTAGCGTGGAACTCGCCCTGCGCGGTTGGGCCTTGCTCCGTTTGGCCGATTGGTTGGACGAACATCAGGAATAGCGCCATGAAATACCGTGGCGCTCGGTATATAATTAAAGGATTTTGAATAAGCGCCAAGAATCATGTCCGAAACCAATCTGTTTTCTCCCGAATTGCCGCAACAAGCCGAAACGCCGTTGTATTGGAGCGGTTTGGCCGGTTGCGGCGATTCGTTGGCGTTGGCCTCGGCGATTAAACAGCAACGGCGCCTGTTCGTCATCGTCACGCCGGATAGCCAGACAGCACTGCGCCTGGAACATGAGCTGGATTTCTTTCTTAATTACGAATTTCCCATCCTGCATTTTCCGGACTGGGAAACTCTTCCCTATGATGTTTTCTCGCCGTTGCCGGAGATTATTTCCGAACGGTTGAGGACTTTGGCCTTACTGCCGGAAGTGCGGCGCGGGGCGCTGGTGGTCTCGGTATCGACGTTGATGCACCGCTTGGCCCCGCGCGATCATGTGCTCGCCAACAGTTTCGCTATCGAGGTCGGCGGGACGTTTAATCTGGAGTTGAACCGCGCCAAGCTGGAAGCGGTCGGCTACCAATGCGTTTCGCAAGTCTACCAGCATGCCGAATTCGCCGTGCGCGGTTCGATCGTCGATTTGTTTCCGATGGGAAGCAAACGGCCTTTCCGTATCGAACTGTTCGACGAGGACATCGAATCGATTCGCACGTTCGACCCGGAAACGCAGCGCTCGCTTGAGAAAATCGACAAGGTGGAGTTGTTTCCGGCGCGCGAGTTTCCGTTCACCGATGCCGCGATCAAGCATTTTCGCCAGTCGTTTCGCGCCCATTTTCCGGAAGTCTCGGAAAAAAACCCCATTTATCAGGATGTCAGCAAGGGCGTCGCGCCGGGCGGCATCGAATATTACTTGCCGCTGTTCGTCGAAACGACGGAAACGTTGTTCGATTATTTGCCGGATAACACGGTGCTGGTTCTGCCGGCCTCTTTCGACGAGGCGGCGGCAACTTTTTACGATGAAGCGGAAGATCGTTTTCAACAGCGTAAATACGACGCCCACCGCCCCTTGCTGGAACCGCCGGCATTGTTTTTGTCCGCCGAGGAATTGCAACAACGAACGCAGTCGTTCGGCCGCGTGGTGATCGACGCCAAGGCGGAGCAGGCTTGCGATTATCGTTGCCAACCGCTGCCCGAACTGGCCATCGATACGCGGCTGAAAGAGCCGGCCCAGCGCTTGCGCCAGTTTGTCGAAGGATTTTCCGGACGTGTACTGTTCGTCGCCGAGACGGCGGGACATCGGGAAGGGTTGATCGAAAAACTGAAACGATACAAGCTCGGCGTCAAACAGGTCGAGGATTGGCAGGATTTTCTCGGCGGCGAGCAGCGTTTGGCCATTCTGGTCGCGCCGATGGATCATGGCTTGCTGCTGGAAGACCCGGCCATCGCCATCATCACCGAAAGTCAGCTGAGCGGCGAAAAGGTCCAGCAACGGCGGCGCAGGCGGCAGTCGGCGGCCAAGGAGCTGGAGAATGTCTTCAACAACCTGAACGAGCTGACCATCGGTTCGCCGGTGGTGCACCAGGAGCATGGCGTCGGCCGTTATCTGGGCTTGCAGACCCTGACGGTGGGCGGCATCGAGGCCGAATTCCTGACCCTGGAATACGCGAACCAGGATAAGCTTTATGTGCCGGTTTCGTCCTTGCAATTGATCGGCCGCTACAGCGGCGTCAGCGCCGAAAACGCGCCGCTGCACCGGTTGGGCACCGATCAGTGGAGCAAGGCCAAGAAAAAAGCCATGGAGCGGGCGCGCGATGTCGCGGCGGAATTGTTGGACATCCACGCCAAACGGGCTGCCCGCCAAGGGCATCAGTTCGTCATCGATAACGATGACTATAATGCCTTTGCCGGCGCCTTCCCGTTCGAGGAAACGCCGGACCAGCAATCGGCGATCGAGGCGATTCTGGCCGACATGCATGCGCCGCAGCCAATGGACCGTGTCGTTTGCGGCGATGTCGGTTTCGGCAAGACCGAAGTGGCGATGCGGGCGGCCTTCATCGCCGTGCAAAGCGGCAAGCAGGTGGCGGTGCTGGTGCCGACCACGTTGCTGGCGCAGCAACACTTTCAGAATTTCCGCGACCGCTTCGCCGATTGGCCGGTTCGCATCGAGGTGATGTCGCGCTTCAATACGCCCAAGCAACAAAAGACGATTGGCGAGGACCTGGCCGATGGCAAGGTCGACATCGTCGTCGGCACCCACAAGTTACTGTCCAAGGAAATCCAATACAAGTCGCTGGGCCTTGTGATCATCGACGAGGAACACCGCTTCGGTGTTCGCCAGAAGGAACATTTCAAGAAACTGCGCTACGAACTGGATCTGCTGACGTTGACGGCGACGCCGATACCGAGGACCTTGAACATGGCGATGTCGGGATTGCGCGATATCTCCATCATCGCGACGCCGCCACCCAATCGCCATGCCATCAAGACCTTCATCAGCGAATGGATCGACGTGCAGATACAAGAGGCCTGCCAACGTGAAATCAAGCGCGGCGGCCAGGTATTCTTCCTGCACAACGACGTCAAGAGCATGGAGAAAATGGAGCGCGAGCTGAATCGCCTGGTGCCCGAGGCACGCGCCCGGATCGCACATGGCCAGATGCCGGAGCGTGAGCTGGAGCAGATCATGCTCGACTTTTACCATCAGCGCTTCAATCTGCTGATCAGCACCACCATCATCGAGAGCGGCATCGATATCCCCAGCGCCAACACCATCATCATCAATCGGGCCGATAAACTCGGCCTGGCGCAATTGCATCAATTGCGCGGCCGGGTTGGGCGCTCCCATCATCGCGCCTACGCCTATTTCATCGTGCCGCCGAAATCCTTGATGAGCAAGGATGCGATGAAGCGTTTGGAAGCGCTGGAGACTTCCGGCGAGCTGGGCGCAGGCTTCATGCTGTCCTCTCACGACATGGAAATTCGCGGCGCCGGCGAATTGCTGGGCGAAGACCAAAGCGGGCAAATCCAGGAAATCGGTTTTACCCTCTATACCGAATTGCTGGAACGGGCGGTCGAGGCATTGAAGTCGGGCAAGCAGCCGGAACTGGACGCGCCGTTGGATATCGGCCCGGAAGTCGATTTGCAGACGGCCGCGTTGATCCCGGAAGATTATCTGCCCGACATTCATGCCCGCCTGGTATTGTACAAACGCATCGCCAGCGCCGAAACGTCGGACGATTTGCGCGTGCTGAAAGTGGAAATGATCGACCGTTTCGGCCTGTTGCCGGAACCGGTCAAGGCACTGTTCAGCGTCACCGAGTTGAAGCAGCAGGCGGCCGAATTGGGCATCCGCAAGTTGGAGGCCTTCGCGACCGGCGGTAGGGTGATCTTCAACACGGACCCCAATATCGATACCGCGGCGTTGATCGAGCTGATTCAAACCCAATCCCAGCTTTACAAATTCGACGGCGCCGATAAGCTAAGATTTACCCATACGTTCGAGAAGTTGGAAGACAAGCTGGATTTTCTGACCCGATTATTGGAAAAGCTGACACCGGAGGCAGCGTAATGGAAAAATATTTTTTCACGGGGTTGATAGGGTTATGGCTGGCCGTGTTCAGCGCGGCGGGTTTGGCCGACAGCAAAGCCTTTAAAATCGAAGTGGTGGTGTTCGCCCAGGACCAGCCGACCAGCGAAGTGTTAGATCAGCTGGAAAGCGAAATCGACTGGCCGCGCCGGCTCGCCGATCTAAACAATTATCCTCAGGTCGATCCGCAATATATTTCCTTGAACGGCATTTCCGCCAAATTAAGGCGAACCGCGGGCTACCGGCCGTTGCTGCATGTCGCCTGGACCCAGGAAGTTCCCGCCGACAGCATCGGCACGGCGGTGCAATTGCAAAACCCCTCCGGCAGTTTGAACGGCTTCATTCGCATCCAGCGCGGCCATTATTTGTATTTGATCGCGGATATGGAGTACAACCCGACCGGCTCGTTGTATTATCGCCTCGATGAAAAACGCCGCATCAAATTGAACGAAATTCATTATCTGGATCATCCCAAATTCGGCATCATCGCCAGGGTTACGCCGTTGTCCTGATGCAAGCGAGCGACCAATCACGGCAAATTCAACAGGCGGTGAAGGACGCCGTTGCCGGGCGAACGCCGCTCGCTATCGTCGCCGGCAACAGCAAGGCCTTTTACGGCAGAGAGCCTCAAGGCCTAAAACTCGATGTCAGCGGCCATCGCGGAATCGTCAATTACCACCCCTCCGAATTGGTCATTACCGCGCGGGCCGGCACGCCGTTAAGCGAAATCAACCAAGTCTTGGCGGAACGGAAACAAATGCTGGCCTTCGAGCCGCCAGGATTTTCTGATAGCGCCACATTGGGCGGTACCATCGCTTGCGGCCTGTCCGGCAGCCGGCGGCCATTTGCCGGTTCTGCCAGGGACTTCGTGCTGGGTTGCCAGATCGTCGATGGGCAGGGAGAAATCCTGTCGTTCGGCGGCGAGGTCATGAAGAATGTCGCCGGCTACGACGTATCCCGGCTGATGACCGGCGCGTTGGGAACGCTGGGCGTGTTGCTGCAGGTTTCCCTGAAAGTGCTGCCCTTGCCCGAGCAGGATATGACCTGCGCATTGGAGCTCGAGGAAGCCGGGGCGATGGCAGCCATGCAGCAATTGGCGCTGCGTCCCTTGCCGCTGTCCGGCCTTAGTTATGACGGCGAACGCCTGTTCGTGCGGTTGTCCGGCGCGGAGAAGGCGGTGAGTTCGGCGGCGCAGAAAATCGGCGGCGATGCCTTGGCCGATGCCGGCCACTATTGGCGACGATTGAACGAACAACGGTTACCGTTTTTTCGCTCCGACCGGCCGTTATGGCGGTTGTCGCTGGCGCCGGCCACGGCGCAGCTTGAATTGTCAGGGGAATGTTATTGGGACTGGGGCGGCGCCCTGCGCTGGCTGAAAAGCGATGAACCAGCGGCCCCGATTTTCGCCGCGGCCGCCGCCGTCGACGGACACGCCACGTTGTTCCGAAACGGCGACAGAAGCGGCCATGTGTTTCAGCCCTTGAGCGGCAAGCTGCAGCAGTTGCAGCGCAATCTGAAGCAAGCCTTCGACCCGCATGGCATCTTCAATCCCCAACGCATGTACCGGGACTGGTAATGCAAACCAATCTGGCCGATTTCGTCAAACAACGCCCGGAACACGCGGAACTCGACGGCATATTGCGCAACTGCGTGCATTGCGGTTTTTGCAACGCCACCTGTCCGACCTACCAATTGCTGGGCGACGAACGGGACGGCCCGCGCGGGCGCATCTATCTGCTGAAACAAGCATTGGAAGGCGAAGCCGTCAGCCGCCTGACGCAAACGCATTTGGACCGTTGCCTGAGTTGCCGCTCCTGCGAAACCACTTGCCCTTCGGGCGTCAAATACGGCCGCCTGTTGGACCTGGGGAGGGAGATTGTCGAGGAAAAGGTGGAGCGCTCTGTGTTCGACCGGCTGCGGCGTTTCGCCTTGCGCCAGATCCTGCCTTATCGAAGTCGTTTTGGCCCGCTGATGCGCATGCTTCGGTTGGCGAGACCGCTGCTGCCGCTGTCGTTGCGGCATAAGATTTCGCCGCCAGCGAAGGCTTATGCCTGGCCGGCCGCAAACCATCCGCGCAAGATGTTGATCATGCCGGGGTGCGTGCAAGCCGAGCTGGCCCCATCCATCGATGCGGCTACGGCCAATGTATTGGACAGACTGGGGATTTCCTTGCTGCGGATCGAGGACAGCGGGTGTTGTGGCGCGTTGCCTTATCATCTGTCCGCGCACAAGCAGGCCAGGGCCATGGCCCGGCGCAATATCGACGCCTGTTGGCCGTCTATCGAGCAAGGGGCCGAAGCCATCGTCATGACCGCTAGCGGCTGCGGCGTGACGCTGAAGGAATACGGCGTGTTGCTGCAAAACGACGCGGATTACAAGGATAAAGCGCAGCGCTTTGCCGGATTGTGCAAGGACATAGCCGAAATGCTGGCCGAAGAGGATTTGCCGCGATTCGGCGTGCAGCCTCGTAAAATAGCCTTCCAGTCGCCGTGCACGCTGCAGCACGGACAACAATTGAACGGCGCGGTCGAAGCGATTCTGCAACGCATCGGGTTTCAGTTGACGCCGGTACAGGACGCCCATTTATGCTGCGGTTCGGCCGGCGTTTATTCGCTGCTGCAACCCGAATTGTCGAATAGCTTACGCGGCCAGAAATTACAACATTTACAGGCCGGCCAGCCGGAGCTGATCGCCACGGCCAACATCGGCTGTCTCAATCATTTACAGGCCGGCACATCCACTAGAGTGGCGCATTGGATAGAATTATTGAACGAAAGTGAAGAAAAACCATGAATGACCTACCCGAATTGGAAACCATCGAATCCCCCTGCATAGGCCAATGCTGCCTGAACGAACAAGACATCTGCCTGGGCTGCTACCGCAGCCTAGAAGAAATCACCAGCTGGACCCTGGTCGACAACGACACCCGCCGCCAATATTTGCAAAATGTTGCCGAGCGGAAGAAAGAGCGGGAATGAATTTTTGATAAAAGGCATTCGATATGGGAGTTAGTCGGATCTGGTTATCATGATAAATATTCATGTTATCCCGTTTAGAACTTTAAGGGTTCCTGTGCATGAGTGCCTTGATGATCAAGTCTAGTGTATAGGATATGCGGGTCTGGTGAATAACTTGGGCCGTAGGATGTGCCGACGTTAGGAGGCGCATCGTTCGCGATCGATGCGCTTCACGTTGTTCAGCACATCCTACGGCCCTTAAATCATCTGGCGCCTAGAATAAAATTCCAAATTGCAAATAACATTGGTAGAGTTAAAACTATACTCGCGTAAATACCAAATAAATTTTGTGCGGAAAGCGCAAACAAAATTAAAAGAAAGGGCAAAATTAGTCCCCAAAAAATCAATAAATTTTTTCCGAATATTAAGTCGTATATCTTTAGATAACCTTTTTTCGCGTTACAAGTCGAGCAAATATTGTCTTTTGCTGCTATCTCGCTTTTACAAAATGGGCAACTGATCATTTTATTTTCCTCCATTCATTTAGATAGAAACATACTAAAAATTTACCATCTAATATCGAAGTCTTAGAATCAATTACAGAGCGTAGCAAGATAAAATGACAATTTTAAGTCAGGGCCGTAGAATGTGCAGGCGTTAGGAGGCGCATCTTTCGTGATAGATGCGCTTCACTTTGTTAAGAACATCCTACGGCCCTTTTCGCGTCCAGTTATTTGCGGCATTATGCTGAGCCTTTTTAATTATCCATCATAAGGTTTAAACCACCGGCTTTAGCCGGTCAGCTTTAGCTGCGATAATTATCCATCATAAGGTTTAAACCACCGGCTTTAGCCGGTCAGCTTTAGCTGCGATAATTTGCCCAAGGAGGTGGCGATGGACTATAGATACGGCAGCCATACGGTTTACCAAATTGAGTATCATTTTGTTTGGGTTACGAAGTATCGTTATAAAGTGCTGAAGGATGAAATAGCCGAACGAGTGAGAGACTTGGTGCGGCAGACATGCGAAGCCTTTGAGATACGGATTATCAAAGGTGTCGTGAGCAAAGATCATGTGCACATTTTGGTGAGTGCGCCGCCGACTATGGCCCCAAGCGAAATCATGAGGCGAATCAA
This sequence comes from Methylomarinum vadi, assembly GCF_000733935.1. Taxonomy (NCBI): domain Bacteria; kingdom Pseudomonadati; phylum Pseudomonadota; class Gammaproteobacteria; order Methylococcales; family Methylococcaceae; genus Methylomarinum; species Methylomarinum vadi. The sequence continues at coordinate 3,561,924 of NZ_JPON01000001.1, forward strand.
GGGACGAACTTCGAGCTATCTGTTCGAAGAGTTCCCGCACTTGAAAAAGCGATATTGGGGTCGACATTTTTGAGCCCGCGGTTATTTTTGCGCCACAGTGGGGCAAATGACTGATGAGATGATAAAGCAATATTTGGAGCATCACTTTGAACCTAATCCAAACGATAATTTCAAGATGGAGCCCGACTAAGACGCGTCGTTTAGTCGACGCGTATCCGGACTTTCAGTCCGTTATTGGAACCCACCCGCTTGAGCGGGTGGTTGTTTAGTTAATACAAATCTAATTAAAACATGTCAGATAATAAAAAAACCTTTGAACCACCTCTGCCACCTTTATTATCCATCATAAGGTTTAAACCACCGGCTTTAGCCGGTCAGCTTTAGCTGCGATAATTTGCCCAAGGAGGTGGCGATGGACTATAGATACGGCAGCCATACGGTTTACCAAATTGAGTATCATTTTGTTTGGGTTACGAAGTATCGTTATAAAGTGCTGAAGGATGAAATAGCCGAACGAGTGAGAGACTTGGTGCGGCAGACATGCGAAGCCTTTGAGATACGGATTATCAAAGGTGTCGTGAGCAAAGATCATGTGCACATTTTGGTGAGTGCGCCGCCGACTATGGCCCCAAGCGAAATCATGAGGCGAATCAAGGGACGAACTTCGAGCTATCTGTTCGAAGAGTTCCCGCACTTGAAAAAGCGATATTGGGGTCGACATTTTTGAGCCCGCGGTTATTTTTGCGCCACAGTGGGGCAAATGACTGATGAGATGATAAAGCAATATTTGGAGCATCACTTTGAACCTAATCCAAACGATAATTTCAAGATGGAGCCCGACTAAGACGCGTCGTTTAGTCGACGCGTATCCGGACTTTCAGTCCGTTATTGGAACCCACCCGCTTGAGCGGGTGGTTGTTTAGTTGGATGTTGTTCAAAAAAAGATGTAGCTAGATGGGCTAAAAACCTCAAACATATTCGATTATGCTTAGGAGCAAGGTCTGGTCATGCAAATGAAGGTGATAGTTATAAAGTTAAATTTAAATTTTCAAACGAAGATGAGTTAAATTGGATATTAAATACATTAAATATTAATAATTCAACTCCAAAAAAAATCCATAACTATGAAAGAGTTAAAACAATAAGTCTTAGTATTTCCTGAATCCGTGACTTAAGAAGTGATAATCTCTTCTATCCTAATGATTTAACAAGCTTAATCTGGGATAATGTCGTTATTTCTTCATTCACCCACTCAGTGAATCATGAAACGATTTATCCTGGAGCAGTCAGAAACTGAATTTTATACCAGCCATTCCGGATTAGCCTTAGTGGGCTTATGTTTGAATCAGTATGGCCAACTCAATCAAGTGCTGGATAAGGGTATTCCATTGCGCCACGGTATCGCTCATGCCGATATTATCAAAAGCATGATCGGGTCGCTTTGCCTGGGCAAGAGCGATTTCGAAGCGATTGAGAATTACCGCGACGACGACTATTTCAAAACCGCGCTGTCGATTCAACAAGTCCCCTCCAGCGCTCGCCTTAGACAACGGTTGGACGAACACGCCGAGGCACTATTGCCGCTCGTTTATCAGAGCAACATCGATTTTCTGGCCCACGCGCAAGTCCCGGTAACGCCGTTAGCCACTGGTCATGTGGCGCTGGATATCGATGTTTATCCGATGAACAACGAAAAAACGCGCAAGGAAGGCGTCTCCCGGACCTATAAAGGATTCGACGGCTATGCCCCCATCGCGCTTTATTTGGGCCAAGAAGGCTGGTGTCTTGGCAACGAACTGCGCGAAGGCAAGCAACATTGCCAATACGAATTCCTCTATTCCTTGGAGCGCGGACTGACTGCAGCCAAGCGTCTGACACCCTTGCCGTTACTTGTTCGCCTGGATAGCGGGCATGACGCTCTCGACAACCGAATTGTCTTACAGGAAGACGAGCAAGCCGAGTTCATCATCAAATGGAATCCCCGTAAACAGAATGCCGATGCTTGGCTAGCCTACGCCGAGCAACACGGACAATGGGACACACCACGTGAAGGCAAACGGGTGGCCTTATTTAGTGTCACGGAGGAACACACCCGAAACGGCCAAACCTATTCCTGTCGTCGCGTCATACCCACAGGGCACAAGTGCAAATCACCGAACGAACAACAACGGCTAAGGGACAACTCCTGCTGTTCCCTGAGATCGAGATGGAAGGCTGGTGGACAAGCCTAGCTTCTACCGAATATGACGACACATTGATCGTTCAACTGTATCGTGATCATGCCACCGCCGAGCAATTTCACAGCGAGTTTAAAACGGATCTGGACATCGAACGCTTGCCTTCGGGCAAATTCGCCACCAACGATGTCATCATGACCCTGAGCGCCTACAGCTACAATATCTTGCGCTGGATCGGCCTGATCGGCTTACTGGGGCAACAAAGCCCCATTCGGCATCCGGCCAAACGACGCCGCATCAGAACCGTCATTCAAGAACTCATGTATCTGGCCGCCCGTTTGATCCGTACCGGTCGCCGGTTAAAACTGCGCTTTTCCAACGCTTGCCCCGGCTTTATCGCGTTTGAATCGACCTACACAAAACTCGCCGCCGGTTAACCCTTCAACGTTTTCAGCTTCAAACCATCAGCGTGGCAACACCGCGTTTAATCTCTCTTTGCCCAAAAAACGCCATACCCCTATTATTTTCTCAAAACCTACGAAAAAAAGTTTCAATAATCCTCAGTTAAACTCGACTTTATTGATAGCGTTATAAAATCTCCGAATTTTGGAAAACTCAAGAATTAATTTCCCAACCAATAATTGAAGTCACTGATTCAGGTATTTATGATTTAGGGTATCAAAAAGTAAAAAAGGACATTCCAGAATGGGCAACAGCTAAAATACCACCTAAGTGGATGGACGGAAAAATCCCAGCAGATACTTGGTCTAAGATATCTGCATATGCTAATGATGAGCCCAATTGCTACGCACCTATAGAATTAACCATTACAAAGGATAAATTTTTATACTTAAGATTAATGGTTATAGATGGCTATGTAGCTACAGAAAAGGATTTTTCAAATGGTAAATTTTTAGATGACCTTCTTAAAAAAGTTCAAGACTATATTGTTGAACCTCCAATGGAAAATAACAGGTGTATTTCTCCTGTTTATTATCCAGAATTATGGAGTGATTGTTAAATTGATTAGGGCCGTAAAATGTGCCGACGTAAGAAGGCGCATAGTTCGCGATAGATGCGCTTCACGCTGTTCAGCACATCTACGGGACTGTTCAACTTGGTCAGAATCGGTGTTCAAATAAATCAGAATAGGCACATGTGGAGAATACAACTTCGAAACCCTGTAAAGTTCATACCAATTTCTGTATTTCCTTCTAATATTTTTTGGCATAAATCAGTATTTAAAGGATATGGGGAGGGCATTACAGATGTCGGTGGCACTCAAAAGCTAGCTGATCTTTGCAAATTGCGAGAAGTAGACGATATACATCCGATTGTTTCGCTCAATCCCGACTACTTTTTTCAAACTGCAAATACGACCTGGGTTTATACTGGCAGGGTGGGAAACGCGCCGGATTATTTGGGGTTCAATCAGATAGAATGTGTTGTAGGTGAAGTAAAATGGAACGACGGTTGGCACCTGCGATTGTTGCCTCAGATAAAGGAGTATGTGTCTCGTAAAATTTGGCTGTCAAATACCAATAACAAAATAATCTCGATCTACATTGCATGTCCGCAAACGGCGTCCAGGCAATTGCTAGATAACCTCGTTAAAATAAAATCAGGCGATTGGAAGAGCGTCCGCTTGTTTTTTGGGTTCATTCAATTTGGGTGGTTGCGTTCTAATAGTCATGATACCTATATGAGAGTGCTCTGGAAACCATCGCATGAATGGAATGGTGAAAGCTTTAATGGTTCTGATGATGTTGGCCTTCATTGAGGACCGTAGGATGTACCGCCGACGTTAGGAGGCGCATCGTTCGCGATAGATGCGCTTAACGTTGTTCGGTACATGCTACGGCCCTTCCACGACCATACGGTCGACATGTTCGCCATTGAAATTGGTTTCCGTCGAACAGAACTCAACCTCGCCGCTTTCTATATCGTACATGCCGCCGACGATGTCGATTTTGTTTTGCTGTAACAGTGTTTTAAGAGTCTGGCTTTTATCGAGAATTTGTTGCATGGACAGTTGTACATTTTGCCTGGCCACCTTGTCGATAAAGGAATCATCCGACAGCTCGGCATGATGTTGGTGGACATGGTTGACGGCCGGTTTGATCTTCGCCAATAGGCCGGTCAAGTTCTCCAACTCGATGCCGGAGCAGGCCCCGCGCACGGCGCCGCAATGGGTATGGCCTAGCACGATGATGAGCTTGGAACCGGTGACGCTGCAAGCGTATTCCATGCAACCGAGAATATCCTCATTGATGACGTTGCCGGCGACGCGTACGCTGAAAATGTCGCCCAAGCCCTGATCGAAAATCAATTCCGCCGACGTTCGCGAATCGATACAGGACAGCACGATCGCAAACGGATATTGGCCTGAGCTGGTAACGTTAACCTGTGCTAACAGATCATGATGGGAGTGCAGATTATTGACGAAACGTTTGTTTCCTTCTTTCAAAATTTCGAGCGCCTCGGCCGGCGTCATCGTTTCCTGAATGTTCTTGGAACGGATGGGGAAGGCGGTCGGCATTTCGATGAATTTGAAATCGATATTGCGGTCTTTTGCTTCGATTTTGAAATTATTGATGATTTCGCGCACGTCATAATCGATAAACTTGGCCCCCAGCGCGTTGATGATCAGTTCCGTGTTGGAGGGCTGACGATGCAATACCTGCAATAAGTTGGCCTTGTTTAAGAAAGAGACATGCTCGGCCAGGTGCAGAATGCTGGTATTGCCTTTTTGCGTGCGCTGGAAATACATGCCCATGCGATAGTTCTCCATCAGGATGGAGAAGACCGCGATGCCGTTACCGATGGCGATACCGGTCAGCAAGTCGGTCAATACCAGCCCGGCGGCCGTGGCGATAAACGGAATAAAATGAAAGATGCCGCTCGTATACATCTTTTTCACCCTTGTCGGGTGGGCGAGTTTGAAACCGACAACCAGCAGAATGGCGGCCAGGGTCGCCAGGGGGATCGTGTTAAGCAGTGCCGGAATCGCCAATATCGAGATCAACAATAAAAGTCCGTGGAAGATGGTGGAGGTTTTGGTTTGGCCGTTGGCTTGGACATTGGCGGAACTTCGTACGATCACCTGGGTGATCGGCATGCCGCCCAACAGTCCGGAAGCCGCATTGCCGATGCCTTGCGCTAACAATTCCCGGTTGGTATTGGTCGAACGCTTGTGGGGATCGAGCTTGTCGGTGGCTTCGGTACAGAGCAGGGTTTCCAAGCTAGCGACGATCGCTATGATGAAACCGGTGGAATAGATGGATGGATTGGCAAATTGCGAAAAATCCGGAAATGTCAGCTGGGAAAAAAGATCGAGGTGGCTTTCCATGACCGGGATCGTGACCAAATGGTTGCTTAGCAATGCCAGATCGGGCGCCGCAATAAGAAGGATCTGATTGGCGACGGCACCGCCGATCACGGCAATCAGAGAGCCGGGCACGAGTTTCCCCAGCCGCGTTTGTTTGACCCAATCCGTTTCCCACAACAGCAAAATGGCCAGCGCGCCCAGCGAGATGGCGATGGCGGTGGGCGAAATCATGTTAAGTATATGGCTCAGTTCGCTAAGCGTGTTGAAACCATCGCTCTGGGCAAAACCGATGTCGCCTTCATAGTCTTTGTCGTAGCCCAGGGCGTGCGGAATTTGTTTTAGAATGATAATCAAGCCGATGCCGAACAGCATGCCGCTGATCACGGCGGAGGGAAAGTAGTAGGCGATGATGCCGGCGCGCAGGAAACTCAGCATGATTTGCACTAAGCCGGCAAAAATGACGGCGAGCAAAAAGGTTGAAAGTCCCAGTTGTTCGATGCCGGTTAACACCAAGACCGTTAAACCCGCTGCTGGACCGCTGACGCCTAATGAAGAGTTGCTGATAAAACCGACCACGATACCGCCGACGATGCCGGCGATGACGCCGGAGATCAAGGGAGCGCCTGAAGCGAGGGCGATGCCCAGGCAAAGCGGCAAGGCGACCAGAAAAACGGCCAGGCCGGCAGGCAAGTCTTTGTGCAGATTGGCCAGGGGGTTCAGATTGGGTCGAGTTGGGCTGTTCATAAAGATCTTGAGTCGTCGTTAAAATTTTTATTGGTTAAGGTTTCACCCATTAGCCCGCCGGTGTCAATAAGTAAAACAATCTCTGCTGAAAAAAGCATGTTTTTAAAGCCATTGGTCGCCTCGATTTTGCTCCCATTATTTCTCTTCACAGGTGTTGGCTGAAATATCCGCGCCGGCCAAAAATCGGTGGTTAACCGATTCATTCAACACCCGAGCGCCGCTCGCGCTTCGGGCAAATAATGTCAATCGATGGCGGACCTGAGTAAGGTGGAAGCGGTTAACCGGATTCCGCCGTAGGAAAAACTGGCGGCTCTTCCGGCGCGAAAGGCTTGTTAAGCGAACCAATCTGTGCATACGTAACTGTAGCGACAGCGTGGCAACAAAACGCTCTCCGATTTTGCTCATGCAATTTAACCTGATTGCGTTATTATCTGTGCAATCTTACTTGATCTTTCCCGAACCGAAATCAGGATTAACGGAGGTCGATGGTGTCCGGACAAAAAGACGCAGGCGAAATTCATAAAACAACCGTTCCCAGCCTGGCGCGGCAATGGCGAGAGTGGCTGGACCGCAACGTTTACGATCTGGGCCGGCAGGTGCGCTTGAGTTATTTGCCGCCGCTGATGGTTTATCTGGCGGCCGGTATCTCCGGATTGACCGGCATCGTCGGCACATTTTTCGTTAAGGAATATCTGGGCTTGTCGGCGCAGTTTCTAGCGGCGCTGGGTTTCTGGGCCATGTTGCCCTGGACGCTGAAAATGCCGGTCGGCCATTTGGTCGATTTATTGTGGGACTATAAAAACCGTTTGGTTTATCTGGGCGCCGCGCTGATCGCCGCCAGTTTGTTGATCATGATCAACTTGCTGGACGACCCCGATTATATGGCCACTATCATGTCGGCGGAAAACTGGTATGTCCTGGCGACGCTGTTGGCGCCGGTCGGTTATGTCATCCAGGATACCGTGGCCGACGCGATGACCGTGGAAGCGGTGCCGCGCTACGACGAGCACGGCAACGCGCTCGCCAAGGAAAAAATCCTGCTGGCGCACACGACCATGCAGACCTTGGGGCGGGTGGCGATCATCGGCGGTTCCATGCTGGTGGCGGCGGCCAATGTTCAATTCTTTAGCGGCGTGGCGGAGATGGATGCCGCGCAAAAAGCGCGGATTTATTTGTCCATTTATCACTGGGCCTTGCTGATTCCGCTGATTTCGGTCGCCGGCGTGCTGTTGTCGGTTTATTTAAGGCATCAGGAAGCCTGCCGACTTGCCGCCCAAGGTTACGAGTTCGAGGATATCCAACGCATTCAAAGGCGCCCGGAGCAGGAGCGGACGGAAGTCAATTGGTGGATTTTAGGCGGCGGTATCGCTTTCGCGCTGTTCGCCGCCGTCATGGGCTTGAGCGACGTACCCAACAACGAAGAAATCGTCTTTGCCGGCTCCTTGGGTATCGTCGTGTTCCTGATCTGGCTGTTGACCCGCGACTTGGAGCGGCCGGCCAGGCTGCAATTGTACGGCATCGCTTTCGTCATCTTCGCGTTCCGGGCCGCGCCGACTACCGGCGCCGGCGAAACGTGGTGGATGATCGACGAGCTGGGCTTCGACCAGCAATTCATCTCCAAACTTTCCTTGCTGACCAGCACGTTTACCCTGCTTGGCATGTTTCTGTTTCGCCGCTTCATGGCCGAACGGCCGATTACTTACATCATCGCGGCATTGACCGTCGCCCTGACCGTGCTGTACCTGCCGAACGTGGGCTTGTACTACGGTTTGCATGAATGGACCGCGGCGCATACCGGCGGCGTGGTCGACGCGCGCTTTATCGCCTTGTTCGATACCGCGCTGGAATCCCCACTGGGGCAAGTCTCGATGATTCCGATGCTGGCCTGGATCGCCAATTCGGCGCCGGAAAAACTCAAGGCGACCTATTTCGCCGTGATGGCGGCTTTCGTCAATTTGGCCTTGTCGTTGTCGCAATTGATTACCAAGGGGCTCAACCAGGTCTTTTTGGTTGCCAGAGAGGTCAAAGATTCGGCAACAGGGGCGGTGCAGGTGCCGGCCGACTATAGCGAGTTGGGAAGCTTGTTGTTTTGCGTCATGCTGATCAGTTTCGCCATGCCGATGTTGGCAATACTGGTTGCCAAGCGCACGTTTTTGGCCGGGAAATGAAGAGACGAAAGTAGGTTGGGCAAAGCGATAGCGTGCCCAACAAAAACCTTACAATCTATCGATAGCATAGGAAAGAAAGATGACACAGACAAAAGCGACGATTGCCTGGTTGGGCGCAGGCTTGATGGGTGCGCCGATGGCGGCCCGGTTGTTGGAGGCAGGTTATCCGCTGCGCGTATGGAACCGGACGCAAAGCAAAGTAGCCACGCTTGCAGAGCAAGGCGTCCATATCGCGGCGACGGCAGCCGAGGCGGTGACGGGGGCCGATTTCGTCATAACCATGCTGAGCGACGGCCGGGCGACCGAGACGGTGGTGGAGGGAGTCGACATGGCCGGCAAGACCCTGGTGCAAATGGCGACCATCGGTCCGGGCGAAAATATGCGCTTGGCGGAACGGATTGATAAAGCCGGCGGCGCTTATCTGGAAGCGCCGGTGTTGGGTAGCATTCCTGAGGCCAAGTCGGGTCGTTTGATCATCATGGCCGGCGGCTCCGAAGCGTTGTTCGCCAGGGTTCGACCGATTTTATGTTGTTTGGGAAACGAACCGCGCCGGGTCGGCGAGGTGGGGCAGGCGTCGGCGATGAAGCTGGCGTTGAACCAATTGATTGCGTCGTTGACGGTGGCGTTCTCCACCAGTCTGGCGTTCGCCGAGGAATACGGTGTCGATGTCGAGGCCTTCATGGCGATCTTGCGCGAGAGTGCGCTTTATGCGCCGACTTTCGACAAGAAATTGGCGAAAATGCTGGAACGCAACTACCAGAACCCCAATTTTCCCACCGAACATCTGATCAAGGATATCGATCTGTTCAAGGACCAGGCGAAGGAACTCGATACCCGGTTGCTCGATGTGTTGCGGCAATTATACGGCAGGGCGCAGGCCAAACATGAGCGGGAGGACTATTCCTGTGTCTACGAGGCGGTGCGTGGCGCCGTCGAGTGAATATTGCCACTAGTAGTTACGGATAAGTCCACTATACTTGGTATTCGACGCTTGTCGGTCATTAACGGCGTGCGTTAGCCGGCATTTTGGGGCAAGCGTACTCATTGAAGTCGGCAAGGCGAATGGTTGCACTTATCATGTGGCGGGTGATCCTCGGTGGTCCACGCTTCCTGAACTGGTCCGTCAGCGAACGAATTAAGCCGTCTCGGCGGCATTCCATAGAGGCCGGTACTCACGCAACGAGTTGCACCGGTGTCTAAAATTTCACAGATACTGTTCCTGGCAAATAAGCATTAATATGCCTTGGTCATTGTTTGTCTCCCGGTTTCATTTCAGGGAAGGGTAAGGATTTTCAGCGACCGCTCGAATAATGAGTCGATGCCGCTGCAAGCGATATGACCATTATTTCGGCTTATGGGCCGCGTCGCATAATCTGGCTTGGCAGGGGAGAGTCGAACGAAGTGTTTTGTGTCATTTGAAGCACAAGTCGACAATCTTGAATCTAAGGAGTAATAAATTAATGAGGAATGTGTCCATTAAATGGAGAGTGGGGTTAGTCGTTGGATTAGCCGCGATTGGAATGCTCAGCCAAATCGGATTGCAACAATATGCGTTTCGCCATCTGGAGCAATTGAAGGATTCTCAGATTTTGGTTAGCGATATTAAGTCGGGCATGCTGATGTTGCGCCGCAATGAAAAGGATTTCATTGTCCGCAAAGATCCAAGTTATGTCACTAAATTCAAAAAGAACTATCAAGAAACCCGCGACAACACAGACAAGCTCGGTAGCATACTGAAACGAAACGCTATCGATGCGGCATCCGTTCACGAGTTGGAAAGTGTATTGGAAGCTTATCGGCGCAGCTTCCTGGCTTTAGTGGAGTTGCAACTGCGCATCGGTAAGGACCATCATTCCGGGTTGTATGGGAAATTACGCGATGCTGTGCACCAGGCGGAGGAGCGTATCAATCATCTGAATCAGCTAAAACTGGCCGTGGATATGCTGATGCTGCGCCGGCGGGAAAAAGATTTCATGCTTCGGTACGATCTGTCTTATCTCGATAAATTCAATAAAGACATGGCGGCTTTCCGCCAGGACCTGGCCTTGGCATCCCTGGAGCAGAGAGAAAAACAGGGCATTACCCAGGCAATGCAGCGCTATGAAAATGATTTTAAGGCATTGGTAAATGCGCATGTCGACATGGGCCTGCATAGGGATGCCGGTGTGCTGGGCGATATGCGCCAAACCATTCATCGGAGCGAACAATTGCTCGAGCAATTGCGTGAGACGGCCAGCCAACAAATCGCCTCGAACATCACCCGCTTTGGCATCAGTGCGTTACTGTTCGGTTTGGTATTAATGTGCGCCTTGCTCGGTTTAATCCTCTTTATCATGCCGGGCATCCTAAAGCCGATCCAGCGGCTTGCGGACCTTATGGCGCAGGCCAGTAGGGAGCGGGATGTCACGGTAAGGGCCGATGAATCCGCCCCAAAGGAAATCGCCGCCATGGCCCTAGCCTTTAACCGGATGATGGCGATGCTGCAGCAGATGGTCGCCCAGATCGAGGATTCCGCAAGGGAGCTAGGCAGCGCATCGGAGCAGCTGAGCCAAGCGGTAGAAACCGCCAATAGTGGGGTGAATAATCAACGTTCTGAAACCGAGCAAGTCGCCTCGGCCATGACCGAAATGACGGCGACGGCGCAAGAAGTTGCTCGTTATGCGGCCTCTGCCGCCTCGGCATCCGCCTCGGCGGATCAGGAGGTGCAAAAGGGCTGGGAATCCGTAAAGAAGAATAAAGTAGGTATTGAAGTGCTGGCCGGCGAAGTAACGGAGACGGCAAACATTATCGGCGATTTGAATAAGGAAAGCGAAAACATTGGCATGGTTTTGGGGGTTATTCGCGAGATTGCCGAACAGACCAATCTGTTGGCTCTGAATGCGGCTATCGAGGCAGCCCGCGCCGGAGAACAGGGGCGCGGCTTTGCCGTCGTTGCCGATGAGGTGAGAAAGCTGGCGCAACGTTCGCAGGAATCCACCCAGGAAATCCAAGAGATCGTGGATCGCCTGCAAAATACCGCGCTCAGCGCCGTGTCGGCAATGGAGCAGGGCCAGGAACAGGCGCAAGAAAGCGTGATAGGTTCGGAAATGGCCAGCAATGCGCTCGACGCCATTCATGCGGCTATTTCGGTCATGAAAGACATGAATCTGCAAATATCGACTGCGGCCGAGCAGCAATCGGCGGTAGCCGAGGACATTAATCGCAATATCGTCAATATCAACGACCTGAACCTGGACAATATCGCTCAGTCCGAGCAAACGATGGAAACGGCGTCTTCACTATCGGCGATAGCGGTGCAATTGAAGGAGTTGGTAGGGAGATTTAAGATCGTTTAAGCGGCCAGTCTCCAGTATGTTGAACCTGGAGATCGTCGATCATTTCCTCACAATCGCTTGAATTAACAGAAATATCTCAAAGGCGATCGCTAAACAGCCCAGTGCGATAATGGCTATCGATCCACCGGCCAGCAAGTGGCTGAGAACAATGGTCTGCAGTGCAATCGTGATAGTGGGTTGAACGGCTTCGAATAAATTCCACCACAGTCGATGAAGTTTATTCGGGCAAGAAGTGCCGGCGTGGATATATTCCTCCCAAAGCATGAAGTCCGCGGGGAGTGTTACGCATTTCCTAAAACCGGGCTCGATATGGGTTCTAATGTATGCGCCAACCCTTATGATGGCTTTGCCATTAAAGTAAAGGGCCGCGTCGAATACGACGGGTAAAAGCATGACCGCGAGGAATAAGGTGTCTAGGTATTGCGCGTTCACGCCTTTCGCGATGACCACGCCAAGCATTGCGCCAAGCGCAATCAGCTTGTAATAACCCAATTGATGCGACAGTTTCATCTTCTCCATGATTTCCTCGCGGAGCGACTCATACTGCATTTTCAGTAAATCGAATGCTTTATCCATGGAGTCGATGGGTGATTGTTCAAGTGGCATGTTTTCAAGATTGAGAGCAGTCATCAAGCTAATTCCAATTAGCAATTTTATAATACTAGGCGAAAGACTATGCTTTTAATTACCCTTTCGTTGTGGGTGACGATATGTTTTATAGTTTTCCTGTACCCACTCGAAGAAGATCCTGGAGCTATGTTGTTCCCTGAGTTTAAATACTTTGCTAGAAAATGTTACGGAAGCGTCCTCGGTTGACAGGCCGGGCGCGCAGTAGGGTGACAATAAAGCGCAGGCCGTTAGGTCGGCCCTCGAGAATTGATCCCCGACCAGAAAACGACGTGCTTGCAACGCGTGGTCAAGCTCGTCCAATGCAGCCAGGAAGCGCGTTTCGGCCTGTTTGGCCGATTTGGCATTGATACCCATCAGCTTTTTCATTGCGGTTCGAACCCTGGGAAAGATAAACGGGAATAGCAGGCGACCGATCCACGGCGCGCCATTCAGCATGAATCGCAAGGTGCGGTCGCGGTCGGGGAGTGTGTGGTAATAAAACCATAACCTAAGTGGGACGCCGATTTCCTGGTCAAAATACTTTTCCCAGGCCAAGGCGGTTTCGGCTTCCTTGGCTTCTTCTGGCGTTAGTGCATGAGCCGGATATTTTTGGTCCAGGTAGGTGATGATCTTGCTCGAGTCTTGAACGACAGTGGTTCCGTCCGTGATGATCGGTAATGAGGTCTGTGCGGCAAGTTTGCGCGTCACCCTGGCATGAAGTCCAGGCAATAGGTTGACCGGCGTGTAAGGTATGTTTTTGTAGTCAAGCGCCCAGCGAACTTTCTCGCAATAATGTGAAAACCGGAATTGATACAGCTTGATCATGGAAACCTGCCATTCTGGGATAATGCCGTTACTGCTCAAAAAAGATGAGCCTGCCCCAGCTACTTATACTTTATAAGCCTTAGCCGGAACAATATTTTTCGTGTGAATGCTTGAGTTGTGGGGGTGGATCGATTGTTTTTCCGGCGCCGGTTGGCAAGGGCATTTCGCTTAATCCCGTTCGACTACCTCACATAGCCTCCAACGCGCCCCGCAGAAAAAATTCGCTGACCACCAACGGTTGCTTTTTAATGGCATAAATCGTCCGGCGTCCCCAAATCGTTTCTTCGATCTTCACCAGTTGGCGAATGTCGCTACTCCAATCATTCGGTTTGATGCTGCAGATATCGAGTTGCCGTCGTTCCAGGTCGGGATAGGAAAAAATAACCTCGCCCAGCGGGCGTGTGCCTAAGTGGGACAAGTTACGCTTGGCGATTTTGATGGTGTTTGTCGGCAGAATGGTGCGGGCCAGGATCAGCGGCTTGCCGTCGGCATGCAGCAGAACTTCACGAACCAGCCCATATTGCTGATGGGGCAGGTGTAATTGTTTGCACTCGCTTAAAAAAGCGGGGCGCCACTGGTGGAACAAAATTTTTACTGCGAAACTGTCGCCGTAAAAACCGCGTAATCGTTTGGTCAGCGAGCCGGCTTCGTAAACCCAGGAGCCGACGGCTTGGGGCAGGGCGTGGCGCAGACCAGGGTGGTTTGGCTTCCAGCATGGCTCTTGCTTGAATAAGAAACTGTTGTTAGGCACGTTGCTTGCGGATCGTCAAATGCTGTTGATAAAAGTGAAAAAATACTTCACGGTAGGATGTCGAACGAATAGTCAGCTTTCTTTGCTGAGCGGTCCGTTATCGTCCGCAGAACTGCTTTGTCTGTCCAGCATGCCGACATCCAATACCGGGGAGGCATCGATATCCTGGGCGTCCATCATTTGCGCCAGCCGTTGCAGGGCGGAAATAATCATGGTTTTTTCCCAATCCTGCAAGGTTTCGAACTGACGGGTGAAATGGTCCTGCAAAGGAATGGGCGCATTCTTCAATATTTCGATTGCCTCATTTGTCAGATGGGCATGTACCTTGCGTTTGTCCGTTGTAGAGCGTTCGCGGTAGACCAATTTGCGCTTTTCCAGCCTATCCAGAATTGTCGTAACGGTGGCCTGGCTGAGGCTGATTTCGTTGGCCAATTCGCCGATGGTTGCCTGGCCTTTCGTATGGATGGTCTTGAGTAGCAAGATCTGCGGCGCGGTCAGGCCGGTGGTTTTGGCAAGATGCTTGGAATGAAGGTCGGTAGCCCTGATGACGCGGCGCAGGGCAATAAGTACTTCCTCGATGCGCTCCAATAGTGTGTCCTATCGTTGTTTGAAAAATACTGATTATAAACCGGCTAACACTACAAGCCGATCGATTTCAATGATATCGCGGTCAATGAAAAATGAATTTTAACAGCCGCTGAAATTCTTGCTCGCCATGGAATTCAATGCTTTCAACGGATTTTTCATTGGCCTGAATAAAAATTGCGTGAGGGTAAGGCGGTGGACAATAAAATTCTTTAGTGTACAATGTATTAATATCGCTGAACAATAGGTGGTCTGATTTTGTTTATGGTATTAAAACATTATTTTACTGCGTAAAACTATCTTTACCTGGGTAACTTATTGTTTAGTGTCGTAAATATTAGACATATATCAATCATGCGAGAGTCAAAATCCGAATCAATAGATATCAATTTACGCCCGCCTCAAGCGGAGGACGGCGCCTCAGTATTTCAGTTGGTGGCACATTGTCCGCCGCTTGACCCCAATTCCATGTACTGCAATTTGTTGCAATGCAGCCATTTTGCCGGGACTTCGGTAGCGGCGCTCAACCAAGACGATTTAGTCGGTTTTATCTCCGGGTATCTGATCCCGGAACGTCAGGATTGCCTATTCATTTGGCAGGTGGCCGTTAGCGAGAAGGCCAGGGGGCAAGGGCTGGCGACCAGGATGTTGAACGATATTCTGGCGCGTCCTCAATGCGCCGATGTCCGTTTCCTGGAAACGACGATTACCGAAGAGAACAGGGCCTCGTGGGCTTTATTCCAAGGATTGGCAAAGAAACTGAACACGGAATTGCACACGAAGGTGATGTTCGATCGAAAACAGCATTTTGATAACGCGCATGATACGGAAATGTTGGTCAGGGTCGGTCCGTTCCAATGAAGTTAGGCCGGCGTTTGGCTGGGATATGTTCCGTGACTAAAGATTAATAGGAGAAGTAAACATGAAAATTTTTGAAGAAATCGAATCGGAAGTGCAGAGCTATGCGCGTTCGTTTCCGCGGGTGTTCAATAAAGCCCAAGGCGAGTTTCTTTACGACGAAGAAGGCAACAAATATCTCGATTTTCTTGCCGGGGCGGGTACGTTAAATTACGGGCACAACAATCCCATTTTTAAAGAGAAACTGCTCAAATATATCCATAATGACGGTATCACCCATGGCTTGGATTTGCATACCAAGGCCAAAGGCGAATTTTTGGAGACCTTCAACGAAAAAATTCTGAAGCCGCGCGGCCTCGACTATGTCGTGCAATTTACCGGACCGACCGGCACCAATGCCGTCGAAGCGGCGTTGAAACTGGCCAGGAACGTGACCGGGCGCGAGAATATCGTGGCTTTTACCAACGGCTTCCACGGCGTCAGTCTCGGTTCGTTGGCGGCGACCGGTAACTCGCACCATCGCGGGGCGGCCGGTGTCAGTCTGATCGGCACCAGCCGTATCCCTTATGACGGTTATCTCGGCGACGATATCGACACTACCGCTTATTTGGACAAGGTATTGTCCGACTCCAGTAGCGGTATCGACAAGCCGGCGGCGGTGATTGTCGAAACCGTGCAGGGCGAGGGCGGTATCAACGCAGCCAGTTTCGAATGGTTGAGAAACTTGCAGGAAGTGTGCAGAAGGCACGAGGTATTGCTGATCGTCGATGACATCCAGGCCGGTTGCGGCCGCACCGGCACCTATTTCAGCTTCGAGGACGCCGGTATATCCCCCGACATCGTGACGATGTCGAAATCCTTGGGCGGTTACGGCCTACCATTCGCGGTGGTGTTGTTCCGTCCCGAACTGGATCAATGGAAGCCGGGCGAACATAATGGTACTTTCCGCGGTAATAACTTCGCTTTCGTGACGGCAAAGGCCGCGATCGACCATTACTGGTCGGACGATAAACTGTCGCAGGAAGTTAAGCGCAAAGGGGAATATATCTCTCAACGCCTGCAAGCCATCATCGACCAGTACGGCGAGGGAAATTTTACCGCACGCGGCCGAGGCATGTTCCAGGGTATCAATTGCGTCAATGGCGATTTGGCCGGAAAAATCACCCGCCGGGCCTTCAAACAAAACTTGATCATCGAAACCAGTGGCGCCGACGACCATGTCGTCAAATTTTTGTGTCCGCTGATTATCAGTGATGAAAATTTGAAAAAAGGGCTCGATATCGTCGAGCAGGCGATCAAGGAAGTGTGCGGCAAGGAAGATTCCATTCCGGAAGAAAAGGATTATTTCGAAAGCACGAAACTGGCCAGCTGAGAGCTTGGACTATCTTAGAGGCGCCGCATAAGGCTAGTGTCGAGCGGATTTCCCGTGGGACGCGTGCGTTAGAAAACAGCGCGAGTCCTACGGCGGATTCCAACAGAAATAAAACATTGTTTTTCGTCCTAACTTTTCTTTCCGGACTTTTCCTCATTTAGCACTTCTCATCGACTGGAGTGATCCTTTTAGTCGATGAGAGAATGCGGTGTCTTTTTTGCTGGCTTCGAGCCAGCCAGTACCTACAACCTCTTTGATCAATACCAAACAAGATAATGATAGTTAGAAATTTAGCCGAAGCAGAACAAAGCAATCGTCGAATCGTCTCGCCAGACGGCAATTGGGAAAGTACCCGAATGTTGTTGAAAGACGATAACATGGGATTTTCCTTCCATATTACAACCATTTATCAAGGTGCGGATTTCCGCATGCATTATAAAAACCACCTCGAGTCGGTGTACTGCATGTCCGGCGAAGGCGAAGTCGAAACGCTGGCCGATGGCAAAAAATATCCCATCTCGCCAGGTACCTTGTATATCCTGGACAAGCATGACGAGCATATTTTGCGCGCCTTCAGCGAAATGAAGATGGCCTGCGTCTTTAACCCGCCCTTGAACGGTAAGGAAGTGCACAATGCCGAAGGTGCCTATGAATTGGTAGCGGAGGAAATCAGCGACTGAGCGCTTTAAACTCAACAGGAGGAAATAATTCATTATGTTTACCGAGCAACTACTCGAATTGGATAGGACTAGCGATATCTATCCTTCCCGTGGTTATGGGGCGGCGCGGTTACTGGAACGGAAAGACCCTGTTGTGTATGCGTCCACGGAGCAGGAAAGTCCGATCGATATTGCCTTAGTCCGGCAATATAGGACGCGGGGCTTTCTGGTGCTGGAAAATTTTTTCTCCAAGCAAGAAGTTGCTTGCTTTCGTGAGGAACTCGATCGCCTAGGCGAGGGTGCAAAACTTCGCCAAACAGAAGAAATCATTACGGAGACCGAGAGCGGCGATATCCGTTCCCTGTTTAAGGTCCATGAGAACAATTTGCTGTTTGGCCAATTGGCACGCGATCAGCGTATCGCGGGTTTGGCGCAATATTTGTTAGACGATCAAGTGTATATTCATCAGTCGCGCGTCAACTACAAGCCCGGTTTCAGGGCCAAGGAATTCTATTGGCATTCCGATTTTGAAACCTGGCATGTCGAGGACGGCATGCCTCGCATGCGGGCAGTGAGTATTTCGATCGCGTTGACCGATAACTATGCCTGCAACGGCCCTCTGATGTTGGTGCCGGGTTCGCATGATTACTTCGCGGTATGCGAGGGGGAAACCCCCGACCAGCATTACCGGAGTTCGCTGAAGATGCAGCAATACGGTGTGCCCAGCGATCGGTTGTTGCAAAAGTTGGTGCGACGAGGCGGTATCGTTCAGGCTACCGGCAAGGCGGGCAACGTGATCGTTTTCGATTGCAATGTCATGCACGGCTCGGGGAGCAACATCACCCCTTATCCGCGTTCCAACATCTTTTTTGTTTATAACGCGATTTCCAACCGGGTGCAGGAACCCTTCGGCAACCTGTTGCCGCGTCCGGAGTATCTTTGTTCCAGGGAGCAAATCAAACCCATCGTGCCGCAACAATTTGACTATACAGACCGATGACCGAAGAAGAATGCTTACAACTCAAGCGTTTGGTCCGTTCACGCATCGCCTTGCTGGAAGAAGTATTGGGCGGCGCCGTGGTGGTGTCCGATAAGAAGCAAGAGCAGGAAGACGATGAGGCCGCGAATCTGGATTTGACCATCAATTCGGCCGTCGAGTCGCGCGTGGTGGAGAATACCAAGTTGGAGCTGGTGCGCTTGAAACGGAATTTGCAATGGCTGAACAGCGAAGATGCGGGATATTGCGAGCAGTGTGGCCGTGAAATTCCCTTTGCCCGTTTGAAAACGGTCCCTGATACACAGTTCTGCGTGTTTTGCGCGGATAGCAGCAGGAAATCTTAATCAATGAATGATCATAGTGTAGAAAAAATCGGCGGTACGTCGATGAGTGATTATGTCTCGGTGCGGGATAATATTATCCTGAAACCGATGCGTGAGGAATCGTTGTATCAACGAATTTTCGTCGTATCCGCCTATGGCGGCATTACCGACCGCTTGTTGGAACATAAAAAAAACGGCCAACCGGGCGTGTTCGCTTTGTTCGCCAACGGCCGCAACGATGAAAGCTGGCGCGAGGCCTTGTTGTCGCTGAAACAGGAACTGTTCGCGATCAATGCGTCCTTGTTCGATGACGAAGATATGTTGGAACGAGCGAACCGTTTCATCGGCGAGCGCCTGGATAATGCGCATAAATGCCTGGAGGATCTGCAAAGCTTGTGCCGGCACGGCCATTTCGCATTGGAAGCCCATCTCGCCACGGTCAGGGAAATGCTGGCCAGTATCGGCGAAGCGCACAGTGCGTGGAACACCACGCAGTTGTTGCAGCGCGACGGCGTCAATGCCTGCCTGGTCGACTTGACCGGCTGGAATTCGGCCAAGCATACGTCCTTGGACGAGCGCATACTGTCGGCATTCAAGGATGTCGATTTGCAGACGCAACTGCCGATCGTCACCGGGTATGCCCATAGCGAGGAAGGCTTGATGTCCACCTTCGATCGCGGTTACAGCGAAATGACGTTTAGCCGCATCGCGGTGTTGACCGAGGCCAAGGAAACGGTCATCCACAAGGAATTTCATTTAAGCAGTGCCGATCCCAGGCTGGTGGGCGAGGACAATGCCGTACCCATCGGCCGTACCAACTACGATGTGGCCGACCAGCTGGCCAACCTGGGCATGGAGGCGATTCATCCCAAGGCGGCCAAGGGGCTGCGGCGGCACGACATACCGTTGCGGGTCAAGAACACCTTCGAACCGGAGCATGCCGGCACGTTGATTACCGGCGATTACATTAGCGACAAGCCGTGCGTGGAAATCATCGCCGGTTGCAAGGGCGTCTACGCCATCGAGCTGTTCGACCAGGATATGGCCGGTAATATCGATCAGTACGATAAGGAAATTCTGACCGTGATAAGACGCTTCAATGCGCATATCGTCTCCAAGGACATCAATGCCAACACCATCACCCATTACCTGTCGACCAATTTGAAAACGGTGAAAAGAATCCGTCATGTCCTGCAGGAACGCTTTGCCGAGGCCGACATCAATCAGCGGAAGGTTGCCATCGCTTCGGCCATCGGCAGCGACATGCAAATACCCGGGATCTTGGCCAAGACGGTCGCGGCGCTGGCCGACAGCAATATCAGCGTGCTAGCGATACATCAATCGATGCGCCAGGTAGACATGCAGCTGGTCGTTAGCGAGGATGATTTCGACCAGGCCATCAAGAGCCTGCATCGCGCCCTGGTGGAAGTGCATGATCATGGGCGGGCGATATGCCTCGCTTGCTGATTTTTTGTCTGTCGATTGTCTTTTTTGCTTCTATTCAATCGGCATACGGCGATCCAACCAATCGGCAAGATAGCATCGAGCAAGAGGTGGAGAGTCTCGACAAGCCGCTGTATTCGCCTTTTGTCGAACGTTATGTGCTGGATGAATTGAAACAACTACGAATCGACCTGGGCACGCAAAAGGCGGAGTTGATTCAGCAAATCGTCGACCGTGAGTTGGCTTCGGTCGATCGCGCCGTCGCCTATGCCACCGATACCATAACGTATTTTTTCTACCTGATTGCCGGGGCGACGTCGGTATTGGTATTAGTGGGATGGTCCTCGATAAGAGACATCAAGGAACGTGTTCATTCCCTGGCCGACGAGGAAATTTCCAAGCTGGTCAAAGAATACGAGCAAAGGCTTCGCGACGTGGAACAACAGCTCAACCAGGAAACGAAACATATCGAACACAACCGCGCCGAAATCGAACGCACACGCGAATTGCAATCGTTATGGCTGCGCGCGGCGCAAGATCATAATCCGGCTAATAAAATCCTGATCTATGATCAAATCCTGAAGCTGCGCAGCAATGACTGCGAGGCATTGACCTATAAAGCCGATGCGGTATTGGAGTTGGGTGAGCCGCAATGGGCGGCCAATCTATGCCACCAGGCGCTGATTATCGAACCGGACAATTGCCATGCCTTTTACCAGTTGGCCTGCGCCTACACGGCGATGAAGCAATATGACGAGGCCGTCCGTTATTTAGGGGAAACCTTAAGCCGCTCGGAAACCTATCGCGAGGATATTCTGAAGGAGCCGGCGTTGCAAGCGTTGCACGATTTTAACCCGTTCCAGAAATTGTTGAACCTGAAGGAATAGCTCCGCTTGACAGCCCGGACCGCAACGCCGGTTGCCCCACGCGATTGCCATATGACCATTATCTTTCGAGAATCACAACATGATCTTAAGTTTCATCTTTTTCCTGCTAGTCTTCGTTCTCATTGGCGTCAGCTCGTTGTTCCAGAGCCGAGGCGATAAAAAGGACTATTATTTGGCCAGCGGTTCGGTGCATCCCGCCCTGGTCGGCTTATCCGCCGTCGCCACCAACAACAGCGGCTATATGTTCATCGGCGTGATCGGTTATACCTACGTCACCGGCCTGGCTTCGATCTGGCTGATGTGCGGCTGGATACTGGGGGATTATCTCGGTTCGACCTTTATTCATTCGCGTTTGCACCAATCGACTCGTGCCTCGGGCGAGGTCAGTTATGCTGGCGTGTTGAGTAATTGGCACGGCGAGAATTACGAACGCTTGCAAAAACTGATCGCCTTGATTTCTTTGGTCTTCTTGATGGCTTATTCCAGTGCCCAATTGGTGGCCGGCAGCAAGGCCTTGCATGTGTTATTCGGCTGGCCGCAGTGGGCCGGCGCGGTGATGGGTACGGTGTTGGTCATTCTGTATTGTTTCGCCGGCGGCATCCGTGCGTCGATCTGGACCGACGCCGCGCAATCGGTCGTTATGATGTTGGCGATGGGACTGTTGTTGGTGGTGGCGGTCAATTCGCTGGGAGGCATCGACGGCGCCATCCAAAGAATGGACCGAGTGCCGGGCTTCATGGATTGGTTTCCGAAGGATGAGGTGCTTCCCGGCTTGGCTGGTGGCATCGTCTTCATTGTAGGCTGGATGTTCGCCGGCCTGTCCGTGATCGGCCAGCCGCATATCATGGTGCGCTTCATGACCCTGGACGACATCGATCATATGCGTCAAGCCAGGCTTTGGTATTACCTATGGTTCATCGTCTTCTATTGCATGGCGACCGCTGTCGGCATGCTGTCGCGCGTTTATCTGGGCGATATGAGTTCCTTCGACGCCGAACTAGCGTTGCCGACCATGGCCCAGCAATTGTTGCCGCCGGTGTTGGTCGGATTGATCCTAGCTGGCATTTTCGCCGCCACGATGAGTACTGCCGATTCGCTGATTTTGAGTTGTTCGGCCTCGCTGACTCACGATCTGTTGCCGCACAAGAGCGAAAACATGCTGCTACTGAAATCGATGACGACGCTGATCGCGTTGTCCGCCTTGCTATGGGCCTTCGTCAATAGCCAAAGCGTGTTCAGTCTGGTCATCATGGCCTGGTCCGGCCTGGCCAGCGCCTTCGCGCCGTTGTTGATCGTGCTGAGTCTGGGAGCAAAACCCGGTCAAAAATCCACGCTGCTGGCGGTGTGTGCGGGATTATCGGCGGCGTTAATATGGCGCTATTTAGGCTGGAACAATGTCGTCTACGAAGGCATGGCCGGCATGTTGACGGGTTTGTTGATCTTTTACGGTGACGCACAATACCGAAAAATGAGGCTTGGCTGGGTGTCTTCTTCGCCAGATAAATAAATTCACGTTTATCCTCCTCATCCGAGAATCCCTTATTTTTATTCCGAACTGACCAGGCCGAGTGGCTCCTGTTGTCAAAGCTTAACCGAAGATAAGCCGAGTATACTGTCGTTGAGTTGGTTAATTATCCATCATAAGGTTTAAACCACCGGCTTTAGCCGGTCAGCTTTAGCTGCGATAATTTGCCCAAGGAGGTGGCGATGGACTATAGATACGGCAGCCATACGGTTTACCAAATTGAGTATCATTTTGTTTGGGTTACGAAGTATCGTTATAAAGTGCTGAAGGATGAAATAGCCGAACGAGTGAGAGACTTGGTGCGGCAGACATGCGAAGCCTTTGAGATACGGATTATCAAAGGTGTCGTGAGCAAAGATCATGTGCACATTTTGGTGAGTGCGCCGCCGACTATGGCCCCAAGCGAAATCATGAGGCGAATCAAGGGACGAACTTCGAGCTATCTGTTCGAAGAGTTCCCGCACTTGAAAAAGCGATATTGGGGTCGACATTTTTGAGCCCGCGGTTATTTTTGCGCCACAGTGGGGCAAATGACTGATGAGATGATAAAGCAATATTTGGAGCATCACTTTGAACCTAATCCAAACGATAATTTCAAGATGGAGCCCGACTAAGACGCGTCGTTTAGTCGACGCGTATCCGGACTTTCAGTCCGTTATTGGAACCCACCCGCTTGAGCGGGTGGTTGTTTAGTGATATCAATCCAGCGCGTTTTTACAAAGTGTTTTCAGCAGCAGAAACCAAACCGAAGTAATGGATTTTCCGTATTGTGGTCATACAGGCATGAACAAAGTATCTGAGCGGCGCTTACGGGCGTATGTTTATGAGCTAACCGGTAAAATTGGCGAACACGATATTTTTCATCCGGATGCGCTTTGTGCCGCGGAGGCATATATCAGTGAAGATTGGCGGTGACAAGGCTACGCCGTTAATAAACAAACATATTCCTCACAAAGGGTTGCCTGCGCTAATCTTGAAATTACCCGTCCCGGTGGCGGTGCTGACGATGATGTCATTGTGATCGGTGCGCATTATGATTCGGTCTTGGGTAGTCCGGGCGCTAA
Organism: Methylomarinum vadi; assembly: GCF_000733935.1. Classification (NCBI taxonomy): domain Bacteria; kingdom Pseudomonadati; phylum Pseudomonadota; class Gammaproteobacteria; order Methylococcales; family Methylococcaceae; genus Methylomarinum; species Methylomarinum vadi. Next base: position 3,585,574 of record NZ_JPON01000001.1, read on the forward strand.
TGATAATGGCAGCGGGGTTGCAGCTTTGCTAGAACTTTCTCGCCTATTCAAGGAGGTTACGCCAAAAATTGGTTTGCGTTTCGCCGCTTTCGTGAACGAAGAACCGCCTTTTTTTCTTCTGGAACAGCATGGGCAGTATGATCTATGCGGAAGCGGCCCGGCAACGCGGTGATGTAATCCGCTTTATGATTTCGCTGGAGACCATCGGCTATTATCGAAATCAAAAGGGCAGTCAAACCTACCCCCCATTGCTGAAGTATTTTTATCCAGATACCGGCAACTTTATCGCATTTGTTTCCAATTTGAGCTCCCGCAGCATCATGAAAGACTGTGTCCGAACGTTTTCCTCGGTCACGGATTTCCCGGTGCAATCCATTGCCACTCTGGAACTTGTGCCAGGCGTAACCTGGAGCGATCATCTGGCGTTTTGGCGGCACGGATATAAGGCTTTCATGATCACAGATACCGCCTTTTATCGTTATCCCTATTATCATACGGCGCAAGATACACCGGATAAGCTCAACTACGAGCCGTTCGTAGCAATGACCAATTGGATTGTTTTTGATGCTTTGTGATTTGACCGGTGTTGGGCCTAATTTATAGGGCCGTCGGTGCGATTAGCATAGCGTAATCGCTCGCCTAGGAGTATGACCTCCCTCCGATTACGCTTTCGCTAATCGAGGCTACGCGCTTTTATGACGTTTGAGGTGGAAAACAGACTTAACGGAAGGTGTAAACGTAGGGGGGTAATGGCAACCAATGCTACTCCTAGTAGTTGTTAATGAAAAGACGATTATTTTTAAAACTACTGCCTGGTTCGGCTACTATGGTTAGCATTATATTTGGGATGAAGAGGTGCAGTATGAATCAGACCGTTTCCCATCTGGTTGTTGATCATTTGCCTCCTGCGCTTAAGATAGATGAAATAGGCTGGCAAGCTTTTTTGCAAAAATGGAACGATCAAATACTAAGTCTAGTAAAGAAACAAGTTTTGACTTATGAACAAGATTTTGATTGGGTTAAACGGTTTTTGCAACAAAACAACGTTGAATATCAAGAAGATCTGCTATCAGGAAGAATTAGTTATCCGTCTGAAACAGATTTAGATAAAAAAAATGCAGATCAACTGTTAAATTATATCGTCAAAGCAATCTATTTTAGAAAGAAAAGTCGAACAAAAGAAATACAAATCGTTGGAGGAAATGATTTGATTGACGAAGTATTACTCAACAACGGCTTACTTTTCCCTCCTGCAGATAAATCGGTGATTGATGCTCTAGAGCGACGGTTACAAGTAACTTTGCCTGAATCATACAAAGAATTTTTACAAGTCTCCAATGGCATGTTGAATGTTTACGGACGATTATTACCCGATAATGAAGTTGATTGGTTAAGAATTCGCGACAAGGAAACCATGGAAACGTGGTGGATAGAAGGGGATGAACCTGACGAGGAAGTTCCCGATGTGGGCTATTTCAGTTATGAAGCTAATGACGTGTTCGGTAATGCAGAGGATACCCGGGTTGAATATTTAGAAAAGTGTTTGCAGATTGGCGATACCAATCAAATAATGAACGCTTCACTTTGGCTGTTGAATCCGGTGATCCAAAATGGACCGAACGACTGGGAATGTTGGGTTTGGAATCCGGGTGACCCGAGTGTTCCACGTTATCGTAATTTCAAAGAAATGATGGAAATTCGCTATCGCATCGATGTCGCCAGTTTGAAAATCGATTTACTTTATTTGGAAGAAGAATTTAATCAACGGAGCTCGTAGCGTGCGGTGAGTTACGAACCGCACGATTTACTAAACCGATTATGCCTCCTACTAGGTGCTCGGTACCATCGACATTCCTGCCAAGTCCTTTAAAAACTGGATCAGCGGTTTCGATAGCATGACCGCCGAGCCGTAGGCGGTATTAACTTCTGTTGTACAAGGCGGAGAAGTTAAAACTACGGGAAGTACAAAAATCATTCCCGGACCACAAGCAATAGGATATTTTTTAGGTGATTAGGCAAATCAAATTGCATAGCAGAGACAGCTAATTGTAATTTCGGCTATCAATTGTTAGTACAAGAACCTTGGCAACAGTTACTTGCACAGAAGATTGCATCGGTTTCTGTTTTTCAAGTCTGTCCTTCTAAATGGGTGGAGCCACCAGATCTGACCGGCGCAAAACCTATTAACCACCTATAAACAGGTTCGCTGATCTGTATTTGGATGTAGTGGAATAATTTTCAATTGTAATTCGCTATTGGGGTTTGCAGACAATGCCGGATAATTTTATTGATTATGATGGGAAACTGCCAAATTATAGATTGGACTTTTTTTGCCCTACCCGGGATTTTTCCGCAGAAACTCTAGAGCAATTAATGCAGTGTATTGAAGGTCTTGCTCCTGGTGTTCATATAGGTTGGAAACTCAAATTTACTATTAAAGAACGTTTAATAAATGAAGTGTGGACGGAAGATCTTCAATATAAAAACATTTCTGTTGGAAAAAAGAGGCTTGAATTTTTGATCAAAATATCTGAAAAATATGGGTGTTTTGGAGAGAATTCGTTTTGGAACGGAGATTTGGCAAATCTAGTTAAACTACATTTTATTCCTACGAGGCTTTATCTGCCGGGGATGTCAACACCAACTTCATGGGGCTATCATTTAGAGCTTGATATTGCGCAACATTTAACGGAATTTGATGCTTTATTTGAGGTTGTGGCAGAGGTTTCCAATGCTCAATATTCATCATGGAGCTTTGTCGATACGAATGATAATTTATTTTTAGTCAATAAGGCTTTAGAACGGAATCTGTCTTTTGACGCGCGCTTTCCTGATCAGCATCAATTCGTTCAAGAGTTGGCTTTGCATTTGCCGCATTTAAAAAATTCCAATTACGTGGCCTATAAGCGAGCGGTTCCGCGTATTCTTTGGCAAAATTATTGGAATGCTGAAACGGCTAAGTTTTATAACTTTCCCGATCCTCAACAAGACGAGAGAATAATGCCGTTGGCAAAGCAATTGTCGAATGGAGGATGGCGTTTTAAGCTAACCAAAGAACCTCTTGATATTTTGCGGGCTGATCATCGTGAAGCCATTATCTGGGCTTATCGGCGATTTCAGCCAGTGGGTATGACTGTCGAAGAGTTCGAACGATCGACTCCTTCTCAATCACCAAACTGCAGTATGGAGGATTTACAGCGAATATTGGAACAGCCTCGGAAAACAATATCGCAGGAAGAGCAGGAAAAGGCAATCAAGAAATTACGGCAAGGCATAAAGCAAGCAGCTAAAAAAATATCGTCAAAACACAATGAAAAAATCGAGGCCAATACTTTGACATTTCTTTCCAAGCTGAAAAAGAAATGAACTCGAAGCTAAATCCATAAAAATTGTTTTTCACGACAAAACAAAATCACATGTTGCTATTTTACAATGACTTTTTGTTGCTCGCTTGTATTCAACAGAACTTGAAAGCTTCTTTTTTGCTTAAAGGGATACGCCGATTGACTTGAGCAATAAGGTTAGTTTAATTGGGGCTCATTCTGTCGGCTGTATTTCTTGGTAACCGGCATAGCTGTTAAAATAATCGTTTAATCGCTTCTATGGCCTTTTTTGATTCTCCTTCTCAATTTTCCATTCATACGGACACACTATGAAATTAGAAAAGTCTTCTCGTTTTTCCCCATCTCCGGGGCCGGTTGTTACTATTGTGCTTGATGGCGTGGGTATTTCTCCGCGCGAGGAAGGCGATGCGGTTAAAACCGCTCGAACGCCCATGTTAGACAAGCTGATGGCGAATTTCCCTATGACCGCCTTGCGCGCGCATGGCACGGCGGTCGGCATGCCTAGCGACGGCGACATGGGCAACAGCGAGGTCGGCCACAATGCCATCGGTGCCGGTCGCGTATTCGCTCAAGGCGCCAAGCTGGTCGCCGAGTCCATTGCTAGCGGCAATTTATGGCAAGGCCAAGCCTGGCATGAAGTCGTCGATACCGCTAAGCAAGGCGGCACCCTGCATTTCATGGGGTTGTTCTCGGACGGCAACGTGCATTCCCACATAGACCACCTAAAAGCGATGCTGGAGCAAGCCAAGCAAGAAGGCGTTGCTAAGGTGCGGATTCATATCTTGCTGGACGGACGCGACGTGGGCGAGACCTCGGCATTGGATTACGTTGATCCGTTCGAAACCTATCTGGATGAATTGCGCAATGCCGAATTCGACGTGGCGATTGCGTCCGGTGGCGGCCGTATGACCATCACGATGGACCGTTACGAAGCGCATTGGGCCATGGTGCAGCGCGGCTGGGACATCCACGTGCGCGGCGAGGGTCGGCAATTCGCCAGCGCCCATGAAGCCATCGAGACTTATCGTGAAGAACTGAAGGTGATCGACCAGGATCTGCCGGGTTTCGTGATCGCCAAAGACGGCCAACCATTGGGCCCGATTGTCGACGGCGACGCGGTGGTGTTCTTTAATTTCCGTGGCGACCGTGCCATCGAAATTTCTCGCGCTTTTACCGAGGAGGATTTCACGGCCTTCAATCGCGGCCCGCTGCCTAAGGTTACTTATGCCGGTATGATGCAATATGACGGCGATACCAAAATGCCGGCGCGCTTTCTGGTCGAACCCCCGGCGATCGAAAGAACGATGGGGGAATATCTGGCCAAAAACAGCATTCCGCAATACGCGATCAGCGAGACGCAGAAATACGGCCACGTCACGTATTTCTGGAACGGCAACCGCTCCGGAAAATTCGATGAAGCGCAGGAAACCTATGTCGAAATCCCCAGCGACGTCGTACCTTTCGAACAACGTCCGTGGATGAAATGCGCCGAGATCACCGACGCGTTGATCGACGCGATTCGCAGCGGCAAATACCGCTATTTGCGGGTCAATTACGCCAACGGCGACATGGTCGGCCATACCGGCAATTTCGAAGCTGCCGTCACCTCGATGCAGGGGTTGGACCTGCAATTGGCGCGCTTGATTCCGGTCATTTTGGAAGTGGGCGGCACGGCGATCATTACCGCCGACCATGGCAACGCCGATGAAATGTACGAGCTGGATAAAAAAGGTTTCGTGAAAAGGGATGCGGAGGGCCGGACCAAAGCCAAAACGTCGCACACCCTGAATCCTGTGCCTTTCGTGCTGATTTCCGGGGAAATGGCTCCGGCTTACCAATTGCGCCAGGATCTGGAAGCGCCAGGTCTGTCGAACATAGCGGCCACTGTGTTGAATCTGCTGGGCTTTGAAGCGCCGGAAGATTACGATCCGAGCCTGATCGAACCGGCCCAATAAAACCTCTGTTCGCTGCGGGATGTTGCTAGCACCTGCAGCGATCTTCAAATTAACCCGCATAGTTGGCAATTGTTTAGCGGGCTGCGCTAAGCCCCTGTCGCGCTAGCGGAAATTGACTGTAAAAATTCCCGGGCTCGGCGCAAAATGTTAAGATTTAACTTGGCGCCTGAATGTAAAACAAGCAGAAAAAGCACATTCCAATCAACTGATTTAAGGCGTTAATCCAGTGTTTCTAGTCCCGGAGTAGTTATGAAAAGATTAGACCGACCGTTTAAGAAGCTATTCCGTTACCACAATTACGATTTCCTGGAGAAGCATAGTGGAGCCATTTATGGCGTTTGGAAAGATTTTCGCCTCGCTTATTTGAATCCGGGATGGTTTCAATTTGCCAAGGAAAATGAGGGTGAACCGCAAATTTCCGAGCAATGGGGACTGGGACGGTCGATTATGGATTGCGTCGCCGGAGAGGTTAAAGCCTTGTACCTCGAAAAATTGAATGTCTGCCTCAAGTCCAATACTGTCTGGGGTCATAAATATGAATGTTCGAGCGCTAACGTCTTCCGGCTTTACCATCAGATTGTTTATCCGTTGCCAAAACATGAGGGATTGCTCTTCGTTAACTCGCTAGTCGTCGAAAGGCCGCATGATCCCGGACGAAGGCGAGAGAGGGACGCGGACGAATCCGCCTATTTGGATCAGAACGGATTTATTTGTCAGTGCGCTTATTGTCGAAGGGTGAAAAACTTTCGCTATGCTGAACGTTGGGACTGGGTGGGCGAATGGGTTACACGTTGTCCCGGCAATACCAGCCATACCTTCTGTCCGTCCTGCTTCGGCCATTATTTTCCGATTGAGACGTCCGATTGACCGGCAGCAATATAGCGACGAACGAATCATCAGGTACTGGTGGCTTCCTAAAAGGATGACAAAAATCTGGTAAAAAACCGACTCGACTATATGATGAGGGGATTGCTATTGGTCAATGTCGCATCGATGATTACTAACGCGGTTTTTTTCGGTACCAAAGAAATACACCCGCGCCGATTGCTCCTATCATTAACAACACCATTAAAACCGGGTGTTGATAAAACGAATCGAAAAAAGCCCCCATGCCTTGCGATGTACCACGATAATAAGGTCCCATAGCTTTCCCTCATTTTGTTTGAATTAGAATAACAGCCTGTTTTGGCCGGTTAGGTGGGATTGCCAAAAACATAATCGGATAAAATCAGCATCTTGTCTTGTCAATCATTGAGAAGTCTACCTTGCAAAAGCGCGTTGTCTAGTTAACTTACCAATGTATATGATGGCGCCATAACGGAATTGATTATGAAACGATTTTTGCTACTGATTATTTCTATCTGGAAGCAGCAGATTAAATTGTATTTTTATGCGGCATTGATTGGCGCTGTATTGGGTGTACTGGTACTGGCGCCGAGTTATGAATTCATTACGTTGCAAATCCTCAGTGAAGAAAATCTTTCTTCATTCGATTATATTCTCAGCCATGCTCAGGCCTTGTTGAAGGGCAATCTCAGCTTTAAGCTGGAATTTTTGCTGTTTTATGCCGAAATCGGCGCCTTGTTGGGGTTGCTGTCGTTCGCGATCTATGGCTACGTGCATCGCAACCTGCATAGCATAGAGCTGTTAAAACACGAACTGGACAAGGACCTGATATCGATCATTGAACAAGGGGAAGGGCCGTGGTTGGAATTCAAATCTTCATTTCGCTGGGATATCGAACAATCGCGGGTCAATCGTTCACTGGAAACCGTGATTATGAAAACCCTGGCCGGTTTCTTAAACAGTGCTCACGGTGGAACCTTGTTGATCGGGGTGGCCGACGACGGGACGATTCTGGGGTTGGAACAGGATTTCCAATCGTTGAAAAAACAAAACCAAGACGGTTTCGAACAGGCCATCATGACGGCGGTTTCGAATAATCTCGGCGCTGATTTATGCCACTATCTGCATATATTATTTCATGTCCGGGATGGCAAGAACGTGTGCCGTGTCATCGTCTCACCCGCTCCCCGTCCCGTGTTTTTAAACCAGGGCAACACGCCGAAATTTTTCCTCCGCACCGGCGGTGCGACCAGGGATCTCAATATTCGGGAAGCGCTGGAGTTCGTCCAAGGCCGCTGGAAACAAAAAGCCATTGCGCTCGATTCGTAGGGATGTTGAAGAGTGTCTGATTTTGCTGTGATCGGCGAGAATTGATTGCGGTCATGGATTGCCTCTAATCCGCGCAAGCATGTCTTCCAGACGTTTTGTGGAAACAGGCTTTCTTGCTGTTCCTCGTAGAGTATAGTGAAGCTTATCGGCTTCGAAACCCCGCAAGACGAGGTCCAGGTTTTGTAAAAATTCGAGGATTTTTTCTTCCTCGCCTGGGTGTTCCTTGGCGGTACGGCTCGCCTGGACAGCGCTTAGGTATTCGAGTGCCACGATGATCGCTTGCAAGTCGCTACGTCCTGTCTGCTCGGAAATGAATGCCAAGGACCTGAACAAAGCATCGTGGTGCTCATGCTTGTGCCATTTTGCTCGATTTGGCCTGACGCCGCGCAATCGGGTGCGTACCGAGTCGATATAGATTTCACTCGCCTCCTCGGTTTCGAATAGCATCATGGCTTCATAGGCGAGGCGTGCACCTTCGGCGTTGCCGTGTTCGATCTCGGCGAGCACTAGTGCGGCTAACACCTTAATCGGAGGAAGGTTGCTAAAAGTCACTGATAATTTAGCGTCGTAGCTTCCGTACAGATCCACGAACAAGTCGACCAAATGGGGCCTTACTGTCCACAAAGCGCGGGTCAAACCGGAGAAGGGTTCGGGACCGCGGATAAGCGACCAATGCTCCTCGCACAGCTCGATGACTTCCCGTTGCAGGGCTTCGAGTTTCTGTTCCGGAAACCTGCCTAAGCGTCTTCGCGCTTCGGTTTCGATTAAGGAAAGTTTCGTCATATTGCCTATCTTGTTCGGTTTCTGTGGGTGTTGTGTCAGGTCGCGCGCAGCAATTGTGTTAGCTTGAATCAGTCAGACTCTCGTCTCAGGCAGCTGATAAAATTGCGAAAGAATTTATGAATAGTCCGGTAGTAAGCTTTAGGGCATAGCGGACAACGCGATGCGCTTGTTTTCCGCACGGCAGATCCGATGAACGTTGGTGGCGCGGATTGAATCAATTGTCGTTAAAATGGCGGTCGTAATATTTTTTTAACGCATCGCGTACATCGTCGCTGCTTCCCAGCACGACTCCGGCCAGCAATGTCAGCGTTACACTGCGTCCCGGATGCTGTTTAACCCAATCGCGGATGGCCGGGTCGAACGGCTTTTGCAACGTTTCTTCAAGCGGGTTTATCGTCTCATCGTTGCGTGATGGATGGCTCCGTCGTCTATCGTAAATGCTGAACAGTTGGGCGAATATCAGAACGATGAGCGCCAACAGTAAATAAATCGCCGCTGTCAACAAGGCGGCCAGATCCAGCGAAAAATAGGAAGAGAAAAAATAAAACATTGCCAGGCCGCCAAAAACCAGGGCCAGCAAGAAAAACACGGCCGCGATGCCGATAGCGACCGTGTAGACCTTGAATCTAGCGCGAAGGCCCATTAAAGCCGTGCTGTTTCAAGACAATGGGAGTGCTTCATTCAACGATCCAACAACTTGCCGATCAATAGCCCCAAACCGAACGAGATTGCCATACTAGTAAAAGGGTTTGCCTTGATCTCGGCTTCCGCTTTACCAAGCGATTCTTTGACCTGTTGTTGCGCTTGCTCGGCCGCGTGTTGAACCCCAGCCTGCTTCTCTCCGACATAAGCGGACGACATTCCCTTGATCGTCTTTGCCAATTCAGCGAAGTCTTGCCGCAGCGCTTCGAGTTGCTTTTGCAATTCCTCATTGCTTGCTTGTTGTGTCGCCATAGTGCCTACCTCCAGAGAGTGATCAAATCGTCGTCTAAGCCCGTCCTCAACATAGCGGCCTTTATCAAAATATGCAAGGGAATTTATCGGCCCGGTTGAGCGTTGCTGATTATTAAATCAGTGTTCTATTGATCCGGCTTTGGAAAGGGCTTCAGAACAAATCCAGCTGTTGCGGTTGCCCTCTAAATTGAGAACAATCAAGACGTTCGGTTGGCCGGTCCAATCCCAGACGACGGCTTGCAATCTTGAAGCGTTGGGCAATCATATCGGCATAAACGCCTTGCCCGCGCAGCCGGTGACCGAAACGCGGGTCGTTGGCGCGGCCGCCGCGGCAGTCGCGTATCTGATTCAGCACATGCTTGGTTTGGCCGGGGCTATGAGCTTGCAGCCATTCTTCAAACATTTCCGCCACCTCCAGCGGTAATCTAATCAGGATATAACCCGCCGATTCGGCGCCTGCCGTGGCCGCTTCTTCGAGAATGGACTCCAGTTCCGGGTCGGTCAAAACGGGGATCACCGGCGCGACCATGACATTGACCGGAATGGCCGATTCGCGGAGTCTTTCAATGGCGCGTAGTCTTCTTAGCGGCGTGCTGGCGCGGGGCTCCAGGCTGCGAGCAAGCTCCGGGTCCAGCGTTGTGATAGATAGATTAACCTGCACCAGGTGCTTTTTCGCCATTTCCTGCAGAATATCGGTGTCCCGCTCGACCAGTGCCGATTTTGTCGTGATGGTGCAGGGATGGTTGAATTCGCTCAGAACCTGAAGAATCTGACGGGTAATGAGGCTATGGCGCTCGATCGGTTGATAAGGATCGGTATTGGCGCCCAATGCAATGGGCGAACAGCGGTAGCGGGGTTTCTGAAGCTCCTTGCGCAATAATGCGGCCGCATTGGTTTTTTTGCTCAGTTTGGTTTCAAAATCCAGGCCGGGAGACAGCCCGAGATAGGCATGGGTGGGACGGGCGAAACAATAAATGCAACCATGCTCGCAACCCCGGTAAGGATTGATCGATTGTTCGAAAGGAACATCGGGTGATTGGTTATGCGCAATGATCGTTCGCGCAATCTCGCTAGCGATTTCGGTGCGAGTCGTTGAATCGTTATCAAAGTATTCCCAGTCATCATGTTCCGTTTCATGCGTGGTGGCGTTGTAGCGGCCATCCCGGTTGCTTTGTGCGCCTCGGCCTTTCACGAGTGATATTGGCTTCATACTCGGTTTTGTCTAGTGAGTTGGGTGTCCCGGACAACAGAGGCGCATCGATCACGCCTATTGAGAAGGAGCAAGTTCAAAAATAATCAATTCCGCTTCGCCTTCGCCGGTGTTTTCGACTCGCATTCTCAATCCCGATTCCCAAAACACGTCGCCCGCGCCATAGGTATTGGTTTTACCGCCTTCGGTGACGGTCAATTGGCCTTTCAAAATATAGCGAGGGCCCGGTCCTTGATGTTCGTGCCAGGGGGTTTTAAATTTCGGCGGAAAAGTCACCCTGACGATTTTCGCATCGATCGCGGGCTTCGGTAGCTCGACCGATTTTTCGAACAGCAACTCCTTGTTCAATTTTGAGTTTTCTTTAGCGGATACAGTCGTATTGGCGAATAGTAAAGCTATCGTGGCCAGCAACAAGAAAACTGGATTTTTGGCTGTAGTTAAATTGATCATGATAGTTTTCCCTCGAATAATTAAAAAGTCGTAGCCTATTCGATAAAAGCCAACAATTAAAGGTTCAATTCTTAAACCGGAGGTATGAGCGATATGGATAACCTGTTATAGGATGTGCCGAACAACGAGAGGCGCATCGATCGATTCTCGGCACATCCAGAAAATCTATAGGAATCGGGAGCGTCAGAGATATATTCGCTTCGGTCAAAGCAATTGACAAAAACCCGAAGCCGGCAATCTGTCACCGAATATGGACAGTACCTTCAGAAAACTCGCCTCCGGTTCCGCGTTCAATTGCAGCCTTTCGCCGGTAACCGGGTGGAGAACAGCCATCCCCGTAGCCGCCAGCATTAACCGACCTTGCCCGAAGCGTTCGGCGAAATAGCGGTTGTGGCGTCCTCGGCCGTGGTTGGCGTCGCCGATGATCGGGTGGCTGATATGCTTCATGTGCCTGCGCAACTGATGTTTACGGCCCGTTTCGGGATATAGAGCCACCAGGCTGTAGCGGCTGGTCGGATAGCCTTCGATTGCCACCGGAATTTCCGTAATCGCCAAGCGGCGGTATCGAGTCACGGCATCGCGCACGGCTTGAGGCTCGCCCTTACGCCGCTTATCCTCAGGCTCGTCCCGTAGCGGATGATCGATAATCCCTTGTTCCGGCAACCATCCTCGCACCATGGCCAGATAGGTTTTTCTCACGGCTCCGGCCATCATCGCCTTACCCAGCGTGCTCGCGGTTTGCGGGTCCCGCGCGAACACCAGCAATCCCGAGGTTGGGCGGTCCAGCCGATGCACAGGGTAAACATACTTGCCGCCATTCATCACTCGCGCGTATTGCAGCGCAAACTCGGTTTCATGCTTGTCGATGGGGCTGCGATGCACCAGCAAGCCCGCCGGCTTGTGGACGACCAGCAACCAGTCGTCGCGATAAATCTCGGTGAGTGGGTTCTTATCTGGTAGGGGCCGGGTATCGGGTTGATCATTGTTTGGCATCAACATTTCGATTTTCCAGCCTGTAACATGACTTCTTTACGCATCTGTTTTCATATATCGATCAAAACGATGCGTTATAACACAATGCTGCAACAGATATTTCCAAATCCGCTTTTTACTTGCACCCGGAAGAAGCGAAATCCTTATTTTATTTCTATATCTCGAATAAATTTCTTGTAGGATGTGCCGAACAACGTGAGGCGCATCGGTCGCGATAGATATGATCTCGATGCGCTTCGCTTGAGCTCAGAACATCCGCTCATTAACGAAATGGTAACGAAGGCAATTTGTTGAGGCGCGTGGTTCGATCACTTACCAAGCTCCTGCTGGACAAACTTTAGCGTCTGTTCATGCCGTAGTTTGCAGACAACATTTTGATTTGCGAACACACCGCTGAATGTTTTCGCCTGTGATTTAGGAACCGCTTTGATCCACTTAACGCCCACAACCCATTCTGATAATTCTTCGTCGTCAGAGTTTTCTCCGGGCCGCTCTGCTTTAAGTCCGGCATCCAATAATGGGATGTTGCTTTCCGACACAACGAAGTCGCGAATCATCACAGCCGGACTTATTACTTCACCAAAGCCGACGTAACCAAGTCCTTTCATGTAGGCATAAATCTTATCCCCGATTGATAGACGATGGAGAGCAGATGAATAGCGCTTTCCTTGACCAGCACCTATGAAGCCGAATTTTATGTTGTCTTCCCAAATGCGATGCGGACCTTCCCCAACGTTCACAAACCAGTATCCAGTCCATTCTCCAGGTATCGAAGCAGCTTTCCGCTGCTTGATCTCTTTTCGCTCAATATAGTCTTTGGCTTCTGGAAGTGGAATTATGGTTTCTGGTTTAATGAACAGTCCTCCATCTGCGTCGAGATAAGGTGCAAGCCTTGTACACTGAATATTAACTCCAAACTCTCGCAGCCATAGCACCGCCGATATTACTTCAGAGTTAAATTCTTTCGATGCGAGGATAATGCGCTGAACGGAATTCAATGACTCAATGTCACCATCAATAAACTCTTCGATTGCCTTAGCAGCATCAGCTTCCGACTTATCCAGATATCCGGCGTATTGTCTGAAAATCTCCTCGGGAAGAAAGTTTGAACAGTAAGACGCATACTTTATAGCCTGCCATTCAACAGATGCTCCAGAATCATCACGTTTAAGTTCTACAATCACTAGAGTAGCTGACTTATCAACACATAGAAGATCTAACCGCTTTCCAGAAGGCAAGATCACCTCTTTACCAATAACTAACAATTCCTCACCTAGAATAGTCGGTGATTTTTCGATCCATTCTTGAATGTCAAAACGTTCCTTCAATCCCAGCTCTGAGAAGCCGGTGGGCTTCAGCTCAATCAAACATTTGTTGTTTATATCCACTCGAAACACGCTTTAAGCTCCCTGTAAAGTCCAACTGATAATTATCAAGTGCAACTAGCACTGAAAGGTAAAGTAAAAAACCGATTATTCATATTGACCAGCATATTATTAATTATCCATCATAAGGTTTAAACCACCGGCTTTAGCCGGTCAGCTTTAGCTGCGATAATTTGCCCAAGGAGGTGGCGATGGACTATAGATACGGCAGCCATACGGTTTACCAAATTGAGTATCATTTTGTTTGGGTTACGAAGTATCGTTATAAAGTGCTGAAGGATGAAATAGCCGAACGAGTGAGAGACTTGGTGCGGCAGACATGCGAAGCCTTTGAGATACGGATTATCAAAGGTGTCGTGAGCAAAGATCATGTGCACATTTTGGTGAGTGCGCCGCCGACTATGGCCCCAAGCGAAATCATGAGGCGAATCAAGGGACGAACTTCGAGCTATCTGTTCGAAGAGTTCCCGCACTTGAAAAAGCGATATTGGGGTCGACATTTTTGAGCCCGCGGTTATTTTTGCGCCACAGTGGGGCAAATGACTGATGAGATGATAAAGCAATATTTGGAGCATCACTTTGAACCTAATCCAAACGATAATTTCAAGATGGAGCCCGACTAAGACGCGTCGTTTAGTCGACGCGTATCCGGACTTTCAGTCCGTTATTGGAACCCACCCGCTTGAGCGGGTGGTTGTTTAGTATCCATCATTATCCATCATAAGGTTTAAACCACCGGCTTTAGCCGGTCAGCTTTAGCTGCGATAATTTGCCCAAGGAGGTGGCGATGGACTATAGATACGGCAGCCATACGGTTTACCAAATTGAGTATCATTTTGTTTGGGTTACGAAGTATCGTTATAAAGTGCTGAAGGATGAAATAGCCGAACGAGTGAGAGACTTGGTGCGGCAGACATGCGAAGCCTTTGAGATACGGATTATCAAAGGTGTCGTGAGCAAAGATCATGTGCACATTTTGGTGAGTGCGCCGCCGACTATGGCCCCAAGCGAAATCATGAGGCGAATCAAGGGACGAACTTCGAGCTATCTGTTCGAAGAGTTCCCGCACTTGAAAAAGCGATATTGGGGTCGACATTTTTGAGCCCGCGGTTATTTTTGCGCCACAGTGGGGCAAATGACTGATGAGATGATAAAGCAATATTTGGAGCATCACTTTGAACCTAATCCAAACGATAATTTCAAGATGGAGCCCGACTAAGACGCGTCGTTTAGTCGACGCGTATCCGGACTTTCAGTCCGTTATTGGAACCCACCCGCTTGAGCGGGTGGTTGTTTAGTATCCATCATAAGGTTTAAACCACCGGCTTTAGCCGGTCAGCTTTAGCTGCGATAATTTGCCCAAGGAGGTGGCGATGGACTATAGATACGGCAGCCATACGGTTTACCAAATTGAGTATCATTTTGTTTGGGTTACGAAGTATCGTTATAAAGTGCTGAAGGATGAAATAGCCGAACGAGTGAGAGACTTGGTGCGGCAGACATGCGAAGCCTTTGAGATACGGATTATCAAAGGTGTCGTGAGCAAAGATCATGTGCACATTTTGGTGAGTGCGCCGCCGACTATGGCCCCAAGCGAAATCATGAGGCGAATCAAGGGACGAACTTCGAGCTATCTGTTCGAAGAGTTCCCGCACTTGAAAAAGCGATATTGGGGTCGACATTTTTGAGCCCGCGGTTATTTTTGCGCCACAGTGGAGCAAATGACTGATGAGATGATAAAGCAATATTTGGAGCATCACTTTGAACCTAATCCAAACGATAATTTCAAGATGGAGCCCGACTAAGACGCGTCGTTTAGTCGACGCGTATCCGGACTTTCAGTCCGTTATTGGAACCCACCCGCTTGAGCGGGTGGTTGTTTAGTTGAGATGAATCTAGGCGCTAACAATTATTATGTCAAGCCATGCCATATGCCTGCTTTACCATGTTAAATTTTATATGAACATGTTTGTAGGATGTGCCGAACAACGTGAGGCGCATCGGTCGGGGTATCGTTACGATGAGACTCGACCGATGCGCTTCGCTTTTGCTCAGCACATCCTACAACTTGTTTTAAACAAGAATACATCCCGAACCCTGTCAGGACTTGCCATCAACCGGAAGCTGAACCAGGTTGTTCATCAAGCCTTTTAGGCCGTCATAAACCGTGATCTTGTCGATGCGGTCGGAGACCCGCTCCAGCACTTCCAGCTCCTTCAGGCGCAGGATGGTCGGATTGCCTTCCATGACCTTCGCTGTGTTATGCAGCGACCGGGTCGCAGCGGTTTCCTCGCGGCGTTTGATCAGGTTGGCTTCGGCCGCTTTTTCCGCCTCGACGACCTGGTTCAGGATCGTCTTCATTTCGCCCGGCAGGATGATGTCCTTGACGCCGACGCCGCTCAGGTGCAAGCCGTAATGGCGGGCCTTGGCCGACACGGTCCGGAAAATATTCTCATTCATCGCATTCTTGTAGGCCAGCAATTCGTCCAAGGTCTTTCCACCGATTGTCTCGCGCAGTGCCAATTGCAATTCGCGGTACAGGAAATCGGCGTAATCGGCCAACTGCATCGCCGCCTTCTCGGCATCTTCAACCTTGTAAGCCGCCGATAGGTTGATCCGCAGGCTGACCCGGTCCTTGGTCAACATTTCCTGGCCGCCGATATCAAGGCTTTGCAGACGCAAATCGACCAGCTTTACGGCGATATTGCGGTTGTAACGCCAGAAACCGTAACTGGCGGGCGGCAGCAATCCTTCCTTATGGCCGTTGACCAACAACAGGCCGACAGCGTAATCGGGCACTTCGGCGTAATAAACCATTGCCGCCGCGGCCTGCGCGCTACGGAAATAATCGCTGTGCACCAGCAGGGACAAAACGTTGTCGGCCACGCGATATTCCCGGCTGATGTCCAGCCGCTCGACCTTAACCTCGGCCGGTTGCCTCCAGAACACATGATAAGTTCCCGGCGGCAGTACGTCGGCCAGTTTGCCGTCGACATAGCACAGGCCCAGCTCGGAATCGTTCAATTCATAATCGTCGAAATGATCGCTTTTCAACTGCGGATAGGTGCGCAGCAGAAACTTCGCCAACTTATGCTGGAATTTAGGCTGGGCGCAATCGTGAACTTCGGCGCGTAACTCGTTCAACGGGTCGATGAACCAATAGCGTCCCGGCTCCAGCATTTTCTTGAAACTGTTCTTGCGGAACAACATGGCTTTTTCGTGATCCGCGATTTCGTATGTTTTGATTCCTAACATGGTGTTCTCCTTAAATAATGTGAAAATGCCGTGTTGATCGGCATTTTCCCGTGTGCTTGGATGCACGATCACAATCTATCGCCAAGCGATTGATTTTGTGAGGCCAAGGGCAATCGTATTTTCCTTGGCCGGACGATGAAAAATCCCGGATGGATTTATTCAGCGCTTTGATGAGAACTCCCTGACGGCGCAGGCGGAACCTTGTTTACGCAAGGCAGGAGTCATTGTTCCGAAAGGCGGCGGAAAAACGCTCGCCATGCAACCTCCTGTCGCGCTGCCGGCATCTTTCGGCCGCCTCCGTCGCGACGCTCGTGTCCTGCGGATCCGCAAGGTTCGGCGCTGTCGCCGTCATCGCCCCGGCAGTCGCCTGCCGGGGCCGGGATTTCCGTGGTGACGCCGAAGCGTCGAAAAGGGGAGTCGAACCCCAGGCCGAGGCCTTTACCAAGAGCCTTGTTAAGGCGGTACTTTGGCCGGACTCGAACCGGCACAACTTGATTATCAGTCAAGGGCTCTACCTTTGAGCTACAAAGTGTCGTTCGGATTTTCGCCGGGAAGCGGTACACAGAAAGCCAGCGGCCTCTGCGCCGGGCCGGCATATTGAACCGGCTCCGCTGATTCGCGGCAAACGTCCAAACCCGTTCGGGCGGATGCGATCCGCCTACATTCTTTTTTCTACCGAAATCCGCCATTGCCGTTTCGGCGCGATTTCCTCGCACTGGATGTCGATGTCCAGAAACTGTTTGATGACGACGATATTGGTGCGCACATGTTCGCTGGGCGGACCGGCCACGAAGGAACCGCCTTTGGTCAACGCCAGCGGCAACAACAATTGGTCCGCCAAATGCTCGCCGACCGGGGCTCCGTTGTTTTGGTAGCGACGCAATTGCTCGACGGCATTGCTGGCAACCCGTTCGGCGCTGACGCCGATCACACCGATGCTGTCGATGACTTCCGTCGCATGCCGATAATAACTGCGCAGGGATACCACATTGCCGCCGCCCAACGCCTTGACTTTCAATCTGCCGAAGGCGTCCTCCGGCCAGTTCAGCTTTTTCCGCAGTCTTTTGATCTCCCGCTCGGCGACATGGGCCGGCAAACCGGCCTCGATACAAACCGCTTCCGCTTTCAGTAATGCGCCTCGTTCGGTTAAATCGATACGGCAAAAATCCGATTTCGGTTCTATTGTCACGGACCATTGGCCGCCGCCGACCGGATAAAAACCGTAGCGGTCGATTTGCGCCTGACAGTCGACGCCTATTTGCCGCAGTATCGGCAAAAAGACCTCGTGAATGAAGTCGTAACTCGGCGCTAACGGATTATGGGTGCCGCCTTCAAGCTGCAAAAGCGACGGTTTGCCGGCCAACATCAACAGCGGCAACGCGGTTTGGAATATCAACGTGCTGCTGCCGGCGCTGCCGACCGAAAAGCGGTAGTTTCCGGCCTCGATTTCGTTCGGCACGAACTGGATATTTTTCGAACCCAGCGATGCGCCTTTGACCTCGGCGTTGCAGATCGCCGCGGCGGCCTGCACGCAAGCCAGATGTTGTCTCATCAATCCCGGTTTTCGGCGGCCGTTGCGGATATGGCGGATATGCATCGCCCGGCCGGTGCAAGCCGACAGCGACAACGCCGTCCGCAGCACCTGGCCGCCGCCTTCGCCCTGTGAACCATCTATTTCTATAAATTCCATCGCATTGCCTATGTTGTTTTTCATCCCATTTGGTGCAATACGGCTATCGCCTATTGCACCCTACGAAATTCATCCCTTTACGCAAACCACCTGCTTCAGGGTATGGACGATCTCGACCAGATCCTGCTGAGCGGCCATCACCGCATCGATGTCCTTATAAGCCGCCGGCGTTTCGTCGATCACGCTCTTGTCCTTGCGGCACTCGACTCCGGCGGTGGCGGCTTCGTGTTGTGCCAGCGATACCGACTTTTTCGCCTCGGTCCGAGACATCACCCGGCCAGCGCCATGCGAGCAGCTATGAAAGCTTTCCGAGTTACCCAGCCCCCGGACGATATAGGATTTCGCCCCCATGCTGCCGGGTATGATGCCCATCTCGCCCAAACCGGCTCTCACCGCGCCCTTGCGGGTCACCATTACTTCCTCGCCGTAGTGCAGCTCGCGGCTGATGTAATTATGATGACAATTGACCGCCTCAAGATGAGCCTCGAATTCCAGTTGCAGGCTTTGCCGTATTGCCGACAGCACTCTCGCCATCATCACCTCGCGGTTGATACGGGCGAACTGCTGCGCCCACTCTACCGCCTCGACGTAATCGTCGAAATGCTTGCTGCCTTCCGGCAGATAAGCCAAGTCGCGGTCCGGCAGATGAATATGCCAACGCTCCATTTCCTT
This sequence comes from Methylomarinum vadi, assembly GCF_000733935.1. Taxonomy (NCBI): domain Bacteria; kingdom Pseudomonadati; phylum Pseudomonadota; class Gammaproteobacteria; order Methylococcales; family Methylococcaceae; genus Methylomarinum; species Methylomarinum vadi. Next base: position 3,604,440 of record NZ_JPON01000001.1, read on the forward strand.
CTTCGCCAATTCGATGAAATGGCTGCCGATACGGTTGCCGACACCGCGCGAACCGCTATGCAGCATCACCCAAACGGCCTGATCTTGGTCCAAACAGACTTCGATGAAGTGGTTGCCGGTGCCCAGCGTTCCCAAATGATTAATGTTGTTGGTGTTCTTCAGCACGCCGTGTTTTTCGGTCAACACCGTGAATTGCTCTGACAACGGTTTCCACGCCGCCATCACATCGTCCGGCAAATCGCCCCAGGCACCGATATCGCGTGTGCTTTTCCTAAGACGCTTGGAGCGTCCATGCGGCACAGCCTGTTCGATCGCGCTACGCACGGCGCTCAGATTATCAGGCAACTGCCCGGCGTCCAATGAGGTCTTGACCGCCATCATGCCGCAACCCAAATCGACGCCGACTGCGGCCGGAATAACGGCCTTAGTCGTCGCGACCACACTGCCGATCGTCGCGCCTTTTCCTAAATGCACATCCGGCATCGCCGCGATCCATTTGTAGATAAATGGCAATTGGGCGATATTCAGCAATTGCCGTTTGGCGGCATCCTCGAATGCTACGCCATGCGTCCAAGCTTTAACCGGAACGCCGTCGTCTTCTTTTAGTACCTGATAATTGATCTGTGTCATAGTCTTTTCCTTGCAAATCACACTCGCTATAAAGCAGAAACGATGCCAATTATGGATTAGCTGTATTTTCCTTTTATTTTCATAAAGATATGAATTTTACTGGCGGATGCTTCGGCAAGCTCTATACTTTAGGCTATTTGTATCGATAAGTAGCTATCTAAATAGATAAATGAAAACAGTCGCCATCAGCCTGTTGGGCACAACCCTGGACAACCGAGGCAAAGGCAAGAAACGCTGGGAACGTTGGCGTCCTACCGTGTCGTTGTGCCAGCATGAAGACTTGGTGATAGACCGGCTGGAGTTAGTGTTTCAGGACGACTATCAGGCGCTGGCCGATATCGTTACAGCCGACATACATGCGATTTCGCCGGAAACCGACGTCCGTCACCATCTGATAGAAATCGATGATCCGTGGGATTTCGAGAACATTTACGGCGCATTGCACGATTTCGCCCGCGGCTATCGTTTCGATCTTGAGCGCGAGGACTATCTGCTGCACATCACTACCGGCACCCATGTCGCACAGATTTGCTTGTTTCTTTTGAACGAAGCTCATTACCTCCGGGGACGGCTGATCCAGACCGCGCCGGCCAAACGCGACGAAGCGGCTCCGGCACATTATCAAATTATCGATCTTGACCTGTCGCGCTACGACCGTATCGCCTCGCGCTTTTCCCGGGAACACGATGAAGGAACGGTCTATCTGAAGGGCGGAATTCCCACCCGCAACGCCGGTTTCAACAAGACCATCGCGCAATTGGAACAGGTCTCGCTGCGCTCGAAAGAACCAATTTTGTTGACCGGTCCGACCGGAGCAGGAAAATCGTTGCTGGCGAAGCGCATTTACGAATTGCGCAAGCAACGCGGACTCGTGACCGGCCAATTGGTCGAGGTCAACTGCGCGACGCTACGCGGCGATAATGCGATGTCGGCTCTGTTCGGCCATGTCAAAGGCGCTTTCACCGGCGCGGTCAAGGATCGCAAAGGCCTGTTGCTGGAAGCCGACCGCGGCGTGTTGTTTCTGGACGAGATCGGCGAATTGGGTCTGGACGAACAAGCCATGCTGCTGCGCGCAATCGAGGACAAACGCTTCATGCCGTTCGGTTCGGACCGGGAAAGCGGCAGCGACTTTCAGTTGATCTCGGGTTCGAATCGGAATTTACAAAAGCAAGTCGAAAAAGGGCTTTTCCGAGATGATTTGCTGGCGCGAATCAACTTATGGACCTATGCCTTGCCATCGCTGAAACAGCGCATCGAGGATCTGGAACCAAACATCGATTACGAACTGGAAAAATTCGCTGAAAAAGCTGGCGCCTTGGTCAGCTTCAACAAGGCAGGGCGGTCTCGGTATCTCGCTTTCGCGATATCGCCGGAGGCAGCGTGGAAAGCCAATTTTCGCGATCTAAACGCCAGTATCACCCGCATGGCGACGCTGGCGCCGGGCGGTCGCATCACTGCCGAGGTGGTAGACGACGAGGTGGCTTGTCTGCGGCGGAACTGGCAAGCGACAACTGCCGGAGAAAGGGCTGTAGATGTGGGCGTTTATGTCGACCAGCCGCTGGATCTATTCGAGCAAATTCAATTGGCCGGCGTCATCAAGGTCTGCAAGGAATCGGCTTCGGCCGCCGAAGCAGGTCGACGGCTGTTCGATATCAGCCGGCAACAAAAGACGTCGGTCAACGATAGTCACCGCCTGGTGCAGTTTCTGCGCAAATACGGCTTGAAATTCGAGCAGTTGAAGTTTTAATCAAGGGTCGAATTATGCTTAACATGGACGATGAATAATATTCGTCCTCGATTAAAACAAGGCGCGAAAGCGGTAGCCTCCCAGCCAGTCGCGAATTTTGTCGTTGCTGACTTTTTTGCTGGCGTAACTATTGCCGAAATCCTGAAGGGGCAAGCCGTAATGATCGGCGATGTCGCGCCAGAGCAAGGCCTCGCCGTCGGCCAGGTTGAAGCGTTCGCCGCGCGGGTTGCGGTCGTCGTCCAGCAAACGCTCGGTGATCGTGACGATGTCGTCGACATGAATCAGATTGACGCGTTTATCCGGCGTCTTGATCAGGCCTTTCCTCAACCAGTCCTGCGGCTGGCGATTCGGGCCGTAAATGCCGGCCAGCACCAGTATCGTCGCGCCTTGTTGGCGCAGCCACTCCTCGCTCACGACTCGCTCGCGGGTCAAATCTAGCGGTTGGTCTTCATCGATCCGCAGGTCCGTTTGCTGCGTTCGATAGCAGGAGGTGCTGGCATAGACAAACAGCTTCCGGACATTCGTCAACTTTGTCCGATAAAACGCCTGCACCTGATCCAGCGGCGCAGCCGGAAACGTCCATATCACGTTGCCGGCTTGCGGAAGACTATCCCAACTGTCGGGGGCGGACAGATCGAAATAAATCGATTGTCGCATTGCCTTTTCCTCGCTGCGGTGGGTCATCGCCGCGTCTAGTCGGTCGGCCAGCCTTCGACCGACGTAGCCGCCTCCGAGTATTAATGTTTTTATGCTCATTGCGTAACTTCTAACTCATTGCAGCTAGGCTGAGAAAAATGCCTAGTTCGCGCAAGCCTAGCTGGGCTGCCGGAAAGAGCGGTAGTAGCGCGCATTAGTAAGAATGATCTTGATAACTAAAGTGGATAGACATGCCCTGAAACCAATTTATAGTAAAGTTTTGCTTGAAGCATCGAACAATCCTGTCAAATGCTTAGTAATCAGGGCACCTATGTCATTCCAAAGGTATATCTTGGTCTGTCTTTAAAGGGTCGATAATGCGGATATGCTTATCGGCAAAATAGATACGACCTTCCTTCTCGATAACCTGCACCGGCTGCAGTTTCTTGCCGGAGCCTTTTGGAGATAAACATTCGCCGCTTGTCGGATCAAATTCAAAACCATGCATGGAGCAGCTCAGCAGTTGGCCGTTGGCATTGAACACGGTATCGGCTTCGCAATCCAGCCGCCGCTCCCCATGTCTGCAACTATTCAAATACGCTCGAACACGGTCTTGGTGATAAAAAATGACGGCGGTGGCTTTTTTTTCACGATATTCAATATGGCTAATGAAATAATCGAGGCTGGTTAGCTTATCGGAGGTACAAATAAACTGCAGATCATCGGAATACATCGTAATTCATTTTCAGAGCAAATTACGTAATCTATGCAAGTAGCGAATCAAAATCAAGCCTATAAAGATTAAGGAAATAACCTTTCGAAAATCTCATCTCTTAGATATAGGTTGTTTCATTGTCTCTTCCTCAATAAAGCGTAAACCTCGTTACTTTGGAAGAAGCTAGCTATAGCGCAATTAACCAAGTAAAATACTTGGTTATTAATCTTGTTAGACTTCCGTCGGGTACATACTGACATGCTTCGATTGCTGCAGATATCCATGGAACTCATCTATTGCGCGGCACGATAAGGATAATATTTATGCACGATTCACTTCCCGAACAAAGCCAGACACCATTCGACGAGCAACGCTATCGCTTGTTCCAGCAATTGGTTTCGTCCCTGACGCCGGAGCAAAAAGCCTGGATGGCGGGCTACTTGACCGCGCAATTGACCTCTACCTCACATAGCGCTGGAGCTATGACACAGGCTGAAGAAATCACCATCCTAGTGGGTTCCCAGACCGGCAATTCCGAGGCGTTGGCCGAACAAACCCAGGCCTTGGCCAGGGAACGTGGATTGCGGGCCGTGATCAAAGACATGGGCGATTACAAGGCGCCGCAACTGAAGACCGAAAAATTTCTGCTGGTGATCGTCAGCACATACGGGGAAGGGGAACCGCCAGACAACGCCCGCGAGCTGTATGAATTTTTGTTCAGCAAGCGCGCGCCATCGCTGAAAAACACCCAGTTTGCCGTGTTGGCCCTGGGCGATTCCAGTTACGAATTCTTTTGCAAGACCGGTGCCGATTTCGACCGAAGATTGGAAGAACTGGGCGCGGCGCGGCTGCATGAACGGGTCGATTGCGACGTCGATTACGAGACGGCGGCGGAAGGCTGGATCAACGCCGTGCTGGAGGATTTGAGCCAACGCACGCAAAGCGCGCCATCGGCAACCGCTCAGCCAGCATCACCGCTCTCCAGCGCCGGGACATCCCCTTATTCGCGCAAGCACCCGTTTCCGGCCGTCTTATTGGAAGATATCGTGTTGAACGGGCGCGGTTCGCAGAAAGAAACCCATCATTACGAATTGTCGCTGGAAGGCTCCGGCCTGCATTACGAGCCGGGCGATGCGCTGGGCGTTTATCCCTGTAATGCACCGGAAATGGTCGACGAACTGCTCAAGAAGCTACATTTCAATGGCGAAGAAAAAATCGACAATGACGGCAAGGACAGCACATTATCTGAAGCCCTGTTGCGAAACTATGAGATCACGACACCGACTCGGCCGATGCTGCAAAAATACGCGGCATTGATCAACAATGCCGAGCTGGCGCGCTTGTTGGACGAGGCGCATAAGCAAGCGCTGGCGGACTATTTATACGGCCGAGAAATCATCGATGTCGTCACCGATTTTCCGGGGGGCGAACTGAATCCGCAAGACTTCATAGGCTGCCTGCGCAAGCTGCCGCCGCGCCTTTATTCGATCGCCTCCAGCCTGAAACAGCATCCGGACGAAGTGCATCTGACCGTCGCGGCGGTCAGGTATCAAAGCCACGGACGCAGGCGTCACGGCGTTTGTTCGACCTTCCTGGCCGACCGCTTGGGGCCTGATAGTACGATTCCGGTTTATGTCGATCACAACAAAAACTTCAAATTGCCGACAGACCCCGACACCCCGATCATCATGATCGGCCCCGGCACCGGCATCGCGCCGTTCCGCGCCTTTGTCGAGGAGCGGGAGGCGATCGGGGCGTCCGGCAAGAATTGGTTGTTTTTCGGCGATCAACATTTCATGACCGATTATCTTTATCAAAGCGAATGGTTGCGCTATCTGAAAAGCGGCCTGCTGACGCGGATGAACGTCGCCTTTTCTCGCGACCAGGCAGAGAAAGTCTATGTGCAACAGCGCATGCGGGAAAACGGACGCGATTTGTACGCCTGGCTGCAGGAAGGCGCCTATCTTTATGTCTGCGGCGACGAGAAGCACATGGCGCGCGACGTGCACGAGACCTTGCTCGGCCTGGTCGAACGGGAAGGCGGCATGAGCCGCGAGGCGGCCGAGCAGTATGTCAAAACCCTACAGAAAGAAAAACGCTATCAGCGTGATGTTTATTAAGAGGATGAAGCGATGACCGATGTGTCTGCGGAAGAACTGAACAAACGAGTGGAAGTGGAGCGCATCAAGGACGCCAGCAATTATCTGCGCGGCACCTTGGTGGAAAGCCTGAACGACCCGTTGACCGGCGCGCTGGCCGACAGCGACACCCAGCTGTCCAAGTTTCACGGCATTTACCAGCAAGACGACCGCGAACTGCGCGACGAGCGGCGCAAGCAGAAACTGGAGCCGCATTACCAGTTCATGGTTCGGGTCCGGGTCGCCGGCGGCATTTGCACGCCGGCGCAATGGCTGGAAATGGACCGCATCGCCAACACTTGGTGCAATGGTAGCATCCGCCTGACCACGCGCCAGGCGTTGCAGTTTCACGGCATCCTGAAACGCGACTTGAAGCGCAGCATCGCCGAAATCAATGCCTCCTTGCTCGACACCATCGCCGCCTGCGGCGACGTCAACCGCAACGTCATGTGCAGCCCGCTGCCGGAACAATCACGCTTGCACGAAGAAGCTTATGAATACGCGCGCCGCATCAACGACCATCTGACGCCGCGAACCACCGCTTACCACGAAATCTGGCTGGACGAAAAACTGATCGATTCCAGCCGCCAGGACGAGGAGCCGATCTACGGCAAGCATTATTTGCCGCGCAAATTCAAGACCGCGGTCGCGGTGCCGCCCACCAATGACGTCGACATCTTCGCCAACGACCTCGGTTTCATCGCGATCGCCGAGAACGGCCATTTGGTCGGCTTCAATGTTACGGTCGGCGGCGGCATGAGCCTGACCCACGGGGAGCCGAACACATACCCGCGTCTGGCCGACCTGATCGGCTACTGCCCCAAACACAAGACCTTGCAGGTGGCCGAAGAGATCGTTAAGATCCAGCGCGATTTCGGCGACCGGACCAACCGCAAGCACGCGCGCCTGAAATACACGATCGACGACCGCGGCGTCGACTGGTTCAAATTCGAACTGAACCGGCGCCTGGGCTGGCAATTGGAGGCGCCGAGAGGCTACACGTTCGACTATTCCGGCGACCGTTACGGCTGGATCAAAGATAGCAACGATCTTTGGTATTACACCGTGTTCATTCAGAACGGCCGCATCGCCGACAGCGATGCGGCGCCCATCATGACCGGAATGCGCGAGATCGCCAAGGCGCATGACGGCGACTTCCGCATTTCGCCGAACCAGAACCTGATCATCGGCAAGGTCAGCGACAAGAACAAGCCAGTCATCGAGTCGCTGCTGCAACAATACCGCTTCCACGAGCCCGAACGGCAAAGCGCGCTGCGCCTGAATGCGATGGCCTGTGTCGCGTTGCCGACCTGCGGCCTGGCGATGGCCGAGAGCGAGCGCTATCTGCCGGCCTTCCTCGACAAGCTGGAGCCGATTCTGCACCGCTACGGACTGCAAAACGAGCCGATCCTATTGCGCATGACCGGCTGTCCGAACGGCTGCGCCCGACCCTTTCTCGGCGAGATCGGCCTGGTCGGCAAGGCGCCGGGAAAATACAACCTCTACTTGGGCGCCGGTTTTCAAGGCCAACGTTTGAACAGGCTGTACCGGGAAAACATCAACGAGGAGCAAATCCTGGACGCCTTGACGCCCCTGCTGCAACAGTATGCCGACGAGCGCAAAGAAGGCGAGCATTTCGGCGATTTCGCGGTCCGCGCCGGCCATATCGAACCGGTGACGGCGGGACGGGATTTTCAGCGGTGAAACGTTCTTTTTGAGCCGCTTTACCGCTCAATGCAAACGACGCTGTCCGGAACGATACACCGACATGCGTTCTTTCCTGCTAAGAGCCTCCCGTTTTTTCGGCAGCCCCTTGACGAAGAAAGCAATGTCGCCCGGTCGCGCATTTTCACTGAGCACCGGCACGACGTAGGCGGCGTTGCGGACTCTATCCAGCTGGGGCTGATTAAAACCGCGCAACCAGGAAAGCACGTGATCGATTTTACCGTTTTTGACCAGGCCCAGTACCGCGAGATCGGAAGCCAGAATGTCGGCCTGCTGGTCTTTCGAACAGCGTTGAATCATCGCCAGCAGCGACGGTTTTTCGGACGCATCGAGATTATCGACCAAGCCGTAAACGACATGGCTGGCGCTTAACACTATGGCTTGTTGCGAGGTATCGGAGAAACCCCGGATCAATGACAGGGTCTTGGCCGTGTTGCCGTATTTGGCCATGCCGAAGACCGCGTAAGGGATGCGGCAAATCGATAAACGCTGTTGCGTTTGCGGAAATTCCTGCAGCAAACGTCTGACGGCATCGGCCTTGCCGTTTTTGGCCAAAATAAAAACCACTTCCGGCGCTTTCAAAACGGCGAGTCGTCTCTCCAGCGAAGATAGCCGCGAGATCATGGACCACACCGCCTCAGTCTTGCCGGCCTGCGCCAGCTCGAACACGACATCGGGTTGGCACAACGCTTCGACCAAACATTCTTGCCATTCACCCGGCCCGTCGGCCAATGCGCTTAAAAACGCGACGGCGCGCTCGTTTTCCTTCAGAAAGCGGGACAAGGCTTGCGAATCGTTCAACATCTCTCGAAAGCGGGCGACGGTTTCATGCGTCAGCGCAAGGTCGTCGGATAATTCGAACATCTTTTGATCGTAACTCATTACGCACCTCTTTTTTCAATCGATGACCAGCCGCAAGTACGGATTCGGAAAAGGGCTCGTTTCAAGGGGTTGGTAGAATAGATTACCGAACCATTAAGTTTCTAGACTTCAATCCAGGAAAAGAGTTTAGAATTCAGCATAACTTAACAATCGGTCCAGCTAGCGCAAAAAATTGAGTTGTAACGAGGAGTTAACAATCAGGACGTCATGGAACTTATCCAGTCGGGCGAGCATTACCCGTCAGGGAAACGCCGGCCCAAATTACTCCGAAAAACCGACCTTGCTGAAGCCGAGCAAGGTGCCGGTGGCGTAAGTAAGGTCGATCAGGGAGACCTGATAATTGGCGATCGCGTTGACTTCCCGCACTTGCGCCTCGCCCAGCTTGGTCAGCATTTCCAGCACTTCGGTCATGGTCCGCAGGCCCTGGCGGAACTGTTTCAACTCGGCCTGATAATTCAAACCGGCCAGGATCACGTTCTGCCGCGTCACGACGATGCGTTGCCAGTCCTGGTCGACTCGGTCCAGCGCATCGAAAATCTCCCGGCGTATGCTCAGCTCGCGCAGGCGCTTCGTCGTCAGGCGCTGCAAGCGCTGCTGCACGGCGCGCTGCAGACGCGATTCGCGCAAGGCGTTGCTGACCGGCAATTCGAACTTCAAGCCGATCGACCAATCCTGAAAATCGCCGCTAACTGCATCGCCATAAGCGTCGCCAAAAGCCGTGTCGCGGCCCAGCGCGCCGTATTGATAATCGAGCATGAACAGCGGCAGGGTCTGATTGCGCAGATAGTCGATCTTGCTGGTGTCGGCGGCCAGTTTCAATTCCAGTTCCAGCAGTTCCAGGCGGCCCTGCAACGCTTGCCGCGCCAGCCGTTCCCGGTCGAAACTGAAGCCGGTCAGCAGCGGCGGGGTCTGCGGCGCCAGCCATTGCTGGGAATCCAGGTCCAGCCGCCGGTCGTTCAGCAACAACTTCAGCTTGCGCTGGCTCAATTTCAGTTTGGTTTGGGCGACGACCAGTTTTTCCATGCGCTCGGCGACCCCGATTTCAGCGCGATTCAGCTCCACCGCCGCGGTCAGCCCCTCGTCGACCCGACGCCTGACCATGGACAGGTTGTCGGCGGCGTTTTGATATTGCTGGCGCCGCACGTCCAGCTCGCCCCAGGCCGCGTACAGGGCCCAATAGGCGCGGTCGATCGCCGCCAGCACACGGATGCTTTGCAGCCGCAGACCGACATCGGCGGCCCGTTTTTGATAGGCGGCGATGCGAATGCCGGCGACGTTGTTAGCGATGCCGGCGCCGCGCAACAACGGCTGGCTGATGCTGAAGCGCAGTGCGCTGCGGAATTCGTCGCTGGTCACGCCCTTATAGGTGCGTTTGTGCACGAGAGGAGACGAAAGCGTGACCTTGCCGCCGGTCAGCAGCGGCACGCTGATGCCGGCTTCGATACCGTAGCTCTTGGTCTCCTGCGGTAACGCACTGAGTTTTGCTTCCGCGCCGTATAGCGGCGAGTTCTTGTCCAGCGTGCTGAACTTGACCAGATCGCCGTCGTAGAGCGGTGTGTCCTTGCGCCCGTATTTGGCGTTGACGAAAATCAGCTGATCGAACTTGGCTTCTTCCTCGCTGACGCGGGTCGCAGCGATATCCGGCTCCAGCACGGCAATTTTGAGATCCAGGTTGTTTGCCAGCGCCATCGCCCTGGCATCGGCGATGGTCAATGGCCAGCGGTTGTCTTTGCCTTGCCGTTCGCGCTTTCGGGGACGGATTTCTTCCTCGTCGCCTTCCATGTCGGGCCGAAGCGACGGCAAGGTCGGCGGCAACGACAGATCCAGAGGCTTGCGTTTACGTTCGGCCAACGACTGTTCCAGCGTCCGCGACTGGCCTTGCGCCCATTTTTGCAGCGAGACGCCTTCCTGCCGTTGCAGACGCTGCTCGACCTTAGACTCGATAGCCGGCTCCGGCGACGCGACGTCCAGAATTTTGCAGCCGCCGAGCAGGCCTAGGGCGACCAGAACCAGCAATCGTTCATTAATAACGCGCATGCCATTCGACTCCATCGCTAATCCCGCAGTTTTACAGACGCTTACGCGCGACATCCGACAATGGCGATTCCGGTGTCAGCATCGGCGGGAAGCCGTTCAATTGCCGCCAAATCTCGTAACCCAGCGAGACCCGGCTGAGCAGCACCCAACCGCGCACGCGAACGCCCTGGCGCAAAAAACGATTCGACGGCCAGACGCGGTCCTGTTCGTCGGGCACGACCATAACCCTGAATTCGCCCTTGCCGTTGTCGGTCGAGTCGACGAAGGCGACGCGGCCGCCGAAGGTGCCGACCGCGACTTCCGGCCAACCGACGAACTGCACGGCGGGCCAGCCTTCGAATTGCAGGCGGACATGATGGCCGGGCAGGGTCAAGGGCGCGTCGTTGCCGTCCAACCACAGCTCAACAGCGTATTGATCGGTGGTCGGAATCAGGATAGCCAACGGATCGCCCTGTTTCAGCACCTGTGCCTCCGGATTGCTGAGCAAGCGCAGGATCGCGCCGTCGCGCGGCGCCTCGATCACCTGGGACTGTTGCCGGGCCAACGCCACCTCGATCTTGGCCAGACTGGCGCGGCTTTCCTCCAGTTCGCTCAGCGTCTTGTTCAGATAAGCGGTGACCGCGCTGATCTTGGCGTCGGCATCGGCGCGTATTCTTTCGATGTCGGCCATGGCCGCCTGCTCCGCTGCATTGGCCGACTGCAACGAGGCCTGCGCGCTGTTGCGGCCGCGCAGTGCGACGCTCAGATCGCGCTCGGCCAATTCGAATTCGCGCCGCGACACCAGGCCGTCGCTCAACAAATTATGCAGACGCTGACGTTGCAGGCGCGCGGTCTCCAGCGTCGCCTTGGCCGCCGCCAGCGACTCGCCGGCGGCCCGCGCTTTCTGGCGGGCCATCTCCAGCTTGTATTGCGCGGTGGCGATCTTGATGTCCCGCGCCGCGCCGAGATTGTCGCTTTGCAGCCTGTAGGCCTGCAATTCCTGTTCTTTCGCCGCGACCTTGGCGCTGGCCGCCGCCAGTTGTTGTTGCAGGCGGTCTGTGTAGCGGGGATCGATGTCGCTGATTTCGACCAGTTTGTCGCCCTGTCTGACGCGGTCGCCTTCCTTGACATGCCATTTGACGATACGGCCGGAAACGGTGGCGTCGACGGTCTGTTGCCGCTCGATCGGCGCGTAGGCGACGACGCGGCCTATGCCGGTGACATTTTGTTGCCAGGGCAGAAACAGCATCGCCAACGGGATCGTCAGGAACAACCAGGCGAACAGGCGCGCCAGCCGCGACACCAGGTGCGGCGTCTGCGCCGCGCTCAGCGCGCTCAGGGAGTTCTGGGTACGCACTCTTCTCATGGTCTTGCCTCCATCGGCCAAACCATCGTCCGCCGGCAATGCTCAGCGACATCGCGCAAACGGGTCAGCACCAACAAGGAAAAGTTGTGCTCCGCTCGGAATAACACGCGATAAATCTGTTCGCGCGTCATCTCGTCGAGATCGTCCAGTATGCCGTCGATCACCAGCAAGTTGGGCCGGCCGACCAGCGCCCGGGCGATCAACAGCCGGCTTAACTGGGAAGAGGCCAACGGCGTGCCGGCGGCGGTAATTTCGCTGTGCAGACCTTCGGGCAGGCACTTCAACTCGTGCAGCAGCCCCAATTGCTCCAGCACCTGGCGGATCTCGGTGTTGTCGATCTCGCCGCGTCCCAAGCGCACGTTTTCGAGGACGCTGTCCTCGATGACTTCGCGGCGGTTGACGATGGCGACCTGGCGGCGCAGGGTCTGCAGGCTCAAATCGCACAGATCGACGCCGTTCAGCTCGATGCGCCCGCCGCTGGGCAGTCGCAGACCGCCAAGCAAATCGGCCAGGGTGGTCTTGCCGCCGCCGGATGGACACAACAGCGCCAGGTTTTCTCCGGCAGGCAAGCTGAAACTGAGCCCGTCGATCAAGGCATGTTTGCTATGGTAGGCGAAGCTCAGGTCGGTCACCTTCAGTTCGGCGGCCATGTCGCGATCGATTTTTTCCCCGCCTTGTCGTTCCAGAGGCAAATCGAGCAAATGACCGAGTTTGTCGACCCCGGCCATCAGGTCGTAGAACCCCTCCAGTTGTTTGCCGAACTTGGCGAACGAAGACAACACCCCGGACACGATCAATTCGGCGGCGACCAATTGCCCTAGCGTCAACTGCCCTTCGATGACCAGCAAACCGCCGATCGCCAGCAGACTGGTGCCGGCCACGGCATGCAGCGCGACCGCGCCGATCGTTTGCCGCAGCACGACGCGGTAATGGCGTTTGCGGTTGGCCAGATAGGTGTGAGCCAATTCATCGCTGCGTTGTCGGGCGAACTCCGGGCCGCCGGCGGACTTGAAGGTCAGCATGTTGCGGGCCACCGTTTCCAGCCAGGCGGCCAACGCATATTTGGCCTTCGATTCTTCGACCGCGGTATCGATGGCGTTGCGTCCCAGCACGAACAATACGAATGCGATCAGACCGCTCAGTACGACATCGAACACCAGCAACAGCGGATGGTAGGCCGCCAACACCAGCAAGCCGACCAGGGCCTGCAACACCGTCGCCAAACCGGACAGCAACAGCGTTGCGCCGGCCTTTTGTATCGTGACGACATCGAAAAAGCGGTTCACCAGTTCCGCGCCGTTGTGGCGATCGTACACTTCGCTATCGACGCGCGGCAGACGCTGGGCCAGGTCGGTCGAAACGCCGATGAAGATGCGCCGTTGTATCAATTCGACCAGATAGGTCTGGAGTACGTAGATGACGCCCCGAAGGCCAGGAATACGAACAGGATGAAGGCGAGCACGATCAACGGCTGCAGCATGCCGCCGAGCGCCACGGTGTTGACCAGCGCCTGCACCGCGATCGGCGTCGCCAGATAGAGCAGTCCCGTGCCCAAGGAAAACAACAACACCAGCAACAAATCATGGCGTTCGCCGCGCAACAGGCCGAGCAAACGCCGCAGCGGCGGCAGCGCATCGTCGTGAGCGTGGCTCTTGGCCGCCGCCAACGGTTCCGCCGCTTCCAGCAGCAGCCAAAGACGCCCCTGCTTCGGATCGGCTGGCAGCAAAGCGGCGATGTCTCCGGCGCGATCACGCCGGTCGTCGATCTGGCCGTCCTCGATCAATACGGCGTCGACACGGCCTCGGCTGAAGCCGGCCAATACCAGCCATCGCCCCGGTTCCAGCCGGGTCAGCAGCGGCATTGCATGGCCGCAGACCGCCAGCGCATCGTCCAAGGTCAATACCGCTTCGGTCGCGCGCAGACCTAATTGTTCGGCGGCGGCCGTTAACGCAACCGGGCTGTCATCGCCGGCGAGCTGTATGCGGCTCAAATCGGTTTCTTTGTCGCCGATCTCCAATTCGTCCAGCAAATAATGCAAAACCGTTCTGAGGCTTGTGTTCATCTACTATCAGCAAGTGCGGATTATGAATCCTATTTTCGTAAGTCTAGCTGGCGGAATGCCTGTCGGCTTCCGCCCTACCTAATTTAATTATCCATCATAAGGTTTAAACCACCGGCTTTAGCCGGTCAGCTTTAGCTGCGATAATTTGCCCAAGGAGGTGGCGATGGACTATAGATACGGCAGCCATACGGTTTACCAAATTGAGTATCATTTTGTTTGGGTTACGAAGTATCGTTATAAAGTGCTGAAGGATGAAATAGCCGAACGAGTGAGAGACTTGGTGCGGCAGACATGCGAAGCCTTTGAGATACGGATTATCAAAGGTGTCGTGAGCAAAGATCATGTGCACATTTTGGTGAGTGCGCCGCCGACTATGGCCCCAAGCGAAATCATGAGGCGAATCAAGGGACGAACTTCGAGCTATCTGTTCGAAGAGTTCCCGCACTTGAAAAAGCGATATTGGGGTCGACATTTTTGAGCCCGCGGTTATTTTTGCGCCACAGTGGGGCAAATGACTGATGAGATGATAAAGCAATATTTGGAGCATCACTTTGAACCTAATCCAAACGATAATTTCAAGATGGAGCCCGACTAAGACGCGTCGTTTAGTCGACGCGTATCCGGACTTTCAGTCCGTTATTGGAACCCACCCGCTTGAGCGGGTGGTTGTTTAGTATCCATCATAAGGTTTAAACCACCGGCTTTAGCCGGTCAGCTTTAGCTGCGATAATTTGCCCAAGGAGGTGGCGATGGACTATAGATACGGCAGCCATACGGTTTACCAAATTGAGTATCATTTTGTTTGGGTTACGAAGTATCGTTATAAAGTGCTGAAGGATGAAATAGCCGAACGAGTGAGAGACTTGGTGCGGCAGACATGCGAAGCCTTTGAGATACGGATTATCAAAGGTGTCGTGAGCAAAGATCATGTGCACATTTTGGTGAGTGCGCCGCCGACTATGGCCCCAAGCGAAATCATGAGGCGAATCAAGGGACGAACTTCGAGCTATCTGTTCGAAGAGTTCCCGCACTTGAAAAAGCGATATTGGGGTCGACATTTTTGAGCCCGCGGTTATTTTTGCGCCACAGTGGGGCAAATGACTGATGAGATGATAAAGCAATATTTGGAGCATCACTTTGAACCTAATCCAAACGATAATTTCAAGATGGAGCCCGACTAAGACGCGTCGTTTAGTCGACGCGTATCCGGACTTTCAGTCCGTTATTGGAACCCACCCGCTTGAGCGGGTGGTTGTTTAGTTATTCTATCCGGTATTGCGCATGCCGGCGGCGATCGCGTTGATCGTGCGCAGCAGCGGCTGCAACCAGCGGCTGTCCTGGCTATTGTCGCCATCCGTCCGCAACCGTCGCAGTAAGTTTACCTGAATATAGTTCAAGGGGCCCAGATAGGCATTGCGGCGATGCAGCGACGACGCCAGCGAGGGGTTATCGGCCAACAGGCGGTCCTTCTCGGCGACCTGCAGTACCCACTCGACGCAGCGATGATATTCCTTCGCGATCAGGCCGTGGACGCGCTGACCGGTGTCGGGATCGAGACACAAGCTGGCATACTGTTTGGAAATGCGCATGTCCGATTTGCTTAACGCCATTTGCGCGTTACTCAGCAGGTTGCGGAAGAACGGCCAGTCGCGGTACATCGCGCGCAGTTTCTCCAGTCGTTCCGGCTTGCCCGCACACCAGGTCGACAGGCTCCAGCCGATGCCGTACCAGGCGGGGAAGGTCTGTCTCGACTGCGCCCAGGCGAACACCCAGGCGATCGCCCGCACCGAATTCTTCGACCGGTCCTGCTTTTTGCGATGCGACGGCCGCGACCCAATGTTGAGTTGGCCGATCTCGCCGACCGGGGTCGCCTCGTAGAAATAATCGAGGAAGCCGGGCGTGCGTTCGGTCAATTCGCGATAGCTTTGCTCGCCGAGCTGGGCCAGCTCGTCCATGACCGCGAGACTTTCCGGGCAATCGGCCTGGGCCGGCTGCACCAGGCTGACGCTGGCCTTCATCAAGCCGGTGACACCCATCGTCAATTCATAGATCGCCGTTTCCATGTTGTTGTAACGGTAGAACAGCACTTCACCCTGCTCGGTGAACTTGATCTGGCCGCGCACGGTATCGGGCGGCTGGGCCAGAATCGCCTCGTGGGTCGGGCCTCCGCCGCGGCCCACCGTGCCGCCCCGGCCGTGGAACAAGCGACATTTGATGCCGCGTTGCTCGGCCAGATCGATCACTCGCCGTTGCGCCTGGAACAGGTTCCAGGCCGAAGCCAGGATGCCGCCGTCCTTGCAGGAGTCGGAATAGCCTAGCATGATTTCCTGGCGACCGGCCGAAGCCTTCAGCAGTTCCCGATAGGTCGGCGTATCGAACAAACGGGTCAGCACGGTTTCGATATGTTTGAGGTCTTCCACCGTTTCGAACAACGGACTGACCTCGATATGGCAATGCCAGTGGCCGCCGATACAGCCGACCAGGCCGCTTTGTGCCGCCAGCAGCATCACCTCCATGATATGACTGGCCGAATGCGTCATCGAAATAACGTATTTGCCGAAACATTCCGGGCCGATTTCACGCTTCATGCCGGCCATGATGTCGAACAATTCCAAGGTCTGCTGGGTCGGTGCCGACAACGTGGAACGGTCGAACATCAAGCCGCCCGGCGTCGCCAGCGCCTCGCTCAACAACGCCAAGCGCTGTTCCTCGTCCAGCGCGGAATAATTTAGATCCAGCGCCGCCGCCAGGATCTCGGCGACCGCTTCACTGTGGCGGGACGATTCCTGACGCACATCCAGTTCCATTAAATGAAAGCCGAAGGTCTCGACCAGGCGGATCAGATCGCTCAGTTCCAGGTCGGCGATATCGCCGTCGCCATGACCCCGCAGGGATGTGTCGATCAGTTGCAAATCGCGCAGGAATTCCGCCGCGCTGCTATAGGCATGGCTGTCGCTGAGTTCGGGCTCGTCGTTGATGCGTCGGGATACCGTCAGCAGACTGCGTTCCATGCGGAATTTCATCAGGACCAGTTTATGCCGGTAAGGCTCCTGGGTGTAACGGTTTTCCAGCGCAGCAACCGAGGGACCCAGCATGGCGCGGTCGGCCTCCAGACTGTCGACGAACGCCTGGGTCAGGTCACAAAAGCCGTAAGATAAGGACAGTTGTCCGATCAATTCATCGAGACGCCGCACATATTCCTGCATGACCGTCTCGGCCTGCCGGCGCAACGCCAGCACCGTGATTTCAGGGGTTACGTTCGGGTTACCGTCGCGGTCGCCGCCAATCCAGGAACCGAAGCGAAGGAAACTGGGCACGCGAATTGCCTGGGCCGCCTCCTCGCCATAGACATCGGCCAGCGATAGCTGGAACTTGCGATAAACCTCGGCCGTGGCCTGGAACAGCGACAGCGAGAAATAGAATAAACCGGCGTCGATTTCGTCCGCTACGCTTAACTTGCGCGAGCGCACCTCGTCGGTTTTCCACAATAGTTGAATATAACTCTGCAGGCGGTTTAGCATCTGCTTGCGCGGGTTTCCCTGCAGGCGCTGGCCGCTCAAGGCCTCCTGCGCCTGAAAGATATTGCGCAACACGCCCTTGACGGTACGGCGCTTGGCTTCGGTCGGGTGCGCCGTCATCACCGGCATGTACAGCAGTTCGTCCAGCAAGGTCTGCAATTTGTCGGCGCCGACACCCGATTCCTTTAGCGTAATCAGCGTATCGTGGAAGGAACCGGGCCAGTAATGGCCGACCAATTGTTTGTTGCGGTTCTTTAGGTTGTAGGATTCCTCGGCGATGTTGAGCAGACTGAAATAATGGCTGAACACCCGCACTACCTCGTTCATCGCTTCTTCATCCAGATTTTCCACTGTTTCCAACAGGTGGCGGCGATGCGATTCGCTGGTTTCATCGCGCAACAGCCCCGCGAACTGCTTCTGCAATTGTTCGACTGCCTTATAAACCTCCGGGCGCGCCTGGGTCTTCAATACTTTGGTCAATAACGAGCCCAGCACTTTGGATGAATGACTCAGTTTGTTGTCGTCTATTGAAATATCCACTGCTTATCCTCTCATCGTAATAAATTGTTGTCGTCGACCTTTCGAAACCGGAGCGAGCGAGATGGTAGAAGCGCGCTTCGTGTTGGCCGAACGAACGATGGCAATAGCGTAAATATTTCAATATTCATTGTAAAATAGAATATTCATGAAAAATATATAGAAAATATCTATAAAAATGCTTGGCTTTGTTGCATAAATCGGCATAGCCCCCATATTCGAGGACATGGAGAAGAAAGGAAAGCAACGGTATAAGCTTAAAAACTGGTCGGCCTACAACCAAGCGCTGATCAATCGAGGTTCGCTCACGTTATGGTTTGATGAATCAGTCGTTCAGCATTGGCATCAGCCGGAAAAAACGGGGTATAGAGGCAGTCCAATGACCTATTCTGAGATGGCGATTCAATGTGCGCTGACTCTCAGAGAAGTGTTTAAACTGACCTTGCGAGCGACGCAAGGATTTTTGCTATCGCTGATTCAGCTATTAAAGATCGATGTCCAAGTGCCTCATTACAGTACGTTAAGCCGGCGTCAACAAGCCTTATCGGTACGCCTGCCAAGATCGGCAAGCCAAGCGCCTCGCCATCTGGTGGTGGATTCAACGGGATTAAAGGTCTATGGCGAAGGAGAATGGAAAGTTCGCAAACATGGCGTGGGCAAGCGTCGAACATGGCGAAAACTCCATGTAATGGTGGATGCACAGACCCAAGAAGTCGTTGCGGCTGAGTTGACGGCCAATTTTGTCGGCGACCCTGAAGTACTGCCGGATTTATTGGGCCAAGTGGATGACCAAGATAAGATTACCGCCGTGGCAGGTGATGGCGCCTATGATACCGTTACTTGTCATCAAGCCATTCGCAATAAAGGGGCTCGCGCTTTGATTCCACCGCGCGAAGGCGCTGTCGAATGGCCTGATGACGAAGAGGGGGCGGTTCATCCCAGAACCGCCATTATACGGCGCTGTGCTGAAGTCGGTGAAGCGGAATGGAAACGGCAAAGTGGTTACCATCGCCGGAGTCTGGCGGAAACCTCGATGTTTCGAGTCAAAGGATTATTCAGCGATAAATTGAAAAATAGGACCTTTGCCGCCCAACAGGTCGAGGCTTACCTGCGCATTGGGGCGATGAATAAAATGACAGGCCTTGGTATGCCTGAAAGTTACCCAGTCTCATGAAAAAGTTAAGGGGAAACAGGAATGGACTGTCTCTCGTTTATTTATGCAACAAAGCCAAAATGCTTTATAAAATTATCAGACGAGTGAGAGAATATCGATTTTGTCCGTGGCAACGCCGGAAATATGGGCCTGCGCTACGGGCTTGCGGTTTTTTCATCATTACCAGTACCCCTGGCAATTTCGATTACCGTGGGATTTTGCAACACCAACGCCGGCTATGAAACGTATTAACTATCAACATTTGTTTTATTTTTGGAACGTCGTGCGCGAAGAAAGCGTGACCCGGGCCAGCGAGAAACTGCATTTGGCCCAACCGACCATTAGCGCACAATTGGCGGTGTTCGAGCAGGCGGTGGGCGAAAAACTGTTCTACAAACAAGGGCGTAAGTTGGTGTTAACGGAAACCGGCCGCATCGTTTTTCATTACGCCGACGAGATTTTTTCGCTGGGACGCGAGCTTGGCAATGCTTTGGAAGGTAAAGCAAGCGGCCGTGCCCTGCGCTTGAGTGTCGGTGTCGCCGACGCTCTGCCGAAAATGCTGGTTTACCGTTTGATCGAGCCGGCCCGCCATTTGCCCGAACCGGTACAGGTTTTTTGCTATGAAGACAAGGCGGAGCGCCTCTTGTCGGAAATGTCGCTGCAAGGCATCGATCTGGTGCTGTCGGATGTCCCGTTGACGCCGACCAGCGATAACAAGGCCTTCAATCATTTTCTCGGCGCTTGTTCGGTCTCCGTATTCGGAACCCGCCCATTAGCCGAACGTTATCGCGCGGATTTTCCCCGTTCCCTGAACGGCGCGCCGTTTCTGCTGCCGACCGGCAATACCGCATTGCGGCGTTCGTTGGATCAATGGTTCGATGAACAAAGCATCAGTCCAAAAATCGAAGCGGAGATCGAGGACAGCGCCTTGGTTAAAACATTCGGTAGCGGCGGCGCCGGGTTATTTGTCGCGCCGACCACGGTTGCCGAGGAAATCGAACGGCAATACAACGTCACCGCCATCGGCCATATCGACGTTGTCGAGGAACGCTTTTATGCCGTCACCATGCACAAAAGACTGAAGCATCCCGCCGTCACCGCCATTCTGGACTATGCGCGGGCCGAGTTGTTCTAGCCGGTTGTCATGGCGTCTCCAGTGACCATGGGATCAATCGATCAAGCCTTGCGCCGCCTTGCGATAGCCGCGCTTGAAAGCCTCGCGGGTTGATTGCCATTTATTGTATTTGGGGTAGGTTTTGCGCAGGATGTCGCGTACGTCCTTGCCGCCGCGCGCCAGCCGGCCGATATTGGCACCGGCCATGAAGGCGTCTTTATCGCTGGGCTGCTGGTCCTTGCCTTGGCCGCTGCCGATCACATAAGCGGTATAAAGCCGCTGTTGCCGCCAATAGCCGGGTTGGGAACTCTTACGCAAATTGACTAGCGCCTCGAACATATCGTTCTTGGTGTCGATATCGATAGTGCCGCGGAAAGCCTGCACCGATTCGGTTTCGTACCAGGAATAAAATTCCAGTTGGCGGCGGTGAACATCTTCGATGAAGATGACTTTTTCGCTCTTGCCGGCCGGAATGTCGGCGGCGATTTTCTGGTAGGCTTCCCGCCATTTGGCCTTGCGCGCCTGTCCATAGACATAATCGGTCGCCCCTTGGGTAAATTCGATCAACAGAAAGCCGATCGCGCTGAACATCTGGGCTCTTTTAGCCCGGTTAGGGGAGACCAATTTTTCGGCGATCAGGCTGTTTTCGGCCCGGTTATAGATATCGCCGAAGGCTTTTTCCAATTGATTTTGCTGACTCAGTTGTTGGTTTAGTTGTTTGACGACATGGCGGATATGACTTTTTTCGGCGCGGCTCAGTTTTTCGTAGCCGCCGTACAGGAATAAACGTTGTATTTCTTTCGGCACGCCCCGCCTCAACTCGGCGGGTAGTTTTTTAATTTCCTGGATTTCGACCTGGGCGATTTGTTCCGCCGTCGCCTGGGCTCCGTACACATCCTGATAACTGATGTCGACCGTGGAACCCGAGGCGGGAGCGGAAATGAGAGTAGTCGATTGCGCGGTGCCGGGCGATGTTTGGGCGCCGCTATCGGTATGCTGCGGTGTAGTGCCGACACCGCTGGTTTTGCCGAGTTTGATGACTGGCTCCTTGCCTTGGGCGATCTTTACCGCGCGGGCATTACGCTCCAGTTCCATCGCCTTGCTCCAAGCATCCGGATCGCCTTGTTGCATGCCTTGGCGTAATTGCGCCCAATAGTCCTGAATTTCCTTGGAATGGCGAATGGCTTCCTGTAATTCCTGCTCCCGCGCGAAAAACTTATCCGGATGTTCGCGCAGCGCCATTTCCTCGCTCAAGTCGGCCTTGGCGATCAGGTAGTCGCGCAATACCTTGCCGGAACGATCGACCAGGCCGCGCAGTTTTTCCAACTTTCCCAGAGGATCGCGGTATGTCGGTAGGGCGGAACGGGGGACCTTGCGCTGCGTCACCAACAATTGTTCGTATTGCTGTAAGGCGGATTGCGACTGGTAATGCTTAGCCTGCGCCGAGTTTATGCCGCGTTCGGCTTCCTGCAGTTTTTTCCTGACCTGGGCCGTGTCCAGATTCTTGAACTGATAAGGGTCGTCCAGGACCCCATATTCGGACAGATAGGGTTCGGCGCTGATCACGCGCCGGGCGGCTTCGGTGCGATCGTTATGGCGCGTATCGTCGGCCAGGCAGGCGGCGGCCAACAGAGCCCCGCAAAGCGCTACGACTGGCCGAGGCTTGGCGGTAAAACATTTGGTCATTGCAATGTCGCCGTGATGCGATAAGGCGATACCGAACGGGCGTCATCGCGGCCGTCATGGACTTCGATGTAATAGCTGCCGGGTTCGGGCAAGCTGACCTTGCCCATGACGTCGCCTCCCTTGCTCAGCGGTGCCATCCAGTTGGAAATGGTATTTTTTTCGCCGTTCCAGAGCCTGAATACCATATCCAAATCTTGCGGCGATTGCGTGATTTCCACCGTTAATTCGCCTTGTTTATCGACATCGACACGGTACCAGTCGGCGTCTCGCTTCGGTAGGATAGTGGCTGTCACCGTTTCTCCCAGCGGCAAGGGCTTGGCCTGGGCAAAGCTGTTATTGGGCTCGGCCCGGTCGCCGCTGGCTTTGAATTCGAAGGTCAAGGTAAACGGTTGCACCGAGCGTTGATCGTCGCGGTCGTCATGCACTTCCAAATAATAGCTGCCGGGCTCCGGCAAATCGAGGACCGCCTCGGTAGGCCCGCCCTTGCTCAACGGCGCGAACCAATTGGTTATCGTCTCCTTGTTGGCGTTCCAGAGACGAAAAACGATGGCCAGGTTTTCCGCGACTTGTTCGGCGACGATTTTCAACTCGCCTTGTTCGGCTATCTCGAAGCGATACCAGTCGACGTCGCGCTGCGGTAATATCGTTGCTTGGAGCGATGATTCCAGGTCGATCGGCGCCGCTTTGCCGAAACTGTCGTTCGGTTCGAAGCGATCGCCGCTGGGCGTGAATTGCAATTCCAATCGATAGCCGTCGCTGGCATGACTGTCGTCGCGGCCGTCGTGCACTTCCAAAAAGTAGTCGCCGGGACTTTTCAGGTCGATCGACGCGTTCAGCTCGCCTCCCTTGCGCAGCGGCGAATACCAGTTGCTGATGGTCTCTTTGTTGCCGTTCCAAACCCGCAGCACCAGATCGATGTTGTCCGGCACCTGTTTGCTGGCGATGACCAGTTGGCCTTGTTCGGGGACGGCCAGACGGTACCAGTCGGCGTCCCGGCGGGGTTGAATCGTGCCGCTGATCTCGCCGTTCAACGCGATCGGATCGGCTTTGCCGAAACTGTTGTTGGATTCGCTTTCGACACTGTCGGCGGTTATGGCTTCCGCCGTCTCGGCCGTATCATCGGGTCGTGTCGTTGTCGCTTCGGCTGCCGGCGAACCTTCTCCAGCTTCAAGTTCTTGCGCGGTGTTTTCCAAGTCCTGCAGGTTTCGGTCGATTTCGTCCAAGGCCTTGACCAGCTCGTCGAAACCCTCCGGCTTGGTCGCCGGGTCGAGCTGATCGTCGGCAATGTCGTCGATTTCCATGTCGATATCGGTCAACGTCATGATCTGTTCTTCGCTCAACGTGTCATCGCTGAGGGTTTCGGCCCAGGCCAAGTAAGGAAGCGCCGTGCAAGCCAGCCAGGCGCCGAAGCCAAGCATCATGGTTTGTCTCACTCTATTTTTCTTCATCATAAGCCATCTCTTCCCGTGTCAATGTGGCAATAACGATTAGTTCGCGGCATGGTTACTGCGGCGCGATTGCGATTTTGATGTGTCCCGTGCCTTCGTCGAGGCGGGTCAGTGGATTGCCGTGGGTCTTATAGGTGGTTTTCCATTTGGCCTTGCCGGAGACGTCGATGCTGTAACTCATCGCTCTGGGTCCGTATAGCACCAGCACATCGTCTTCGACATTCAAATGTTCGCCGTTGTCGATCTCCCACTTGCCGTCGGTCTTGCTCGGCCTGACTCGCCAAGTGTAGCGTTCATCATCGATTTCCCAACTGGTTTCGCCGATTCCGCCTCCCGGCAGTTGCACCTTGTAATTTAAAAAATGATTGGTTCGGTCGATTTCGATGATGTTGCCTTTCCGTTTGAGTCCCAGTCCGTATTTGCGCTGTTTGCCCATCAACAAAGCCTGCAATTTGATTTTTTTACTGGCCGGCAGCGGAAAACGGTAACCGATCGCATGCACTTCTTCGCCGTTGACGAAGAACTTCATGTCGCCGGACAACTCGGCGACATAGATCTCCAGCGGCGTCTTGACCGGCTCGCTTACCACTGCATCTTGAGCCGCGCCGGCAGCGGCCGCTTTTATGCCTTGTTTCTTCTGTTCTTCCTTTAGTTTTTTATCGTATTCTTCGATATCGCTGGCCAGTTTGATCAGTTTCCTGGCATGCGGCTTGAGCAATTGGCTTTTATATTTCATCATGTTGACGATGGTTTGCAGAAAGCCTTGCCGTTGCGGCATTTGCCTTTTGATTAGCGCGAACTGGCGTTTCATGTCGCGCATTTTCTGCGCTTCCTTATCGCGGCCTAGGGCCTGAAAACCTTCCTCGATTTTATCGATACGGCGGTAAGCCTCTTGAATGCGCTCCTTATGCTTGTCGAACCAACGCATGCTGTAGCGCGATTCCCGGTATTGGTCGAATAATTTGGTCGGACTGGTGGTATCGACGACGTCGTGGCGGTTGGCGAGCGGATTGTTTTTCGTGGGATTCAGACTGCCGCCGACGTCGGCCGGCAATGAAGCGCTGAACCAGAAGATCAGAAAAAAAATGCCTAATGTCGCCCACTTGAATCGTTTCATTACCTTCCCTCGACTTGGCTGCTTAAAAATTCACAATATGAAGAGCATTATGGCGCCGATTGAAAATCAATTACAACCAAGCAAAATGCTCTGAAAAGTCAAAGCATTTTCTCATTTAGTTGACGACAGAAAGGAAAAAATTTGATTGGGAGCTTGACCTATGAGTAGGACACAGGTTTTACACTGAATGCGCGGGAGGAAAAATGTTGTATCGAGTTAAAGAGCTAGCAAATCTGTGTCAGGTACCTCCGGACACCATTCGCCACTATACCCGTATCGGTTTATTAATACCGCAACGCGATCCGGTCAACGGTTATCGCCAATACACGGTCAATGACGCGAAGCGGTTGGATTTTATCCGTAAAGCGAAGAGCCTGGGGTTTAGCCTAAAGGAAATCGAACACATTTTAGCCGAAAGCCGTAAAGGGAAATCACCGTGTCCAATGGTGCGCGATTTGATTAGCCATCGCATTCGGGTAAACAGAGCGCGATTAGAGCATTTAATGGAGTTGCAAGTCCGCATGGAACAGACCTTGGAAGGCTGGAAGAAAATGCCCGATGGCATTCCCGATGGCGACAGCATCTGTTATCTGATTGAATCGGTGGGGATCGGCAGGGAATCAACTTCCGCTGTAGCAAAGAAAAAATCAAGTTGATTAAGTATCCAACATGAGGGGATCGAACAATGAACAACGCTCTACAAATTATTAGAATGTTTATTGCTACTTCGGTATTGGGATTGTTGCTAACCGGTGTTGTATACGCTGAAGCGCCGCATTCCATACAAGCGCTCGAACATGCCGTGGCTGCCGAAACGCACGGTAAAATGGGCCATTCTAAGGAGTTCCATCACCATGCCAAGGAAGCCATAAAGCATACGACGGCCAGTGAAAAAGCGCATACCGACGCGCATATGCATGTGACGGAAGCGATCAAACATCTGAAGGAAACCGTCAAACATGGCGAAATGGGGCATTCCTTAATCGCTATCCATGCGAAAGAAGCGCTCAAACACGCGGAAATTTCCGAAAAGGCCCACGCCGATGCGCATCATCACATGACCGAGGCGGCCAAACATTTACATGAATCTGTGAAACACAACGAAGCCGGACATAGGGACTTGGTTGCCGATCATACCCAGCAGGCGATAGAGCATATTAAAAGTACCTTTTAGGTTTGGTAACGCTGAGAAATCCTTTTCCGGATTTCTCAGCGAACCAGCATCCCAACGCGTCTAAAGTGCTGTTTTTTCTGCATATCTATCTATTTGTTTCTGTCGGGCCGTTGCCGGTTAAGGACTTACGGCAATTTAAGCTTTTTCGCTGCAATTGGCTCAATTTGAGACGTTCGCTTACTCAAAAGCAAAGCCCGCTTTTCTCCAGGCATTGGTTCCGCCTTCGAGATTGTAGAGATTGCGGTAACCCAGCTCGTGCAGCGTACGCGCCGCGGCATTGCCCATCGGTCCGCCTTCGCAATAGACATAAATGGGGGTATTTTTATCGGCCGGCAATTTATCCTTGTTTTCCTCGATTTCGTTATAGGGAATAAAGAGGTCCGTGCCCTTGATATGCCGTTGTTTGGGGGTATGAACGTCCACCAGGAAAATATCCTTCTTTTGCATGAGGTTGTTCAATTCCGGAGCGGTTATCATGGTCAAATAATCCGGTTGTTGAAACATGCAGCCGCTCAGCGTCACGATAAAAAAAGCAATAATCAGATGAAGTTTTTTCATAGGAAAAAGATGCACGGTAAATAAAAGAGCATCCTACCATTGACGGCGTGGAAAGCGAAAAACCGATAGCCAGAATTACGCGAAAACAGGGAATGAAAGATTCTGAACAAACACACAGAGAAATTAGGTTTTTTGTTGGTTTGTAAACAATAGTCATTCGCCGAAGCAGCGCAAAAATAAAGAACTCAAGGATGGTATGACAAATGCATTGGGCTGGTTGTTTTTCCATTCTTTTTGTAAGGAATTTATTATGTTAGAAGTCGCCGAATTGTTTTTAGTCATGATCATCGTGGCCGCTACCGCTTTTTTTCCATTGGGCTATTCCATTTTTAACGAGACGGTTAACAAGGAAGTACCGCAAATCGTCAGGGCCGAGGAAAGTATACAGCAGAGCAAACGAAGCGAAATACCCGAAGATTCCACCTTGAGACGCCATTTTCTAACGCAATTGCGCGCCGAGGTCGAGGCGGAGTTCGCTCCCCGGCCAACCGATTCCACCTTAAAGCGTCATCATGACGCGTTAATTGCCGCGGAGTTGGAAAAACGGTTGGAGGAGTTGGCCTAGGCGATGCGCTGGATCAGCTCAAATACCGTCAGGTAAAGTTGTGTACGCCCCCTGTTCAGTCGCTTCAGTGCGGCTGAACTAGGCTTGCGTGATATTTTTCAGGAACTTATCCCACCATTGCCTGAATTCGCGAATGAGACGTTCGTACTCGCTTTCTCCATCGGACTTGGTGGAGGCAGTCTCGTTTGTATCGCTGACGGGAGCTTGCGTTTCGTCGACGATGATGAAACTGCCGGGGATCATACCCATCCAGCAACTCCAGGAGACCACGCCGGTTTCACTGGGGGTAAACTCGATGACTTGCTCGCCCGGCCGGACCTCGATTCTTAGGTCATAATCTGGGACGACAATGACTTTATTGCATTGATTGAGCTCCTTACCGCTGATCACCCATTTTACCGGGATGCCGTTGCGAAGCGTGAACTGGTTGGGCGTAAACCCGTTTCCATCGACGTCCATGCGGATGATTTGTTCCGACTCGCAATAAGGCGTTTCCGCGTTAGCGGGGGATAGGTGTTGTGAAAATCGCGCGAGCAGGGTATTGAAGTCCATGCTGGTACCCGTTACCGCCAAGCCCCGATTGAGCATGATGGCGCCCAACGCCATCACGATGATGCCCGAGGCTTTCAGTAATTTAGGCGTCAGGCTGTTGGACAGCAAGCTGGTCATGAAACCGAAACCCAGCAGTAACGGCAGAGTGCCAATGCCGAAAAAAAACAAAATGGCGGCCCCCTCATACCAACTGCCGGTACCGGCGGCCATGACATACATGGCTTGTAAGGGGCCGCATATAATCATCAGCCCGTTCAATAAGCCGATTATGAAGGGGTTACTATGTTTGCGGTATTCCTTGCCGATAAAACGCATGACAAATGCCGGCGTTTTGAATTGAAAATGATGCAAGGCCGGAAACACTTCCAGCATGTGCAGGCCGAACAATAATAGAAAAACGCCGGCGGCGATACCGACCGCGCCCTGGGTATAAGGCGTAAAAGATACGATGGCGCCAAAAGCGCCGAACAGGGCGCCGATCGTCGAATAGGACAGGGTTTTACCGAGGCCGTAAAGCAGGTGAGCCGGATACGATTTATGTCCAGTGGCCGCGTTTTTAGCGGTATAGCCGAGGATCAACGGCCCGCACATGCCGACGCAATGAAAACTGGAGAGAAAACCGATCAGGATCAATAAACCATAACTCATGTCGCGGCTGAGGCTGGGCATGTCGGTATGGTTCATGAACCAGCTATCCAACCACAGAATACAGCCGATTCCCGCCAGAGCCAGCGAGACGGTAAATATCTTGCGGATGGCCGTCGTTAGGGGATGGGGAGAGCCGGTTTTATTGTGTTCGTTCATGACGATGATAGTGTTTTGTCATTGAGGCGTAGGCTTTGGAAGGCGCCATATCTCGAGGGAGAAGCTAGGCTGCGCATGTATGGTATAGCGATAAACCTAATATGCAAAATTTTCCAGGCTTGCTTGGAAAGCATGCGGATTTATGTCGGCGGCATTAACCTCCCGAATTTATTTACCGCACCCCTTGTCACATGCTATTAACGGGAGATAGGAAGCAAAAAGGCCAGCCCTTAAAATGCGCGTTTGCCGATAGCTAGCAGTTTGTTGTCGGCCTTGGCTTGTTTTTTCTCCTCAAACATGGATGCGTCAGCCTTTGTGATGAGGTCGTCGATGCGTTCACCGTCATCCGGAAAAATGGCGACACCGATGCTTGCCGTCACGCAAAGCGTGTGGCAAGCAAATGCAATTTCGGTAGCGATGGCTTTGTGAATGTCGTGGATGGAACGTTGGGTATCCTCGATATCGTGTATGTCGGTTAGTAACACGACGAACTCGTCGCCGCCAAGGCGGGCCGCCATGTCGGATTCACGGATGACCGATGCGATGGCGTTGGCGACATGAATTAATATCGCATCGCCGGCCTTGTGACCGTAATTGTCATTAATTATCCATCATAAGGTTTAAACCACCGGCTTTAGCCGGTCAGCTTTAGCTGCGATAATTTGCCCAAGGAGGTGGCGATGGACTATAGATACGGCAGCCATACGGTTTACCAAATTGAGTATCATTTTGTTTGGGTTACGAAGTATCGTTATAAAGTGCTGAAGGATGAAATAGCCGAACGAGTGAGAGACTTGGTGCGGCAGACATGCGAAGCCTTTGAGATACGGATTATCAAAGGTGTCGTGAGCAAAGATCATGTGCACATTTTGGTGAGTGCGCCGCCGACTATGGCCCCAAGCGAAATCATGAGGCGAATCAAGGGACGAACTTCGAGCTATCTGTTCGAAGAGTTCCCGCACTTGAAAAAGCGATATTGGGGTCGACATTTTTGAGCCCGCGGTTATTTTTGCGCCACAGTGGGGCAAATGACTGATGAGATGATAAAGCAATATTTGGAGCATCACTTTGAACCTAATCCAAACGATAATTTCAAGATGGAGCCCGACTAAGACGCGTCGTTTAGTCGACGCGTATCCGGACTTTCAGTCCGTTATTGGAACCCACCCGCTTGAGCGGGTGGTTGTTTAGTTCCTTGAAGCGGTTCAAGTCGATAAAGCAAAAGGCCAGCTTTTGTCTATTTCTAAGGGCCGAATGTATTTGTTTGTTCGCATAAGGCATAAAACTGTTGCGATTCGGTATTGCCGTCAAAGGATCATAATAGGCGAGCTGTTTCACTTGTGCCTCGGCAATCCTACGTAAGGCGACTTCGTGTTTCAGGCGAGCCCAGCCACAGAGCATGCAAACCGCGACCAATAAAGCCGCTCCGCTGACGATAACGAAAAAAATGAGTATTTTTTGCAATTTTTTAATCTGGAGGGTTGGATGCGGTTGATAAATAAAGTCGTCCAACGAAAAATTCTCGCTCCCTATGCCGAGGTCGATAAACGCTTGTGCCATGCGTTCCCAGCGTTCACGGTTCATGTGTCCGATTTCGATTAAGTCGGGTTCGATTAATGGCTGCATTGCTTCGGCCTCGTACTGTAAATGTTCTCTTGATTTCGGCACCTTGTACTTAGTTTGCAACAAGTCTATCATTTCGCCGGGATGATCCAAGGCATATCGCCACCCTTTCAAACTGGCTCGCAGCATGGCTTGCACCCTTAAAGGATGTTCCTTGACTTCTTGTTCCGAGGTAAACAGGATGTCGCTATAGAAATCGATACCGTAGTCGGCCGGATTAAGCACGCTATAGTCGATGCCGCGCCGCTTTAGAATGAAGGTTTCATTATCCATCATAAGGTTTAAACCACCGGCTTTAGCCGGTCAGCTTTAGCTGCGATAATTTGCCCAAGGAGGTGGCGATGGACTATAGATACGGCAGCCATACGGTTTACCAAATTGAGTATCATTTTGTTTGGGTTACGAAGTATCGTTATAAAGTGCTGAAGGATGAAATAGCCGAACGAGTGAGAGACTTGGTGCGGCAGACATGCGAAGCCTTTGAGATACGGATTATCAAAGGTGTCGTGAGCAAAGATCATGTGCACATTTTGGTGAGTGCGCCGCCGACTATGGCCCCAAGCGAAATCATGAGGCGAATCAAGGGACGAACTTCGAGCTATCTGTTCGAAGAGTTCCCGCACTTGAAAAAGCGATATTGGGGTCGACATTTTTGAGCCCGCGGTTATTTTTGCGCCACAGTGGGGCAAATGACTGATGAGATGATAAAGCAATATTTGGAGCATCACTTTGAACCTAATCCAAACGATAATTTCAAGATGGAGCCCGACTAAGACGCGTCGTTTAGTCGACGCGTATCCGGACTTTCAGTCCGTTATTGGAACCCACCCGCTTGAGCGGGTGGTTGTTTAGTGGTGATATAGGAATTGAACGCGGAGACCTTGCCGGTAATCAGATCCTCGATGTCGAAACTGCTTGTGACAATGTCCACTTCCTGCGCCTTAATGCCGGCATTCCTTAGCATTGCGTGAAAATAAGCATCCGTCCGAGGATTCAGCAGCATGACTTTTTTGCCGATCAAGTCGCGCGGCGTTTCGATGCCGCTATTTTTTCGGGTCAGAAGCACTAGCGGCGAATGTTGAAAAATGGCGGCCAAGGCCACTACCGGTTTCCCGTGCAATCTGGCATAAAGAAGGTCGCTGTTCGATTGCGCGTACAGTGCGCGGCCACTCAGGACTTCCTCGACCGGTTTAACCCGGATATTTCATCAGTCCCTTGAAACCCTATCGAAACCCTCGTTTGTTTTAAAACATGCGATCGTAAGGAGAAATTGAGCGGTCAAAAAGGGAATTAAGCATTGATTTCCGTTTTTCAGGCGCAACTTCCCCTTACCCCATTGTTTATCAGCGTGCCGGGCACAGCACTCTGTTTGTACTAATCAGGGCACAGGCGCTGACAAACGGATTTAAACAGGGATTGAAACGGATACTGACTGCTGAACAGCAGTCGAATACGACGGGTGTTACGAATGATGACGGCACCGATTTTAAACAATTTCAGGCGAATGGTGGCGCAAGTGGCTGTCGCTAGTTCGGTGTTGTTGAGGGCGATTCGGCGAATCGCCTGGATCAGGGTATAGGCCAAGGTGGATAACAGCAAACGAAACTGATTCGGCCACCACAGGCTGCAACTGGTGCGGTCGGCAAACAGATCCAATTGTTGCTCTTTAATCCGGTTTTCCATGTCGCCTCGCGCACAGTAAACGGTTTCATAGAGTGTTTGTGCATCGCCGTCCAGATTGGTTACGACATAGCGGGGATTACTCCCTTGGCTCATGTGTTCGGCCTTAAGAATGACACGGCGTCGGCGTTTCCAGGTGCCGGCTTTATAGTGGAAATCGGTAAAGAGACGCTGTTTCTGCTGTTCGCTTTGGAACTGTTGCCGGGCTTGTTCAATCCAGGGTTGGCTTAAGCGCGTTAAGCGTTTATTTTTGGCCAACCCGACAATATAGTGAACGCGATGCCGCTCGCACCAACTCAGCATCTTATGGCGACAAAAACCGCCATCGCCGCGAAACGTGATGTCAACGTCCGGCCAAGCCTGACGCAAGCGCCTGACCAGCAACGCCAGAATCGCCCAGCTGTGCTTGGCGCCATCAATATTGCTGGGACGTAGATAACTGACCAAGCAATGATGGCCGCAAAAGACATACAACGGCAGGAAACAATAGTGCCGATAGTAGCCATGAAAAAAACGTCCGTCCTGTTCGCCATGAACCGGATCGTCGGTGGCGTCGAAGTCCAGGACCAACGATTTCGGCGGTGTCTCATACGAAGCGATAAACTGCGCCACCAGTTCCTCATGAACGCGCCACATCAAGGCGCGATCCGCCTGCTGCTCAAACCGGCACAAGGTGGATCGGCTGCCCAATGTCTGATCCTTTTCCACCGCCGTCTGAAAGGCGATATCATTTCTGAGCGTGTCATGATCATTCAAATCCTCATACCCACACGCCAAGCCATAAACCCGTTGACGGAGCAGGTTGATCACAGAGTGTTGCACGCGGTCAGGGGCTCTGGCGTCAGGAATCTGCGCCGCTATCCGTTCGGTTAATCCTAATTGCTGGTCAATCGCTCTTAACAACAGCACACCGCCATCACTGGTGATCGCTCCACCACTGAATTGGGCCTCGATTTTACGGCGTTTTAAGGGAGGAAATTCTATTTGAGCTGGAGTACAATTTGTCATGGGCAAGTTGTTGGTTAAATTCAATCTAAGTAACTGAATTTTATCAAATATCAACAAACTTGCCCGCCTCTATCATGAAATATTCGGGTTAAGGCCCGGTCTGGCTTGGTGCAGCCTAACCTCTAAACCTTCCGCGCGGTAGAAACCTTTTTCTAACGCTGCATAATAACCGGCGAATTGAAACTGATGATGCCAGCGCAGTTGCAAATCGACTGTTTGAGGCTGTGAATCGTCGGCCGGATAGACAATGCCCGGCTTCCAGACAAATAAAACCAACACCAACCAGATTAGGTATATAAGCATCTGTTTCATAAGCTGTAAACTGGGTTGAGTTGGCAATGTCCATATCCGAGGTATTGTTGTCGTGTTAAATTCGACCTTAATACAATTCGTTGCTGAAAAAATATTGTTTTGTCACATTTTGTACGATTGGTGGCGGCTAACAAATAAATCAGGAACTCTACAGCCTGTGAACAGGGTATTTTCCGCTAAGCGGAAAACTTAATTTGTCTCGATTATTTCGAAAAATTGAGGTTCTGGGTTTCTAACAACGTTCGTTAGTTTTCAGCGTGGCTTGTCCCGCTAAATACTCATAATCTTTATCAATAACGGTTGAGAGGTTAGAGCGATAGGTTGCGTAATCTCAATGCATTGGCTATGACCGACACTGAGCTAAAGCTCATCGCTGCCGCGGCAATCATCGGCGACAATAGGATGCCGAAAAACGGGTATAGAATACCAGCCGCGACCGGAACGCCGATCGCATTATAAACAAAGGCAAAAAATAGATTTTGCCGGATGTTCTTCATCGTTGCCTTGCTTAATTGCCGGGAGCGGGCGATTCCCCGCAGGTCGCCCTTAACCAGCGTGACACCGGCGCTTTCCATCGCCACGTCGGTGCCGCTGCCCATGGCGATGCCGACATGGGCCTGGGCCAGGGCAGGGGCGTCGTTGATGCCGTCTCCCGCCATGGCGACGATATGGCCATCGTTTTGTAAGCGCTTGACCACCTCCGCTTTTTGCTGCGGCAATACTTCTGCTTCGACCTGGTCGATGCCTAATTCGCCCGCGACGGCGCTGGCGGTGACTCGATTGTCTCCGGTCAACATGACCACGCTGACGCCCGATCGATGCAAATCGGCGAGGGCTTCGCGGGAGGAGGCTTTGATCGGGTCGGCCACGCCGATGATGCCTGCGGCTTGCCCATCCACGGCGATGAACATCACCGTTTGTCCTTGGCGTTGCAGCATCTCTATTTGCGGGCTCAATTCCGAGATGTCGACATTTTCTTCTGATAGCAAGCGCTCGTTACCCAGCACGACGCGGTGTTCGTCGATTTGTCCGATCACGCCTTTGCCGCTAACGGCTTCGAAGTTTTCCACCGGCAGCAAGGCTATGTTTTTCTCTTTAGCACCCTTGACGATAGCCGCGGCCAGTGGGTGTTCGCTGCCTTGTTCCAGGCTCGCGGCATAGCGCAAAATGATGTCCGCAGTGAAATTTTCCGCAGGAAGGGTCGAGAGTAGTCTGGGTTTGCCTTCCGTCAAGGTGCCGGTCTTATCGACGACGAGGGTGTCGACTTTTTCCATGATCTCCAGCATCTCGGCATTCTTGATCAAGACACCATTTTGCGCGCCCCGGCCGGTGCCGACCATGATCGACATCGGCGTGGCGAGCCCCAGGGCGCAAGGGCAGGCGATGATCAGCACGGCGACGGCATTGACGACGGCATGGGCCAGACGCGGCTCCGGGCCCCAAAACCACCAGGCAAGCAAGGTGATCGAGGCAATGAGCATGACGGCAGGCACGAAGTAGGCGGCGACGATGTCGGCCAGTTTTTGGATAGGGGCCCGGCTGCGCTGTGCTTCGCTGACCATATCGACGATTCTGGCTAGCAGCGTGTCACTGCCGACTTTCTCGGCGCGCATCAACAGTGATCCGCTATCGTTGATGGTTGCGCCGATCAATTTGTCGCCGCTGGCTTTTTCCACCGGTATCGGCTCGCCGGTAATCATGGCTTCGTCGACGCTGCTGTGCCCCTCTTGCACCACGCCATCCACCGGAATTTTTTCGCCCGGCCTGATACGCAGAATATCTCCGACTTGAACCTGCTCCAGGGGAATATCTTCTTCTTTCCCGTCGCTGACCCGTCGCGCCGTTTTCGGCGCCAGTTGCAGCAGCATCTTGATGGCCTGGCTGGTTTGGCTGCGCGCTTTCAATTCGAGAACCTGGCCCAATAACACTAATGTAGTGATGACGGCTGCCGCCTCGTAATAAACATCGACCGTGCCGTCCGCATTGCGCACCGTCGGTGGAAAGAGGTCGGCAAAAAAAGTGGCGGTGACACTATAAATCCAGGCGACTCCGATGCCCATGGCAATCAACGTGAACATGTTAAGGTTGAGATGGCGCAACGATTGCCAACCGCGTTGAAAAAATGGCCAGCCGCCCCATAGCACCACCGGTGTCGCCAAGGCGAATTCCAGCACACGGATATCCTGCGTGGAAAACCAGGGCGACAGCCAAGTTTCGACTAGTCCATGGCCCATGGCGATCACGAAGACGGGAAAAGTCAGAACCAAGCATAGCCAAAACCGTCTTTTCATGTCGCTTAATTCGCCGTTTTCCGTCTCCTCGGAGGAAACTTGCTGCGGCTCTAAAGCCATGCCGCACTTGGGGCAGTTGCCGGGCGCGTCGCGCACGATCTCGGGATGCATCGGACAGACATATTTTCGTTGTGATGACTGTTCCGTTCGATTGACCGATTCCAATGCCATTCCGCATTTGGGACAGTTGCCGGGTTCGGAGCGGCGAATTTCAGGATGCATGGGGCAGGTGAAATAGCCTGATGCCGGGGGAGGCGTCGGAACGTCGCTAGCTTTGGATTCAGTCATGGTCTGTTCCTTTTGTTGGTTCGCTTGACTGATACTAACACTTCAGTTCTTGCCTTGTGAAGATCGCGCCGAATTGGCAAGATGTGGGTTAATATCCTCCGATCCCCCATGCTTTTTTATCGGCAAGAAATTGATTACAAAATACTTTTAGCGATATGCTGCGATGAGCGTACTAACTGAACCCGGTCTGGCGATGGTGCAATGACGACTTAAGCGAGTCGAATGATGAAAATTCTTTCCAATGCGTTCTGGAACCGATACGGCCGAGATTACGGTCTCATCAATTGGCTGTTTTTGCGCGGACTGGCGGTCGTCTACTTTGCCGCGTTTGCCTCGATGGCGGTGCAAATTGACGGCTTGATCGGTGCAAATGGCATTTTGCCACTCTCCGCCAAGCTCGAGTCGATCGCACAAATCTTTCCCGAGCAGAAATTTTGGCGCATGCCGACCCTGTTCTGGTTCGATGCTTCCGATGCTATGCTCAGGTGGGCTTGTTATGCCGGCATGGCGGCCGCCGTCTTGTTATTGTGCAATCTTTCTCCGCGCCTGGCGTTGATCGCGTGCTATGTGCTGTATCTGTCGCTGGTGGCGGCCGGTCAGGACTTCATGCTGTTTCAATGGGATGCTTTTCTGCTTGAAATAGGGGCTTTGGCGCTGTTCCTGACGTGGGGTTCGGGGATCGTAATCCTGTTGTTTCGCTGGCTGCTGGCGCGCTTCATGTTCATGGGCGGCGTCGTCAAACTGGCCAGCGGCGACCCGACCTGGGCGAATTTCACCGCACTGAATTATCATTATGAAACGCAGCCGTTGCCGACGCCCGTCGCTTACTACGCCTATCATCTGCCGGCATGGTTCCATAAACTCTGTGTCGGTGGAGTATTTGTCATCGAACTGATCGTGCCGTTATTCGTTTTTCTGCCCAGGCCGTTTCGTTTGATGGCCTTCGCTTCATTCGTCTTGCTGCAGGGCTGCATACTTTTGACCGGTAATTATAATTTCTTCAATTTGTTGGTGATTCTGCTTTGTCTGTTTTTATTGGAAGATCGCGATATTTCGACGTTGTTGCCGCAACATCTCGTTTCCAGGATACAACGGCGCCAACCGTTTGCGGGAACTGTGGCCAACACCTGCGCCGGATTGTGGGGTATCCTGGTTTTATCGGTATGCGCGGGGCATATCTGGTTATATCATGCCAAATCGCCGCTAAAAGAACCCTTTAACACGCTGGTCGGAACGACGGCCATTTTATCCCTGGTCAACAATTACGGCCCGTTTGCCGTGATGACGACTCGCCGTGATGAAATTATCGTGCAAGGTTCGAATGATGGCATGCAATGGCGCGATTACCAATTCAAATACAAGCCAGGTCGGCCAAATAAGGCATTAGGCTGGAACATTCCCCACCAACCCCGGCTGGACTGGCAGATGTGGTTTGCCGCGTTGGCTCCGCCTCGGGTCGGCTCCTGGTTCGATCGTTTTCTGAAAAAATTACTGCAAGGATCGCCTCAGGTGTTGGCTTTGTTGGCGGAAAATCCCTTTCCGGAACAGCCGCCCAAATATATCCGGGCCATGCTGTATCGCTATGGATATACTTCGTTACAACAGCGTCGACTGAGCGGAAATATTTGGCAGCGCCGCTTGGAACGGATTTATTGGCCTGCTCGTAAACTGACGTCTATGCCTTTGATAAACGAATGATGTATCAGCACGATATCCACGCATTGACCGATCAATATCCGGCTCATGGAGAGTTGCTATGGATAGGGGTAAGGCCGGCGCAAAAACAAGCGGTGATTCCTGTCGAAGCAGTCATGGCCGATAGCGAACAGGGGTTGATGGGGGATCATTACTCGGGTCGTGGTAAAAAGAGGCAGGTGACATTGATGCAGTGGGAGCATTTGTCGGTACTCGAATCCTTTGTTGGAAAAACCGTCGCGCCGGATCTGTTGCGCAGGAATTTGCTGGTTCGCGGCGTCAACCTATTAGCGCTGAAGCAACGGTGTTTTCGGATAGGCGATGCCGTTTTCAAGACCACGGGACTTTGTCACCCTTGTTCCAGAATGGAGACAGTCCTCGGTCAGGGGGGGTACAATGCCATGCGCGGCCATGGAGGAATCACCGCCCAGGTCATCCAATCCGGGCGGATTTGTACAGGAGATGCCGTGATTGTCGTGGAATGAATTCATGCTTAAGAAATTTGTTTAGGGGGCAGTCAATCTCCTGCTCCGAACCCTGCTACAAATGTTTGCTCTCCCTAACAACGCCCATTATGATCCCAGCCAATTAATTTATGAATGAAGTAAGGAGGGGTATGAGCATTCAAGAGGTCAATAGGATAGTCGAAGTCGGCAAACAGTATGCCCATACTGTTCCATCACGCGGGATATTCTATTCCTGGGGCGGGGATAATCACTTGGGATTGACGCTCGGCGGACGGGACGAAGCGCTCTTCTCTCAGCGCTATAACCAGCCGGTTGGAGGAGGGTCGAATGCCGGGCCGGGTTTGTATCTTTCGACCAATTTATACGATTCCTCCGATTATTGCCCGGCCAATGGCGGCGTTCTTTTGCAGGTGGATATGCCGGATCAAATACCCTATATCGATGCGACTAACCAGCAGGTGATGAACGCATTGCGATCGGGTAACCCGCCGGTTAACGGCCCGATGCTTTACCGCAATGGCGCGGATAAGCCGCCGATACTCATGAAATTCACAAATACTTGGCTCTGCCTTAAAACCGTCCGTGGGGTCGGCTTTCGTAAGTTCGACGGTCGCGCCCATACCGTCCCCCAGATTCAGGATGCGCTGAACCAATTGCGGCGGTTGGGCCGGAATGCCGCGGTTAACGTACTCTTGGGACAGTTACGAACGGATATTCGGGGGCATATACGTTAGTTGATGCCGATAATTCGGAGGGCAAGGAGGTCATAGGTAGAGAGGCCGGAAAGCATTGGTTCCGCTGTTGTTCTAAGAACCGGCGCAAAGTTGTCTGGCTTTTTTATTGACGGGGGCCACCAGACCTTGCCGGTCGATGCGCCAACGGTAGCGAATTTGCCGGCCTTTGTTGACCAATATGGCTCTTTCCACGTCAATATAGTCTTCCTCTATGAATACCCGCCAGCCTAGGTCCCGTTGCGAATGGCGTTTGATATGGGATTTAATGGCTTCGGCGACGGTTTGTCCATTGCAGTTGGTGTTTTGAACGATTTGTTCGGCTTGTTCCGCGGTAAGTGAGGCGCTAGCGATTGCGGCCCAGAAAAAACTGGCGGCAAGTAACGAAGGCTTGAGCAATTGTTTCAAAATCGAAAGCATGGCTTTACAGGTTGTAACCTTGTTGGTCATGTTGCGCGATATCCAAACCGTTTACTTCATCCTCATCCGTGGTTCTTAAACCGACGGTTTTGTTGATTAGCTTGAATAATACATAACTGATTGCCGCGCTCCAGACTAAGACCACGCCTATCCCGAGCAGTTGGATGAGGAATTGCTGAAATATGCCGTCCTCTATCATTAAGCCGTTGCCGCCGAAAGATTCGTCGGCGAATATCGCGGTCAACAGGGCGCCAAAAATGCCGCTGACTCCATGGACAGGGAAAACGTCGAGCGCATCATCTATTTTTAGAATTTGTTTGATGAGCTGTATGGAGTAAAAGCAGGCAGTGCCAGCAATAACGCCGATCAGCAAGGCGCCGAATGGCGAAACGTAGCCGGCGCCTGCGGCGATCATGCCGAGACCCGCCACCATGCCGGTCATGGCTCCAAGGACGCTGGGCTTGCCGAAACGCAGCCAG
This sequence comes from Methylomarinum vadi, assembly GCF_000733935.1. NCBI lineage: Bacteria > Pseudomonadati > Pseudomonadota > Gammaproteobacteria > Methylococcales > Methylococcaceae > Methylomarinum > Methylomarinum vadi. The sequence goes on from NZ_JPON01000001.1 coordinate 3,643,577, forward strand.
TCCAGCAAAATCCAGGTGAGCGAAGACGACGAAGCGCAAATATGCGTCGATAACATTGCCATCCCGGCGGCGCCGTTGGCCATTAAGGCGCTACCGGCGCTAAAGCCGTGCCAACCCACCCACAAAATACCCGCGCCAATCGCCGTCATCGTCAGGTTATGGGGCATCATCAACTGTTGCGGAAAGCCTTTTCGCGGCCCCAGGATGATGGCGCCCACCAGGGCCGCGATTCCGGCGCTGCCATGGACGACTATGCCGCCGGCAAAATCCATCACGCCCAGTTCGGCCAGCCAGCCATTACCCCAAAGCCAATGACAGGTCGGTACATAGACGAGAATTTCCCACAAGGCGCAAAAAAACAGCAGCGGGAAGAACTTGCAGCGTTCCACCAGGCTACCGACAATCAAGGCGGGGGCAAAAATGGCGAACGTCATGTGATACATCGCGAAAACGGCTTCCGGCAGATTGCCGACCAGATTTTCCTCGGACATATTGCTCATGAGTATTTGGCTGGTGCCGCCCAGGTAAGGCTGCCAAGTTTCGCTGTCAGTTAATGCGAGGGAATAGCCGAGCATCGCCCAAATGACCGAAATCAAGGAGGTGACGGAAAAACACGCCATAATGACCGACAATACATTTTTGGTGCGGACTAACCCGCCGTAAAATAAGGCCAAACCCGGTAGGGTCATGAACAGCACCAGGCCCGCCGAGGTTAATATCCAAGCCGTATCGGCCGAGTTTAATTGGTCGGCGTGAGCAGGGAAGGCGAGGGTAAACAAAGGCAAAGTCAGAAGTGCTTTCATGATGGTTTATTATTATATTGAATCACTATCAATGATAATCCTTTCCGGCTTAATAAGCTATCCAAGGCGCGTAGACATCTCAGAACGCGGGATAGTGGCAAAGAAATCAAAGAGTCAGGACGATGTCCATTGAAAACAGCAATTGATCGTTTCGGGTCTGATTGTCGAAAGCATGGGTGTCGCCGTCGGCCCAGTCGTAACGGATTTCCGGCCGGATTTTTATCCAGTTGCGCGGTTCCCAGTTGATGCCGGTGGAAACGGCAAAATAGCTTGCCGAGGAGCCGGCAGTGAGGCGGCTCGCGCCATCGTCGCGGAACCATTCTGCGCGCAGGCCAAAGGAAAGAGTATCGCTGTAGTCGTAAAAAAGGTATTGATTCAGGCCATACCAATAAGCGTCATTGCCCGACATCGCCGCCTGTTCCTGGAAGCCGAAGTCGTGTTGCAGCAAGTAATGCAGTTCGTCAGTGAAATGGTGGGTAGCGACCAGACTGTACAACGTCCGGTTTTCGTTGGAGGCAGCGTCAATGTCGCCGGTAATCATGGACAAAACGAGCGAAGTGGATTCGTCGTCGTTCGACCACGAAATATTGCCGATAAAATTCCAATTGCTTAAATCTTCGCTAAAGTTGTCCCAACCGTTGACGGAGCCTATGTTAATTGAAATATTGCCGTTCAATGGATAATTGAACAAAATGCCGGTATGGCTGAAGGGTTCGCCATACTGCATGGTGTAAGCGTGGGAATAGAAGAAATTGTCCGGCGCATTGACGACTTCGTAACCGATGATGGTATAGAAATGACCGATTTTCGCGCTTAAGCCATTTCCCACGGGCGAAAAAACTTCCAGATAAATTTGCGGCAGGGCCAGATCGTAAAACCGATAATCGGCTTCGCTGATCAGGTTGTCATCCAACCCGGTTGCCTGGGTGAAACGGGCATCGGTGCCGTAGAGCAGGTCGATACGGCCACCGAATTCGATGTTATCCGACTCCATATCCACGAGTTTTTGGGCATAGAAATTGAGTTGGTTCAACTGGAGTTCGCCGTTGCGGTCATTGAACGTGACGGGGCCATTGTCGCGATGGTCGGGGTTGTCGGTGGAATAACTGAAGCCCGCGGCAATCCAGCCGCCTACGAGGATGGAGTTGCGTTGTAGAAATTCCGATTGGTTTAAATTGTGTCCACTGATCGCTTCAATAAGACCGTCTTCCGCAGCGAACGCATAGAAGGGTAAAAATGTCGCTAGTACAGAGTTAAGGAAAGCTCGTCGAATCAATTGCATTGTCTCCAGTATGGACGCAGATTCAAAGCAATTTTCATACCTTATTAAATTTTTTTTGAAGGTAAGTTTTTGATTGTTAGTGATAAAATCTTATCAAGCAAAAAAGTCTGGAATATTGCTTAGTTACCTTGTTTTCCGGTTTGGTAGCCGATGCGTGATTTCGGCCGCTTAAATGGGGATGGCTTTTTTTTACGTTCATTTACAAAGAAAACAGTTTATTTTGCACTATAAAGGTGCGTAAAAATACTATTATTGTGCTAAATATTTAAGATACTGATATTTATAAACAAATTATATGTATTTATGAACTATTTTGGTGCAACGCAAAAGATTTCTAACAGCCATGCAAATTACTTTTAAGAACAGCAACGTTTATTGGTAGCTATTCGGTATAAAAATGTTTTTTATCAGTTGCTTGCTTCAGAAGACGCCGTGAATGTGATCGGTTTGCCACGGTTCCGCCTTTAGCCGAACGAAGTCGTCTTGTATCCTCATATGTCCATCCTTTATCTACGATTCTACGAAGAACTGAACGATTTTCTTCCGCTTGCGCGACGCAGGACTCAGTTTCAATATGCGATCGAACGCAAGGCATCGGTGAAAGATGTGATCGAGGCCTTGGGAGTGCCGCATACGGAAGTGGAATTGATCCTGGTCAATGGCGAGTCGGTCGATTTCTCCCATGCCGTACAACACAATGACCGCATCAGTGTTTATCCGATATTCGAAAGCATCGACATCAGCCCGTTATTGAAGGTAAGGGAAAAACCGTTACGAAATTGCCGTTTCGTAGCGGACAGTAATTTGGGGAGGTTGGCGCGATATCTGCGTTTACTGGGCTTCGATTGCTTGTATCGCAACGATTATCAGGATGCCGAAATCGCCGAAATCGCTCATGGGCAACATCGCATTGTATTGACCAGGGACCGCATGCTGCTGCGCAGAAAAATCATCACTCACGGCTATTTCGTTCGCTCCGATCAACCGCGGCAGCAAGTCAAGGAAGTGCTGCGGCGCTTCGACTTGTATCGCTTGGTTGCGCCTCATACCCGTTGTACCCGCTGTAATGGCCCATTAGTGGCGATCCCCAAGGCGCAAATCGAAGAACGGTTGGCGCCGCTGACGCGCAAGCATTTCGATGATTTTTGGATTTGCCAGAACTGTGGGCAGATTTATTGGCAGGGCAGTCACCAGGACGACACCCAGCGGTTGCTGCAAGAATTTATGGATTCAAAAGTTTGGTGAAAAAGCAGAAATGATCGGGAATACTAAAAGTCGGCTGGAGCGATTTTTTACTTGGAGCCAATACCCCATCGAATTAAAGAATCCGATTCCAACAAAAGATTAACTGCTTTAGTTTCAGGGTATGCAATCCCCCACTGTTTAACGATAGGTGTTAAACAGTGGGGGAGAGGATGGGATCGAAAGAGGGCCGTTACAGCGTTTGCATAATAGTCATAGTCACCGACCTATCGTCGTTAAAGTCGATCGTTACTGAAACGTCACCCTCCAGCATGTCAACGTAAGTCATCAAACTGTCTTCCAACATATTGTCCAATTGAACCATTGACTCACTCGTAATGGTTGTATCCATCGCATCTTCTCTCTGTTCGAAAGTTAAATCTGCGTGGGGAGTATCGGCAACCATGCTATCGATCATCGCATAAATATCTTCGTCGACAATATCTTCCGCCGGATGATGCGCCAAAACTGAAGTGCTGAACAGGACGAATAAAATAGCAAAGAAGTTTAATAATTTTTTCATTAACCAATACCTCAAAAATTTAGTTTTTCAAATTATTATTATTTACTTATATTCTAGCTTGATACGCTTATATTGCATGTGATCAGGTTCACGCATTTTAAATCCATAGAAAAATAATGTAATTTTGTTTGTGTCCTCAAGCAGATGTCAGTTCACTGTTAAATTTAATGTCGATGTTGCTTCCTCTGCGGAATTCTTAGTATCGACACTGGCGTCCAACATGAATATTCTGTTCACGGCGATGCCTTTTGCGATCAGATACTTGGCAATCGCCTGGGCGCGGGAATTTGCCAATTGAGCCAGGCGTTCAGGATCGGGAGGAATGTCCGCTGCCAATTTGCGTTCTGCCACGGCATAAAAGTCACCCATTTTCGGGTCCAGCAAACGCGGCGTGCCGAAAAAAGAACGTTCGTTTAAGTTCGGATAATTCTTGATGAACAGATCCGCCAGCAAGCGTTGGTAATCTTCTTCGGATAGGCGAATATCCTTCGCCGCCAGATTTGTCTGGTTTTCCCGGTTCAATTCGTCGGCCCGGCGTTGTTGCAATTGAGTGCGCAACGTTTCCTGCTGCAACGATGGCCAATCTAGGCGGGAAAAGGCCGCCCCCTTGATTTCCAATTGCAATTTGGGGCGTTTCTTCAAGGCGACGGCCAGTTCATCGAGTTTATGGCGCTGATCCTCTATTAAGGTGGCTTGTCCTGCAGGAAACGCTATGTTGCTGATGTCTTTACCGCCTTCGATCAAGGAGGCGATCGCATTGAAAGGGGAAGAGACGATCTTGGTGATGACATTTACCAGCGCGTCGTCCACGATGCTGGCTACGCTGAATTTAGGGTCTTCCAGACTTCCAGTGATCGGCACATCGAGAGCGATTTTTCCGTTGCTGTCTTCCAGCAGAGCGATGGCGAGATTTAACGGCAAGGACACCGCTTTCGGATTCTCCACTTTATCGCCCAAGACCAGGTGTTCGATCAACAGCTTGTTCGAGGCGGTCAATTGCCGGTTTTGAATCTTATAACGCAAACCCAGGGTGAAATTGCCCTTCTCGATCTTGCGACCGGCGAATTGGGCCATGTAAGGGGTAATCAACGGCATGGGCATGCTGTTAAAATCCAGCGCAAATTCCGAATCTCCCTTATATGGACTGATTTGGCCTTCGATCTTGACCGGCGCCAGGTCGTCGACCTTGCCGGCCAGTTTGATTCGCGTGATGTCGTTGCGCGCCGTAGAGATGCTATCTATTGAACCTTGTAATCGGTTGAGATAGGCGGAAAAAGGCATTATCAGCGACAAATCGGCAAAATCCGATTCGCCTCCGCTGATGTCGATGCGGCCGATTTTGAATGTCGGCGCGGGTTGCCGAGGTTTCTCTGCCTCGGTTTGGGCAGCGGCTGTTTGTTCGGTTGCTGGTTTGGCGACAATCACGTCGTTAACGTTAAGGCTCTTGTCTTGTTTGATCAGAACACGGGCATAAGGCTGTTTTAGCGTAATGTTGTCGATGCTGTAGCTGTTCCCCGCGATATCGAAATTCATCTGTTGCAGGCTCAACTCCCCCCATTTCAGGAAGTCCTGGTTGGAAATCCGGTCTTTGCTGGCGAAGTCGCTGATTCGGCTATCGCCTTGCAGGGTGATGGCCAACTCCTGCTTATCTTGTTGAAGCAGGGCGATATGCGTATCGGCACTGAACAGCCCCGAGAGGATATCGAGTTTGGCGGCCTTATCGGCATAGGGTTGAAAATCTTTTAGCGCGATGGCATCGGCTTTGAACCGTAAGTCGGCTTGGAACGGCTCGAGCGAGGTTTCGCCGGTGAGCGAGATTTTGCCGCCGTCATTGACGGTCAAGGATAAATTCAGCGGCACAGTGGCGCCTGCTTCACTGCTCAGGTCTTGGCTCTTGAAGTCGATATTCGACAGAGCAATCGTGGCGGGCCTTGGTAAGGTGTTGTCGACAAAGCGCAGGGCGAAATTCTCCATGGCCAGCCGGTCGATGATGACCGACCACGGTTGCTCTTTTCCGGCAGTTGGTTTGGTTGCAGCCGTCGTCTGTTTTTGTTCGCCTCCCATTTTGAACAAGGACTGATAATTGATGCTGCCGTCGGCGTTCAGCCTGGCCTTGAAAGCGGCATCGTTGGCTGAAATGTCGGTTATCTTGACGGTTTTGTCGGCTAGGTTGGCGTTGATGCCGGAGAGTTTGAAATCCGGTATGTCGATCAAGACATCCGGCTGAGCTTTTTCCGAGATTTTTACATCGTAGATTTCGACCTGGGCATTGTCGATCAAGAGACGGGGACCGGTCGTACCGTCGCGCAAGTGGTATTCGGCCTCGATCAGCTCGCTGCCTTTCTGTATTTCGAATTGCACCGCATTTTTCAGGAAAAGTTCCCAAACTCGACGGAAACTGACCTTTTCGAGCGTTATGTTGCCGTCGGAAAATAAAGGATTTAAACCTAGCGTGCCTTGCCAAGTAAAAGAACCGCCGGAGGCGAACATCAGCGAGAATCCCAACTGCGATTGCCCATCAAGTCGGGTAGTCAAGTTGTGCAACGTCAGGTCCAGCGGGTAAATATCCTCCCGTTGCGATTGCGGATAAAAATTATCCTCCCAGGTCAATTTGCCTTGTGCAATCGTTACCTGTTCAAGGGTGACCGGAAACATTTCGCCATTGTTCGATTGATTTTCTTCATCCGGGCTCTGCTTTTGGTTAAGCAGGTCGGAAAAATTGAAGTCGCCTTTGCGGTCGCGTTCGACAAAAACATAAGGTTGGCTCAGTTTGATTTGATCGAAGGTCAGGGTCAGGTCGATGATCGATCGCCACATGTTTAGGTTGACATAAAATTGCCCGAAACTGGCGAAAGGACTTTCATCTCGACTGGTGAGGGTAAATCCATCGACGGAAAATTCCAACGAGAACGGATTGAAGTGGATGTCGTCGACCGACGCTGAACGGTGCAGTTTTTCCTGCGCCAATTTGGGAATTTGATGGGAGAGAACGGCGGGAAACACGAGGAAGCCGGCCAGCGCATAAAGCAGTATTACGCCGGTCAACGATAACAAGACTATTTTATTTCTCGACGATAAAGTCAGTTTTCCCATGATTCACTCTCGCGATAGGAGTGTAACGGCGTCATTAAACCTATTGTTCGATTGTCTTTCCCCAATGTTCTTAACACGAACGACTAGGGATTGCCAAACGATAACATAATTCCAGCAATTCCCAATTAGGATAACAGAGAGGGCTTGGGGGTGTTTGGCGAGGATGTCGGCGGCAGGGATGCCGCCGTCAAGACCCCAAGGACGGGTTCACGGCGTTCCTCGACAGACACGCCTCAGGCCCTAAACACCGCTAAAATGCTCAAGCTGAGAATTGCTGGCATAATTCATTGAGTGGAAAGAACCAGGGCGGTTTGCAACTGGCTACGGCCGAAGCGTGCCATCGCCGGAAAATCCCTTTTCGGCACCGGCACATAGATATTGTCGGTCATGCTCGAATGCTGCCCTTCCTCCATGTCGGGATCATGGATATAGACGAAATGCGCATCGTGCGCCGTGATCACGACCCAATGCGGCGCCTTGTTGCGGTTGATGCGATAGGTACTGATCAGAACCAGCGGAATGCGGCCGGCGTCGAGGTGCTCGCACAGTTCGTCCAGCGAGACCCGGCGGTAATGGATCCGGACGGACGTCTTGCGCAATTGGCGCATGAAGTCTGCCTGCACCAGCGCAATAATTTGGCGTTTCTCCGGGCTGCGCACGCTGTCGATAAACAAAACATCCTCTTCGCTCAGAAACATTTCCACCGCGAAACCGCGCCGGTAAGCCGCCAGCGCCAGGCCGTGCGGGCCGCAGCCGCCGTGCCCGGAGGTCATGAAAATCGTGGTCGATTCGCGCCACAATTGCAGCTCCAGTTCCTGGCTTTGTTCCAGTTCCGGATTTAAGGCGTTCATCGCCATCAACAACGATGCAGGGCCGCAGGTGAATTCGGTGGTTTGCCGGTAAAACGGTACTTCCAGGCGGGTGACCGGTTGCGGGTAAATGATGCGTTTCTCAAAGCACAACGCCTCGCTATGGTCTTCGTAATAATCCAGCTTGCGGTCGAATTGGCGATAACCCAGGCGCCGGTATAAGGCGATGGCGCGTTCGTTGTCCGGGCGTACTTCCAGGCGCAGATAGACGCAATCGTGCTGTCGGGCGCAATTTTCCAATGCGCCGAGCAGGCTCGCAGCCAGGCCGCTGCCGCGGTGTTCGGGCAGTATCGCCAGCGAATAGAGCCGGGCCAGCGAGGTGCCGCGGCGATACAGCAACAAACCGTAGCCGGCCATGATTCCTTCCGCCTCGACGACGATGAGTTCGGCATGGGCCTTTTCCAGCATCCATTGAAAATTGCGTTGCGTCAGTCGGTCTTCGCTGAAGCAACGGTTTTCGATCGCGACCAGCGCGGGAATGTCGGTTTTGTTGGCCTGGCGAAAGCGCGGTTCAATCATTTGCCAGCCCTTGCATGGCCTGTTCGATGACCTGGGCGCAGCGGAACAGCACCATTTCCTGCCAGTCCCGCTTGGCCGGATAAAAATAGTCGCGCAGGCGTTGCCGCGCCGCGTTTTGTTCGTCCTGCCCGACGTTTTTGTGCCAGCAAACATTTTCCTGTTGTAACGCGGCAAACATTTCAGCGACGCTGTAGGTGCCGAATTCCAGGGTGACATAACATCCCCGATCGCCGATCGCCGGATACCAGGCATAGTCGAGCAAGCCGTACTTGGGGACGGACGTGGAGGTGCCGCGAGCCGGTTCGGTCACACTGTCGCCGAACCAGCGTTTCGCCAGTCTGGTGCTGTTCGATGCCGGCGGATGGTCGCAGATGATTTCGCCGTAGCCGTAGGGACCCAGCCCGGAATGAATGTCGATCACCGTCAGGCGCCGCCTTTCGGCCAGGCGATAGTCGGCGATGATCGTTTCGATGACGCGGCGCGACCAACTGGGGCGCTCGCCGCCATAAAACAGGCCGTCGGCGAACTGGTATTGGCCGCCGCTGATGGCTTGTTCCAATGCGCTTTGTCCGTGTTGCCGGCGGTAAGTTTCCAATATCTGTTTGCCGCTGGCGGCCGCGCCTGGGCTTTCGGGCAACAGCGCGTCCGCCAGTTGCCGGTAACCGCGGTTGTCGGGAGGCTGGCCGAAATCGACGAAGTTGCGGTTCAAGTCGACATTGTCTTCGTTGACCCGGCGGCAATGGGCAAAACCGAACGGATTCAACGCATGGATCAAGAGAACGGCGCTGTCCGGTTGAACCAGGCTTTCATGGCGCAGCCATTGCGCCTGGGCCGCCGCACCGCAAAAGCCTTCCACGCCATGCGTGGCGCTGATTACGACCAATACGTTGGCTGCCTGTTCCGGACCCAGCCAATAGGCATCGGTGGCCAGAGGCAGGCGCTCGCTGCTCAATGGATGGTTGAAGGTGCGCAGTTTGCCCTCGGGGTGTTTGCAGGCGTGGCGGAATTTCTCCCGGGCGTGGCGGTAATCGGTGGCGAAGCAATCCAGGTCGAAGGCGTAGGGCATGGTTGTCAACGGTAATCGTTATGCAGGCGTTCCAGGCGCCGCAGAAACTCGGCCATCACGGTGCGGTATAGGTCCTCCCCCAGCCAGGCGTCCTCGATGCCGCTGTCGATGCTGGGGTTGTCATTGATTTCGATGATGACGTTGCGGTCGGGCAGTTGCTTCATGTCGACGCCGTATAGCCCGTCGCCGATCAGCTTGACCGCGCGGCTGGCGGTTTTGATGACGTCTTTGGGTACCTGATGGACCGGCAACGTGGTGAAGCCGCCGCTTTTGGTCTTGCCGTCGCTGCCGTGGTTATAGATCTGCCAATGGCCGCGGGCCATGAAATATTGGCAGGCGTAGATCGGTTTGTTGTTGAGAAAGCCGATGCGCCAGTCGTAATCGGTCACGACATATTCCTGGCACAACAAAATAGCCGAATCCTGGAACAAGGAACGGCACTGCTTTTCCAGTTCGGCGCGGTTTTGCACCTTGACCACGCCGCGGGAAAAGGAACCGTCCGGTATCTTCAGCACCGCCGGGTAGCCGAATTCCTGTTCCAGTTCCTCGTAATCGAGCGGTTTGTCCCGCATCAGCAGGCGAGTCCTGGGCGTGGCGATCTTGTGCGCGGCCAGCAGATCGGCCAGGAACACCTTGTTGGTGCATTTCAGAATCGAATCCGGGTCGTCCAGTACCACCATGCCTTCGCTTTCGGCGCGCTTGGCAAAACGGTAGGTGTGGTGGTCGATCGCCGTCGTCTCGCGTATGAACAATGCATCGTATTCCAACAGGCGGGCATAGTCGTGCGGACCTATGACCTCGACATCGAGGCCCAGCTCGTTGCCGGCGCGAATGAAATGCTTGATGGCTTTTTTATCGCTGGGCGGAAACGCTTCTTTGGCATTGCACAGTATCGCCAGATCGAAGCGGAAGCGTTTGCGGGGACGTGGTTTGCGCCAGATTTTGCGGCTGTAGCCATCGATGGCGTTGGCGAACAGGGTTTGCTCTTCGTCGTTCAATTCGGTCAATTTGCCGGGGTTGATGGCATCGATTTGCCAATGCCGTTCGCGGCGACTGAAATCGACCAGCAGGATCGGGCAGGGGTACAGCTCGAACAACCGTCGGCCCAGTTTTTCCAGGCTGGCCTGCGAGGACTGGCCGAAAAAGAACTTGACCCGCAGATGGCGCGCGTCGCCGATGTCGCACTTTTCCAGATAGCGGTTCAGGTCGTTATCGTACAAGCGATAATAACGGTGGTTGGCCAGGTCATTGATGCTGCGTATCGACGGTATCACGCGTTGGCCGCGTGCTTCCGCCAATAACGAGCAATAATAACCGGTACTGAGGTAGTCGTAATCGCCGCACAGGTTGATGACGCGGGTCTTGCTCTCGGGACCGGTCACCGGGGCCGACAGGTAGTCCTCGACACTGATGAGCTCGTTACTCGGATAATAGGGCCGCCAGTCATCCAAATGATCGACGACAATATGAAGGGTTTGCATGGTGTTACCTGATGAGTCTATGCAATGCGACGCTAAAGGGGAGGCAGTCATAATTAACGCGATAATAAGCTTAATCCGGCAAATTACAATAGCTAGCCGAAAATTTAGTCAGCGGCAAAAAGCGCATAAATTGATCTCCCGATGGCGGATTTTCGGGGGCGGTGCGAAAGGGCGATCATAAGCGGACCGCTATCTATCGCGTTCTCGCCATTTAAATTGTCGGCATTGCTCATGAGCTGGTTCCGTGCTAAAAACGTTTAAGCCTTTTTAAATCTTCCATTGACGATGGAATCCCGATGAAACGATTGTTTTTTGCCTTATGCCCGAATGATGAAACCCGGGATAAGGTAGTCAAATTGAGTCGAGCGATCAAGAAAGACCACTTGAGGAAAGTCAGGGCGGACAATATTCATATCACCCTGGTGTTTTTAGGCGATGTCGACGCCAATCAGGAGCAAACTCTCAGGGCCCGGGCGGGAAGCATCATTGAGCCCTCCATGGACATCCTGTTCGATCGGTTGGCCCTGTGGCGCAGGCCCGGCATTTTGTCGCTGACCTGTTCGCAACCTCCGCAGCCGCTGTTGGATCTTGTCGCAGAATTGACCAGAATAACCGTGGGCTGCGATATCGATGTCGATACCAGGCCATACAAGGCTCATGTGACACTGGCGCGGAAGGCCAGATTCAAACCGGAAATCGAGTTTCAGCCGCTGTCCTGGCCGGCGGATAGGTTTGCGTTGATGGAATCGGTCAGCACCGACCTCGGCGTTCAATACCGGATAGTACAGAGCTGGCCTTTAACCGTGGAAAACTGAAATGTTTGTTTACTCGTTACCGATTTTTTTTCATGAAATGAGGGTAGTCGAACCTTGGGAACTGCTGTTGGCGACACTGATGTTGGCCGGCTTTTTCTGGATCAGCTCTCCGGAACCGGCAGCCGAGCATGTGTATTTCGAAGGTTATGCCGGGCTACGCCATTATCTGCTGCGGGCGTGGCTTGGAAAAGCAACGCTATGGCAGGTTTTCTGGCCGTTTTTTCTGTTGCTGAACGGGATTTTGTATGCCGTCGACACCGTGGCGAAAAGAGGAGAGTTTACCGTATCGAGCTGGGACGAGGTCCATTTCATCTTGTTGACGCCGGTGTTGTTTTGGACGTTGTGCGTTTGGCGTAATTCGGCGAATTGTCGGTCCAGGTTTTGGTCGGCGTTGGCTCGGTTGACAGTGTTGGCGGTTTATTTTGAATATGTCCTGAAATTAATCATTCGTTTGGACTATCCGCGCCTATTTTTTAATTGCCACGAATTTTTGTTGGACTATGGCGTGTGTTTCTAGATTATGCAGCGCCTTCGTTGATTTTTTTGTCTTTCTTCGCAGCTTATCCCACGCGCGGACACGTATTTTACGGTCACTCAAAAACCAAGGGAAGAACAAAAACGTAGCCATTTTTACCACGTCTGATTTATACTGATTAAACGATAAGGTGCTTCGGTCCGCATTTGTGTACCGAAGTTAAACGGGAAGTCCGGTGAGATAGTTGTCTATCGATTCCGGCGCAGCCCCCGCTGCTGTAAGCCTGATGAATCGTCCTGATGCCACTGCGCAATTTGTGTGGGAAGGTGGACGACTTCAAATGACGGTAAGCCAGAAGACCGGCCTGATCGAATGTATGGTTGCCGACTCGGTGGGAGAGCGCAAGCAGGAGACCTTCTCGTAATCCGTCTCTGTACGCGTCATTTTCCTATCCAGTCTGCTCCCGAAATCCACTTTGTTCGAGGAGACTGTCATGTTTTTTCAATCCACGTTTTCCCATTTGGCTACCGCGCTCGATGCGCGCGTGATCGCCGGCCTATCCATGATGTTGTTTGGCGCAGCAATGGTGCTGGCCGTCGGTTTTACGCCGCTTGCCGAAGTGCACAATACGACCCACGACACCCGTCACGCCACCGGCTTTCCTTGCCACTGATGGGCCTGTTTAAGTCTCTATTGTTGACAGCCGGCATTTCCGGAATTGCCGCGGCGATATTATTGTCCCTGATGCAAATGCTATGGGTCACGCCGTTGATCTTGGAAGCAGAGACCTTTGAAGTCGGCCTTTCGTTAGCGTCCGATATATCAGCCGACGCCATTGCCGGTCATGAACATCCTGACGAAGCCTGGCAGCCCGAGGACGGCTGGCAGCGAACGCTGGCGACCATTAGCAGCAACATCGTCATGGCCATTGGCTTCGCCCTGATGTTGACGGGCGCCTATTGCTTACGCAGGCCTTCGCGCTGGACCGGCGGCCTGTCTTGGGGCTTGGGCGCTTACGCGGTGTTTTTCGTAGCGCCAAGCTTGGGGCTGCCGCCGGAATTGCCCGGCACCGAGTCCGCCGAACTGGTCGCTCGCCAATATTGGTGGCTGGCGACAGTTTGCGCGACGGCCGCCGGCTTGGGATTGTTGTTTCTGCAAAACCATCAGGCCTTAAAGCTGGCCGGCGCCTTGTTGATATGGCTCCCGCATGCGATAGGCGCGCCGCAACCGGTCGTCGCGGCAAGTCTGGCGCCGGCGGCCTTGGAAGCGCAATTCATACAGGCGACCGCAGTCAGTAATTTGCTGTTCTGGCTGGTTTTGGGCGGTTTGTCGGCGGCGTTGGCGATTCGTTTTCAGCCGAAAAAGCAAAATCCACTTTCGCCCGCGAAGGAGAGCGCACATGGCTAAGGTCTGGTTTGTCGGCGCCGGCCCGGGCGACCCCGAATTGATGACCGTCAAAGGACAACGCTTATTAGCTCAAGCCGGCGCGGTGTTGTTTGCCGGTTCTTTGGTGAATGAAGCGGCCACCTTGTACGCCCCGGCCGGCTGCCTGATTCGAGACTCCAAAGACATGACGCTAGACGACATCACCGCATGGCTGATCGAGCAATCCCGCCAGCATGAAACCGTCGTCCGCTTGCAAACCGGCGATCCCTGCCTTTACGGGGCGTTGACCGAAATGGTGAGGCCGCTGGATCAGGCCGGCATCGCCTGGGCGGTAGTACCCGGCGTTTCCTCTGCCTTCGCAGCGGCGGCTGCGGCCGGGGAAACCCTGACCTTGCCGGAAGTCACTCAAACCGTGATCTTGAGCCGGGTCGCCGGGCGCACGCCAATGCCGTCCGGGGAAGAACTGGAAGCCCTGGCTGCTCATCGCAGCACCTTATGTCTTTTCCTGTCGATTACGCTGCTGGACAAGGTGCAAAAAGCCTTATCGGCCGCAGGTTGGCCGGAGCATGCCCCCATATTGGTGGTGCAAAAAGCCAGTTGGCCCGGTCAGGAAAAAATCGTTCGCGGCACTTTGCAAGACATTCGAGAGCGTTGCCGCGCCGAAAAAATCAACAGCCAGGCTATGATTATCGCCAGCCCGGCGCTCGGCGCTCGCGATTGGCCCGAGATTCAGCATTCCAAACTCTACGATGCCGGTTTTTCGCATCGCTTTCGCAAAGCCACGAAAACATGAATCCAAACTTACAGAAACAAACCGTTTTATTGGTCGGCCACGGTTCGCGCGAAGCCTCTGGCAATCAGGAAATTCTTGCCTTCGCCGACGCATGGCGACAACGCCAACCGCAGCACCATGTCGAAGTCTGCTTCATCGAATTTGCCGACGTGCTGCTGGACGACGGCCTGGATACAGCGGCGCAACGCGGCGGCCAAGTCGTGGTCGTGCCGTTGATTCTAAACGCCGCCGGCCACGTCAAAATGGAAATCCCCGAGCATATCGAACATGCGCGTTTACGCCATCCAGCGGTCGAGTTCATCTATTGCCGGCATCTGAGTGCTTGCGACGAAATCCTGACCGCGATGAAGCGCAATCTCAGCAAAGCGATGCATGCCTTGGATGTGCCGGACCCGCGCAATACCGGCGTCATCGTGTTGGGGCGCGGTTCGTCGGACCGGGTCGCTAACGGCGAAGTCGCCAAAATAGCGCGCTGGCTGTACGAAGAAACAGATCATGATCTGGTCGATATCGCCTTTACCGGCATCACCCACCCGCGTTTGGAATCGGTGGTGCAGCGCCAGATCAAGCAAGAGATGCGGCAGATTGTGGTGTTGCCGTTTTATCTGTTCACCGGCACTTTGATCGAACGCATACGCCGCCAAGTGGAGCGGCTGCAAAGCCAGTATCCGCAGGTGAACTTTACGCTCGGTCATTATCTCGGTTTCGAGAACGAAATCTATGATTTGCTGGAGCAACGCATCGCGGAAGCCACTACCAACACCCAACCAATGATGATGGAATGCGACGGCTGCAAATACCGCGAATTCGCCGCCGATCATGGCCACGGTCATCATCACCCTGCTTGAAAACGCCTTATGAACAATATCGTTACCGAACAACTGACCGATGCCGGTCGTCGAATCGAACACGACTCCTTTGCCATCGTCGATGCCGAAGTCGGTTCGCATGCCTATTCGATTGATGAATGGCAAGTGGTGCGGCGGATGATCCACGCCACGGCCGACTTCGAATTCAACGGTTTGACGCAGTTCTCGCCGCAGGCTGTAACCACAGGGGTGCAAGCGCTATTAAGCGGTGCGCCGATTGTGGCAGACGTGGAAATGATTTGCGTCGGTTTATCCAAGCCGCGCCTGAGTCATTTTAACGTGAGCACCCATCAGTTCATCGCCGACGAAGATATCATCGCTCAGGCCAAAGCAGAAAACAGCACCCGCGCCGTACAAGCCATGCGCAAGGCGCAAGGCTTGAATTTGCTGGATGGCGGCATCGTCGCGATCGGCAATGCGCCGACCGCGTTGCTGGAAGTGGTGCGCATGGTGCGGGAGGAAAATCTGCGGCCGGCCCTGGTCATCGGCATGCCGGTCGGTTTCGTGTCGGCCGCCGAATCCAAGGCGCTGCTCAGTGAAATCGAAACCATACCCTGGATCGTCATCGATGGCCGTAAAGGTGGTTCGACCTTAGTGGTGGCGGCCATCCATGCCTTACTGGCTTTGGCCGAAGCCCAACAAGCAAGATAGGCAGAGTCGAAGCGTGGAGCGTAAAGCCAAAGGCACCCGCAAAGGCTACACCACCGGCGCATGTTCCGCGGCAGCGGCGCGGGCCGCGACTTTGGGCCTATTGACCGGCAGCGTGCCGGAAACGGTCGAATGCGAATTGCCGAACGGGCAACGGGTCTGGTTTAGCGTTAGCGATGCCGTTTGCGACGGCCTATCGGCGCATGCGGTGGTGATCAAGGATGCCGGCGACGACCCGGACGTCACCGACAAGGCCCCGCTGACCGCAGACCTGCGCGTGCTTCCCGAGGCGACGGGTTCGGTGGTTTTGAAAGGCGGTGACGGCGTCGGCACGGTCACGATGCCGGGCTTGGGTTTGGAAGTCGGCAGTCCGGCGATCAACCCGGTGCCGCGCCGTAATATCGAAGCCAACGTCCGCGCCGCCGCGGGACCGTTGCTGCGGCAAAAGGGCTTGGAAGTAACCATTTCGGTGCCGGGCGGTAAAGAAATGGCGAAAAAAACCCTGAATGGCCGATTGGGCATAGTCGGCGGGATTTCCATTCTGGGCACGACCGGCATCGTGCATCCGTATTCGACGGCCGCGTTTCGGGCCAGCGTGATTCAAGGCATCGAAGTGGCCGTGAACCAGGGCCAGACTGTCGTGGTATTGACCACCGGCGGCCGCACCGAAAAGTTTACGATGCGCGAGTTGCCCGAACTGGCCCCGGCCTGCTTCGTGCAAATGGGGGATTTCCTGAAATACGCGCTGGACACCGTGGTCAAGTGCGGCATTCGTCACGTGGTGATCGGTGGCATGGTCGGCAAGCTGACCAAGATCGCCCAAGGCGAAACCATCACCCATGCCAACCGCAGCGCGGTCGATACCGGTCTGTTGGCGAACATCGCCGCAGAAATCGGCGCTCCCCCGGCCGTTTGCCAGGAAATCAGCCAATCGGAAATGGCCCGTTACGCCAGCGAGCGCATGGAAGAGTTGGGCTTGATCGATCCGTTTTACCGGGCATTGGGCCGGCGCGTCATCGCCACGTTACGCGATCGCTATGCCGGACAATTTCATTTACGCATATTGATGTGCGACTTCGATGGCAACAAGCTGGCCGAAGTCGCTGGAGAACTTTGAGATGATGGAACCCTGCCGAATCATCGGCGTATTGGATAACGGCAGCCGCAGTTTGACAGCCGACGCCTTGGCGCACCTACGGCAGGCCGAGGTCGTGATCGGCGGATCAAGATTATTGGCTTTGTTGGCCGATGCGATAGCGCCAAGCGCCGAACGCCGAGACCTGACCGGGCAATTAAGCCAAGTGCCGGTGTGGATAGACGACGGCCAACAAGCCGGCAAAAAAGTCGTGGTCGTCGCGACCGGCGACCCCTTATGCCACGGCATCGCCCATTTTCTGATCGGCAAACTCGGCCGCGAGCGCCTCGACATTCTGCCCAACCTGTCCATGCTGCAACTGGCCTGTGCGCGTTTCGGGCTGGCGTGGCAGGAAGTGCGCATCGGTTCGGTGCATAGCCGCGATGTCGGCGAATGGCTTTGCGGCGCCGATGCCCGGCATGGTTTGTATCGTCTGTTGCAACTATTGCGTCAATCGCCGTTGACGGCGGTGTTGACCAGCCCGGACAACACGCCTGACCGCATCGCCCGGATGCTGCAATTGGAAACGCTGTCCGAAGATTACGACATCGCGGTGCTATCCCGGCTGATGCAAGCCCAAGAAGCTAACTCGGGCTGGCTGCCGATCGATGAGGCCGCAGGCCGCCGTTTTGACTATCCTAATATCGTGTTGATTCGGCGCAAGCCGGTTAAGAAAGAAGCGCTATTCGGCCTGCCAGATCAGCGCTATCAACAACGCAAGCCCGATAAAGGTCTGATCACCAAACGCGAAGTGCGCGCCGTGTCGTTGGCGCGGATGGCGCTGAAGCCGAACAGCATTGTCTGGGACATCGGCGCCGGTTCCGGCTCGGTCGGTCTGGAAGCCGCGCGATTGTGCCCGCAAGGTCATGTCTACGCGATCGAGAAAAACGCCGAGGACGCGGCCATCGTGACGGCCAACCGGAGCAGTTTGCGAGTCAGCAACTACACGTTGCGCCTCGGCCGCGCGCCGGACGGCCTGGATAGTTGGCCGGATCCCGACGCGGTATTCATCGGCGGCTCCGGCGGGGAATTGCGCGATTTGATCGTACTATGTCTAAACCGCATGCGCGACGAAGGCCAGTTGGTGATGAACTTCGCGACGCTGGAAAACCTGGCTGCGGCCACAGAAGTCTTAAAAACGACCGGCGCCGACTGGGATGTGGTGCAGCTGCAAGCCGCGCGCAGCAAACCGATATTGAATATGAACCGCTTGCAAGCCGAAAATCCGATCTGGATCGTTTGCGCGCAATGCGGCGCGTCACAGGAAAGCAAGCATGAATGAACATAACGCGATAACGTGCGCACAAATAGGATGTGCCGACGTTAGGAGGCGCATCTGTCGCGATTACCGATGCGCTTCACGGTGTTCAGCACATCCTATGAGTGTCTCAGGAAAGCAACCATGAATGAACATAGAACAGGTCGTCTGTTAGGCGTGTCGTTAGGGCCCGGCGATCCCGGCCTGATCACCCGCCGCGCCTGGGAATTTTTGCAACGACGAGATTGCTGTTGGACTTATCCTGTCCGGCGCAAGGACGCCGACAGCCATGCCTTGCAAATCGTCTTGTGCGGCGGTTTAACGCTACCGCCACAACATGCGGCGTTGATCTTTCCGATGACTCACGATACAGATATTTTGGCCGGCTACTGGCTGCGCGCAGCCGAGACCGTGTTGGCGCATTTGCACAGCGGCCGGGACGTGCTGTTTCTGGTCGAGGGCGACGCCTCCACTTACTCGACGTTCGGTCATCTGGCCCGCACCGTGCAGGCTTTAGATGCCGCCGTCGCGATCGAAACCGTGGCCGGCGTGCCGTCTTTCAACGCCGCCGCCGCGCGGGTGGCGATGCCGCTGGCCGATACCGACGAGACCGTCGCGATCATACCGGCCGGTTATGGCATCGGCATGATCGAACGTTTGCTGGACGATTTCGACACGCTGATATTGCTGAAGGTCAAACCCTTATTAGACGACATTATCGACTTGTTGCAACGCCGCAATCTGCTAGCACAAGCAGCATTCGTCGAGAAAGCCGGCGCGCCGGAAGAACGGGTCGAGCGAGATGTCCAGCGTCTGCAAGGCGCAAAGGTCAATTATCTATCCCTGCTATTGATCCGAAATCCGCACCGGCAGCGCGGCGAATTGATTCGCGGCTGCCGTAAGAAAACATCAACCACTGAATTGGAGTCATAAGCACCATGACCGAACCCCGTATCGTGCTGGTCGCGATCACTAAACACGGTTTGTCGCAAGCGCTAAGGCTTGCAGCACAATTACCCGAAGCGCATTTGGCGGTTTCGGAAAAATTCGCCGCCGATTTGCCCGATATCGCCAATCCCATCGAAATACTGTCAGGCGCGTTGCGCGCGAATATCGGTAGGCTGTTTGAAAATTACGATCAGTTAGTGATGTTTATTTCGCTGGGCGCGGTGGTTAGGCTTATTGCACCGTATCTCAAATCCAAGGATGAAGACCTCGGGGTGGTCGTCATCGATGATGCCGGGAAATTCGTGATTCCGGTGTTATCCGGCCATGTCGGCGGGGCCAATGCCTTTGCCGAACGCTTGGCGGCGCTGTTGGATGCGCAAGCGGTATTGACCACGGCTTCCGATGTCGGCAAAACCATCCCGGTGGATATTCTGGGCCGGGAATTGGGCTGGCGGGTCGAGGCGCCGAAAATCAACATCACCCGCGTATCGGCGCATGTCGTCAACGAAGAGCCGATTGCCCTCGTGCAGGAGGCCGGGGCCAAGAACTGGTGGTCGCGGCCGACGCCGCTGCCCGGCAATATCCATCTGTTCGAGCGTTTCGAGGAGGTCGATCTCGACCGTTATCGCGCGGTGCTGTGGGTTACCCGACGCGACATCGAGCCCGGCTGCTGGGACAAGCTCGCCGAACGTCTGGTGGTGTATCGTCCGCCGCTGGGGCAGGATTCATGAAAGTCATACTGGGTCTGGGCTGCGACCGCGATACCTCGACGGCTACGGTGCAGAGCGCGGTCGAGCAGGCTTTGGCGCTGGCGGGCTTGGACAAGCGCGCCGTCGCCGGCCTGGCGACCATTGACAAGAAAAGCGACGAGACCGCGATTTTAGAGTTAGCGCAGATGTACGGCTGGCCGTTGCAGTTTTTCAGCGCGCAACAACTGGCGCGAGTCGACGTTCCGAATCCGTCGGAAACCGTGCGCAAATACATGGGTACGCCCGCGGTGGCCGAAGCCGCCGCGCTGTTGGCGGCCAATGCGACTATGTCGGCCTTATTGTTGGAAAAACACAAATACCGCGGCGAGGACGGCAAAAACGCCACGGTTTCGATAGTCAACTTGAGAGAGTGATGAACAAAGGCAAAATTTTATTAGTCGGTTTCGGCCCCGGAGCGCCGAAGCACATGAGTCAGCGGGCCCTGGACGCCATCGCCGAGGCGGATGTGGTGATCGGTTATTCCACTTATATCAAACTGGTGCAGGACCTGCTCGACGGTAAGGAAGTGATTCGTAAAGGCATGACCGAAGAACTGGACCGCAGCATCGAGGCTTACGAACATGCCCGTCTGGGTAAAACGGTCGCATTGGTATCGTCGGGCGACATCGGCGTTTACGGCATGGCGGGACCGACTTACGAAGTGCTGTTCCAGGCCGGCTGGACGCCGGATAGCGGTATCAGCGTGGAAGTGATACCCGGCGCGACGGCCTTGAATGCCTGTGCGGCGCTGGTCGGCGCGCCGCTGACCCACGATTTTTGTTCGATCTCGTTGTCGGATCTACTGACGCCGTGGCCAACCATCGCCCGTCGTTTGGAGGCCGCGGCCCGAGCCGATTTCGTCGTCGGACTGTACAACCCGAAAAGTGGCTGCCGCACCCAACAAATTGTCGAGGCGCAACGAATCTTGCTGTTGCATCGCCGGGCGGATACGCCGGTGGCGATCGTCAAATCCGGTTACCGCCGCCGTCAATTTATACAAATGACCACACTGGCGCAAATGGCCGATTGCGAGATCGGCATGTTATGCACGGTATTGATCGGCAACAGCAGCACCTTCGTTCGCGAAGGTTTGATGGTCACGCCGCGCGGTTATGCCAATAAATACGATACATTGACCGGCGAAACCAGAAACGGCGAGCAGGCCGGCCGCTCGCTGAGCATGGGACTGACAGGCTGGCATGCCTGCGTGCGCCGTCATATCGGCGAGCATCCCGAGGCGAACTTACGCGATATCGCCGGGCATTTCGACGCGCCGTTAGGCGAAATATTGGCTGCCGTCGCGGATGCCGGAGAGGACGATGAGGCCGGTGTGATGAAAAGCAAGCCGATAGCTGAGGAGCAGTTGGATGAAGTGCTGGCTGCGGCGAGCAACTGGGGGCGACTGCGGGCCGTGGTGCGCAGTCATGGCGCCATCGCCGAAATCCTGTTGGAAGCGCAAAATCTGACCCGGAAAAACACATGGTTAAATTTAACCAACGAGCATTGCCATTTGCATGTCGATACCGCTCGCATCGCCGGCGCCTGGTTTTTCTGTCAAGGCGACAAACAACAGGGATTGTATTTGACCGATGCTCACGGAGAAGCGATTTGTTCGTTGCTGCTGGTCAAAGCGGGCGGTCAATTCGACCAGAATGCCCTTGAGTGCTTCCAGCAAGCGATCGGACAATTCGGTCAAACGCCAAGATTAGACTGAGGCGCTATGGATTTAGCAAAAAATAACTTCACGATCTAGTTACCATGCTCTGCGTGGTAACTCAGACAGGGACGCTCCCGCGTCCCGAACCGCAGAGCGGTTCAGACTGCATTCCCACGCGGAGCGCGGGAACGAGTGTAAATGCCAAGCTTTGCCGAAGACGCTATTTCAAAACAAGAGAAGATCGATGAATGACATGACTATTCCCGAAAAACCCAAACTGGGCGATTACAAACGCCACTTGCTGGTCTGCACCGGCCCGCGTTGTACGCAAAACGGCGAATCGCAAGCCTTGTTCGACAGCCTGGGGGCAAAGTTCAAGGCGGCGGGCCTGGATAAGGGCGCGTTACGGGTCAAACGCACCCGCACGAACTGTTTCGCCACCTGCAAGGCGGGGCCCATCCTCTGCGTACAGCCGGATGGCGTTTGGTATTACAACGTCACCGAAGCCAATCTCGACCGCATCATAGAACAGCATTTGCTCGGCGGCGTACCGGTGGATGAGCTGATTTTTCATCGCGGCCCCGGTTACTGACATGATTGATGGGGAATTTTATTCGGTATTTCCGCTTACTGCGCTTGCGACTATTTGAAATCGCTTTCTGGATACGGTTTCTTAACCAAGTGTCTCCCTTTTTGACCCGGATTGATGCCATGAACCGGACATTCAGAGACTTGATCTTTCGATTTACTGACAGGCGATTTTGGCCGAATTTGTATTTTTAAAATCGAAAATTATCGACAGTAAAATCAATTTCATCTAACTTGATGTTATTCCGTTTAATACGCAACAAATCCAAACACCGCGACAAATTTTTCCTTAGCCGTGCCCGTTAAATATGTGCAGGTTACGACTGGAATTTGACACAAGGCCAATATGACGACAGGACAGAGGAAACTGGTGCGATACTGGGTTATTGGAGGATCAGTTATTCTCGCGATTATACTCACGTCTTTCCTGGAAATCGAACATCAGCAGCCGGCATTGTTGGGACTAGGGGCTTTGTTTGGAATGTTCTCAGCGTTTCACGACTTTTCCTATTACAAAGGGTACGGAAACGAAAGAAAACGGATGGGCGATTTCATTGAATCCCATCCTAAACTGAAATTATGGCTGGTTGTTTTCAGCATGGCCGTTTTGCCGTACTTCATTTACAAAATGCAAACCGATGATAGCGTTTCTGGGAGTTATTACTTCTTGAGTTTTTTGTTACTGATTGGCCCCATTGTTTATGTTTCAGAGAGGGAACGATTTCATTCGCTAGGCGACTAACATACCAAACCCTAGTATCAATTGTCCCCATGAGGTTTCGTTGTTAATCTTAACCCTTTTGGGTTCAAATTATATTTTCATGAGTTATCTTTAAACTGATGAGGCAAGTAGCATGATCGAGCTCATCCCGAACGATTCTCCCAAAATTCTGGGTTTCAAGTTGACCGGTACATTGCACGATGAGGACTATCAGGCCTTCATTCCAGTTGTCGAAAAAACGCTTGCGAAGGCCGAAGGCGAAGTATCTCTCCTCGCGAAATTCGAAGACTTCCATGGTTGGGACCTGAATGCCGCCTGGGACGATCTAAAGTTTGGCGTCCAACACTACTCCGATTTTGACCGCATCGCGCTGGTCGGCGATAAGCAATGGGAAGAATGGATGGCTCGTTTATGCAAACCGTTTACTCAAGCAACCGTAAAATACTTCGATATATCCGACGAAGAGGCCGCTTGGGCTTGGTTACGAGAAAGGCCTTGATCTCCTTCGATAACGGCTACAGAGTGGACGCAGGCTCCTGATTTTACGTTAGACAACATCCAATCGAGACTGACCGTTCGCAGTAATAGCAATAAATCTAGCGGGTTAAAGTCCCGTCCGGGGAATTGTCCGTACGCCCCGGTAGTATGAGGAAGCGGCGCTGTGGTAACACGGGGTCGTGAGTTTCCAAACAGCAAGAGAGTAGGCCGTAACGTAAGTGAACCTATGAGTAGCCTCGTAAACGAAGTGGAGAAGCTGACCCTGTGGTCAGAAGGGGAAGGCCGTTGGATAGGTGCTGAAATAACGGAAGTGGCATTTATCGACTCCCGGGGTAGCAGGGTCGGCATGTTCTCGAAGATTTATTGCCCAGTGCTGGAGACCCGTTGCAGTGGTGGGGAGGCCATCGACTGGGGCGTATAAGGAAACGAAATCGCACCGGACTGTAACGGGAGTCGGAGGGGTTCATAGTATCGTCTAAGGCCGAGGGACAACATAACCCCGGTTGAGAGAAGGAACCCTACTTTGTTCACGCAACCGAAGAGTGGAAGGACAGGAGATTGCGAAATGCTAGAAACTCCGGAAAATCTCAGGACACTACAGAGGAAGCTCTACATCAAGGCCAAGCAAGCACCGGCCTATCGCTTCTATGCACTATATGACAAGATGTGGCGGGAAGACATCCTCCTGTTTGCCTACCGTCTTGTCCGGGCCAACAAAGGAAGTCCTGGAATCGACGGGATGAATTTTGAGGACATAGAGCAGAAGACTGGGATAGATAAGTTCTTGCTGGAACTGGCTCAGGACCTGAAAGACAAGACCTACCGTCCGAATCCGGTACGGCGCGTCATGATTCCGAAGGCGGATGGCACTATGCGTCCGTTGGGAATTCCGACGATCCGTGATCGTGTGGCCCAAATGGCAGTGAAACTGATTATCGAACCTATATTCGAAGCGGACTTTTGCCCGAACTCCTATGGATTTAGGCCGAAGAAATCCGCCCATGATGCGGTGGATGAGATAACGAATGCACTCCATCAGGGTTATACCTGCGTTATTGATGCAGACCTGTCGAAATACTTCGATAGTATACCTCACGCCAAACTGATGGCTGTGGTAGCCGAACGCATCGTTGATGGTGCGGTTCTGCATCTCATTAAGCAATGGCTGAAAACCCCGGTGATTAGTGAGGACAAGGATGGTGTCAAAAGGAACGTAGGTGGTGGCAAAGGCAATAGCTTGGGAACGCCGCAAGGTGGCGTCATTTCACCTTTGCTGGCGAACTGCTACTTGCATGTACTCGACCGGATATGGGAACGGCATCATTTGTGCTGGAAATTGCAAGCACGGATTATCCGATATGCAGATGATTTTGTGGTGATGTGTCGGGGCAAAGCAGATATGCCCTTGGCAACGGTAAAGCATGTACTAGAGCGACTGGATCTCACGTTAAATGAGACCAAGACGCACATTGTCGATGCCAGAAACGAGCCTTTTAACTTACTGGGTTTTAAAATTAGGGTCGGCAAAAGTTGGAAAACGGGCAAGTCTTATACGCATAGGAGCCCGTCTCCAAAATCGTTGGCGAAAATAAAAGATCGTATAACGCAATTGACCGCGAGAGAACGGACACCGATACCACTTGAGCATGTTATAGGCAGTGTGAATAGCGTGCTTCGTGGCTGGGTGAACTACTTTCATTATGGTAACTCCAGTCAAGCGCTGGAGAGGGTAAAATGGCATACAGAAGAGCGTATGCGAACACACCTGATGAAACGCCACAAGGTAAAGGACCGGGGGGCTGGTTTAGGCCGCTTTCCCAGTCAGCAGCTTTATACGAAATATGGGCTATACAAAGTTCCGACAACGGCGGGCTGGAAGAAGGTGCATGCCCTGGTGTGAAGAACATCGGAAAGCCGTGTGCGGGAAAACCGCACGCACGGTTTGATGAGGGAGGGCAGGAGAAGCTGACTATGGCAAGGCTATTGAGGCACCGCCGGACGAAAGAGGCGGAAACGGATAGGCCAAGCCTGTGGAAAGCGGAACCCTGTTCTCTACTCTACCTTTTGATAAGACCGGTTCTTAAATGTTGGGCCGGGCTTTGAGCCAATACTCGGCCGGTGTGCTTTTATTTCTTGTTTCTCGCATCCAGCCTGACGATATCTTGCGAGATGAATAATGCAGGATCGACCGGGGTATGGTTCAGATAGACGATCCAGTGTAGGTGCGGGCCGGTGACGCGGCCGGTTTCGCCGACCGTACCCAGTGGGTCGCCTTGTTTAACGACATCGCCGGGTTTGACAGTGATTTCGTTCATATGTAAGTACGCGCTGAGCAGGCCTTGACCGTGGTCGAGAAAAACGGTATTGCCGTTGAAATAATAATTGCCGGTATTGATTACCTTGCCGGAGGCCGGTGCGAGGATGGGCGTGCCGGTTGGCGCGGCGATGTCCAGACCGTTGTGCGGATTTTTCGGAATCTCGTTGAAGTAACGTTTCAAGCCGAACAGACTGCTCAAGCGGCCGTCCACCGGGGCGACGAAATCGGCATCGATCGGCCCTTCGCTCCATACCGCCTTGGCCTTGGTCATTTCGATCTTATCGGCTTCGATGCGTTTTAGGTCTGCTTCGGTGAAGCCGGTCACCATGCGTTTTTTGGTGATGGTCAAGTGCTGCGCCGGATATTCTTTGTCGGCGATGTTGAATTTGAGATTCCGTTCCTCGTTATTGCCGATAACCTGGAGGCTGTGTTGGCCCGGTTTCGCCGATAATGGCACACCGACTAGCGCCAGCCAGCTTTGCTCATCTTTAGTGACCAAGACGCGCTTACCGTCATAGAAAACCTTGGGGGCGTTCGTATGGCCTTCGCCCACGCCAATCTTGACGATGCCGCCGGGGACGGCCAGTTGCTCCGGCAATTTGCCCGCCCACGCAGCGATGGGGAGAAGTAATAGAAACAATATTTTATTCATCATGTTTGATCTCCTTGACTCGGCTGGTGAAGCGGCCATGGCTCAAGCGGGTTTCCAATACGGAATCCGAATTAAGCTGATGACTGGATTTGATGATTTCGCCGCTGCCGGAATCGGTGACGATCGCATAGCCGCGTTCCAGTGTCGCCAGCGGACTGACGGCATGCAGCGTTTGAGTAAGAGCGGTTTGCTGGCGCTTCAGTTGCTCCAACTTTCCCAACATGGCGCGTTGCAGCTGTTTTTCGAAATAATGTAATTTTTGCCGATGATAACCGATTTTATCGGCCGGATTGTGCCGATACAATGTCTGGGCTTTCGATTCCAGCCGCACTTTGTTTTGACTGATTCGAACTTGCATGGCCATGCGCAAGCGATTCTCCAGTTCATCCAGGCGTTGTGCGTTGCGTTGCAATTGTTGACCGGGATGTTGCAGTTGCAATGCGCGCTGCAGCCAATCCAGCGTTTGCCGCTGTTGCGTCAATTTTCGCCGGATCAATTGTTGCAGTTGTAGCTCGTAGGCGCGAAATGTGTTGATCCATTCTTGTTGATCTGGCACGGCGTGTTCCGCCGCGGCGGAGGGGGTGGGAGCGCGCAGGTCGGCGACGAAATCGGCGATGGTGAAATCGACTTCGTGACCGACGCCGGAAATGACCGGTATCTCGCTGGCCGCGATCGCCCGGGCGACGATCTCCTCGTTAAAAGCCCACAGGTCCTCCAGCGATCCGCCGCCGCGGGCGAGGATCAGCACGTCTATCTCTTGTCGTTGGTTCGCCGTTTCTAGCGCCCGGACGATTTCGTGCCTGGCGCTGTCGCCCTGGACCGCGACCGGGTAGAGAATGACCGGAACGGCCGGAAAGCGCCGTTTCAACACCGTCAAAATGTCATGAATCGCGGCGCCGGTGGACGACGTGATGAGACCGATCCGGGAGGGCAGGCTCGGAATGGCTTGTTTACGCGATGCCTCGAACAGTCCTTCCGCCAGCAATTTGTTCTTTAAACGTTCGAAAGCTTGCTGCAGGGCGCCGGAGCCGGCTTCTTCCATCGCCTCGACGATCAATTGATAATCGCCGCGCGGTTCGTACAGGCCGACCTGGGCCGTGACGACCACCTGTTTGCCGTTTTCGGGCCGAAAACGCACTCGGCGCAGGTTCATGCGGAACATCGCGCAACGCACCTGGGCATTGGCGTCCTTCAGCGTAAAGTAAATATGCCCGGACGATGGCGTGCTGAGGTTGGAAATTTCCCCTTCGACCCGTATCGTCGCGAAATATTCGGCCAGTAAGCGCTTGGTGGCGCGGTTCAGTTCGGTGACGCTGTAGATTTGTTCCCTGTCGGGCAGCGATGGCTCAAGCATAACTCATGAAAGATGGGGCGCTGCGCTTTAATCTGCCTATTTTTTAGCAAAAAAGCGTTCGGCGAAAAAACCGGCATAAATTCCCGCAACCATGACCAGGCCTTCCATCGAACCGAAGCCAAGGCTGGTCACTGCCGGTCCCGGACAATAACCGCTCATGCCCCAGCCGATGCCGAAGATGGCGGCGCCGGACAACAATGGCTTGTCGATCGCGGTTTTATGGGTGACGTGAAAGCCGTCTTCGAACACGGGCTGCCGCCGTTTTTGGATGAAGCGGAACGCTGGAAGCGCGACCGCCAGCGCCCCCATCATGACGAAGGCCAGACTCGGGTCCCAGTTGCCGCTGATGTCTAAAAAGGCGAGCACCTTGTTCGGATTCACCATTTGCGACAACGACAGGCCCAGGCCGAAAATAACCCCGCAAAGCAGGGCAATGATGATTTTACTCATGTCAGTGAAAATACGTGTCTGATCAAGAAAACAGTGATGAAGCCGGTCGCCATGAAGGTAAGCGTGGCATAAATCGAGCGTAGCGACAGGTTGGCGATGCCGCAGATGCCATGGCCGCTGGTGCAACCGCTGCCGAGGCGGGTGCCGACGCCGACCAGAAAACCGCCGATCGCCACCAACCCTAATGGATACTCTTGGCGGGGTGTGATGAAGCCGGGCGCGATCCACTGAAACAACAAGGCGCCGAGTACCAAACCGGCCAGGAATGCCGAACGCCAGCTGACTTCATGCTTGGGCGATTTGAAAACGCCGTTCATGATGCTGCTGATGCCGGCGATGCGGCCGTTGAAAAGTAAAAGAATAGCGGCGCTGAGGCCGATTAGCGAACCGCCCAACAGGGCGGAATAGGGTGTGAAATTTTCCAATGCTTAATCCCTCGGATAATGACTACTTAGTGCCATATTCTACTGAGGTTTTATTTTTAGTGCAGACTTTGTCGGAAGGAAAAAGTTGGATAGACAATGTGATTGACGGTTTCGCTAGTTCAGCCCTCAAGCCGGTTTTCGAATCTGTTTTTTTTCAAACCACGCCTGAACAAATAACCGATGACTGCGCCCCAAAACACAATAAACACATCATAAATCATCATTTGCAGATTGAAGTTATTGACATCGCGGATGAAATCTACCAGGTAATCTAAGGCCATCAGGATAAGGATGGTATATAAGGCTGTCTTGAATTTAAGCTGGTGCTTGTACCAAACCCAGGTGCCTAGCAGGAAAAAACCGGCGAAAAAGTGGATGGCATTGTGAATCAACATTTCAGTATTAAAAAAATTGATATGGAACGCGACCCCCATAAAGTAGAGCACGATGATTCCGGCGATGGTAACAATCGATAACAGAGCTTTCATGACTTCTGCTTCTAAATTAAAGTTGGAATAGAATAGCATAATTATGGCCGTAGGCGAGTTCTGACAATGATTCTATTGCCGAATTTTCGGCTTGAGAATTCGCGTTTTAGTCAATGTTTTTAGCTAAGACGACCGCCGATAGCGCAGAATCCGGCCCCGAAACCGCCGAGTCAGATAGTCGGTGTTTTCCATCAGAAAAGCCTCTGCCTCCGCATGGTAATCTGTCGCGTTAATATTGGCCGAACGATGGTTTAGCAACGGGCTTGCCAAGGGCAGCCCACTTCTAATAGGCGCTTGCCCGCGATGTCGTACATTAGATGGGCGAGTACTTCAAAATAAATAAACTTCCTCTTAAATAATTGACACGCCGTGCAGATGGTTCGAGTCAATTCGCTACCCAGTGCGAGCGCTATACAGAGATTGCCCAGGCTTGGCCAATGCAGTGCGTAAATCATGTAAGCCCAGATTAAAGCCGGGACCATGAATTGACTGAGAAGGAAGTAAGCAATGAGGCATTAATATTGCTTCGTGTAATGGTGACTGAACTTACTTAGTCGTTAAATTAATCACCGAGGTCGCAACTTTATGGCGCAGACAAACTTACAACTGACGACGGAAGAAGTGAAAAGGAGTTTTTTTCGCAACCTGGCCAATGTACAGGGGAAATTCCCGGCGCTGGCCAGTACATTCGACTATTACATGGCACTGTCCTATACCGTGCGCGATATGCTGATGGCGCGTTGGGTAGGAACGGCCTCCGAATATACCGAAAAACATTCCAGAACCGTTGCCTATCTGTCGGCCGAATTTTTGATGGGACCGCATCTGGCGCTGAATTTGTTGAACCTTGGCGTCACCGATGTAGTGCGCAAGGCGATGCTGGAACTGGGCCTGAACCTGGACGAGCTGTTGCTTGAGGAGCCGGAACCCGGTTTGGGGAATGGCGGCTTGGGCCGGTTGGCGGCCTGTTTCCTCGATTCCATGGCGGCCATGGAGATACCGTCGATCGGCTATGGCATACGCTACGAATTCGGTATTTTCGAACAGGTCATTATCGACGGCTGGCAGGTGGAGAAAACCGATAAATGGTTGCTGAAAGGCAATCCCTGGGAGATCGTTCGCCCCGAATGGGCCGTGGATATCAAGTTCGGCGGTTATACGGAAAGGCTGGAAAAGGAAAACGGAGAGTTCAGCGTGCGTTGGGTGCCCGGTTGGCAAGTCAAGGGCATTCCCTACGACACCCCGATCCTCGGCTATAAGAACAATACCGCCAATACTTTGCGCTTATGGCAGTCGGTGGCGCCGGAGTCGTTCAATTTCGGTCGTTTCAATGAGGGCGACTACTACGGAGCGGTGGAGGAAAAAGTCGCTTCGGAGAACCTGACCAAGGTGCTCTATCCTAACGATGGACCCTTGCAAGGAAAGCAATTGCGCTTGCAGCAACAGTATTTCTTCGTTTCCTGTTCCCTGCAGGACATGCTGCGGATCATGAAGGTGCAACGGGTAGGGCTGGAGCATTTTCATGAAAAATTCGCCGTGCAACTGAACGACACCCACCCGGCCATCGCCATTGCCGAATTGATGCGCTTGTTGCTGGACGAGCATGAAGTGCCTTGGGATATCGCCTGGCATGTCACGCAAAACACCTTCGGCTACACCAACCACACGCTGTTGCCGGAGGCCCTGGAATGCTGGCCTGTCGATTTATTTCAGAACTTGTTGCCGCGCTTGATGGAGATCATTTATGAGATCAACGACCGCTTTCTCGAACGGGTTCGGCCCCAATGTTTATACGATACCGAACAAGTGGCGCGTTTGTCCCTGATCGGCGAGTGGGGCGGACGCCAAGTGCGCATGGCCAATTTGGCTTGCGTCGGCAGCCATGCCATCAACGGCGTGGCGGCATTGCATACGGAGTTGCTGAAAAGCGATGTCTTGGCCGATTTTTACCGCTTCTGGCCGGAAAAATTCAGCAACAAGACCAACGGCGTTACGCCCAGGCGATGGCTGGCCTTGTGTAATCCACGGCTTAGCCGGTTGATCAGCGATGCGATAGGCGACGAGAGATGGATCGGCGATTTGAGCCAATTGAAACGGCTGGAGGACAAGGCGGACGACAGCAATTTCCTGGAAATCTGGCATGATGCCAAACGCCTCAACAAGCATGATTTCGCACTAAAATTGTACGAACGCACCATGGTGGGGGTCGATCCGGACTCGATTTTCGATGTGCAGGTCAAACGCATCCATGAATACAAGCGCCAGCATTTGAATATTTTGTACATTATCGCGCTGTATCAGCGCCTTAAATCGGACCCGCATTTCGACTATCACCCCCGCACCTTTATTTTCGCCGGGAAGGCGGCGCCGGGTTACCACCTGGCCAAGCTGATCATTAAATTGATCAATTCGGTCGCGCATGTGGTCAATCGAGATCCGGCAACCAAAGATTTTCTCAAGGTGGTGTTCTTGCCCAATTTCAACGTCAGTAACGGCCAATTGATCTACCCGGCCGCCGATCTTTCCGAGCAGATTTCGACGGCCGGCAAGGAAGCGTCCGGCACCGGCAATATGAAATTCGCGATGAACGGGGCGTTGACGATAGGCACGCTGGACGGCGCCAATATCGAAATTAGGGAAGAAGTGGGGGAGGAAAACTTCTTTTTATTCGGCAACACCGCCGAGCAGGTTCAGCGTTTAAAGGACTCTGGTTATACGCCGCGGGATTATTACCAAAACGATATCATTCTCAGGGAAGCGGTCGACCTGATTCGAAGCGGCTTCTTTTCCCACGGAGATGTGGGCTTGTTCCGCGATCTGACCGACAACTTGCTGTTCAGCGATCCTTTTATGGTGTTTGCCGATTTCAATGCCTATTACGCATGCCAGGTGGAGGTCGATCTCGCCTATCGGGACAGAATGCGCTGGAACAGGATGTCGCTGCTTAACACCGCCCGTTCCGGCAAGTTTTCGGCCGACCGGACCATCGCCGAATATTGCCGCGATATTTGGAAGGTCGAGCCGGTATCCATACATATGCCCCCGCTCGATACGTTCAAATTGCGTTGATAGGGTTAGTTTCGCAGCGGCGGAGCTCATAAGATAATCCTATTACGCTAGCGTATGTAGAGTCAGCCGTACAGCAGTTCTGGGTCGGCACTCAAAAACGCCACCGGATCGTTGAGAAATTGTCGATATTGATTCTGGTTCATGTGCTGATTTGTGTCGAGAGAAAGAACTGACTCTTCAGTTATGTATTAGGCTTCGTCGTCATCCCAATCGAGCGGCTTTTGGTGAAAAAACTTATTGCCGGTAAACATCGCCGAGACCAAGCCGCTCTTCTCCTTGATTTCCGTCACAACCACGCCAATGATATGGAGCAATATTGCCGCCGATAGCACATAAAAGGCGTAATTATGGATAGTGATAAACGGTTTTCTGAACGCCCGCATTTCTTGATAGGCAACAGGATCGACACCTTCTTTCGAACCCGGTTTCAATTCGGCTGCTAAGCCGCGATCCTCGCCGGCAACCCATTCGGCCATTTCTTGGCCGAAGGGAGGAAAATAAAGGTCCGTGCCGGCCAGGATCAGGCCGGTCGACGCCTGCGCGATTAGCAATAAAAACAGCAGCGTCGCCATCATTCTTGCCACGGGGTTGTGGCCCGCATAATGAACGGGGCGTCCGGTTTTAAGGGCCTTTAGATAGGAAATTAACGAATTGAGGTAACCCTTGCCGAATGGGAAAATGGCCGGCCAACGGCAAAAACGGCCGCCAATAAAGCCCCAGGCGATACGCCATGTCAGGTTGGCGGCAAACACATAGCCGAAATAAACATGGATGGTTTTCAACAGTATTTTGCCGTCGGCGCTGACGCCAAAACTTTTGTTGTTCATTATAACCAAGCCGACACCGATCAAGCCGATGACGCAGATAACGTTCAGCCAGTGAAACAAGCGGACCGAACGGTCCCAGACCCGGTATGAATAGACAGGGCCGTGATTGTCGCTTGCGTGATTCATATTGAACTCCTTCTTAACGGTGTGCCGTGGCAAGTAAGCCTGTGTTCGATGTCTTCGGCCGGTTTCAAACATGGTATCTCTCTAATAATAGCGCACGAGTGGAAATCGAGAGGCTGTCGATTAATAGGCCGGCATCATTTTGGCGCAAAGATTCGTGCGATGTTTCTATTCCCTTCGCACTTCAAATTTCGGCATTTATCCAAGGGAGTACAGGAATGATGAGTACATTTACCCCGCTTCCTACAACTTCACGAAATGCCCGGTTTCTGCGTCCGCCAGAACTTTTCTTAAATCGGTGCCGGCCACGTCGAGCGCGTAACCCAGCACGCCGCTGCCGATAACGACCTTGCCATGGTCAAAAACAGTTTCGTCCACCAGCACGCGAACGGCCTCGGGCAGGGCGATGGGAGGCACGGCGCCGATCGGATAGCCGGTCGCTTGCAACACTTCGTCGGCTTGCGCCATGGTCAAGCGGCGTTCGTCCAGCTGTTTGCGCAGCACGCCCCAATCGGCCCGGCCGCCGCCGGCCACGGCCAATAGCGCGAACTGACCGGAACCGCAACGGAATAACAGACTGCGGACGATTTGGCCGGGATCGCGGTCCAGGCCGGCCATTAGTTGTTCGAGCGAACGCACCGGCTTTCGCTCGGGGTCCAGAGGGATCTCGATCAGTCCGTACTCGATAGCATGCGCATCGAGAAGACGGGTGACGGGGGAATTCAATTGTTCTGTCATGACTGGCTCCTATGAATGAGTTACAAGGGTGCGTTACCTGCAGTATCTTCCAAACGTGTGTGGATATGCCTTTTATTTGGGCATGGCGGCAAAGGGTTTGAAGCGTTGCAGTTGTGAATCATGGATTCGTCCCAGCAACAGCAGGGCCGTTATGGCGCCTGTCAACGCGAAAGCCATGTCGGCCTGGGTGTCCCAAATATAACCCTGGGTTCCGAGAAATGCCTCCGCCGAGATGCCGATGGCGATGGCGGCGCCCCATTCGATCAATTCATACAGCGCGCTAACGGCAAGGCAAATGCAAACGATGAAGAAGTTGCGCCAAGCCGGGGATCTGACCACGGCCTTACGGATTAGAATTTCCCGGGCAATGATGGCCGGAACGAAGCCTTGCAGGAAATGGCCGAGTTTGTCGTAATTATTTCTTTCGAACCCCAACAGCATTTTTAACTGATCGAAGACAGGCACTTCGGCGTAAGTGTAGTGGCCGCCCACCATCAATACGATGCAGTGCAATAGAATCAAGCCATAGAGCAGGCGCGTTAACGGAAATGAGCGATAGGTGGCGATCAAGATTAAAAAACCGATCACGGCGGGGGCCACTTCCATGCTCCAGGTCAGATAGTCCTTGGGCTGCACGGCCGACCAGGCGAACACGAGCAAAAATGTGGTGATCCAGGTTTTTTTCATGGCAGATTATCCCGCAGATCGAGAGAAGTCTTTACATTTCGCGAAAGCCGGTTGCGGCGGCATGGCATACAACGATTCATCTCACGAAGTTTGAAAAATTACCACGTCGCGCTGCAAGAACTTGATCTTGCAGCCGTATTTTTCAGCCAGCCAGCGAAAGGTGGGGATGGAGAAGAAACTGATATGGGTCGGATCGTTTTTGTAATGCCAACGGGCGAAAGCTTCCGCGTCGATGACCAATTTGGTCATGACGCCGAGATAGCCTTGGGGGTGCAATAATGAAAAAAGACGCTCGAATTCATCATGCGGATTGCGGAAGTGCTCGACGACCTCGGTCGCGGTGATAAAGTCGTAGCGTTGTTTCAATACTTTCTGATCATCGGCATACAGCGGATCGAACATCTGCATGGCGAAACCCCGTTCTTTAAACAGGGCCGCCAGGGCAGGGCCCGGACCGCAACCGTAATCCAGGCCCGTCGCATTGGGCGGTAAGCGGTGGCTAAGGGGAATTGCCAGGCGTGACAAGAATTGCCGATAACCCGGATCGGCGGGATCGTTTTCATGCAAATCGTAAATCGCTTTCTCTTCGTCGACCGATAAATGCTGCTCGGCCGCCACGAAGACCAATTGGCAATCGAGACAACGGCGATAGTTCCGCCGCTTATCGCGATGGAATGGAGGCGTTTGCGAACCGCGGCAAAGCGGACAGGTTATTGGTGACGCTTGATCCATTCGACCGATTTTTCGACCAATTCCTGGCGAATCGAGGCGTCGCTCCGGTTTAGGCGTTTCAGCATCTTGAAGGAATGGTCGCCCCCTTCGATGACATTCAATTCCGGTTGCGTGGGTAAGTTGTCGAGAATCGGTCTAAACACGTCCAGTTCGCACAGTGAATCGCGGCTGCCTTGAAAAAATACCATCGGCGAATGGACCGAATTCAGGTCTTCGCTGCGGGGCTTGTGCGTTTTGCCGGGGGCATGCAGCGGATAACTGTAAAGTATGATACCGGCGAAGCCGTCCATTTTGGCGGCCAGCAAGGTTGCGTAACGCCCTCCCATGCTCTTGCCCGATAAAAAGATCTTTTCCCTGGGGAAGCCGGTTTGAGCCATTACTGCATCGATCACCGCCAACCAAGTGTCTTCCAGCACCGAGGGCGTATTGGGAGCTGCCCTGCCTTGTTCCAGATAAGGAAAATTGAATTTCACCGTCATGATGTTGTATTCGGCGATGCCTTCGTGCAGGTGGCTGATGAAATCGGAATGCATATCCTTGCCGGCCCCCGGCGCGATCAGCAAAATAGAGTCGAACTGTTCCGGAATTAACCAGATCGAGGTGACGTAGGCTTTCGGGTTAACGGTAATTTTATGCGTTTCTGTTTTCATGAATAAAAATATGCTTGACCAGGGATAAAAGTGCTTTATAATACTCGCTTCACTAACGGAGCGGTAGTTCAGTTGGTTAGAATACCGGCCTGTCACGCCGGGGGTCGCGGGTTCGAGTCCCGTCCGCTCCGCCATTGATTTCTAACCTTTCAGGCAGGATTGTCACTGCCGATATAAAAACAGTCAACATCCAGTTGCTGTTGCGTCCTTTCCAATAATGCCTTAATGCCGAACTGTTCGGTCGCATGGTGACCTCCCGCCAGCATGTGCACGCCGTGTTCCTGGCTATCGTGCCAGTCGTGTTCGCTGATTTCTCCGGTAATGTAAGCATCCAGCCTTTGTTGATAAGCGCTTTTCCATTCGCCGTTGGCGCCGCCGGTAATAATACCCAAGCTCGTAATCGTCTGATACTTGTCGGGGGAAGCAAGTATGACCGGATGGTGCAGAACCTGTTCCAGCCTTTCCGCCAAAGTGGCCGCCGAGACCGGTGTTTTCAGCTGTCCCTTGATGCCGGTTGGGGAACCCTTGTAATCGCCGAATGGTTGCTGTTCGATGCAATCGAGTAATCGGCCGAGGGTCGCCGCATTGCCTACTTCGGGATGACCGTCCAAGGGCAAATGATAGGCGAACAAGTTGACGTCGTGTTTCACCAGCGGCCGCACGCGTCGGGCGAATGCGCCTGTCAGCGGCTTCGCGCCATGAAAGGACCAAAACAGGCCGTGGTGAACGACCAAGGCATCGGCTTGTTGCGCTATTGCCCGCTCAATCGAGTCGCGGGTGGCGGACACGGCGAAGGCGATTTTGCCGATCCGTTCCCGGCCTTCAATTTGCAGGCCATTGGGGCCGTAGTCGCTGTAGGAATGCGGTTGCAATAGGTCGTTGTAGAAATCCTGTAATCGATGTCTGGAAATCATAGTCGTTGATAGTGTCGCCAGATGGTTTTAAAGGTATCGGTCAGTGTGCTGTCGTCTACATCGACTCGGTGGTTGATTTCATCCGGCGAGAACCAGCTACCTGCGTCGATTTCCTCCGGGGCCAATACGAACGGACCGTTATGGAGGCAGCGGTAAACCTGGACGAACTCCATGCCGAGTTGCGGCGTCGCCTCCAGTTTGAACAGCGGCGTCAGCGTTTCCGCCACGTCGACGCCGAGTTCCTCTTGCGCTTCCCTCAGCGCGCACGGGCCATAGTCTTCTCCAAGATCGACATGGCCTGCAACCGAAGTATCCCACAAACCTTTGTTCAAATCTTTCAGCATGGAGCGTTTTTGCAGAAACAATAGGCCGTCGTCGTTAAATACAAGAACATGGACGGCGCGATGGCGTAACCCTTGAGCGTGTATTTCGGTACGAGGGCGGCGGTCGATGATGCGGTCGTTTTGATCGACAACCGAAAGTAATTCATTGTGCATTTGTTCTCGATTCCAAGCCTCAGGTCGTGTAAGGTAGCGTTTTTTAGGATTGTAGCAAAACAGGACAATGGCAAGAAGAAGTCAACACAGCATGGAAGAAATCAAAGAAATGGTGTTAAAGGCGGCCGAAGACATTGTCGAGGAAGACGGTTTTCCGGCGCTTAAGGTCAGAAAAATCGCCATGGAGATTGGCTATACCGTTGGCAGCATTTACATGGTTTTCGACAACATGGCGGATTTGATCCGGCATGTTAAAGGACGCACGCTGGACGATCTGACCAGGGAACTGGATCAAGTGGCGGATGGCGACAACATCGAACAGTGCATTTTGGATCTGGCCAAGGCTTATTTATCGTACGCCAAGCGGAATTATAATCGCTGGACCATGATATTCGAGCAGTGCCAGCAGGAGAATGGCGACATTCCGGACTGGTACAAGGAAAAAGTGAATCGAATGTTCGAGCGCATCGAGAACCTTTTTTGCCAACTGGAGCCGCAACAACCCCGAGAACAGTCCAGCTTAGCGGCGCGCACCTTGTGGAGCGGCGTACATGGCGTTTGCATGCTGTCGCTGGCGGGAAAATTGGACATGGTCGGGGTCAGCGACATCGAGCAGGTGGTCACGATGCTGGTGAAAAATTTTCTCGCCGGTTGGACCGGAAACGCGCGGCAATAACTCGTTCAGGCATGTCGATGACCCGCGCAAAACAACACAATACCTGGCCGCCGGCCGGGCGCCGGGAACTGCTGGCCTGGGCCTTATACGATTTCGCCAACTCGGGCTATACCACCGTAATATTGACCACTATATACAGCGCCTATTTTGTCGGCGTGATCGCCGCGCCGTTGGATCAGCAGAATGCGGGCATGGCGACTTTGCTATGGTCGCTGGCGGTGGGCCTGGCCAATTTTACCGTCATGCTCGCCGGCCCGGTGATCGGGGCGATGGCCGACCATCGGGCCAGTAAGAAAACATTTTTACTGATCTCCAGTATCGGTTGCGTTCTGGCGACCGGATTGCTGGCGCTGGTCGGTCCTGGGGATGTTTGGCTGGCAATGTTGTTGGTGACGCTGTCTGCCATTATGTTCGCCGGCGGCGAGAACCTGATTGCCGCCTTCCTGCCGGAATTGGTGCCCAAGGAAAACATGGGTCGAATGTCCGGATATGGTTGGAGCGTCGGTTATTTCGGCGGGTTGCTGACGCTTGGTTGCTGCCTCTGGTTTATCGGTTGGGGTAGGCAGCAGGGCTGGCCCGATAGCGAAATCATTCCCTTCACGCTATTGATTACCGCGGCGATCTTTGCTCTGACCGCGCTGCCGACCTTTATCTGGCTGCGCGAGAGGGCCGTGTCGCAACCCAAGACGGCGGGCATATCCTATGTTCGCATCGGTTTTCAGCGCTTGGCCCATACCTTTCGACATGCCTTGCATTTTCGCGATTTATTCCGCTTCCTGTTGACGCTGGCCGTCTACCAGTCCGGCGTCAGCACCGTCGTCGTGCTGGCGGCCATCTATGCGCAAGAAGTCATGGGCTTTGGTCGCGAGGAATTGATTATCCTCATCATGGTGGTCAATGTCACCGCAGCGGTGGGGGCCTTCATCTGCGGCCATCTGCAGGACCGGTTCGGTTCGGTGCCGACATTGGCTATTACCTTGGTACTTTGGATTATCGCCATCGTGACGGCCTTCTTCGCCAATGAATCCAGCCAGATGTGGCTGGCCGGCAATATCATCGGCGTGGCGATGGGCGCCAGCCAGGCGGTCGGCAGGGCGTTGGTCAGCCAGTTCACGCCGCCCGACCGTTCCGGCGAGTTTCTCGGCTTGTGGGGACTGGTCAACCGGTTATCGGCGATCGTCGGTCCGGTCAGTTACGGGCTGGTCAATTACCTGACTGCGGGAGACCAGCGCATGGCCTTGCTGTCGACCTTGATGTTTTTCGTTGTCGGCCTGTTGTTGCTGGCGCGGGTCGATGAGAAACGGGGCAAGGCGGCCGCTTTGCAGGCGGATTGACGTAAAACGACGGCGATTATGACGCGAAAAGTTGTAGATAACTTGTAGCCTGGATGCAGCGCAGCGGAATCCGGGATATTCGCGTCCCCGATGCCTCATATTTCGAAAAGCTTCATGCGGGCCACGATTGACCGGCAAGGTAGGGCAGAACGCAGTGAAATCCATCATTGGTCTCAGCAATATCCCCGCTTGTTGATGGATCAATTCTCCCTATGCAAGCGATAAGGTTCGCTATTATCCGGCAAATGCCACGAGACCAGAAAAGTGGCGATGATGACCAGGATGCCAAGGGTTAATAGCGCCAATACAGGGTCGGCATGGCGAGACGAGGCGTAGGTATAGGAGCCGACCGCGATCAACATGGTCAGGTTCTGAAAGAAACCTTGCAAGGCGACGGCGCCGCCGCTGCCGATACTGTGTTGACCCAGATCCTGCAAGGCGGCATTGATTGGGACGATGAACATGCCGCCGGCCATGCCGATCAGGAACAGGGCCAATCGTGCCGGCCATAGGGCATCGGTGAAGCTCAAGCCGATGATGAACAAGCCCATCAAATAGGCGGGTAGGCGGGCGCGGCGCAGGCGGTCCAACGGAATCAAACGCGGCACCAACGCGGAGCCGACGATGATGCCGATGGCCAGAAACAAGGTCAGTTCGGCGATTTCGCTGGCGTTTTTGCTCATCAATACCAGCGGGGCCCAGGCGATGATGATGACGCGTATGGTTGCCGCCGCAGCCCAGAATAACGAAGCGCCGAGCATCGAAAATCGCGAGCGGGGCGTATCGAAGAACCGGCCGATCTGACGGAAAAAACGCAGTAGCGTCGAGCCGGGTGGCTTGCTCAGGCTGACGCGGACCGGCAACAATAATGTCACCAATGCCGAAATCAGAAACAAGGCGATCGTGCCGCACAGCGCCCAAGTGATCGAGTGATCGGCGACTTTGGCGCCCACTACCATGCCCAACAGAATGGCCAAGATCGTCGAGCCTTCGATCCAGCTGTTAGCCTTGACCAGTAAGTCGTGTCCGGCCAGTTCCGGCAGGATGCCGTATTTGGCCGGGCTGTAAATGGCCGCGCCGGCGCCGACCAGGCAATAGGCCAACAGCGGTTCGACATCGATCAGCAGTAAACCTGCGCCGGAAGCCTTGATAAGGTTGGCTACGATCAACACCCGCGATTTGGCATGATGGTCGGCGAATCCGCCCACCCACGGGGCTAGCAGCACGAACGCGACCAGAAACACGCTTTGCAATGCCGGCACGTACCAGGAGGGCAGCTGCGTGGACTGCATCACCAGGGCGATCACGGTAAACAGGATGGCGTTATCGGCGAAGGCCGATAAAAACTGCGCGATCAGCAACGGGTAGATATGTTTGGTCATGTGGTTAGGCCTAAGAGACGGTTTGTCGGCGAGTATGGCGGATTATTTGCCATGCTTCTTTTTGTCTCGATAATAGAGCTTGATGTGATTCGAGTCCGGCATTTTTTCTTTTTTCAGATCGAACAGCTTGGTCGTTTCGATCAGGGTGGAAAGTTTGGCGTAACCGTAGTTTCTCGAGTCGAAATCCGGAAATTGACGTTTGATCAAACTGCCGCAGACGCCAAGCTCCGCCCAGCCGTCGTCTTCCGAGCATTCTTCGGCGGCGTTGCGCAAGGCGTTGATCAACTTTGCGTCCTGACACAGTTGTTGCCGGCTGTAGGGTCTCGGCTGTTCGGAACTGTCCTGGTCGGGCTGTGGCGTCGTCGTGGACGGTTTATCTTCTTCGCCGCTGCTCAAACTCTTCAATACATCGATATAAAGAAAATCGTCGCAGGCATTGCGGAAGGCGATGGGCGTTTTTCGTTCGCCGACGCCGTAGACATGGATTTGCGATTCCTTCAAGCGGGTGGCCAGTTTGGTGAAATCACTGTCGCTGGAAATCAGCGCGAAGGCGTTGAATTTGTTGGAATACAATAAATCCATCGCATCGATGATCATGGCCGCGTCCGAGGAATTCTTGCCTTGGGTGTAGGAAAACTGTTGTATGGGCTGTATCGCCAGCTCGTTCAGCGTATTTTTCCAGTTTTTTAGGCCGGAGGAAGCCCAGTCGCCGTAGGCCCGCTTGACGATGACATAGCCGTATTTGGCCAATTCGGTCATGATGGCTTCCAGTGCCGATAACTGGGTGTTTTCGGCGTCGATCAGCACAGCCAGTTTTTTCTCGGTATGAAGCATGGCGTTGACCTCCGTAGGTTATTTCAACTTTTCCGCCGCCAATTCCGTCGCCGCCTGGTAATCGGTTTTGCCGGTCGCTAGTACCGGCACCGAATCGACGACGAAAATTTTCCGCGGCAGGTTGATCGTCGCGACGCCTTCAGCGGCCGCGGCCAGTTGTTTGACGCTCGCGTCTTTTTGCGTGGTCAACAAAATCAGCTGTTCGCCTTTTTTCGGGTCGGGCAGAGCGACAACGGCGTGATGCGTCTCCGGCCATGCCTTGGCGGCCAGTTGCTCGACCGCGGTCAAAGACACCATTTCGCCGCTGATTTTGGCAAAGCGTTTGCTGCGACCCTTGATCGTAATGAAACCGTCTTCGTCGACCTCGACGATGTCACCTGTGTCGTACCAGCCTTTGCCGTAGATCGATTCCGGCGGTACTAGCTTGCCGGGATTAGCCGGCAGCAGATAGCCTTTCATGATGTTGGGACCGGCGACATGCAATTTGCCGCCATGCTCGATTCCGGGTACCGGTTCTAGCTTGTGCAGCATGTCCGGCATGAAACGACCGACCGTCCCGACCTTGTAGTCCATCGGCGTGTTGACCGACGTGACCGGCGCGGTTTCGGTGGCGCCGTAGCCTTCCAGGATGCGAATACCGAATTTGTCCATCCATAACTGGCGCGTAGTCTCCTGCAGTTTCTCCGCGCCGGCAACGACATAGCGCATGTTGTAGAAGTCATAAGCATGGGCTTTTTTCGCATAAGCGGCGAAAAAGGTGTTGGTGCCGAACATGATGGTGGCGCCGATTTCATAGGCGATTTCCGGTATGACGCTGTAATGCAGCGGCGACGGATAGAAGAATGTGGTCATGCCGTTCAACACCGGCAGCATCGTGCCGACAGTGAAGCCGAAGGAATGGAACATCGGCAGAAAGTTCAAGACCACGTCCTGGGAATTGAAATTGATGCGTGCCTTCAACTGTTTGTGATTGCTAAGGATATTGGCATGCGATAGCACCACGCCTTTCGGTTCGCCTTCCGAGCCGGAGGTAAACAACACCACGGCGGCGCTGTCCGGACTGAAGCGGTGGTGTTTGTACCAAAAATCGGCGGTTTTGCTCTGCAGGGCCGCTTTCAGTTTGTCGGTAACCGACAGCGATTGCGCCAGGTCTTCCAGATAGACCAGCTCTACCTGTTGCGCCAGGGCATCTGCGTCGTCGCTTAGTTTGGCCATTTCGACGAAGCGGCGCGAAGTCAGCACCGTCTTGATTTCGGCGGTGCGGCAGGCCGAGGCCATGCCGGCGACGCCGGTGGAAAAGTTCAACATGGCAGGGACACGGCCGTGCAATTGCAGACCCAGCACGACGTTCAGGGTTTTAGTCGAATTGGGCAGTAAGACGCCGACATGCTCGTCCTGGACGGTGATTTTCTCCAGCAGGTTGCCGATCGCGATCGTGCGGGCGATCAGCGTGTCGTAAGATAACGGCTTGCGCTCCAGGTCCTCGGCGACCGTCTGTTTACCGCCATATATCGTACGCGCCTCCAGCAGGGCCGCGAAAATGGTTTGATGGTAATGGCTGGTCGCGAACATCATGTCGGTCATGATGTCGGCCAGGATATGGCCGCTGTGTTTGCGCCGCGATTTGCCGGTCAAGCCTTCGTCGGAATGGATCAGAGTGGGCGGCAGAATCTGTAGCGTGATTTTCGGGAACAGGCGCAAACGGACGATATTGCGCAGCTTGGAAAAATGCGTGTATTGGGCGCCGTCGATGCGTACCGGCAGAATGGTCGCGCCCGATTTGTCGGCCACCATGCCGGTGCCGTCGTAGATTTTCATCAGTGATCCGGTTACGGTGATGCGTCCTTCCGGAAAGATGACGGTTTTGGTTTCATGCTGCAGATGATGAATCAGCGCTTTCAGCGACAGAGGATGGGTCGGGTCCATCGGGAACACATGGGACAGCCCCAGGAAAGGGCGTAGCCACCAGCGTTGGGAAATTTGGGTGTTGATCGCGAAAGTGATCTTATCCGGCAAAAAAAACGCCTAACAGTAGCGGGTCCAAAAAGGACGTATGGTTGGAAATAATCAGCACCCGTTTGCCGGCCTTGGCGTAATTCTCCAGGCCGTTGACCTCGACCTTATAAATCAGCGTCAGCAGCCAATGTAAAAACTTCTTTATTAAATTAAAAAGCATAATATGTCATCCTCCGGATGACATCATAGCAGATAGTGGATGATTGGTTGTGGGGCACTAAATAAAAATTAAATGACATTGGTCGATGAGATAAGAGAAAAGT
Organism: Methylomarinum vadi; assembly: GCF_000733935.1. Lineage (NCBI taxonomy): Bacteria > Pseudomonadati > Pseudomonadota > Gammaproteobacteria > Methylococcales > Methylococcaceae > Methylomarinum > Methylomarinum vadi. The sequence goes on from NZ_JPON01000001.1 coordinate 3,687,423, forward strand.
GGAAGATAAATCAACATTTAGATATTTCAGAGGGATAGAAGAAGACGGGGTTGCTACTAGCGAATAGACAAATATCAAAAATGATAGAAATTGCATATGATAATGGGTACACAGACCCGAACGGTCGTTTTGGCAGAGTGGACGGTCAATTTTGTTGTAAATACTTAAGTGCTGTCGGTTTTACTGGTTCAAGTGAGTGATTAAGATTTCACTGTCGCAATAGCGAGAAATAGCGACAGTGATACGGCGAATTGTCGTGATCAATCCAAAGCAGAGCACACTCACTAAAATTCTTCCGTGTGAAGGCGCTTTATGGACTATATATTTAGAATTGGAAATGCATCCCAGAATCACCATGCTACTGAGCCGTGCTGAATTAGGTGAAGTCAAATAGAAGCGTATAAGCGGGTACCATCAACGGAGTCTAGCGAAAACTGTCATGTTTCGTGTCCAAGGATTATTCAGTGATAAATTCAGGGCCGTAACCATGTAAGCAAAAAAACGAGACTTATTTGTGCGTAAAGACGACGAATAGAGTAACAGTTTTTGAAATACATGAAAATTACTTAATCTTATTAAAACGAAAGGTGAAAGATAAGGAAAGTTTATCTCCGACTATTTATATCCATCAAATTCATGCCATTGTCATGTAAAAGTTATAGTCTCAACGTAGTTATGAAAAAAATGAATGAATTATCAGAAAAAATAGTAAAAACATTAAAGTACTACCGAAAAATGTTGGCTATAGATTTCCGTTCAATTTTGTATTCAATTAATAAAAAAAGGTTAGAAAAACCAATATTTATAATTGGATGCAGTCGTGCTGGAACAACTTTAGTTTATAAAACCTTTTCTGAATCTAGTTGTTTAGGAACATTACAAAAGGAGACTCATGATTTTTGGGCTCAGTTACATCCATTGTCAGAAAGAAACTGGGACTCGCATTCTATCGATCGAACGTTAGCTAGTGAAAAGGACAGGGATATCGTAACGCACTATTTTTATACCCAAACGGGTAAAAAACGCATTGTCGATAAGAATAATCAAAATGGTCTGTCTGTTCCATATTTGTATAAATTATTTCCAGATGCCCATTTTGTCTTTATTAAACGAAATCCCGGAGATAACATCGATTCTCTAATCAAAGGATGGAATAAGGCAGGTGAATTTGGAACATGGGCAGATAATTTACCGGAAACAATTGCGATCGATAACGGGAAATACAGACGTTGGTGTTTCTTTTTAGCAGAAGGTTGGCGCCAGTTGACTAAGGCGAATATTGAAGAGGTCTGTGCTTTTCAATACAAGGCAATCAACGAAGCGATACTATCGGCAAAGAAAACCATACCGACTGAACAATGGCACGAAGTCAGTTACGAAATGCTGATTGCTAACCCGATTGACGAATTCAAAAAGCTGTTCGAAGGCTGTTGCGTACCTTTCGACAACGCAATAGAAGAACATTGCCGAACTATTTTGGATAAACCATACAATACTTTCTCTGAAATCGGCGTCGAAAAATGGAAGAAAAGCGTAAACCGGGAAAAAATAGAGCGGATATTGCCTTTGGTTGCCGGCATGAACCAATAGATTTTTGAGGCGAAATTGGTAATTAATTTTGTAGAGATCTTTAACTGAATACCTTTATACACAAAGCGTCATTCCGGCAGGGATTGCTGGAATCGAGGCTATAGGGACGTGTTGAGCGTGCCGTCCCAGGTGCGGTACTTGCCTCCCGGTAGATATGACGATATTTGTATATGAAGGAATGCTTTAAGTCATCCCGTTATACACAAGTCACTAAAAACGGTATGATCTAAATTTTTTGCATGAGGAGCTGTAAATCACCATGGGATGAGCAAAGGAAGACTAATCACTTGGAGATCAACATTTGAATGCGCGTTCAATCAAGCTGCTGAAGCAGTCTGCCGCGAAGCCGACGGCCTTTATTACTATGCCTTGTGGCGGCTGGACGAAAACGATAGCGGCTTATCGCTTCTTTGCTCAAGAAGAGATCGATTGGCGCGATATTCTGCAGCCGCATATAGACTGACCGTTCACGAGGATGCGTGCGTAACCGGTAGAGTTGTGTTTTCTGCTGACTAATTACATTAAATTGAAACTCGACGCTACTGGAGTACCGAAGAACTGTCTTCACTCTCCACGGTTTCTAAGTGGAACGGACTGCGGAGTATTGGCTTGGTTGAGAGAGCGTGTTTGCAAGATGACAAGAAGGCGGTGGAAATCCGATTTTTTATCGACTCAATTGCCTAGGACGCAAAATGCTTTGCTCAAGCGGTTCGAGGCCTCTGGGGCGTGGAAAATCCATTGCATTGGCGACTGGATGTCGTTTTTGGGGATGACTCTAGTCAAATTCGCAAAGACAATGGACCCGCCATCATGATGTGTATCCACCAGTTATGCCTCAATCTGTTTGAAAACAAACCGTCTTCTTTTGAGTATGGATAAAAAGACGAAAGGCGGCCTGGAATGATGACTACCGTGCCAAGGCTCTGTTTTCTTGGCAATTTATATGCGGTGGACCTGATGCGGCGATTCAGTCTAGGCCGAAAACAATTTTTTTGACGTATAATTAAGCTTCTATTGGCTCAAACATTCTTGAAGTGAAATCCTCACTGCGTTTTCATCGTGCTTATCAGAATCTTGAGCGGTATTCTCTATAACGAGTTCTAGAGGCGGATAAATGAAAAATATTTGGATGTATTGGGAAAGCATTGGAAACAACGCGATGCCTGACCATATTAAGTTATGCATCAGAACGATAGAAAACAATAAAGGTGTTTCAAATTTATATTTGCTTAATCCTAATAATATCGGCGAATTTCTTCCTGACTTACGCCCGGAATGGTTTCAATTAAAAAAGGCTGCCCACAAAGCAGATTACATTAGAACCCGTCTTGTTCACAAATATGGTGGTATGTGGCTGGATTGTGACATGGCCGCATTGAATAGTTTGGATCCTCTTTTTGACTTACCGGACGAGTACGATTACGCATGTCAAAACATTGGAACAAGCATTGGTTGCTTTGTGGCCCGGCCGGGTTGCAGGTTGTTGGATACGATTATTTCAGCCCAAGATGACATCATTTCGGAAAATTTATCGGGATTCAGCTGGAACGGAATAGGAAATGAATTGTTAAAAAAATTTGGTCAGGAATACCCACATCTGCGATGGTCAAAATGTTATTTAGATGAAATCGATGGCGGTAAGGTATCAAAGCTAATGTCACGAAAAGAACAATTTAGTGACAACATCTCAGACGAAACGATTATTTTTCATTTTTGCAACGAAGCTTCAGGTTATTTTTTAAGAAAATTAAATGAAAATGCATTGTTAAGCTCAGATCGTTTAGTGTCAAAAATATTTCGAAAGGCGTTAAAAATTGAGAAAGAGCCTAGTAAGTTGACTCAACTTCTAACCAAGTTGAATCTATTAAAATGAAACCTGATTTGACGTCTAAAGCGGTTGGGCAGATCATAAGGCTCGCTTGAAACATTCAATCTCATTGCCGACATAGCTTATTCTAAAAAGTAGATATCTCGGAAATGGAGAGTTTTTTCGGACTATGAGCGTAATCATATTGTAGCGGATCAAGTGAATACCCATAAGTCGAAAGCACCGATTTGAAGTGGTCTAGAAAAATTGTGATGAACGTTAGTACTACTCCTGGCAATCAAACTAGACTATCATAAGTTTTGAAAATTGCGGCGTATTGCTTCCCTATGGCGGTGCTGACTATCAGGGCAGAGCAGTGGGCTGAATTAGTATTCATGCAGGGAGAATTATATTGAATAAATTCGTTCGAAATTTCGTGCCGTATCGATTCTGGCCTAGCACGCTGCTGCGGCGTTGGATCGAACGCAAAGATAACCGCAAGGTGCTCTCCGGTCCGTTCAAAGGTATGAAATACGTCAGTGCTGCGGTGGGGAGTTCTTACGAACCTAAGCTGTTAGGAACTTACGAACTGGAATTACACGACCATATTTTCAAATTAATCTCTCTGAATCCAAGGATGATTGTCGATGTGGGCGCGGCGGAAGGTTATTATGCGATCGGAATGGCAATAAAATGCATGAACAGTCAAGTTATAGCATTCGAAGCCAATCCTTCAGGACGGCAGCTGTTGACCGATATGGCTAAACTGAATGGAGTTCAGGAACAGGTCGAAATTAGAAGTTTATGCGATGTCACAGCATTGCAAGACGTGTTTTTGCAACATTCTGACGCTTCAGTTTTGATCATGGACGTCGAGGGGGCGGAAAAGCAGTTATTGGATCCAACTTTGGTTCCTCAATTGTTTCGTTCCCATATCCTCGTCGAAATTCACGATTACCTTGACGACGAACTCGGCGATGCTATCGCTGATCGCTTTGCAAGCTCTCACGAAATTGAGAAAATTTCTATCGAATCCAGATTTGTGGAAAGTTACCCATTTTTTATTCCTTTCCTCCTGAAAGTTCTCTTTAAAAACGTATTTTTGGACGCGATTTGCGAATATCGACATCCCAACAGCCGTTGGTTTTATCTCACACCTCGCCGATAGAGTTGCGATCAACGGAGCTGATCTACAATATCGCTGATCCGCTGCCTGGTATGTTTTCATAGATCTGGAGAGGCCAATCGGTGCATGCCGATTAAGTCGGAATTTCCTGAAATCTATGGTTGCGAGGACATTATCGATTTCTCATAACGGATAATGTTGCGCAACTGAAAAAATAAATATCCTGTGGATTTTTTCAGCGTCTTAAGGTTTCCCGGAACAGTAAAGAGTAAGCGTCCAACCCTCCCATCTTTTTTTTGCGAGTACAAAACCGTTCATGCTTGTTATTTTTTGGCGAGGATGAACAATGGCGTAATCGAAACGGTGGCTCGACCATATTGAAGCTTGGCAACAGAGTAGCGGTGGACGCTTACGATCGATCACCTGGTAGATCTGTTTGATGGCCGATGCCACCAGCCAGACAGACTTTGCCCTTAGGCGACCTAAGCCGTCACCTTAAGAGATAAAGAATTAGCTGTTATGGTTGGTTTAGATAACGCATTTCTGTTAATTTTAGTCTATCCTGTGACACATATAGTCGGGCCGGATTGATTCTGAATTCATGGAATATGATTACTGAACTGAGTAACAACGCTTCTTGTAGTTTCTCTCGAATGGCAATTAGTTGTCGAATCGTCGGGTGTTCTGCATCTGTTCTTGTGGTTCGGATTCTAATCTTCCGTGACTGCCCTGATCTCACGTAGCAACCGCGAACCTGTGCTGCTCGCTCGAAAGCATCGGTCAGTAATTGTTAGAAATTTTGTGTTGGAGGAATTGAAAATGGAGCACCAAGCGTTGCCGAATTCCGATGGAAGACTTGATGACAACTTATATGTCGTCGTGCGCGTATATAACGAAGCGCCCGTAGTAAGAGACGTCGTTGTTGAACTTCTGTCGACATTCATCAATGTCATCGTTGTTGATGACGGTTCGACCGATGGAACGCTGAGGCAATTGCAGGGACTTCCTATACATTTATTGCAGCACTCGGTTAATTTAGGCGCTGGAGCGGCGATGCAAACCGGTATTGAATATGCCTTACGCCAAGAGGCGAAGGCAGTTATTATTTTTGATGCTGACGGACAGCATAGGGTAGAAGATGCATCAGGTATGTACGGAAAATTTAAGAAACAGGGCTGCGACGTCGTCATAGGCTCCCGGTTTTTAGGTACAACGACAAATATGCCTTGGACGCGTAAACTTATTTTGAAGTTAGCTATTATTTTTTCAAACCTTACGACAAGGACAAAATTAACCGATACCCATAATGGGTTGCGTTTGTTTAGTCGCAAAGCTGCAAGTGTTTTGAATATCACACAAACCGGTATGGCGTATGCTTCGGAAATGCTGCATCAATTGGTTGACCAGGGCATGGAAATAAACGAATATCCGGTTACGATCAATTATACCGACTACTCGCTGAGTAAAGGTCAATCCTCATTAAATGCACTCAATATACTCATCGACCTTTTTATAGGGAGATTCATGAAATGACATTTAAGTTAGTGTTGGTTTTTTTGCTCGGATTATTTTTTACCTACGTCCTATTGTTGCCAAAAAAAGTTCTTCTTAGGAAAAGCTTTATATTAGCTTTTATTTCATTAATGATTGTCTTTTCTTTTAATCCGGATTGGTCGACGAAGATTGCCAATTATTTTGGTGTCGTCAGAGGGGCCGATTTTCTTTTTTATCTGTCTCATTTGGTTTTGTTTTTTATAGCATTTGTTTACTATCTCAAGTTCAAAGAAATGGAACAAAGATTTGCTCGCCTGGTCAGACACTTGGCGATATCCGAGGCTAAATGTCCGGAAGACCATGATATTTCTTAATATTTAATATTCGAATCATATGAAATTACTACTAATTATGGCTAGCTACCTCAGTATGCTGTTAGCCGGTCAGGTTTTATGGAAGAAGGGTCTCCAAGCTTTGCCGAGCGTCTTTAACGGCTCGTTGTTGCAGACCTGCTTTGATCTCGTTGGATCATTATATATCTGGTCGGGTATCGCAATATATGGGTTAGCAACATTCTTGTGGTTGTACTTACTCTCCAAATACGAGTTAAGTTACATTTATCCGTTTTCCAGTTTGTCGTTTATCCTCGCTATTGTTGTTTCCATTTTTGTGTTGGGTGAAAGCGTTCCCTGGAATCGATGGGTTGGAGTTTCCGTGATTATAGCCGGCGTCTACTTGGTTTCGATGAAGTGAGAACATAACATGGGAGCTACCAAGGCACTATTAAACCCGACTAAAATCGTATTGTTGGCAATTTTGATCGTTAGCTCGGCGTTAATGGTAAGAAATATGTCCCAACCTTGGAACGGTCTTGATGGGGGAGATGGAGCTTTATTCAGCAAAATTGCGAAAAACTATTTGGAACACGGTATTTGGGAGCTAAAGTTCGGTCAGGCGTATAATTATCTGCCCGGGCAAGACAAAGATAGTCTCAAATATTATCAGCATCACCCACCCTTGTTGCCTCTCCTTATTGCTGGAAGTTTTGCGGTTTTCGGAGAAAACGAAGCGGCAGCGAGGTTGGTGCCTATCCTGTTTTCCTTAGCGAGTATTGTTTTGCTTTATAAAATCAGCAAACAAAGTTACGGAGAAAATGTCGCGATTACGGCAACTTTTATTTTTGCTTCTTTTCCGGCTATTTTATTTTTTGCTCGAAAGCCAGGGTACGAACCCTTATCCCTTTTTTTTATACTATTGTCTTTATATTATTATAATTTGATTAGGGATATGTATGGGAAAAAAGGCTATATCGCTTTTTTTCTGGCCATGGGAGCGGGTTTACTTACCGACTGGCCGGTGTATTTTTTGCTTTCAATACTCTGCTTACATTTTTTCATATCTCAAAAAGGCACTAAAAGAATTGTTTTTCCAACTATATTGATGTGCTATGGGCTGATTATTTTTTTGGTTTTTGAATGTTTTTCATATTTGGTTGACCCGAAAAGTTTTACTGATTTAGTAAATCAAGGCTTGGTTTATATGGGCGTGATAGACCTTGATCACGAACTGGCGAATCGCTATGAAGAAGTTAAAGTCACATTTACTCCCTCTCTTTATACAAAAAGATTATTATCCCGTTTGGACTTATTATATACGTATCCGTTGGTGATTGTGTCGGTCGTTGGGTTTGTCTGGTTTTTAGGAAAAAAACGGTTATTAAAATCAAATGTTATAATTTTGCTAAGCGTTGCGGCAACTTATTGTATTGTATTTTATCGTAGCGTCTATATTCATTACTGGCATACCTATTTCTTTGCGGCCCCATTTGCCGTTTTATCGGCAATCTTTATCAGCAGTACTATATTGGGGAATGATATCGGCCACAAAAATGAAAAGTTTACGCCGTTAGTAAAATGGATCCATCCGCTTGCCGTCTTTTTCTTTCTACTGGTGATCGGAGGATCGTTACCGCGGTTAATCGATCTTCATACGCTACAGGAGAAAGTGTTACCCGACGAACAGCATGAACACGCAATGTTGATTAAGTCGCTTTCGCTTAAAATAAAGGAACTGTCTTCTCCAAACGATATTATTATTACTAATTTGGCTGAAGGCCCTAAAACGCCGTTAACCTATTATGCCGAACGGAATATTATTTTCGAAAGTGATTTCGACAAAGGATATAATAATTTTAAAAAATCAAAGAGTCATAAAATGGTATGGTGGATCGAAAAAGAGGGTTCGCTTTTCGAGTTTCCTCCGAATACAAGACATAGTAGATTTAACCTATATGGCCAAAACTTTGTTTTGCTATCGCATATGTAAAGCAACCGTTAACTCATCCCGTTATACACAAGTCACTAAAAACAGTATGATCTGAGTTTTTTGCATGAGGAGCTGAAAGTCACCATGGGATGGGCAAAGGAAGAGTTATCACGGATCGACCTAGGAGATCAACGTTTGAATGCACGTTCTATCAAACTGCTGAAGCAGTTTGCCGCGAAACCGACGGCCAGTATTCCTGGGGCCTGTGGCGGTTGGGCGGAAACTATAGCCGCCTATCGTTTCTTTGCTCAAGAAGAGGTGGACTGGCGTGATATTCTGCAGCCGCATATAGACTGCTCGTTGACGCGGATGCGTTCGCAACCGGTGGTGTTATGTTTGCAAGATACCACGGAGTTAGATTTTAACGGTCGTCAAGGGCAAGGATTGGGGCCGTTATCGTATGAAGCGCAACGTGGAATGTATCTCCATCCGACGTATGCGGTAACGCCAGAGCGTTTACCTTTAGGTGTCCTGGATGCCTGGATGTGGGCGCGCGAAGCGAAAGATGAACAAGGTCACCGTCCCGGTATTTTGGAGAGTTTGCGCTGGATTGAAGGCTACGAACGGATAGCCGAACGGGCCATCGAGTGTCCTGATACCCGATTGGTTTATGTTGCGGATCGAGAGGCCGATCTCTTGGCCTTAATGCAGCGGGCGGATGCGCTTGGCCATCCGGCGGATTGGCTGATTCGAGCCAAACATAACCGCAAATTAAGTGGGGAGACGGACAAGCTATGGGATAAAGTCGCCCAAACCGATGCGCTCGGAGAGCTAGGTTTTTACCTACCGCCGCGCGCTGGGCGCAAGGGACGAGATATCGTCCAACAGGTGCGATCATTGCGGGTCAGTTTGCCAGCCGAAGGCGGTGGGACATTTGAAGCTACGGCCATTTTGGCCAAAGAAATCGATCCACCGGCGGGAGAAAAACCCTTGGAATGGCGACTGTTAACGAACCGCGTCGGGAATACGCTATCCGAAGCGGCGGAATATGTAGACTGGTATCGTTGCCGCTGGGAGATCGAAAGTGTGCCGCAGGCACACAAGTTAGTCGCATAGGATATGCGGTGAATTGTGGCTAAGCTCATTGGAAGATGGTGGTAGGCCCACCGGAGTCTGCTGTCGGAAGCCGGCTTCAAACCGCCTCAAGCTGCGTGTATTAAGAGTGCAGGTAGTGAGCGTTGAGGAAAAGTTAATGGATAATTAGCAGGTAAGGTATAGAGAGACGAGTAACCCCGAACCTTTGTTGACGCGTCGTCATCCAGAGAATTGACATCAAAACCAGAGGCGTTTCGATCTTCTGGGATCAGTTTGCAAGTGAATTCCGAATGCTGTGCAAGCGGTGTCCGGCGTAAAGAAGGCGTGACTCTATAGCGGGCTTTCGATGGGAACTGCGGGAACCAGTCATCATGATGTGAAGAGAGGCATGCAAATAACGAAATTTATGAGCATCAGAGTATCGATGCATGATACTGGGGCGGAGTTGTTCGTAGTAGTGAGGAAGCGTTGGTAATGAACGTGGAGCGAAGGGACAACGTCGGGCTGCTTTGTTCAGGCTTCAACTGTCGACAGACAGGAGGAAGGTCATGAGCCAAGCAAAACCTTTTGTCATTTCCAAATGGCAAGTCATGCGCGCGTTTGAATTGGTGAAAGCCAATGCAGGTGCCGCTGGCATTGATCAGCAAACCCTTGCAGAGTATGAAGGAAACCTGCAAGACAATCTTTACAAACTCTGGAACCGGTTATCGTCAGGCAGTTACTTTCCGCCGGCCGTTAAAGCGGTTGCGATCCCGAAGAAATCGGGGGGAGAGCGTCTACTGGGGATACCGACAGTGAATGATCGTGTGGCGCAGATGGTGGTCAAACTGAAATTTGAACCGGCAGTTGAACCGCATTTTCTCGCGGATTCGTATGGCTATAGACCGAACAAGTCAGCACTGGATGCGATCGGCGTTACTCGGGAACGCTGTTGGCATGACGACTGGGTGCTGGAATTCGACATCAAAGGATTGTTCGACAACATCCCGCATGATCTGTTGCTGAAAGCCGTTGATAAACACACGGACTGTCCGTGGATTCGGCTTTATATCCGGCGTTGGTTAACGGCACCGATGCAGATGCCTAATGGCGAACAGGTGTCGCGGGAAAAGGGTACGCCACAAGGTGGCGTGATCAGTCCTTTGCTCGCCAACCTGTTTCTGCATTATGTCTTCGACAAATGGCTACAAAAGTATTATCCGAATACACCCTGGTGTCGCTATGCGGATGATGGTTTGGTGCACTGTCGTAGTGAAAGGGAAGCCAAACAGATGCTGACAATCCTGGAACAGCGCTTCAAAGCTTGTGGATTAGAGCTGCATCCGCTGAAAACCAAGATCGTTTACTGTAAAGATGGTAGTCGTAAAGGACGCTATGAAAATACGGCCTTTGATTTTCTAGGTTATACCTTTAAGCCACGGCTCTGTAAAAATCGCAAACGCAACAGTTTGTTTGTGAATTTTACGCCGGCGGTCAGCAAAGTCGCCCTGAAAGCGATGCGACTGAAAATCAGGAAACTGCGCATACGCATGCGTACCGAGCTGAGTATTGAGCAACTGGCTCAATGGCTGAATCCCATTATCAATGGATGGATTGGCTATTATGGTCGGTACTATCGATCGGCCTTGTATGCGATGTGTCGTCACTTCAACAAAACGTTGGTGAGATGGGCAAGACGAAAGTTTAAAGCCCTTCGATGGCACAAAACTAGAGCGGCGCAGTTTCTTGAACACATAGCTGAACAATGCCCGAACTTGTTCGCCCATTGGCGAGTAGGAATGACAGGCGCGTTTGCCTGATGGGAGCGGTATGAATCGAGAGGTTCACGTACCGTTCTGCGAGAGGCTGCGGGGGAAGTTCCCGCGGTCTACTCACCTGTTTTTCAACATCTTGAAAAACGGCTGCAAGGTGGAAGCCTTGCAATTATCTGCCATTTCACGCATCGAACTGGCATTGGCTTTGTTTATGATTATTGCCTGGCGAATCGGTTACTTGATGCGCTTGGGACGGGAATGTCCGGAGATGGACTGCGAAGTGGTGTTTGATCGAGAAGAATGGCAAGCCGCTTGGTTGGTTGCCCGTAAACCCTTGCCGCCTGAGCCACCCAAACTCAATGAAGCGATTCGATTAATTGCGAGTTTTGGTGGATTCTTGGGGCGCAAAGGCGATGGTGAACCTGGCGCCAAATCACTCTGGCAAGGATTACAGCGCGTCATGGATTTCGCCATGGGAATACGCGCTGTGCGGGAGACCTAGATTTGTGTATAACGGGATGCCGTTAACTCTATCGAATAATGAATAATTTAATTGAAAAATATCCACAAGACAAAAATATTGTCATTCATTATGGGATATTAATTGTCGTGTCGGAACGATAAAAGTTTGTCTTTGTTAGTTGATTTTTCGGTCAATGCCGTCATTTCCTCTAACGCAAACTTTTTTATAAGTACGGCAATAAATATTAAATGGTAAAGCAAGTCCCAGTAGGAAAGTCCAAGAAAAGCGGTTCCTACCATATAACAAATCAACGACGCTCGAATTGAAAAACAATAATTGCCGACCCATTCCATTCCTTTGATGTTCTTGGTTTTTTGCGGCAGTGTCGTTAGGCTGACTAGAGTGCCAAGAATCATAGACAGCCATAAGCCGAAGGCGACAAAGCCGTGTTCGGAAAGCATTTCTATATAGGAACTATGCCAATCGCGGTTGGTTACATACATCCAACCTTCGAAACCCGATCCCGTAAATGGATGGTGAAGGGTATGATTCCAGCCGTCAGTCCAGGCCTGTATTCGACCCATTGCGGAAGCATCTTCTTCATATGTTTCAATTGTCCCCATACGCCCAAACCATTCTTCGGGGAGATAATCTATGGCAAAGTAAGCCCCTATGATAGCAGTGGGAATCGCTAAATACTTGCGATTGCTGTTCCAGATTAATACTAGGGTAAGGACGGCTAACGTTAGCAACGCCCCGCGCGACCAGGAAGACAATGAGGCCGCGTAGATAATCGGAATCGAAAAGGGAATTCCGCGCTTTATCCAGGGGTTTTTCGTCTCTTTTTGCCACAGCAATAGTAAAGGGATTGCAATTAGCATCGCAACGGCAAACGCATTGTTTTCATAAAATTGTGTTGCGGGCGGCCCGTATACTCGATAAGAGAATCCGCTTAAAATCGCAAAAATTCCTCCCTTAACCGCAACAATTCCGATTGAAATGCCGATTGTAATAATTAGATAAAATAGTTTTTCTCTGGTGTTGATTAATACCAACGTAAAATAAAAAGGGATATAGATCTTAGTGATTACCCAAAATCGAGACCATGCGACATCCGGTATGTACGCTTGGGTCGTGGTCAAAATAAAATATAGCCAAAGCAAAATAAAGAAAATAATGCGCCAATCTGAGGGTAAGGGTTGTTTGTCATCGGTCGTGAAAGTGCGAAATGCAACAACTAAAAATAAAATGTAATACACGGGGAGCGTGCGTACGAAGCCCCACGCATAAGCATGGGGATTGAGATAACTGAATACTGCGAGGGACAACACACCCCACCAGGGTTTTTTAATGGCGGCGGCGATACAAAGTACGAGGAAGATTAAGACGACAAGATCACGCATCGATGGATTTTAGTACGAAGGTTTTAACGGGGGGAAATCAATCCACTGATTTCACCGAGCGTGGCGGCAACGCGCATCGCATAATACCGGAAGCGCGCAATGCCGCCTGGCAAAAACATCGCGAAAAAATAATTGGCTAATTTAGCCCAAAAATATTTGGGGATTGTTCGCTGTTGCGGATGTTTAGCTAACATAATAGTTTTACTGCGTTGGAAGCTTTTCAATAATAAATATTTAAATTTGAGGCGATCGTTATCAACATAATGGTATTGGACAATCGTAGGAGAGTATTGAATGTCCACGCCGGCATCCAATGCCCGCAGTATGAAGTCACTGTCTTCGCTGCCTGCCAAATTATGTCGCTGGGGGCCTAGGGCAGTAGAAAAGTTACCAATTGAGTCGAACACTTTACGTTCAATTATCAAATTTCCTCCACCAGGTAACTTGTTGTTTCTATTGACTCTGAAAGGCGCGTTTCCCAACTCGAAATGGGGGATCGGTAACGGATAAATTTTGTACTTCCCTTTATCATGGATCCACGCCGGTTCGTCACCGGTCCAATCCGGAATGATTTGTCCACAGAAAATAGGAACGCCGGGGTACTGCCGGATAGATTGTGCGACCGACTCAAAATAGCGGCTGTCAACGCGATGGTCGTCATCGATCAGACAGATATAGCCCGACGGAATGTTATCTATGGCAAGATTTAACGCATTGGATTTTCCCGCAATCGGTTCTTCCAAATAGCGGACCGGGATATCACTCGAGTTGTCAGCGAGTTTTTGAACGGTTTTCAGTGTATCGTCATTGCACGCATTCGCAACCACCAGGATGCTGATGTCGCAATTTTCCGGACGTCGGCACGCTAGTATCGAAGTGATGGTCTTTTCCAGCAGAGCGGCGCGGTTATGTGTACAGATCAGTACCGTGAGTTCCATGCAAAGCCTTAGAGATACTGTGAGATCAACTTCAAATCTTGAACTTTATACATGCGATTTATGAAAAGCCTGCTCCATTCGTCGGTGAATCGTCGATTTATCCCGTTCTCCTCGTATAGTTGTTGAATCAAATCGATAAAATATCTTCGGTGTAGCTCCATTTTTTCCAGTGTACGCTTCCTGACAAATTCAGGGCTGAGGTTTCGGCTGATCATTGCTTTAACTCCTTCTTTGACCGCCAAAGATGAATTTTCGACCATGATAACGTAATCGTTGTCGAACATTACATCTCTACCGCCAAGACTCTCGGTTGACACAACGGGGAGTCCGCAGAGGAGATATTCCGCCGAGGCGTACATTGCGCCTTCGATATTCGACAAACAAAGTCCCACCCGAGCCTTATTTAAATACGAAGAAATGTCGTTAATGTTGATTTTACCGTAATTGCCGATGACACAGTCCTTTAACGGCGGATGTCCGGGCCAGTTTAACGCCGTCGCTTTCGGAATCGTCTGTTGAGACTCGGTAAATTGGTCGTAGTCTTCCTGTACTGCAAAATAGGTAATTAACGCGAGGTTGTCCAACTCGCCCGCCAATTGTATGTTCTTAAAGCGGCTTAATCGAGCGTTATAGATTGCATCGAACAATTTCTCGCTTTTCGGTTCCGGCTGAAACATCTTTTCATCGATAAAACAATTCTGGTTGACGAAGTAGCTTTCCAACCCGAACTGTTGTAGCTTTTTTTCTTCCTTTTCGGTATTTGCCAAATAGATGAAACGATGCCGAGGATTTTGTTCGGTGTAAGCTTTGTGCCAGGCGGCGATAGGCGGAACCTGGGGGTCCGGTTCGAGCGTATATCTCACTCGGCACAAAAATATCGCTTTTTTCGGGCGCAGCATTCGAAAAAAGATTTTCCACTTAGCATAGTTTTCGTGCACGTCTTCCGGAATAATAACGATCAGAGGAAAGTCGCTTAATACGTAATATTGGTCGCTAGCCGGTTCCGGAAAAAGTTTCTGCACGCGCCAGGGCAGTCGTTTTTTTAACTTTACGTATGTCGTATACTGTTTAAAGAAAATGTTCATATATTTGTTCAGCTATATATAACTATAGACGATTAACAGTCAGTTATTTTTGAAATAGTAGCCCTGTAGCATTCCCCAGAAATAATAGATGTTCATCCGTTGGCGGAATGCGTAATCAGGTCCTTTTTCCAAAAAAAGGACGATATAACTTTTTATCGAACGAATGAACTGCAGAAATACGAATAAAGGAATTCCCGCCAGCCTCCGTTTATGTGGAGCGTGGTCGTTCTTGGCGTGCAAAATGCCGGCATTGGCGTGCAACGTAAGGAAAAAACGTTTTTTCAGTTGATGCGGCAGAATTTTATGCATGACCAGGGCGTTAGGTTGGTAATAAAACGAGCCTCCCGCCTTGGCCAGGCGTTGAAAAAAGTCGGTTTCTTCACCTTTGAATAGCTCATTCTTTTTACGGCCTTCGCCTTTTCGACCCCTATTGGTATCGAAATTTCCAACCTTGTCGAAAACACGGCGATGAATCGCCATATTGCCCCCGAAAGGAAACTCGTTGATACCGTCCATTGCGTGCGGCGTTTCGCCAAAATCCTGATGACCTAAAAAACCGTACATATCTGGACGAATCCAAGCGGGAAAGCTGGCCGGGCTTTCGACGTGAATGCGCCCGCCCACAACATCGCAATCGAATTCTTTAAACGTTTTATAAATGGAAGCCAACCAGCTGCGAGTCACCCGGATATCGTCGTCGATAAATAGCAAATAGGTGCCTTTCGCTTCCTTGATGCCTTTGTTTCGTGCCGCAGAAAGTCCTTGTTCGGGTTCGAAAAAGTAACGGATATTAATGCCTAACTCCGAGGCTAACTGACGGACGACAGAGCGCGTGTCGTCGGTTGAGTTGTTATCGACCAAAACCACTTCCCAGCTAAGGTCATCTACGTCGCTTTGCTGCGTCAAGTGGTCGAAGCACTCGGCTAAATTGTGGCAGCGGTTGTATGAGCAAATAATGATACTGATTTCCATGGATATGAGCTATTGGTGAGTAATAAAACGGTCCTTAATACGGCCGTAATAGTATTGCCAGGGAAAGGTAACGCTCGCGTTGTTTATGCCGAAAGTCATTTTCTGTTTCAATTTCCACCAGGGATCCGAGCCGTATACCTCGATACGATGGAGCAGGTAAGGGTTGCGCTCGCTGTTGTTGAACCCCGAACGGGTAGAACAGGCTAAAGAATAACCCGCGGACTTAACGAGTTCGGGGGTGGATTGGTTGAACAGGCCGTACGGATAAGCGAAATAACGGCAGGACGAGCCCGTTAACTCCTCTATCTCTTGCTTGCATTGGACGATTTCGTTAGCCGCTTCGGAATCGTTAAGTTGAGACAACTTAGGGTGATTGACCGTATGGGCTCCGAAAGTAATTAATTCGTTCTTTGTCATTTCGAGTATCTGCTCTCTCGTCAGCATCCGGCGAACCGGATACAGTTCGCTCATCCAACCGTTGTTCTTGCCAATCACGCCGGTTGCCAGAAAAATCGTTGCTGGGACGGAATATTTACACAATATCGGATAGGCGGCCAGATAATTGTCTTCGAAACCGTCATCGAGCGTAACGGCAAACGCTTTCTCGGGCAGGTCGGCGCCTTGTAACATATGTTCCCATATTGTATCTAATGAAACCGGTTGATAACCATGCTTGCGTAATTGCCGCATATGTTGTTCAAAGCGCGGAGGTGGGCAAGCATAACGCGCTTCGAGGTCGTTTCCGGGGTCGCGGACCATGTGGTACATTAGGATTACAAAACGGTTCATAACATCTATAGCCGTTCAAAGCTGTGGAAGTGCTATGATTATAGTCTCTTTTGGCGGCAATTGTTTTAGATGACCCTTATTGCCTTGTTATTGGATCGTTGATCGATGGCTTCCACACAAAGAAAAGAAATCCGCTCGCATCACTCGATAAGAGGAATTGCGGCACTCTTTGTATTGATACTACACATGAAGGAAATACTGGCCTGGGGCGAAATTGAGGTTGGCTCAAAATTGCCGTTTATTGGCAAGGGTTACCTTTGGGTGGATTGTTTTTTTATCTTGAGCGGTTTCGTTCTTTCTTACGCTTACGCAAGGACTTTGCATCAGCCGAATTTGGCCGAATTTGTGCAAGCGAGCGTGCGTTTTTTTCGTGCGAGATTTTCAAGGATTTATCCCCTCCATATATTTGCTCTCGTTTTTTTATTGGCTATCAGGGGATCGTCTTATTTAATTTTTCCTCAAACGGGTGATTTTTTTAGAGGGGATAATAATTTTTATAGTCTGATCACAAATATCTTTTTGATACATAGTTGGGAACTAAATACGACTAATACATGGAATACGCCTTCATGGTCTATTAGCACCGAAACTTTTGCTTATTTGCTATTTCCGCTTTTATGTTTGGTGCAATATTTAGTTAAGCCTTTATTTTATATAATATTATTGCTGGTTCCTATATTGTTCTACGCAACATTACTATATTTAGAAAGTGGATTGAATCAAACATGCCATTTGGCATTGATGCGCTGTACCGCAGGTTTTTTGCTTGGAATGGTCATATATAATGTATGGACACTGGTTAATAACGATTTTATTGATAAACTCGTCGCGTTCCAACTGCTTTTTGTAGTTGTTATTTTTGCGACCATGCAGTTTGCGTTCAACGATATTATTGCCGTTATCGCTTTTTTTCTGTTGATTCTTACTACGGCGAGCGACAAAGGTATTTTAGCTAAAATGCTGTGCCACCCTTTATTCGTTCATTTAGGCATGGTTTCCTATTCCGTTTATATGATGCACTATGTTGTTATGCGTTTTGCGTTCCAATATAAATGGTTTTTATTTGATTATTGGGTAATGAATGGAGTCGATAAACAGCTTCTCTCGATTACTATATTTTCAGTGATCATTCTAGTCGTTTTCGGCGTGTCGGAAATCACTTATCGATATGTTGAAGTTCCTGCCAGAAATCGCCTGCAAAAACGTAAGTTAATACGAGTCGACTATTAAAAGAGAGTACAGACCCAGTGTATTTCGAGGAAAATGCTTGTTTTGTGACGCGCAGGGCAGGATAGGGAGACCTAGCCGGATAAATCGATTTGAAACAGAGGTCAAGCGCCGTATAATTGCAAGAGTGAGCTCGCTATAAAATATTTGTACTCGTTAAAAGAACCGTAACCGTCTTTTATTGCCCGCCAAAACATTCTTTTCGCAGGATTTAAATCGCGCCGCCAGTAACAATCGTAAGCGCGCCTTAGAAGTTCCGTATAGGCAATTTGCTTCAATTCCTTCGTCGTTGCAAATCGGAAAAAGTCCTCCAGTTCTTCGACGATTGCCAATTGGGTATCCAAATGCATGAAGGCCGCTTCCAGGACGTTAGCAGTGGCTTGAACCGAATCTCCGTTGTGATGGTAGTAGGCCAACACTTCAGGCACGCGAACAATCGAATATTTAGCGGCAATCTTCAACCATAACAAATAATCTTCGGATTGCTTAAAACGGATGTCGAATCCCTCAGCTTCCACTATCGCAAAACGCCGAGTCAAGCAGGCATGTATGGGCCAGCGGCAATTTTCAAACAGCTGTTCGATTTTTTTGTCGTTTTCGTAATCCGGCGGAATAAAGGGTTTTCCGCGAGTGCCAGGTAATCCGACATTTTGCCAACCACAATAGGCAATTACCACATCGGGATGATCGGACAAAGCCGCATGTAAGCGGGAAAGACAACCTATATCCCAGGTATCGTCCGCATCCAAAAATGCAATAAAGTCACCTTGGGCCATTGCTAAACCATTGTTCCTGGCCTGACAGACGCCCGTATTGTTCTGTTCAAGAAGGCGCAGGCGCGGGTCGGAAAAAGTGCGAACGACTTTAACGCTGTCATCGGTTGAGCCGTCGTCGATAACGATCAATTCCAACTTACGATAGTCTTGTTGCAAAGCGCTTTCGATACTGTGTGCAATGCTGGTTTCTTTGTTGAAGCATGGCATTATCACGCTAACTAAGTCGTTCATAAATAACAATAAATTAATCGTTGAGTAAGCGTATATCAGCAGGGCAGTCGCCAAAACGGCGTAGAAGAAAATGCAAAAAGCCTTGTCTTCGTGCCTTCTCAACATTACTTACTTTATTGCTGAATAAACGATGAAGCATTCTATTGATATTCCAAAAATGAAATTTAAATGAAAAACTGTTTTTATTAGTTTCCCAGCCGGTGAGCTGGATAGTGCAACGTAATAAAACCTTTAGAAATTCCTTAAAAGATAAATGAGTTTGTGCCCAAAGTAGCATGTTTCTCATAATAAAATATTCGCGTAAAGGGCTATCTTCACCCCCTAATGAGGCAGAAACTTTGTGCCATAATCTAGCAGATGGCACGAAATATGATGAAATACCAAATTGTTTAGCGCGATAACACCAGTCAGTTTCCTCAAAAGTCAGAAAAAATTTTTGATCCATTATGCCGATTTGTTCAATAACCATTCGTGAAAGAAACAAAGCGCACCCACAAGCAAAGTCGCACTCTTTTAATTCAGAAAAACGCGAACTATCGGTTTCGTTAGTACCATCATGAATAAAACCTGGACGTTCGGGCAACCAGTAACCACCAGCATACCAAATCACATTAGGATGGTCATAATAAAAAATTTTGGCTGAAAAAATACCTTTATCGTTTGAATGCCGAGAAGCGGAAACTAACTCGGTTAAAATATTACTGTCAACAATAGTATCGTTGTTTAAAATAAATATATAATCAGCGCCTTGCTCTAATGAATGCCGAATGCCAACATTATTACCTTCCGCATAACCGAGATTTTTTCCGGTTTGCAGTAATGTAATATCGGGAAAAAACTTATTGATCTGAGCAACAGAATCGTCACTTGAACCATTATCTACGACGACTATTTCAAATGAAGGATAATCTATTTCTCGTAAAGAAAATAGGCATTCGAGCGTGTCAGTAATACCATTCCAATTGAGAACAATAATAAAAACTTTGTCACCCATTATCGTTTAAATCTCCACAATAAATGCTGTCGCGCTAGTTCAGATAGCCAAATATACATTCTTTTATATATAGTAAGTTTTCTTATTTTAATAGAGTCGATTTTTGAAAATATACTTTCAATCAAAAGATCAATCTTCTTATCTGAATAGTTATCGTTAATATAATTCCATGCATTGAGGGATATTTTATCGTACAACACCGGATTATTAGAAAGCTCCACAATCCCTTTTATAAATTCATCAGCAGAATTGGCCAAAAGATAGTGAAAACGGTCTGTTATTGAAAAACCTTCGGCACCAAAACTGGTCATGACTAATGGCCGACTGTAGCTCATCGCCTCTCCAACTTTACCTTTCAAGCCTCCACCAAAACGAAGTGGAGCAATAACAATATCGGTATTAGAATAGTAAGGGCCCACTTCGGGTACAAAACCGGTAACTTTTATATTGTTATTAGCCAGTTTTCTTACTTCATCGGTTGGAGAGTTTCCAACGATAGTCAACTTAACCTCGATTTTCTGAGCCAGTAAAGGCATGATTTCCTGGCAGAAATAAATAATACCGTCGACATTTGGGGGATGTTTGAAATTTCCGACAAAAAGAAGTTTGACTGGCGAACTGATACGATTAGGATCGAAATCAGGGATATGATGGATATTTGGAATAACAAATATATTACTATTGGGGAGGCGTGAAAGTAATATATCTTTGTCTTCTTGGCTGACAGTGATAAGCGCATCTGCTTGACTGTAAGCACTTAATTCTTCAGATTCAGTGCATTTTGCTTGATTGTAGTCGCTATCATCTTCGCTTAATTTAGCCTTGGCATACAAACGGTTGAAATGAACATCGACTGAATCGATAAAAATACGAGATTCCGGTTGATAATAGCGTATTATTGAAAGATAAAAATTAGCGGTATAGTAAAACTCAAAAATTACGCATTCAAATTTGTATTTTTTGACCGCATTTTGAAAGGAGGTAGATATATCAATGCCTAGCGACGATAACAAAGACTTGTAGTGAATATAATTTGTTTCACCTATCAAATTCCTTTGGTATTCTTCAGCTTTTATAAAAAAAACTAATGTATGTCTATTAGCCAATGACTTTAACAAGGAATAAAAGCGCAAGTCGCCCGATGCGCGATCTGGCATGGGGAGTTGATCTGAAACGATAAGTATGTGCATTGTTTGATAGTTTTTCTATATTTAAAAACTCAATAATTGAACTAATAATTGTCGCATTTTTCCAATGTGTTCGGCGACTAGGGCCTTTTGATAAAATGAAAGTGTATTTATATGCCAATACAATTTTTTGGGTGAGAAAGTCAAATCAGCAAAAATTATTTTTTTAATCATCATGAATTCACTATACAAGTGGCTTAAATACTTAATGCGAGCTGGCTTAAGATTGGAGGTTTCTTCTATGATTTCTGATATACCGCCCCAAAAATAACGTTTTAAAACCCATTTTTTTGATACTCGTTCTTTTGGTATACGGTGTTCTAGTTTAGCATGGGGGGTATATTGGACTTTCATCTTGTGTTGGTCAATTCGATGAAATAAGTCGCTTTCCTCATTGGAAAGAAGTGAATTTTTTTTTCTACCTAACGCAGTATTAAATAAACCGATTTGTTTAAATACCGATTTTCTAATTGCCATATTTAGGCCAAATGGGTGCTCAGGGAAAAACATTTGTTTTTCCGTGTCGCCGGATAAAGTCGATCCATAGATTTTTAACATCTCGTTTGTAATCCAATCTGGATTCCCTCCTTCAAATACCGGAAACGATTGGCCTCCAACCGCCATAACTGTGGGATCAGTGATGAATGGTTTTAAAATATTGTTGAACCAATAGGGTAGAAAGTTTACGTCGTCATCTACAAACGCAATAATGTTGCCTTGAGCCTCTTTTATACCTGTATTGCGAGCATGTGATAAACCGGGTGTTGGTTCGAAAATATATTTGACTTGGGGATAGGTATTAATAAATTCTTCGCAGATGAGGCTGGTGTCGTCTCTTGAATTATTATCGACGACTAATAGTTCATGGGGAATGTTTTCTTTAAAGCTGGCATAACTCAGCAAAGTTTTTTTCAAATCACATGAACGGTTATAAGTACAAATTATTATGCTAAAGAAGTTATTTTGCAACATAAGAGTCTAACCATATGAAAAACGGCTGTTTCGATGATTTTAGCTAAATTAATTTTCTTAATTGAAGGTAGGTGTGTTTTTTAATAAAACGAATTAATTTAAGTGCTGAGGCCTTTAGCATTACAGAGAAATTACATTTTTCGATAAGATAATATGGATCATTTAAGTTTGATTTGTGTTCATTTATTAGTCTATCTTTATCTTTGCTATAATAATTTATTATGCTTTCATTTAAGTTGAAATAAGCAAATAATAACGCTTGCTGAACTTCACCACTAAAATGCTGGATTAAAAATTTATAAACTTCAGTCGATGATACCATCTGTTGTAACGGTGTTTTGGAAGACCAAAGTCCTTGACTGTGGATCCTATAAACTGACATTTTTTCAGAAAAGAATTTTGTTTTTCCATATTGTGCATTTAGTAAATGTAAAAAATAATCGCCAACAGGACTTTTATTGTATGATTCTGGTAGCTTGTCAAATAGATGATTTCTAAAAACACAAGAAGCTGTTCTTATGAAGTTTTTTTTACATAAGTCAATTATAGTTGTGATTTCAGGTTGGTCGATATTTAGAGGATCATCGCATATTTTATCATTTTCAAGAAGCTGTCCATTATGGAAACAAATGCTGAAATCCCTATTTTTTTCTAAGAAATCAATTTGTTTTTGTAATTTATCTGGTGCCGTCCAATAATCATCACCTTCACAAAGAGCAATGTATTTTCCTTTAGCTCTTGGATGTTGAAATTTTACAAATGGCTTAATACCTTGTGATCGTTGATTTTTATTTTGATAAATGGCTTTAATCAAGTCAGGATATTTTTTTTCGTAAGATTTAACTATTTCAGTTGTACCATCCGTAGAAGCGTCGTCATGTATCAATATCTCAACGGGAAAGGTTGTTTCCTGTATCAAAAAACCTTCAATTGCGTCGCTGATAAAGTTCTTATGATTATAGGTGTTACAGATGATGCTGACTAAAGGAATTGTCACAGTATTATAAACTTGCTGAGTGATCTTGATAGGTGTTTCTAATTTGTTTGTCATAAGCTTTATTCAATATTAGAAGGGCAACCTTTACAATTTGTCATGGTCATGGCTTAGTTGCATAAATAAGCCGGAGAGAGACTTACGCTGTGTTCCAGTCTCATGTTTATGAGACTGTATAACTTTCAAGCATACAAAGGCCTGTAATTTTGTTTAGCGCTCCTGTGCGTAAATAATAAGAAAGCCACAAACTTCTGGGGGGGCAAAGGTTCGATTCTTCGGTTTATCGCTGAATAATCCTATGATCCAAAAACATGGTGGTTTCCGCCAGACTCTGGATATGGTAACCATTTTGCCGTTTCTATTTAGCTACACCGACTTTTGCGCAACGGCCTATTATGGCGGTCCATGAACATCGCCCTCTTCGCCATCAGGCCATTCGACAGCACCTTCACGCGGTGGAATCAACGCGCGAACTCCTTTATTGCGAATCGCTTGGGTGACAATGGAGAGTATCATAGGTCCCATCACCAGACACAGCAGCGATTGTGTTCCGATCATCCAATTGATCCGACAGCACTTCGGGGTCATCAACAAAATTGGCCGCAATGATTTCTTGGACCCTGGCATCAACCATCACATGGAGTTGTCGCCATGTTCGATACTTGCCTACTCAGTATTTGCGAACTTTTCATTCTCCCTTTGCCATACACCTTTAACCCCGTTGAATTCACGCCAGATGAAGGGGTGCTTGGCTTGCCGATCGAGGCACTCAGACCGATAAGGCTTGTTGACACCAGCTTAAGGTATTGTAATGAGGCGCTTGGACGGCGACCTTTAATAAAACTTAATCAACGATAGCAAAAATCCTTGCGTCGCTCTCAAGGTCAGTGTAAACATTTCTCTGAGAGTGAGCGCACATTGGATAGTCATCTCATAGTATTTCATCGAACTGCCTCTCTATCCAGTTTTTTTTGCTGATGCCTGCGTTGAACCACCTGATCTTCAATCCATAGCCTCATTGACCCTCAATTATGGGGAGCTGGCTATTTATGCAACAATGCGGGTAACAAACTTTTTTTTATTATTTTCTGCCAATTTATTATCCTGTGAATAAGCCAGTGGTCTTTTTTCTTCGTGCGTTATCCATTTTCAACACCGATTGAAAATTGACCCCTTTGTCCCCGTCAAGTCATTCGATGTTTGTTTTCTGTACTTTTGGAGTTCATCCTTAAGTTAGTAACTCTTACCATTGATTTGCATAAAGTGTTCATTATGCAGCAATCAATCGAGCATGGCAGCGGTCAATGCTTAGTCATCGATGAAAGTGTCGTCTATCGGGCCATTGAAAAAATTTAAGCTCGATTTTTTCTGAATATCAACTGACTTTCTGCTAGGGCGCTTAACCAGTCCATTCAAAGTAAGCAGCACCAATTTTGAGACTTGTTACCATACACTTTTGTATGTATTTCAGCTGATAAGCGCTTAAAACCTAGTAAATGTATCAACGCTGAAAATATTCACTTTGCTCATTTGAAATTATTCAAGGCTTTTGTTATTGCCTTGGCTTCCTTAATATATTGTCTAGATATTGTGAACTTTTCTACTCCATTATAGGGGGAAATTGGTAATTCAAGTTTTTTCAAAAGTTGATTGAAAAAATAGTGGGGTCTTGCGCAAAAATCTTCGTACTGTACAAGTAGTTTTCTGGAATCATCGACCTCTGACATTCCTAGATCAATGGCTTTGTTGATGTAATGTAATTGTCCAGATGATTGCATGATAGGGTTTAAATTCTTTAGCTGATCGTATTCAGGTATTTTGAATGAATACCATTGATGTTCTGTTCCCAGCTGTCGTGTTCGGGCTTCTAAAATTGATGCTACGTTACTTATAGGGTCACGCTTGATCTGTATAAAAAGAATCTTATCAAAAATGCTATTCAGAAAAGGGATGTTGTAATTGAACAACATTCCTTTTGCGGAAAATGGTTTTTGAAAGACATCCATCACGCCGGTCAATTCCGTCTTCATAGTTTCTACGTCCATATTTTTCAGTAACTCATCATCAGTCCATACATCGCGTTCCGCTTCTGAAAGAAATCGTCGCCAGAAATACCAGAATCCGTTAGGCGCTAATGCCCCTTTTGTTTTTCCGTTTTCTGATTTGAACTCAATGGATTGTGAAAACTGATTTAATTCATCACGGAAGTTGTATCTTGGATCTGTAAGCAGCAATTGTATTTTGGCACCAAGAATCGGTGCATGATAAAAACGAGATAATAAATTGGTTGGATAAGCTACCAGACCTGTATTCGCCAACCATTGCATGAATAGTGTTGTACCGCTTCTAAGGGGCCCCATAATCAGAATAAGGGGTAGCGATTGGGGTTTATTAAATTGTTGCAGAAGTCTTTTTTCAGTGAGCCACAATTCAGCATTTAGTTCTTTTAATAAACTCTCAAGCAATTGGTTACGAGAGAAATTTACTGTTCTTCCTTTTTCAGAAGTATGTCTTAAATTCATTGATTCACCCTATAAATTAGTGCTGCTAAATATTCCACCTCACAATTTTTACATATCTTTAGTCGATAAGAATTGGTTGTGGCTTTGTTGCATAAAAAAACCGAAGTTAGACTTAACCTTAGTTTAATTTATCGCCCGGATTCGCAACTAAGTCTCGACCTGCTAGGCGGCGAAGTCACGATTCTTCAGTTTGTTACTTAATAATATTTTGACCCGGCTGAAACATTGCAGTTTCCGCTAGACTCCGATGGTGGTAACCACTTTTCCGTTTCAATTTGACTTTACCACATTCAGCGCAGCTCCGTTCATTAGCGCAGTTCTGGCATGAATAAGCGCCTCCTTCTTCATGCTATTCGCCACCACCTTCACACGGTTGATACCGCTCAGTGACAATTCGCCTTGTTATAAAGCCCTGTTACCGGCCTCGGTGGCAATATCATCTTGGTGATCTACTTGCTCTAATAAGTTTGGAAGCACTTCGGGACCTCCGACAAAATTGGCTCTCAATTCTGCATTGACGACTTCTTGGCTATTAAACCTTCACATATAGTTTTTGCTACGTTCGACGTTTGCCAATACCGTGTTTGCAAACTTTCCATTCCCCTTCGCCATAAACCATTAATACCGATGTATCCACCACCAGATGATGCGAGATTTGGCTGGCCGATCAAGGCAGGCGTGCTTTTAGGCTTGTTGACACCGGCTTAAGTTACTGTAAATGGGCGCTTGAATCATAATCCTGTAACTGAATCAACGACAACAGACTTTGCTTCGCTCGCAAAGTAAGTTTGATCATATCTCTCAAGGTGAGTGCTCATTGAATTGCCATCTCAAAATTGGTCATTGGGTTGCCTCTGTATGCGAACTTTTTAGGCTAATGCTAGTGTCAAATCATCGGTACGCCAAACCATATCCTAAGTGATCGTCGATTGACCAGTTTTAAGCTCGTGCCGCTGTTTTCCTTTCTTCTCATCTCCATGTCATCGAATAAAGGGGCTATGTCGATTTATTTAACAAAGTGTATTTACTTTAATATTTTTGAACTAGTAAGCCATTTTAAAGTAAGAAATCTACTAATACTCTAATTTGTATTAGTATTTAATAAAATTAATTCTATTATAAAGTCTAAATTTTGATAATTTATCCGTTGATCTACTGGTAAGCAAACTAAATGATCAACAAGTTGATGCTCATAATCTGTTTGTTCAGTCCATTGTTTTACATTTGGCCAATATGTTGCGACGTAGATCTTATTTTTTATTAATATCTTCTTTAGTTCTATGCCATTGCTTACAAACAATGGATAAATCAATGGAACATCATTGTCATTTAGACTGGTGTTTAAGCAATTAATTCCGGAAAGAATGTTGTGTAAATAATTGTAATTATTTTGTCTTTTAAAAATTACGTAGTCGTAATCTATGCCTTGTAAAATGGATTTTGTGATGTTTGACATTAATTTGATAGGCTGGTTTTTTAAGAGTGAGTTAATTTGTTTGTGTTTCTCATAAAATTTTTCAGCACTATACTCAATTCTGCCAATTAAATCATCAAAGCGGTCGAGTGAATAATCTTGATCTAATTTCCAATCTATCTTTGAATCTGTATATAGATAACTACCATCTGGAACACCAAAGAATTTCCTTGGAGAATAGAATGTGTCAATACCATCAATTGGTTTTGAAAAAAAGGCTTGTGAATTATCAATAATAAGATTATTGATATATTTAGATAATTTTTTACAAATATCAGTACAGATACCAAAATAATTGGTATATAAAAAAATTTCTCCTTTTTTTATTTTTCTAATATTAAAGGCCGGATAAAAATAGGGATCTAGTTTGTAGAACTCAACGTCAATATTTAACTTTTTAATGGGCTCCAGCATAGCTTCACAGGTAAAATAAGGTAAATAAACTTTGCTGTACTTTTTTGCTCTTAAAATATATTCAAAAGCATTTCTTCCTGTGTTTAATCTTAAAGCGCCTGAATGGAACTCATTTCCATTTCGTAATTCTAGTTGAAAATAGCCACCGATTTCCATTTTAAGTCTTGAGTATTTTTAGTGTTATAAATTTTTTCATATTTTTTATGTAATACTTCATCTCTTCGCGATTATTAAATGTTAATAATAATATGCCAATTGCTGCATTAGCGCCGGTAAAAGGAATTACTTTTTCACCAAGATTTATGTATTGATGGAATTCTTTTATGAAAGGACTTATTTTGCTGTTAATAGATAAGCCGCTTAAAGTTCCCGTTGTATTTGAGTGGATGACATAATATGCGCCATGTTTTATTGGTATATCTGGGATTTCTATTATTTTATTTTCAAGAACATCTAATAAAGCTTTTACCATGTTAAAATTTGTTATATAATTTAATATTTGAGGTACAAAGTTTCCTCCACTTCGTGGACCAATTTCCATAATAAATATTTTACCATGAATATCTATTCTTGCTTCAATGTTTATAGGGCCATTTTTTAATCCTATATTTTGAATAACACGAGCTACCTCCAATTCTACCTTTTTAATGATTTCATTTGAGGTTTCGCTTGGCCATGTTGTTGCGTATGGAACAAATGGATTGCACTCTGAATCATACCAATGATCTCCTAGGGACGAGAAAACAAGTTTTCCATTTAGAACAAAACCATCGCCATGTAATTGTTTTCCTCGACTGTCTATAAATTCTTCGATTATTATTCTATTGTTTCGAGAAAATTCAAATGCATAGCTAATAGCTTTTTCAATTTGATTGTAATGATCAACTCTGCTAACGCCTTTACTCCCAGATGAGTCCGTCGGTTTTATTATTATAGGAAGCCCCCAGGAGTATATTTTTTTCTCTAAATAATTATTTCGACTAAGAGAAAAATGTTTTGGTGTATTAAAGCTGTTTTCTATCAAAAAATTTCTAAATAAGTCTTTTTCACTTAAAATTTTTACGCTTTGATATGAATTGCTGGGTAATCCTAATTGTTCAGAAACATAGGCTGCAATAGGTGCAGCAGGATCTGATGCATAAGCCACTAAAAAGTCGGGGTTTACTTTTTTTGCTACTTTAAGTATGCCTTGATAATCTGTAGTGCTTACATTAAAATATTCATCAGAAAATCTATGTCCTGGGTTTTCTGGGAGATAATCGCATGTTATAATGTAATAATTCCTTTTTTTTGCTTCTTTGATAATTGGTATTTGAGCATAGGCACCACCAAGGCATAATATTCGTTTTCTCATTATTTTAAAAGTTTAAAAAATTTATTAATTGAATCAGATTATTTTCTAGATTTAAAATATCTCTTAATATACCTGCAAATCATGTCAATCTCGGTGTTACTCAAATCATAGTAAAGAGGTAAGCACAAAATGCGCGAAGCAATATCTTCAGACATCTTACATTTGTTTTGAGGAACATAATTTAATGTCGATAGTGAAGGGTAAAAATAGCGACGGGAAAAAATATTGCGTTTATTTAGTTCACTTAGAACGCCGACGCATTCCGATTCACTGGAAAAGATAACTGAATAATATGCGTAGTTGTAGTTGCACTTTGGATTTATTTCAGGTCGTTGAAAAATCATATCGGCAAGCCATTTGTCATAGCGTAAACTGTCTTTTTTTCTTTTATCGAGAATGGCTTCGATATAATTTAGATTACACAACCCCATTGCGGCATGAAATTCCGAATTTTTACCATTGATACCTACTCCGTTGAATTCATAAGGACCGTTATGGCCAAAATTTCTCAAATAAGCCATTTTTTCCAATAATTCTGGCTTTTGTGTGGCTACGGCGCCTCCTTCGATAGTGTGAAACAATTTTGTCGCATGAAAGCTAATGCAACTGATATCGCCATAGTTTAGGACGGATTCACCTTTATATGTTGTTCCGAAGCAGTGCGCGGCATCGTAAATAGTTTTCAGATTATGTTTTTTGGCGATTGCTTCAATGGCATCAATATCACAGGGATTGCCAAATACATGAGTGGCGAGTATTGCGCTGGTATTTGGAGTAATCGCTTGTTCGATCAATTGCGGATTGATGTTGAGCGTTTTACTGTCGATATCGACAAAAACTGGTTTACAATGTTGCCAGACTATCGATGAGGTTGTCGCAACATAAGAAAACGGTGTGGTGATGATTTCACCAGTTAAATTCAAAGCTTTGATGGCTAATTGTAAAGCCATTGTACCGTTGTTTAAAAATAACAGATGCTTGAGGTTTAGGTATTTTTTAAGTTTCAGTTCCAGCTCATTAACTAATGGGCCGTTGTTAGTTAACCAAGCACGCTGCCAGATTTCATCGATATACTGTTTATATTCTTCCTGGGGAGGAAGGAATGGTTTAGTAACGTTGATCATTATTAAGCTCTTATAAATAGCTTTATTTTTTTTAAAATGAATAAATTATTTTAAGGAATTATAAATGGCTTGGTGATTTTGCTTTGATGCCTTAAAGCAGTGTAAACCTTGCATGTGAAATATTTTCATTATTTTTTGTGGCTTCAATTTCTTTGGCTGTAATACATTTTTTCCAGCCATTTATTTTGTCTACATCTTTTTTGATAACTCACTTTGTCCTTTTTTCTTTTATATACCATTTACAAAGAAAATCGAGCAGTCTTAAAAAATTATTATTTTGAAATAAAAATAAGTTTTCGTAAAAACGATATGTATTTCGTTTTTTGAAAACTGGTTTAATGGGGAAAAGTAATATAAACACCAAAAGAATGATTTTCTCAAAAGCTGTGTCAGCTTTTAAATATTCTTCTTTAAATCGATTCTCGTAGTCAGTTAAAAAATCTTTTTGCGATAATTAGCTAGTTCTAGAAGTAATTCCATCGCCAAAATCTGATGCTAACCAAGAATGCACCACCGCACATGGATTTCTTATTAATTAAACAATTTTTATTTTAGGTAAATTATTATGTAGCCACTTTAGGTGCAAGTTAACTCTAATGTCTTTAAACAGCCTTTTATTTGTAAAATTTTGTTAATTTTCTCCATCAGTCTAAGGACATCGAAACTTCACCTTTAATATTTTTTCAGTAATTGTTTTACGTTTTATATCTTTTAAATTTTCTCTTAAATATAAAGGATACGAGAAATCTTCTGCTATTTTAACTTTCTTTTTGAAAAAAGGCTCAAAAATTATACGATAGCTACTATCATAATTAATTATATTCTAAAGAAACATGCTTCCACTTCTTCCCATGCTTGCTAATAATATTGTGTCTTCGATACGTTTACCAAAGTCAAATATTGCATTATTGCTTATGAAATGTGAAAAAAAATTTTTGCATTTCTATATAGCTTTTAGCTAAAAGTAGTTAAAAAATCGCTTAATAAAGAACCTCATTAAAATATTAAGCTGACTTGTTCAAATGAGGCATTACTTGATTAGTAAATTCGATATCTAAAAAATTGCATAGCCGTTCCATACAAGAATCATCTGAAAGATTTATGATTAATAAATCATGTGGCCTATATTTGAAATACTCTTTAACGCGATTATTATGGTTTTCATAATGGGTTATATAAATCTTTTTGTTATATAAGGTTTTTTCATTTATTCCATAAATTCGCTAAGCATTTTCCCATATATATCCTTTATATCGATAAGGAAAGTTTTTCAAATCATTGGGTGTTGGTAGTCTATTTTTTCCGACTATCTTCGTATGGAATCTAATTAGCGATTCGTACCATTCTTCCGAGTTGCTTCTTTCTGTAAGGATAAATTTTGAACCAGGGTATGCATTGTCTACAGCTTGAAATGTAAAATCGTAACTGAATGGTGCATCTTGGAAGGCGTCAGCAGTTTTACAAAATTTAATTATTTTGCGGAAATCACGCCTGGCCCAGTCTTCCATTAATAACTCTCCTTTTGCTTGGTCTCCAAGTTTGTAACCGAATGATTTTAGGGCTAGTTCTAATGACGTTGTTCCCGTTTTATTTCTGCCTATACAAAAGACATTTCTTTTTTTTGAAAACATGTTGTTAGTTTAGTTGATTAATAGAACCTACTAATTGAAATGGTGACCAAACATGATGATCAGCGATAACTTGAAAATGAGCAAAAGATTGTTGTCGAAAAAGGATTTCGCCTCCACGCCGTTCAGATACTGATAAGGCAATTGAATAAATTCCTTTAGAAAATTGAATTCTTGGTAAGTTTATACAAACAAAAACTTTACCATTTTTATTGGCTAATTTTTTGATAGGTTCTTCCCTAATGAAGTTAGCTACTGTACGCATTTCCTTATCAAAAAATCCTAGACTAATTTCAGGGTGTTTGATTCTTTTATCGATATTTAAATCTAACTTGATCGTAAGATCAGATAAGCGCTTTACTTGAATTGAGGGATTTTCAGAAGTTATCTCAGTATTATTCAATAGTATTTTATTTAAGGAAACCCCTTTACCACGAAAATGTGTGGAGTGTTGTGTTTTAAAAAGCGAATAGTATAGATCAATGCCTTCTGAGACATTCGATCCTTGATATATGGCTTGTCCTTTATCCATCAATATCGCTTCTGTACAAATTCTGGAGACTTGTGGCATGCTGTGTGAAACAAAGATAACAGCTGCGTTCTGCAGTATGGTGTCGATGCGATTAAAACACTTTAAAACGAAACCAATATCGCCAACGGCCAATACTTCATCGATGATCAATACATCCGGTTCCATTTGCGCTGCGACGGCAAATCCCAGTCGCACCCGCATGCCGGAACTGTAGTTTTGCACAGGGGAATCGATAAAGTCGCCGATTTCAGAGAATTCGATGATGCTGTCTAATTTGGCATCGATTTCTTTCTTTGAAAGCCCCAACACTGCTCCGTTGTTATAGATGTTTTCACGCCCCGTGAGTATCGGATTGAAGCCGGCGCCCAGTTCGATTAATGCATTGACGCGGCCTCTCATTTCGATTCGGCCTCCGTCAGGCGGAATCAGACCGTTCAACATTTTTAGCAGAGTCGATTTGCCGGCACCGTTATGTCCGATTAGACCGATGCATTCTCCTCGTTTTAGGGTAAACGAAATGTCTTTAACCGCCCAAAACTCGGCTTTTCTGAGTTTTTGTTTCGGTTGGATGCCTAGCATAGCTTTGCTGATATCTAATGTTCCATACCAAAGTGATCTCTTGAAATCACGACAAAACTTTTTGGAAATGTTGTCTACTTTGACCAGGGTTTCTTTGTCGCTCATTTTCTAATTTGTGCAAGACTCGATTTATCGGATAGTTTAGTTGATTAGCCGCCAAAGCGCTCTGTAATTATTGGCATTGATATGCGATAAGCCAGCATTCCGATAAAAAGTAATAGGATTGTCAAGCCTGAAAGAATCGAAAACTCTTGCGGTATATAAATGAGCTGGCCGCTTAACCAATCGCGTGTTGACGTAATTAAAGTAGCTAAGGGGTTGAATTTCGTTAATATTGCTACCTGCCCGGAAGTAGGTGTGGGATAAATTACTGGGGTTAGGTACATTAAGAATGGTAGTAAAATCGTTAAGCCTCGTGACACATCGTTGATCAATAGTCCGATCGGTGTGAGTAATAAACCGATCATGAAGCCGGTAAGGCTAATCATGAGTAAGCCGATTGGAAAGTACGCAAGGCTGATTGAAGGTTGTAGTTTAAAAAATGCGTAAGCGCTTGCTAAAACAAGCAATTTGGGAGCTAGGTTAAAGATAATAGTGTAAAAGCCGGACAGTAATAAAGCTTCCCTGGGAAAGTTGATTTTGGTAAGCATGCTTTGGTTAGAGCGCACGCTAGCCAAGGGCTGGTTAACGCCTTCTGCAAAAACTTGCCAGAGTATCGTTCCAATCATGACAAATAACGGATAGGGGATGTCTGTTTCACCAACATTCACGACTCTATTTTTGTTTAAGAATATCCATAGTCCTGCTGTCAGAAGAGGAGGGACGAGTACCCAAATAAAACCGAGAAAAGATTGCCGGTATTGTGACTTTAAATCTCTTTTAAATAAGCGGAAACCGAGTTCATGAGCCGGTTTGATATCCTTTAAGATCGCTATCAAAGAAGCTAGGAAAGTTGTTCGGCTGTAATTTGGCTCGTAAACTGTAACCTGGATGTTCTTAGTGCTCATAGTTTATTGAAAAATAAAATTTTGAAATAGTTGTTGTGTAATGGCTTCAGAATAGCGAAATTAAGTTTTGATTGCCAAGCGATTCTAATTATTTTTAAATTTGATTAAATTGAGACTCTCTTGAAAAATTATAGGTCGAAAAGTGAGACAAACTTCAAACTTCGTCTCTCAACCACTCATGCTAAATTTTTGAAGTGACCGCCTTTATTTTTGTCGATTTACCGCTTTAGGTCATCGATTTTTCTAACATTTGAAAATGCCCCCTCCTGCTCGTAGTATGAATCAATTACACAAAAAACAGGGTTAAGCATTTTTACGTGACAAAAGTCTCAGTTGGTTCGTTGCCAGCGCGAGAATGCCAATCATCAAATAACACATGACCTTGTCATGGCCGTGGACGTGCACCATGCGACCGTCATTTCATCTTTCAATCGCGCCGCGCTCAACAATACTGCGTTCGTGATAGAGGATCGCTTTGGACGATGCGTGTCCGACTAACCGGTTACGTCTGTTCTTTACCCCTATGCAATTTGAACATATTGGCGCGGGCCAGAATGGGGGATCTTCACACAAACATGACCTTACTTTAGCGTTCTGAATAATCTGTCAAATATAGATTTATTTTCTAATACGTGCCACTACAGGAATTTTTGGAAAATTGGAGCTGGTCTATTGATTTATTATATACCGAAGGTGAAAAAAATGCTGCTTTTAGGCATCCCGTTATACACAAGTCACTAAAAACGGTATGATCTGAATTTTTTGCATGAGGAGCTGAGAGTCACCATGGGATGGGCAAAGGAAGAATTATCACGGATCGATCTTGGAGATCAACGGTTGAATGCGCGTTCAATCAAACTGCTTCAGCAGTTTGCCGCGAAGCCGACGGCTAGTATTCCTGGGGCCTGTGGCGGCTGGGCGGAAACGATAGCGGCCTATCGCTTCTTTGCTCAAGAAGAAGTCGATTGGCGTGATATTCTGCAGCCGCATATAGACTAGACTGCTCGTTCACGCGGATGCGTGGGCAACCGGTGGTGTTGTGTTTACAAGATACCACGGAGTTGGATTTCAATGGTCGGCAAACGCAAGGGTTGGGACCGTTATCGTATGAAGCGCAACGCGGCATGCATCTCCATCCGACCTATGCGGTGACGCCAGAGCGTTTACCCTTAGGCGTCCTGGATGCTTGGATGTGGGCGCGCGAAGCGAAAGATGAACAAGGAGAACGCCCCGGTATTTTGGAGAGTTTACGTTGGATCGAGGGCTACGAACGGATAGCCGAACGAGCCAGCGATTTGCCGGAGACCCGCTTGGTGTACGTGGCGGATCGAGAGGCCGATATCTTGGCCTTAATGCAACGGGCGGATGCGCTTGGCAAGCCAGCGGATTGGCTGATTCGAGCCAAGCATAATCGTAAGTTGACCGGAGAAACGGACAAGCTATGGGATAAAGTCGCCAAAACCGAACCACTCGGAGAGCTGAGTTTTTACTTACCCCCACGCGCCGGCCGCCAGGGGCGAAAAGTCGTCCAACAGATGCGAACACTGCGCGTCAGCTTTCCCGCTGAGAATGGAGGAACATTCGAGACAACCGCGATTTTAGCCAAAGAAATCGATCCGCCGGCAGGTGAAAAGCCCTTGGAATGGCGATTGTTGACGAACCGCGCCGCGAACACGCTATCTGAAGCAGCAGACTATGTGGACTGGTATCGCTGCCGTTGGGAGATCGAAAGTGTGCCGCTGGCACACAAGTTAGCCGCATAGGATATGCGGTGAATTGTGGCTAAGCTCATTGGAAGATGGTGGTAGGTCCACCGGAGTCTGCTGTTGGAAGCCGGCTTCAAACCGCCTCAAGCTGCGTGTATTAAGAGTGCAGGTAGTGAGCGTTGAGGAAAAGTTAATGGATAATTAGCAGGTAAGGTATAGAGAGACGAGTAACCCCGAACCTTTGTTGACGCGTCGTCATCCAGAGAATTGACATCAAAACCAGAGGCGTTTCGATCTTCTGGGATCAGTTTGCAAGTGAATTCCGAATGCTGTGCAAGCGGTGTCCGGCGTAAAGAAGGCGTGACTCTATAGCGGGCTTTCGATGGGAACTGCGGGAACCAGTCATCATGATGTGAAGAGAGGCATGCAAATAACGAAATTTATGAGCATCAGAGTATCGATGCATGATACTGGGGCGGAGTTGTTCGTAGTAGTGAGGAAGCGTTGGTAATGAACGTGGAGCGAAGGGACAACGTCGGGCTGCTTTGTTCAGGCTTCAACTGTCGACAGACAGGAGGAAGGTCATGAGCCAAGCAAAACCTTTTGTCATTTCCAAATGGCAAGTCATGCGCGCGTTTGAATTGGTGAAAGCCAATGCAGGTGCCGCTGGCATTGATCAGCAAACCCTTGCAGAGTATGAAGGAAACCTGCAAGACAATCTTTACAAACTCTGGAACCGGTTATCGTCAGGCAGTTACTTTCCGCCGGCCGTTAAAGCGGTTGCGATCCCGAAGAAATCGGGGGGAGAGCGTCTACTGGGGATACCGACAGTGAATGATCGTGTGGCGCAGATGGTGGTCAAACTGAAATTTGAACCGGCAGTTGAACCGCATTTTCTCGCGGATTCGTATGGCTATAGACCGAACAAGTCAGCACTGGATGCGATCGGCGTTACTCGGGAACGCTGTTGGCATGACGACTGGGTGCTGGAATTCGACATCAAAGGATTGTTCGACAACATCCCGCATGATCTGTTGCTGAAAGCCGTTGATAAACACACGGACTGTCCGTGGATTCGGCTTTATATCCGGCGTTGGTTAACGGCACCGATGCAGATGCCTAATGGCGAACAGGTGTCGCGGGAAAAGGGTACGCCACAAGGTGGCGTGATCAGTCCTTTGCTCGCCAACCTGTTTCTGCATTATGTCTTCGACAAATGGCTACAAAAGTATTATCCGAATACACCCTGGTGTCGCTATGCGGATGATGGTTTGGTGCACTGTCGTAGTGAAAGGGAAGCCAAACAGATGCTGACAATCCTGGAACAGCGCTTCAAAGCTTGTGGATTAGAGCTGCATCCGCTGAAAACCAAGATCGTTTACTGTAAAGATGGTAGTCGTAAAGGACGCTATGAAAATACGGCCTTTGATTTTCTAGGTTATACCTTTAAGCCACGGCTCTGTAAAAATCGCAAACGCAACAGTTTGTTTGTGAATTTTACGCCAGCGGTGAGCAAAGTCGCCCTGAAAGCGATGCGACTGAAAATCAGGAAACTGCGCATACGCATGCGTACCGAGCTGAGTATTGAGCAACTAGCTCAATGGCTGAATCCCATTATCAATGGATGGATTGGCTATTATGGTCGGTACTATCGATCGGCCTTGTATGCGATGTGTCGTCACTTCAACAAAACGTTGGTGAGATGGGCAAGACGAAAGTTTAAAGCCCTTCGATGGCACAAAACTAGAGCGGCGCAGTTTCTTGAACACATAGCTGAACAATGCCCGAACTTGTTCGCCCATTGGCGAGTAGGAATGACAGGCGCGTTTGCCTGATGGGAGCGGTATGAATCGAGAGGTTCACGTACCGTTCTGCGAGAGGCTGCGGGGGAAGTTCCCGCGGTCTACTCACCTGTTTTTCAACATCTTGAAAAACGGCTGCAAGGTGGAAGCCTTGCAATTATCTGCCATTTCACGCATCGAACTGGCATTGGCTTTGTTTATGATTATTGCCTGGCGAATCGGTTACTTGATGCTCTTGGGGCGGGAATGTCCGGAGCTGGACTGCGAAGTGGTGTTTGATCGTGAAGAATGGCAAGCCGCTTGGTTGGTTGCCCGAAAACCTTTGCCGCCTGAACCGCCCAAACTCAATGAAGCGATTCGATTGATTGCGAGTTTTGGCGGGTTCTTGGGACGTAAAGGCGATGGAGAACCGGGCGCCAAATCACTCTGGCAAGGATTGCAGCGCGTCATGGACTTCGCCATGGGAATACGCGCGGTGCGGGAGACCTAGGTTTGTGTATAAAGGAATGGCTTTTAGGGATTAAACTGTCGGACTCGGGTGCGCAGAACTACAAGGCCAAGTCACCCCGGCATAAGGTCGCTAATACACTAACCTGACAGTTGTCCACCTTACCCTGACGTTCATTCCATTGCCGGGCGACATCGGCGAACGGATGACCTTTCTTAGCGAAGCCGCTTTCATCGAAAATCAGGACCGAATCAGTTTCAACCAATAGTTCATGCGCTTCCAGGGCAATCTGCTGTCCAAATTATTGCCAATTTATGCAGCCCTCTGTTAGCATATCTTTTATAGATTGGTGATTGACGGCATTGATTTCACTCGTCCGCAAAATGGTGGCTTTGGCAGATTGGAACAATCCGTGTGTATAGGCTTTTAAAGGTGGCAATGGAGTTGTGTGTCGAAGACACGAAAAATGATGAAAAAGCCGGCAAATGCGTGCTGAGGGCTTCCGGAAGCTTTTGTAGGGTATGAATGGACGTAGTTCTAGGATTTTCACGTTATGCTGATAAATTATAAAATTAAAACAAAGGCTTATTATGCTTTCGTGCAATTATTTTGAATAAGTTTTCTAATCTGACAAGGTAGAATTATATTAAGGCTTACCGGGAAATAGGTAGGAAAAGGCGGTTGAATTTTCTATCCATGATTTCAATGTTAGTAAATCTGTTTTTTCATTCGACTATCTGACGATATACAGAGAACGAGGTAGTGCAGTGTTTGCCAAGAAACCTTACTATTTCCTCCACCGTTGCTACCTAGCGAGCAAGGCGAGAGCGCATGGCTTGAACTGCCGTGGACCCATTCTGATCTTCCAAATGGGAAAAGTAGGTTCATCATCGATCGCGAAATCGTTACGATCGCTAGACTTGGGCGTGCCAGTCTATCATGCGCACGTACTTGCAGATTTCGAGAGTGTGGAGGAGAGAGGGCGCGCCAGCGGACTAAATCCGGATGAGACTCTGAAGGAAATAAAGAATGGTAGAGCGCTTAGGGCGGCGATCGACGACGGCAAGTACAAGGAATGGGCATTAATTAGCTTAGTTCGTGACCCCGTTGCGAGGAATGTGTCCGCGTTCTTTCATCAGCTGGGCGTTACCCCGCATTATCGCGAAAGGTACCTTAGAGGCGACCTGTCTCTGGAGTTGCTTCGCGAGTTGTTCCTGATGCATTGGAAGGGATCACGAAACGCCGTCAACTTGGTTCGATAAACAGATCAAGGAGGTATTTGGAATCGATGTACTCAAGGACCCTTTTCCGATCGACGTAGGGTATGCTGTCTTCCGGAATGTCGGTGCCAAGTTGCTGTTAATGCGACTCGAGAATTTGGAGTGCTGCGTAAGGGAGGCTATGAGCGACTTTCTGGCAATAGAGGATTTTGAACTGCGATCGGAAAACATCGGCGCACGCAAAGACTATAATGAGACCTACCGAGCTTTCATTTCGGAGGTCGCATTACCAGACAAGTATTTGGACGAAGTATATGGATCAGTTTACAGCCGGCATTTCTACAGCGCGGAG
This sequence comes from Methylomarinum vadi, assembly GCF_000733935.1. NCBI lineage: Bacteria > Pseudomonadati > Pseudomonadota > Gammaproteobacteria > Methylococcales > Methylococcaceae > Methylomarinum > Methylomarinum vadi. The sequence continues at coordinate 3,726,747 of NZ_JPON01000001.1, forward strand.
GAAATTGAAAATTTCAGGAAGCGTTGGACAAGGGGATCAAAGGCCGGGATTTAGAAAACCGACACTTGAGTGTTTCAGTCCGTAATTTCCCGAATAGAAGCGCTCCCTCCTTGGTCGTAACGCACATACAGATTACGAGAAACGTTGGAGTCACGAAACCCAAGACGGCCGTTTATGACTATCTCGACATTGGCAAACCTTGTTTCACTCACTCAGTTGACAAAGCGTTTTGAACACCCTCTGCACTCGGTTGCATCGTATCCGCATAACGTAGACGAAATTCAAGCGTGCTTTTTTGCAACAATTGCAAATTGAAGGTATTGAATATCTTTAAAAAAGTTAAAAGTCAGTAGATTTAACAAAGTGAATTTCCAACCGCTTACATAGCTGTTTATTCCAACTAGGCTTTCAATTTGATACCCGGATTCTGTGAACAATCGTTCAATTGATTTTCTTGTAAAGAAACGGAGATGCGTTATGTCGAGCACTCCTTCGCCTGTATAGCGCCACTCTCCATCAAATAACAATCCTTTTACTACTGCCCAGAAACGCACATTAGGAATAGATGCAACAACAACGCCAGTCGGAGTTAATAAAGAACGAAGGGTCTTTAATACTTCCCAGGGTAAGATTAAATGCTCTAAGACATCATTGCATATGATACAATCAAATTGTTGTTGTTTAATCTCAGCACTATCGAGCGCACCTTTTTCAATGTCGGCACAAACTACAAGGTCTAATTTATATTTCGCAACGTTGGCGCTTTCTTTATCTAATTCGATAGCTGTAATTTTAATTTTTCTTCCTTGTTCCAGTCGAATTCTTTTTACTTCTGCACTAAAACTCCCATTTCCGCAACCTATTTCTAATATATTGCTTGCGAAATCAGGAATAAACTGAACCATTTCCGGCCGCGGACACTTATGGTAGTGAGCAGGTTTAAAGTCTGTTTTTTTCATAGGGAATTCCCGATTAGCTTGTCTCGATTGTACGTAAGAAATCTGTCAATGCTTTGCCGCGAAGACATTCACTCATATAAAAATCTAACATTATTGTTTTATTTTTCATGACAAAATGAGCGCAACTAAATTTCCATTTTAGCCATAAGGTTAATTTCCCGGCATTACGTATCTCATCGGGAAACATCATGAACCAGGTCATACAAATCTTGAGTTTTAATCGCTTGGCAAAATGAAAGGCTGCAATATCTTCAACGGTTATGTCTATTTCACTAAGTACTTGGTCAATAGACTCCTTGCTCAGCATTTTGTTAATCTTGTTGATTGCACTTGCTTTAAAAAAATAACAGCCACCTTGGGTGTATTTGAATCCGACATAATGTCCATCTCCAATTAGATCGGCGTTACTTCTTTTAACAAGCTGAAATATTCGATCGTTAAAAAAAAACACGTCTGCATCAACTCGAGCAATGATATCTTCGTCGTTTGCATATTCAGATGCTTTACCGTATGCGCGCCAAATATTACTTATTTGACTCGAGCCCCAACCCATGCTTTTCGGCCAGGAAATCACTTCAGTTCCCGGGATCAATTCTTGCAACACGTCTATCTGACGATCCGATAAAGGTTGTTCGTCATCATTGAAAATCAAAACGCTAAAAGGGGTATCTGTTATATGGTTGGCTAAGCTGTGCAAAGAGCAATATATATATTTGAAATAGGATGCGCAGCAAAAATAACACAAATAAAATTTACGCTGGGATTGAAGGGGTTTTTTTAATATTTTATTTCTATTTACAACATCCAAGAAAAAATTTGGAAATTGCTTAACTCGTATAGGTATCATTTTCCCCTTTCCGCTCTGTTCGTTATTTACCACATAAACCAGCTAAGATTTTCCCTTATCATAATAAAATCTAGGAATTGATTAATTTCCATATTTCCGCTTTCGCCAGGTTAGGGTAGGTATTTGCCTTGAATCTGCAATCCCCAATAAAATGCACGAAACAGGTGTATGGCAACTTCATTTTATTGCAATCGCTGTATTTGGGATGGGGTAAAACCGCCGCTTTGTCAAGGTTTGCGACGGTAACGTTAGTCATGACTTGCTCGCTACCCCATTCGTGCCATTTCGAGCCGATTAACTTTTCTATTTCAGTGGAAAACTCTACGATAAATTCTTTATTGATTCCGCCTTTCGGGAAGCCGGAAAACCCCGCACATCCCCTTACATAGTTTAAATTTACGCTGTTTTTCAATTCCGAGAAATACGCTTCGGCAACCATTTGTACATGGCCGTTTAAGGATTTGCCGACATTTTTTTGTACCCGTTCCGAACAAACATCCATCGGTTCGATTTCTTGGTCATCCCAGGTGCCGATTATGAATCCGGTATTGGTTTCGATGTGCTTGTTCACTTCATCCAGTGCGGAGAGTGTGAGCGTATCGCTATCCAATTGAATAACATAATAATCGTTCGTGAAATGCGCGATCGCTAGCAATCTTTCCCAACAGCCGCGGCTAGGGCATGCCGGTTCGGCATAGTTTACCGCATCGTAGATGTCGGCGACCGGAATGTGTTGTTTCAACCTCGAAATATCGTCTTGATCTAACGAACCGTCGTTAATAATAATGACTTTGGATAGAGGAACCCTTTTGGCAAAAGATTTTGCTGCAATTAAAAACATTAAGACGTCTTTATGCTGCAATTGCGTCAGCACGGCGACCGGCTTGTCAGTGCTTTTGACGATGGGCGGTGTTTGATCTATTTGCCGGCAAGCAAGTGAAAACAGGTACCGGTTCAATTTATCTTTAAGGCTATAGAACATTTTTTTATTAGGTTTCTATCATCGGATAATTAGTGGATGTTCGGCTTCCATAGGCTTGACGAATGGGTAACTAGTGTCTAGTCCATAATATACGAGTTACTTATGAAACCAGGTAACGCGTTCTTTCAAGTTGATATTTGACAGCAAGCCGTTGTTTAAAAGTTTTTCCAGTTCTCTCTCATGGTGCAATTGCCTTTCCTTCACCTGGTACAATTTCCCTTTTTCTTTTTGGACTGCACCAAGTTTTTCGCCTTGCTCCAGTTTATTGAGGAGTTCTTCATACACCAATGTACTGGATTTTACCGCTCTCCAGAACAAAACTAATTCCGTGTCGTTTTCTTTCACTTCCGGACAGACGTGGGCGATCAGATTGCCAGTATCGATTCCCGCGTTGATATAGTGGATCGTGCAGCCGACTTTTTCCGGTTCTTGGTTGTAAAGGGCCCAGAAGGTGCAGTCGGCACCGCGATATTCGGGCGACAGTCCTCCGTGTAGGTTGATGATTCCGAGTTTGCCTTTTTCAAGTAACGCGCCCTTTAGCAACGAGGTGCCGAAAACCAAGATGACGTCGGGTTGGTGCTGGTCGATGAGAGACAATACTTGTTCATCATTGATATAGGGGACTTCGACTCTCAGCTCGCTTCGGTCCAGAGTGGGTTCCCGGTCGCCAAAAAAGTACTTGGCTTCCGGGTTGCCTCGATAGCGTTTTCGATCCCTTAGCCAGCGCGAAACTTTTTGCAATAGCTTCTTAGGATTTTTTAATAGGTTAAGCAGCTTTTTGACGAAATCATGGCTGCCCGATTCCTGGACGATTGCAAGCGGCTTGCAAAACTTGCAAACGTGATTGGCGAAATACAGATGCCTCGGCGATTGCCCGCACAATATGATTACTGAAAGATCGGACATCGGCGTTAGCTCCTGTTGGTTTTCGGAATTGGGTTTCCTGTCATTCGTATCATCAGGGCATCGGCAAAGAATTTTGCCGCCCAGTTGGGGTATTCGAACATCGAATATCGTCCCCATATCGGGGCTGAACCGGCTATCGCTCCGTTGCGGAAATCCTTGTTGTCGTCGATACGCTGGTTTGCTTTAAGATAATCGATGCCCCGGTCGGCATGCTGCCGTAAATCATTCTGGCCGAGTGACTGAGACAATCGCAGCCAAATAATACACATTTGCGCCAATCCCGTCAGGCAGCAATAAAGGGCTTGCGGCGTCCAGTTGTCGGCATATCGTCCGGCCAGCCAGCCATCTTCGCGTTGTTGCGCGGCCTGGGTTCTTGCGGCTTTTACGGCTGCATCAATCATAGCTTGGTTCTCGAGTAGCAGACCGCTTTCAAGGATGCCGCGAATCGCATAGGCGATATTATGGGTAAAGGGCAAACTGTCGGCGGTAAAGGCGTTGGTGCGGAACCAGCCCGATTCGGTTTGTTGGGTCAAGGCCCATTCTATATTTTTTTGGGCGCCATCGATCAACTTTTTTTCGTTAGCCAGCAACCCCGTTCTTAATAAAGCCCAGGCCGCACGCGTATTATAGGTGTGCGGCGTGTCGTTATGTACCGATTGCCGCCAACAGCCGTCCTCGTCTTGTTGCGTGAGCATCCATTCCCCGGCCTTGACGGCAGCCGTCAGACACTCTTCGCGCTGGAAGTTCAGATAGCCGGCGATCATGCCATGCATGATTTGCCCTGTGTTGAATATAACCGGTTTGCTGCCGTGTTCGCCGAAATGTCCGGGAAATGAGCCGTTAGGGTTTTGAAGAGAAAGTTCCCAGTCGATAATGTCCGAAGCGCGCTCTTTCAACCTGGGATTATTTAAAATGCCGGCGGCCGCCAAAAAGGTTTCGACGATATAGCCGCTGGTTTCGGGATAGCTGGGGAGCCAGCCGTCTTCGAAACTCCAGCCGGCCGAAACGCCGCCCCGGTCATTGAATGATTTACGTTGATCCTGGGCCTTGCAAAGCCATTCAATAGCCGCTTTAAGGTGGATTTCATCGTTCTGAACGGGTTGTTTGCCTAAACCTACCAGGTCGTCAAAAATAATGGACAAATGCTCGGGACGCCAAGGTTTATATCTAAAAGGGACTGAAATAAGTTTTTGTAGTGTCTTTGTCATGAATTCTGTTGACTTTATTTTTCTTGTTTGCTTGATCTTAGCTTCGGCTTAGTTGGGTGGACGTTGCAAGCCTAATATCATTGTTAATTTTAGTAGCAACCTTATAAATTGGGTTGAATTTTTGCCACCACTTGTCTGATTTTTCCCGATGCTTCCGGTTCGATCCTATCTATCAAGCGTATATCAATATTAGCCGCATTGCCGAATCGTTCCTTAAATTTTTGTTCGATGTGTTGAAATGCAATATCGTGCCAAAGGGTATTTTTAACGATTAAAACCTCGAATTGATTGATATCGTGTTGAATGATTTTGAATTGTTCCACTCCTTCGGTTTCCCGCAGGACATAAATGGCTGCGAGAGCATGCACGATCGAACCGTTTTGATGAATTAAGAAATCGGTGGTGCGGCCAACGACCTCTTCAATCACATGAAGGCCTCTACCGTCTTTATCCGGTTGCTCGGAGAGTTTGATCATGTCGCCGGTGCGATAGCGAATAAACGGTTGCGCCTCCGAGCAGAGACCGGTCATGACGGCTTCTCCCATTTCACCCGCCTTGACCGGATTGCCGTGCCGGTCGAGTACTTCCAGAATGATGCTTTCGCTCATTTGCAGCATTTGCCCGTGTGGGGTTTCATGGGCCGTGAAACCAATGTCCCGGCTCCCGAATTCGTTGGCGACTGGCGCGTGAAACGTTTCCTGAATAAGTTTCCTTTGGTCGGGATAAAGAGGTTCTCCGGTTGTGCAGATGACTTTCAGTTCGGGAAAGTTTGTTTCGATCGAGTAGGTTTGGGCATGCTTCGCCAGTATCGCGATGCTGCTGGCGTAACCGTAAATGCATTTGGGGTTGAATTTTTTGATGCTTTCCAGATAGCGATCCATGTTTTCAGGCGACATGGCGAATGCATTGAGAACCAGCTGATTGAGAAGGCGGTCGCGAACGGTCTTGATTTTGTCGGTTTTGTTGAGTTCGACCGGGGCGCCCCATAGATAGACTTCGGGATCGCCGACGTTCACTCCCCACCAGCGCCTGGCCCTGATTCTTCCCGCTGCATCCGAAGCCTGCCGCCAGCGCCCGAAATGAAAGATCAACGGTTGGCCGCTGGAGCCGCCGGTACTGTATTGTTTGCTGCCGCCGGGAACGTCTCGCCATCTCATTTCGGCCCCATGCAGTTGAGCGTCTTGTTTGCTCATGGTGGGCAGACGCCGGAAATCCTCCAGGGTGCATCGCTCGGGAATTATATCGGCCGCTTTGATTCTTTCGGCATGCCAGGGGCAGTGTCGTAACGCGGAGCTAAGCAGCGTACGTAGCTTTGTTACTTGTAGGGCTTCGGTGTCGTCTCTTGTTAGCCATTGGGTTTGTTCGAGCTGTTTTAGATAGCGGAAAGTCGGGCGACTCAACAGCGCTTCTTGCAAGGGATAAATGACATTCCGAGAGAGAAAAGGCGGGAAAGAAGACATTGATAAAAGCCCATGAAGTTATAGAAGTTTTTTTCTGAAATGGTTGAACGTATATTATAAAAAAACTGTATCTTAAAATGTGTATTCGTGAAGAACAATCTTGTAAGTGTAGTGGCTATGCTAATGTTTAACAAAAATGTTCAAAAATACGACCGTGCTATCATTTTTCTGCTGCGTTAAATAATTGCTCTGCTTGTGTGAAGTTCAGGCTAATGATGCCGCCCTTTCTCATCGATTGTTTCAATGAATAACTAAGAGCCGAAGCCAGTATTCGGGAATAGTAGGGCAAGGTTTCGATGTAAGCGGGCAGAACATTGTCCACTTGCGTGGCTTGGCGTATTTTCTCGTCGAAGCGTTCGCGTTGGCGGGTGATTTCCGTGATCAATTTCTGATCGCTGCGGCTTTGCTCGGACAATTCCAGCGTCCAGGTCAGGTCTTTCTGTAGTTGGCAAACGCCTATGTAGCGGCCGGATTGCGCCGGGGTCCATTGTTCCGGGGCTATCAATGACAGTTGGTAGGTTCCGTCTTTACGGTAAAGCCAGTAGTCTTGGCCGCAGATCGGTTTGAAGCGAATTTGGCTGTGCAAGACGAAAAGGGAAGTGAATAATTCGTCGGCGATGCGATGGATGTCCTTGGCAGGGACGGACAGGTTTTGGGTGGTCTGTCGAAGGTTTTCCAGAATTGGGGCAAGTCCTTTTCCTTGGGGGTTAGCGGATTTTCTGAAATCAGTCATTGCTTCCGAAAAAGGTTTTTCGAACCTCTATTCTTTTCGGTTGGCTGTGTGATTTTTTTCGCCTTAACAAAAGCCCCGCAAGGGCGGGGCTTCTTCTTGACGATAAAGCGGTTTAGATTTTGCCGTCCAGACCCATTTGGAAATACTTATGGGTGATTTTGTCCTGGTTTTCCAGCAACCAATCGATGTCAGGCGTGTTGGTCATCGCTTTGTGGATCGCCTGCGCCGTTGCCTTGCGGTGGATGTCGAACAGGATTTGGTGGTCCAGGTTATCATCTTTAGCGACGCTAGGGTTCAACCAAACCGAGCAAATGATGCCCAGATCGTTGGCTTTTTCCTTGGGAATGTCGCCGGCGCGAACGGCATCGAGTACGCCGTTGGCAATAGCCGCCTGCACGGTCCCCATCAGGATGTTGGTGTAGCGGTTATTGTTAACGGTGACTTTGCTCACCATCAATGTGACAGGACGCACTTGAATGTCTGTATTCAGAATGGCAAAAACCTTGGAGTGGCCTTTGGTTTGGTCGCCGGTCAGGGTCGCCAACGCGGTGCCTACAGGGCCGTCCAGTTCACCGATGACGATTTCCGGTTCCGCAGCCGTTCCCGGCGGCCCGCCTGCAACGAGAGCTTCACCGGTACGCATGATAATTCTTTCGCTCATGTTTATCTCCTGTAAAAACATTAAAAAAGTATTCCTAACCCAGTAGAATAACATGTTTTGCAGCGAATCTTAACCGTACCGTGACACAGCGTTTAACGACCACCGATCATCGCCGCGATGCGGCAGGGTTGCACTATATTTATCCGGTCATTTCCCGCAGGGCAGGGGGGCTATCGATTGGAATTAACTTTAATACCAACAATTCCTGCAACTGGCGATGCGTCTATTGTCAGGTGCCCGATTTAAAGCGTGGATCCGCGCCGCCGCTCGATTTTGCCTTGTTGGAAAGTGAATTGAAGCATTTTCTCGATCGAGTACTGCATGGCGATTTTTTCGACTGTTTCGGTGTCCCGGAGCAGCAACGCGTAATCAAGGATATCGCCATTTCCGGCAATGGCGAGCCGACCAGTCTGCCGGAGTTTGCCGAGGCGGTTCGGCTTATCGGTGAGATAGGCGAGGCGAAGGGGATTTTTCCGGGCAGCGGTTTGGTTTTGATTACCAATGGCAGCCTGATGCATCAGGCGAAGGTTCAGGAAGGGCTCCGGGAGTTAAACCGTTTCGGCGGCGAGGTGTGGTTTAAGCTCGATAGCCCGACCAAGGCCGGGCGAGTCGCGATCAATAACAGTTTGGAAAGTGACGATAAGGTTCTGCAGCATTTGCATATCTGTGCCGGTTTGTGCCCGACCAAACTGCAAACTTGCGTATTGAATTACAAGCGTTATCCATGGAGTCAAGAAGAGAAGCAGGCATATTTGGAGTTATTGTCGCGGATCAAAAATGAGATAAAGCTTGAAAAGATCATGCTTTACAGCATTGCCCGCCAGTCGATGCAACCGGAGGCAAATGAATTGACCCCTGTGCCCGAAGAACAAATGCGGGAATTCGCCAAGCGAATTGAAAAGTTGGGCTACAAGGTTTCGGTCAGCGTGTAGGGCGGATGCCGCAGGCAATCTGCCACTCCGCCTTAAACAAAGATATCGATGACGCTTTGTTTCATCTCGTGATCGGTTTGCAGTAGTTTAACGCCGGCCTGGTTCTCCAGGTTGGCTTCCTTCAGGCTGAGAAGAGCGGGAAGCGCCGAGCGGGAATCAAAGTCTTCGGGTTTTCCGACTTCTTGCTCGTCTACGGGAAGGGTTGCGATTTCGTGAGCGGCCTGACTGGCTTTTTGTTGGGAACTGGAGATCAGGTTAAACGCGCTGGTGGCCGGATCGGTGATGTTCATAACAAACTCCTGTTTTATCTGTCTGTATTTTATATTCCTGTAGACAAATCCGACAACAGTTGGTTGTTTGCTATGTTCAAATTTGAGAGGCAGTTCAATGAATGCAGGCGGCTATCTCGGATTCCGCGGTGTTGTATCCTGTTTGCGGCTGATCATCGTGATTTTATTGATGGGTTTCGGCTATCGCCTCTACCCATCCTACGCTATCTGGGAGCAGTTATGTAGGATGGGTAGAGCTTAAGCGAAACCCATCGATCGGGCTCCTCGGTTATTTTTTGAGGTATAAATCGGTGATCGTCCCGGTAACCATTTCGGCCGCGAAGGCGAAGGTTTCCGACAGGGTCGGGTGGGCATGGATGGTCAGGCCGATATCCTCGGCGTCCGCGCCCATCTCCAGCGCCAGCACCGCCTCGGCCAGCAACTCGCCGGCGTTCGGACCGACGATGCCGGCGCCGAGCAGGCGTCCGGTTTCCTTATCGCACAGGACCTTGGTGACGCCTTCGTTGCGTCCCAGACTCAACGACCGACCGCTGGCGGCCCACGGGAAGGCGCCTTTTTCGTATTCGATGCCTTGTTCCTTGGCTTGGTTTTCGGTCAGCCCCATCCAGGCGACTTCCGGATCGGTGTAAGCGACCGAAGGCACCGTCAATGCGTCGAAAGCGCTCTTATGGCCGCTGATGACCTCGGCGGCGATTTTGGCTTCGTAGGCGGCCTTGTGCGCCAACATGGGATTGCCGACGATATCGCCGATGGCGAAGATATGGCTGACATTGGTGCGTTGTTGCTTATCGACCGGAATAAAACCGCGTTCGTCGATTTCGATGCCGGCTTTGTCGGCGTCGATCAGGTTACCGTTCGGCCGGCGGCCGACCGCGACCAGAACCTTGTCGAAGACTTCGCTGTCCGGTGCATCCTTGCCGTCGAAACTGACTTTCAAGCCTTCGTCACTTGCTTCGATCGCCGTGACCTGGGTTTTCAGCCAGATATTGTCGTATTGTTTTTTGATGCGTTTCTGCAGCGGCATGACCAGGTCCTTGTCGCAGCCCGGAATAATTTGCTCCATCAATTCGACGACACTGATTTTCGAACCCAGGGCATGATAGACGGTGGCCATTTCCAGGCCGATGATGCCGCCGCCGACGATCAGCAGTTTTTCCGGAATGCTTTCCAGCGCCAGGGCTCCGGTGGAGTCTAGCAGACGCGGGTCGTCGTTGGGGAATGAAGGGATCTGGGTCGGATGCGAGCCGGCGGCGATGATGGCGTTATCGAAGGTGACGGTTTGCACGCCGTCGTCGCCGTGAACTTCCAGCGTATTGGCCGAGGTGAATTTGCCGACGCCGGTGAGTCGGGTGATCTTGCGTTGCTTGACCAATTGCGCCAGGCCCTTGTTCAGCGACTGGGTGACGCTTTCCTTCCAACTGCGGATTTTATCCAGATCCAGTTCGGGCTTGGCGAAAGTCACGCCGTGCGCGGCAAAAGCATCTGCCTCGTGGATGACTTGAGCGATATGCAGTAGGGCCTTGGATGGGATACAGCCGACGTTCAGACAGACGCCGCCCAGTACCGGATATTTTTCCACCAGCACCACTTTCTTGCCCAGGTCCGCGGCACGAAACGCGGCGGTATAACCGCCGGGGCCGCCGCCCAATACCAGGACTTCCGCATTGATAGTTGATTCAGCAGACATAGCCTTTCTCCCTTTTCCTTAAAGTAACAGACGGCGCAAATCGCCCAGATAGGATTTGATCGCTTCCATGAAGCGGGCGCCTTCCGCGCCGTCGATTACACGATGATCGTAGGTCAGGTCCAGCGGCAGCATTAATCTTGGCTCGAAGCTTTCGCCATTCCAGACCGGTTGCATTTTCGCCCGGGTCACGCCCAGGATCGCCACTTCCGGCGCATTGACGATCGGAGTAAAAGCGGTACCGCCGATGCCGCCGAGGCTGGAAATCGTCATGCAGCCGCCTTGCATATCGGCCGGCAGCAATTTGCCCTTTCTGGCCAGATCGCTTTTTTCCGATAGTTCCCGCGACAATTCGATGATGCTCTTTTTGTCGACATCGCGCAGCACCGGTACGACCAGGCCGTTAGGGGTGTCGACGGCAATCCCGATATTGAAGTATTTTTTAAAGAACAGTTTTTCGCCGTCGGTCGACAAGGAGCTGTTGAAGGACGGAAATTGTTTCATCGCCGCGGTCAGGGCCTTGATGATGAACACCAGTCCGGTCAGCTTGACTTCGGTGTTTTTGTCGGCATTGGTCGCCTTGCGGAACGCCTCCATGTCGGTGATGTCCACCTCGTCATGGTAGGTGACCATCGGCAGGTTCAGCCAGACGCGGCTCATGTTCTGACCGGTCAAACGCTTGATTTTGTTCAGCGGTTGTTCCTCGACTTCGCCGAACTGACTGAAATCGACCGCCGGAATCGGCGGAATGCCGGCGCCGCCCTGCGCGCCGCCGCTAGAAGCCATGACTTGCTTGACGAAGTTTTTGACATCCTCCTTTAGGATGCGGCCCTTACGGCCGCTACCGTTGCCGATCCGGCCGATATCGACGCCCAGTTCGCGGGCGAATAGCCTGACGCTAGGCGTGGCATGGGCCTTGGCGCCGCCGCTGGCGGGGAGGGTAACCTCGGCTGGCGCGGGGGCAGGCTTCGGCGTTTCCGTCTCGATTTTTACCGCCGGCGCTGCTACAGGCGCGGCCGTTTCCGGTTGCGCGGCAGGTGCCGGTTCTGCCGGCGCCGCAGCTTCTTCCTGTGCCGCGCCGGGAGCTGCGGGGGCTAGCATGGCGATCAGGGTGCCTTCGTTGACCTTGTCGCCGACCTTGATGTGGACCTGCTCGACCTTGCCGGCCGCGCTGGACGGTAGGTCCATCGTGGCCTTGTCGGTCTCTAGTACCGCGACGGTTTGTTCGACTTCGATCTCGTCGCCGGGCTGGATCAGGACTTCGATAACATCGATATCCGAGACATTACCCAGATCCGGGACTTTTATTTCAATTAAAGATGTCATTTATATTCTTTTCCTTATCTTAACCAGGGTGCAACGGCTTCAGGGTCGATGTTGTACTTGGCGATGGCTTCATCCACTTTGGCGGCCTCGATATCACCCTTCTGGGCCAAGCTGTAAAGGGCGGCGACGGTAATATGGTAACGGTCCACCTCGAAGAAGCTGCGCAGATTTTCGCGGGTATCGGAGCGGCCGAAACCGTCTGTGCCCAATACGGTATAGGATTCGTTGATATAGGGGCGAATCTGCTCGGCGAAGGCGCGCATATAGTCCGAGGCGGCGATGACCGGCCCCTTGGCCTTTTCCAGACAGGCGCTGACATGAGGCTGCCGTTGCTTTTGGGTCGGATGGAGGCGGTTCCAGCGGTCGCAGCTTTGGCCGTCGCGGGCCAGTTCGGTAAAGCTCGGACAGCTCCACAGGTCGGCTTCTACGGCCCATTCTTCCCGCAGCATATCCGCCGCTTTGATCACCTCGCAGAAGATCGTGCCGGAACCCAGCAATTGCACGCGCGGTTTGCCTTTCGCCGCCGCGCCTTTCTTGAATTGATACATGCCTTTCAGAATGCTCTCTTCGGCGCCATCCGGCAATGCGGGGTGCTCGTAGTTTTCGTTCATCACCGTGATGTAGTAGAAGATATCTTCCTGCTCGACATACATGCGTTTCAAACCATCATGGATGATGACCGCGAGTTCGTAAGCGAAAGTCGGATCGTAGCTATAGCAGTTCGGTACCGTGGCGGCGATCAGGTGGCTGTGGCCGTCTTCGTGCTGCAATCCTTCGCCGTTCAACGTCGTGCGTCCTGCGGTGCCGCCCAACAGGAAGCCGCGGGTGCGTTGGTCGGCCGCGGCCCAGATCAGGTCGCCGACCCGTTGGAAACCGAACATCGAATAATAAATAAAGAACGGAATCATCGGCACGCCGTGAGTGGAGTAGGCGGTACCTGCTGCGATCCAGTCGCACAGCCCGCCAGCTTCGTTAATGCCTTCCTGCAGTACCTGGCCGTTTTTGTCTTCCTTATAGAAGAGCAGTTGTTCGGCATCCTGCGGGGTGTACAGCTGGCCGACCTGGGACCAGATGCCCAATTGCCTGAACATCCCTTCCATACCGAAAGTGCGCGATTCGTCCGGCACGATGGGCACGATGCGTTTGCCGATTTGCTTGTCCTTGACCAATTGGTTCAGGATGCGGACGAAAGCCATTGTCGTGGAGATTTCATGGCCCTCGCCAGTGCCTTTCAGCATCGCCTGGAAGTTATCCAATGGCGGGATTTCCAGCGGATAGGCCTTGGTTCGGCGGGAAGGCAGGAAACCGCCCAGTTCGGCGCGGCGTTCTTTCAGGTATTTCAATTCCTCGGAGTCTTCGGCAAGGCGGATATAAGGCAGATCATTCAAGGCTTCGTCGCTGACCGGTAGTTGATAACGGTCGCGGATGTGCTTGATCGATTCCATGCTCATCTTCTTCTGCTGATGGCTGGTGTTTTGCGCTTGGCCGGATTCGCCCATGCCGTATCCCTTGATGGTCTTGGCCAGAATCACGGTGGGCTGGTCCTTGTGATTGACCGCGGCATGATAGGCGGCAAAGATTTTCAATGGATCGTGGCCGCCGCGGTTCAGTTCCCAAATGTCCTGGTCGGTGTAATCGGCCACCAGCGCTTGCAGTTCCGGGGTGTTGAAGAACTTTTCCCGGACATAGGCGCCATCCTTGGATTTGAAGGTTTGATAATCGCCGTCCACGCATTCCATCATGCGTTTGGCGATCAGGCCGTCTTTGTCGCGCGCCAGCAGCGCGTCCCAGCGACGTCCCCAGACCACTTTAATGACGTTCCAGTTGGCGCCGCGGAAGTTGCCTTCCAATTCTTGAATGATTTTGCCGTTGCCGCGCACCGGGCCATCGAGTCGTTGCAGGTTGCAGTTGACGACGAAGATCAAGTTGTCGAGCTTTTCCCGTCCGGCCATGCCGATCGCGCCCAAAGTTTCCGGTTCGTCGCATTCGCCGTCGCCTAGGAAAGCCCAGACCTTGCGGCCCTCGGTATCGGCCAGGCCGCGGTTTTGCATGTAATGCATGAAACGGGCCTGGTAAATCGCCATGATCGGTCCTAAGCCCATCGAAACGGTCGGAAATTGCCAGAAATCGGGCATCAACCAGGGGTGAGGATACGAGGACAAGCCGTCACCGTTGACTTCCTGGCGGAAATTATCCATCTGCTCTTCATTCAGGCGGCCGAGCAAAAAGGCATGGGCATAAGTTCCGGGCGCGGAATGGCCCTGGCTGAAAATCAAATCTCCACCGTGATGATCGGATGGCGCATGCCAGAAGTGATTTTGCCCGACATCGTAAAGGGTAATGGCCGAGGCGAAGCTGGCGATGTGGCCGCCGACATTGGTATGTTTATTGGCGCGCAATACCATCATCATGGCGTTCCAGCGCACATAGGATCGAACCGTACGTTCGATATCGGTATTGCCGGGGTATTTGGGTTGTTGCGGAATGGGGATGGTGTTGACATAAGGGGTGTTGGCACTGAAAGGGATGTCCGTGCCGGCTTTGCGGGCAGCTGTCACCAGCGTTTCGATCAGAAAACTGGCGCGATCGCTGCCTTCTTGTTCGATGACCGACTCCAGCGCTTCCACCCATTCGCGGGTTTCTTCCGGGTCGATATCAATTTTACCGATGATGTCGGAATTTAAACTTTTATTCATCACAAATGCCTAGGGAAAATCAGTGGATTGTTTGATTTAATCGTACAATTGTAACTGTTAAGCGATTTTTTTGGAAATGCGCGGACATTTGTCTTTTGCCTGCAACCTAGATTTGTGTTGCAATATTTCTGTCTCGGACGGGTAGTTCACTGAATTGTAAAGCATTATTTAACGCAGCAATTTTGCGCGGCAGTTGATGTGTCGCATGAAAGTGAATTCTCCATGTCTCGGTCTTAAGCCAATATGCCGATTATTGCATAGGCAATATCGTTCTTGAATTATCAGAGTATAATCCCGAGAAACGAATTTGAGAGTAGGCGAAAGTCGATGCGACTTATATTGTTGATATTGTTGCTTTGTCAAAGTCTTACGGTGCTTTGCGGCACTCGAGATCATATTTACCAGGCGGCCGAAGAAAGTTATCGCTATACCGTGGCGGAAACCGGGGAAAATTACACCTTCAAATTTGACCGTTCGCCTGGAGACATACCCGCAAAACTGCTAGCAGGCTATCAGGTATTGCGGCAAATCTACCGGGATGATTCGATTCACCGGCGCTATAGCGAACATTATATTAAAGAAAGAGCGCGCTGTTATGTTTTTGACAGCCATTTTTATACCTACAGCCTGTGTTTCTTGCCTAACGATTTCAACCGTAGTGAAAGCGAACGGTTTTGGGGCTTTGCCACGCGAATACCCAATTGGCTTTGGTTGCTAACGCGCATTCTGCTACCCGTATTAACGGGTTTCGGCTTGCTGTTTTATTTCACCAAGGCAAAGCAGGGCTGAGAACGAAGCTATGAGGTAACGTTAACTTGACTTAGGGGGAGCCAGTTATGAATGCCAAACAACGGGTCGCCGAGCACGCGGCCTCATTTGTTCAGGACGGAATGTTGGTGGGTTTGGGAACGGGGTCGACCGCCGACTATTTTATCCAGGCACTAGCCAGGCTAAAGCAGGATGGCTTGCAATTTAATGCCGTCTCCAGTTCCGTTGTCAGCCAGATCAAGGCGCGGGCATTGGGGTTATCAGTGTTAGCGCTGGACCAGGTGAGTGAAATCGACCTGTATGTCGACGGTGCCGATGAAGTCGATCCCGATTTGGTTTTGCTGAAAGGACAGGGCGCCGATTTAGTGCGGGAAAAGCTGCTGGCCAAAGCCAGCCGTCAATTCTTGGTATTGGTCGATGAAAGCAAACTGGTCGACCGGATTGGCAGCAATTTTTCCATTCCGATCGAAGTGATGCCATTTGCTTGGCAAATGGTCAAGGCGCAATTGGAGAAAGCCGGCGGGCAAGGCGATTTGCGCCGCATCCCCGGCAAGGACAATTTCATGCTGAGTTCCCACGGCAGTTTGATTCTGGATATGAAATTTCCCGAGGATATGCAAACGTCGGAATTGGACGATTTCTTGAACGATCTGCCGGGCGTGGTCGAGCACGGTATTTTCAGAAATCTCGCCAGTGCGGTGTTTATCGGCAAGGACGATAATGTTGAACAGCGTTGGGCCGAGGCTAACAGTTAGTCTAAGATTTAGAATATTCCGTTGCATGGCGGCATATTATAGGGTGACGGCAACTTATCGGCATGCCTGGTTGGGTTGTTTGCAAGGTTTGGCTTAATGAGAATGCCGCCTAGCCAGGCATTAACAAATGCAGTGCCATAATATTTATTCTTATATCAGTTTCAATGTTTTACGATCGAACAATGTTAAGGGTGGGCTAGGTAAATTCCGGTCGATAAATGACAACCCGGTTACGGCCGGAGGCTTTCGCTTGATACAAGGCTTTATCGGCCTGGCCGGTGATGGCTGTCATCAGGCTGCTTTTGTACTTATCGGCGGGTTTGCTGTTTTTTTCGGTAGCCAATAATTGCTTGTCCAATTCCAACAGGTGAACCGGAAATTCGGCGATGCCGATACTGATGGTAATCGAAACCGTTTGTTTGTTTTCGTTCTTGAAAGCCAGTTGTTCGATATTTTGCCGGATCCGCTCGGCGGCGGCCCATGCCTGATGGGCGTGGGTGTCGGCCAGCAATATCGCGAACTCTTCTCCGCCATAACGAATGGCGTCATAGCCGCGGAAACACTCGGCGACCTTGACCAATACTTCGTCTCCGAAAATATGGCCGTGTTGGTCGTTGATCGCCTTGAAATGGTCGATATCCATGACCAGCAAGGAAAAATGGCGCCGGTGATCACGGTAAAAGCGTTCGATTTCGCGTTGGCCGAGTCGTTCGAAAGCATTGCGGTTATAGAGGTTGGTGAGTTGGTCGACGAACGAACGATTAATCTGCCGGCGTAGAAAGCTCGGTTTCAACACCTGGGCGTCATCGTGGAAGCCGGAAAGCCACTGTTGCAGTTTCATCGTATTCGGCACCTCGTAGGCTTCCAGATTGAAGTAACCGGGAGAACCTTGCGGTTCCGTGATGGTCAGGTTCCGGCAGCGGATCGGATGGGATTTTACATAGAAATAGGATTTTTCCGGGAATTCGATGATTAAATGTTCGATAACCGACGGCGGCACGGGATGGTTTAGATAGGTTTCCGAAAAAGCATCGAGATCGAAGTCGCTGGCGGGAGGCAATGCGCTTTCCTCGGTCAAGGATAATGCGTGTATTTTGTTGGCGGGCAATAAAGTCGGTTCCGGGTCGTTTTCATAACAGCCGGCGAAGAAATATTGTTTATTGCGGATAACCAGGCCGAAGGGATTGAACAAAAATTCCTCGGCTCGTTCCTCGTAGGTGATTCTCAGTTTTTTTTCGGCGAATAAGGCTTGTTTATAAAGACTGGCCAGCGATTGGTATTTTTGTTCGACGTGATCGCTAAACACGCCTTGCCAATAGGATTGCACCGAAATCTTACTGTCCCAGTCTTGGATGGCTTGGGCTACAGGTTCGGTCAATGCCGGGTTTTGGGATTGCTGGTCGAGATAGCCCACTATTTCCGAGGGCAAAAGATGGGACAAATGTTTGTTGACGACATGGCGAATGAAGACGTCCATATCTTGTTTTTTCACGGGCAATCACCTCTGAAAAAGTGCATTTCGACTGGTTTGCTGGTTATTGTTTTTCTTGGGCCGTGTAAGAATGCCGCCATACGGCGTAGGCGAAGGTTAATTGTGAAGCTTAACAAGATTCGGGCAAAAAACAACCATCTGGCGAATAATGGTTTTGTCATGGAGTTTGTCTGAGGCAATCAAAGATCAACTTGCCAGCTGGTTTTCCGCATTCAATAATATGACTTCGATCTCCTCGGTTATCTCTTCCTGGCGGTATATTTGACTCATTCTGCGTAGTTTGGCCGTTTCCTGGTCCAGGTGTCTGACAGCATTATCCAGATGCTGTAAACGCTGATTGTTTTCGGCACTCAACGAGGTCAGCAGAATGTCTTGCAGCGAACTAAAGACAAATTGGTCGGCCAACTCGAACAGGAATTGAGCCGGCGATAAATTCAACAAGGGTTCGCTTTTGTGTTCAACCTGGCTTTCGATTGCGGCGAAAGGCGGAAGTAACGGTCGCAGCATCGTGCCGCCATGTTCATCGCGATGCGAAAGTACCGATAAGCGGAAAAAATCGTGCTGTTGTTGTAGATCGCTGATCGCCGCGATCAGGGCATTCAATACCTGGCTGATTTCTTCACTACTATTGGCGCCTGCCAGCTCGGTACAAGCGATACGATTGTTGCGTAGGCGATGGCACAGACGGGTGCCGACGGCGATCAAGGTGGCCGGAAACAGCGGTGCAAGGTTTTCGATCAGGCTGTCATTGAAATTGCCGCAAAATCCTCTTTCCGAACCCACCACGATGATGATCGACGGGTAATCAGGCGCAATTTCGGTTGGACCGGGGAAAAAATGTAAAAAATCGGCCGCGACCTCGGCGATTTGTTGCACGACCAGATTATGGGTTCGTTGGTACTGGTTCAAGCGGTGAACTTCCATGAAAGCCATGTTTTTTAAGGAATGCAAAATGCCGCGGATTTCTTGCAGTTGTCCGATATGATGTTGTAAAACGCGGCTCTGGGTCATGGCGTGGTATGGTTATAGTTGTTGGACAGAACTTCGCCTAAAAATTGTCGCCATTCGGCTAGCTCGCTGTTCAACGACAGGGGCGAATCTTCCATCACGAATTGCAGTTGTTGCAATAGGCCGTCAATTTGGGACGGTTGCGCCGAATCGAACAGTCCGTCGTTATAGGCGATCAGCCAGGCCAGCTGAAAAGGGACGCTAGCCGGTGCCAGTCGCTCCTGTTTCAGAATTTCCCGCAATAAACGTCCGCGTCGGATTCTGGCTTCCATCGATGCCTCCAATTTTTGCCCGAAACGGGAAAAATTTTCCAGCTCGAGAAATTGCAGGTATTCCAACTTTATCCGCCCGGCCTGGTCGCGTATTGCCGAGTGTTGTGCTTTACCGCCGATACGCGAAACCGATTTGCTGATATCGATGGCGGGTCGGAAACCCGAAGTAAATAAATCGCTGTTCAGGTAAATCTGACCGTCGGTAATGGAAATCAGATTGGTGGGAATATAGGCCGCGATTTCGCCTTGTTGGGTTTCGACGATAGGCAAGGCTGTCATGCTGCCGCCGCCGTGGCTGGCGTGCAGTCGGGTGGCGCGTTCCAGTAGGCGGGAATGGACGAAAAAAATATCGCCGGGATAGGCTTCGCGCCCCGGCGGTCTGCGCAGTAACAGCGATAGTTCGCGATAAGTTTTGGCATGGGTGGACAGATCGTCGTAAACGATTAGTGTGTCATGGCCTTGTTTCATCCAATGTTCGGCGAGGGCGCAACCGGCGAAGGGCGCGATGTATTGCAGGCCGGGCAGGGCGCTGGCCTCGGCGACCACGCAGACGCTGTAGTCGAGGGCGCCATATTTGCGCAACAGCTCGATGGTCGATACGACGGCGGAACGCTTCTGGCCGATCATGACATAAATGCATTGCACATTTTTGCCTTTCTGATTGATCACGGTATCGATGGCCAGCGAACTGCGGCCGGTGCCTTCGTCGCCGATCAACAATTGGCGTTGGCCCTTGCCGATCGGAATCAGCGTGTCGATGATCTTGACGCCGGTATACAGCGGTTCGCTGACGAAGTCACGGGCGATGATCGGCGGCGAGGGCTGTTCCAGGTTGCCGCGCACGAGTTGGGAGGGGCTGCTTTGTCCGTCCAACGGTTCGCCGAGCGGGTCGATGACGCGGCCTAAAAAAGTGTCTCCGATCGGTACGCTGAGACTGTAGCGGGCCAGATAGGCCAGCGTGCCGGCGGTCAAGGCCTCGCTTTGATAAAGTAGTATCGCGCCGATCAGTTCGCGGTTCAGGTCGAACACCATGGCGCGGCTGCCGTCGGCAAAAATGACGATGTCTTCGAGAGCCGCGGAAGGCAACCCCTTGATCCAGGCGATGCCGTCCCCGACCGAAATGACGATCCCTTGTTCGGCGGTGCGCAACTGGGGCCGGTAACGGCTCAACCAGTCTTGCTGTTTTTGCAGCAGGTCGCTTTCCGCATACCAGTCGGCCTCAGAAGTCATCGGCAATCTCCGCGAAGCCGCTCAGTTCATGCTGCAGATTGACATGCAACACCCAGGCGCCGATGTCGATTCTGAAGCCGGCAAGCAGGTCGGGGGTCTGGCTGTATTCAAAATGCAGCGGATTATCGATCAGCGAAGTCAGCCGTTGTTCCAGCCGCTGCTTTCGCTCATGATCGATCGGATAGACGCTGCTGACATGGATGTCGAGTGTTTTATTGCGGTCCAGCGTTTGCAGCGAGTTCATACAGGCATCCGGCAACTGGTGTATTTGTTGGAATAACAGATCGAACAAACGGTCTTCCAGTTGCGGTCCGGCAGCCTGTTTTAGAATCAATGACGCAAAGTGGGCGCCGTTCAATAATGCCAATTTCTGTTGGTGGCGATGGATTTCCTGCTGTTGCCGTTGCATCGACGTTCTCGCCCGATGGCGTTCCAGCTCCAATTCCTCTCGCAGCTTAAGCAATTGTTGTTGTCGGTCGGTTTCCAATTGCTGGTGCAACGCGCTTATCGCCGCCTGTTTTTCTTGGTCCCATTGCTGTTGCCGGTTCTCGTAGGTCTTTTTCAACTCCAACGCTTCCTGGCGCATTTTTTCGGCCTGGGCCAGGGACTGGTCGATCAATTGCTTACGGCGATTGATCTGGTCTCTGACCGGACGGTAAAACAAGCGTTGTAGAATCCAGATTAAAATCAGAAAATTGACGATTTCGAGGAGGAATGTGGTCAGGTCGAATTCCATCGGGCGTTGTCCGCATCAAGGCAAGATATAAGTCAGCAAGGGGTTCTTGAATAGCACGATCAAGATGATGACCAAGCAATAAATGGCCAGCGATTCGATCATCGCCAGCCCGATGAACAGCGTGCGCATCAACGGACGTTCCGATTCCGGCTGGCGCGCCATTGCTTCCAACGAACTGCTGATGGCCCTTCCCATCGCCAGCGCCGGGCCGATCACGCCGATGGCTATGCCGATCACGGCGGCCACCGTCGATCCTAAAACTATCCAGGTCATTGCGTTCATGATTTTCCTTGTTCTTCAGTATGTGATTGTTGCGATTGTATCGCACCGGCCAGATAAATCAGCGCCAACATGCCGAAAATATAGGCCTGCACCAAGGCTTCCACGATATGCAGCATCAAAATAGGCACCGGGGCGAGAAAACCGGCCACCAGCAGAATCAGCATGGCCGCCATTTCCAGGCTCATGATATTGCCGAACAGGCGGACCGCCAATGCCAGGGTACGGGTCAATTCGCTAAGAATATGGAATGGCAACAGGATTGGCGTGGGTTGCAGGTAATGGCGCAGATAGTTCTTGAGGCCTTGAGTGCGGATGCCGAACCAATGTACCGACAGAAACACCAGCAGCGCCAGTGAGGCGGTGACCGACAGGTCGCGGGTCGGGGAATGCAGGCCCGGAATCAGGCCGAGCAGATTGGCAACGACCAAAAACAGCCACAACGTGGCGATGAAAGGCATGATCATGCGTCCGTGTTCCGGCGCGACCGCCAGAACGCTTTGCTCGATGACGCCGACGATTGCCTCGATAATCGTTTGCAGCCGGCTCGGCAACATTGTCATGTTGCGGGTGGTCAAGCCGGCGAAAGCGGTGATGGCCAACATGATGCCCCAGGTCGTGAGCACCGAGGAATGCAAGGTCAGGAAGCCGAAGGTGAGGGAAAAGTCGTTGTCCATTGCCGTCTGTTTTTTTGCTCGGTCGCCGTATTGTAATTCTAACAAAAAGCCCGGAACGAAAATCTTTAGGGATTCAAGAGCTTCGGTTACCCATTCCTATACCTCGTTCATTCATTTTCCCTGATCAATAAATATACGTTTATCACGCCAATTACCAAGCCTAACAGAATCAAGCCCAGGGTCCAGCGCATCGAATAGCCTTGCGCCATGCCGTCTAGCCAAAAACCCAGATAGGCACCGCCGATCACCGGCAGTACCAAGACCAGGCCCAGAGTACCGAGAAACAAGGTTTGCGCTAGGATATTGTGTTGTTCCCTACGCGCTTTTTGCATGCGTCTGGCCTGGCGCTCGATTTGTCGTATCAGGTTCTTTTTATGATCGTTCATGACGTTTATTCGTTGCGGCGTCGCAGGTTCCAGAGCTTGGTCAACATCGATTGTTCCATTTTTTGCAGGCTGAGCCTGATTGAGCCGAGGCTTTCTTCTTCCTGTTCTATTTGCTGCTTTAACAGCTCGCTGATGCGTTCGAAATCGCTGCCGACCAAAAAATGCCGAGTGGAAATGGATAATTCGTTGTTGTGGAAATAAAGTACCCCCCCGGCTAGCGCCAGATATTGCCAATCATCGTCTTGCCGGCGAAAGCGGCTCAAACCGGTAATCAACGAGGTCATGAAACGGGCATGGTGGGCCTTCAGGCCGAAACTGCCGCTGGCATCTTCGCCGACGAAAACGGCAACGTCGTCGATGGTTTGGCTTTGCCTGACATCGTATAGATTAAGGGTAAATGTCGTCATGGATGTTCCTGCATGCTGCCCCGCATATAGCATTGCTGCTCGGAAATGTTGTCGTATTGGCCCAACAGGAAGGCTTCGCAATCGCTCAAGGTTTGTTGCAACGGCACCGAGACCCCCGGTTGATGGCTGTGTTGCGCCAATACCTTGAACGGTTGG
This sequence comes from Methylomarinum vadi, assembly GCF_000733935.1. Taxonomy (NCBI): domain Bacteria; kingdom Pseudomonadati; phylum Pseudomonadota; class Gammaproteobacteria; order Methylococcales; family Methylococcaceae; genus Methylomarinum; species Methylomarinum vadi. The sequence continues at coordinate 3,749,597 of NZ_JPON01000001.1, forward strand.
GTCAGATAGCGCTGCAGTTTTCGCGCGCGCATGACGATGCGGCGGTCGCTTTCCGACAATTCCTCGATGCCGAGCATGGCAATGATGTCCTCCAATTCCCGGTAACGGGCCAGATGCTCGCGAACGCCTTCGGCAATCTGGTAATGGCGTTCGCCCAGCGTATGTTTGTCCATCAGCTTACTGCCCGATTGCAGCGGGTCGACCGCCGGATAAATGCCTTTGCTGGCCTGTTCCCGGGACAGAATGACGGTGGTGTCGAGATGGCTGAGTATCGTGCTGACCGCTGGGTCGGTCATGTCGTCGGCCGGCACGTAGACGGCCTGTACCGAGGTGATATTGCCGCTTTGAGTGGAAAGAATGCGTTCCTCCAATTCGGCCACTTCGGTGGTCAGGGTCGGCTGATAACCGACCGTGGCCGGCATACGGCCGAGCAGGCTGGATATCTCGCTGCCGGCCTGGACGAAACGGAAAACGTTATCCATGACGAACAGGACTTCCTTTTGCAGGGTATCGCGCAAATATTCGGCATAAGTCAGGGCCGAAAGTCCGATGCGGAAACGGACGCCGGGCGATTCGTCCATCTGCCCGAACACCAGCAACGTATCCTGCATGACGCCGGCCTGCTGCATTTCCCGCCACAACTCATGCGCCTCGCGAATGCGCTCGCCGACCCCGGCGAAAACCGAGACGCCCTGATGAATGGCCGAGACGGCGTGAATAAATTCCATTACCAGCACGGTCTTGCCGACGCCGGCGCCGCCGAACAGGCCGGTTTTGCCGCCCTTGACGAAGGGGCACAGCAGATCGATGACCTTGATGCCGGTTTGCAGAATGCCGGTGATGCCGGCGGTTTCATACAGCGCGGCCGGTTTGGAATGGATGTTGCGATAGTCTTTTTGCGGCAGTTCCGGCTGACCGTCCAGCGGTTCGCCGAAGATATTCAGCAGCCGTCCCAGGCATTGTTCGGCCACCGGCACATGCAACGGCGCCCCGCTGTCGTACACCGGCATGCCACGGCTCAAGCCGGCGGTACCGTGCAGCGTAATGGCGCGGACCTGATGCTGGTCCAGATGCTGATGGACCTCGAACAAAAAAGTCGTGTGGTCGAAACAGGCGTATAAGGCTTGGCGCAGAGGGGGGAGTCGCTTGCAGGATATAATCACGACCGGGCCGTGGACTTCGGTGATGGTGCCGATGGCGGTTTTCTGTGAGCTGATGGGTGCTTCCATGATGCCGGCCTTTTCATCGGAAGGGTCGAGGTTACGCCATTCCCGGATTCCGCTGCGCTAATTCCAGGCTACGTTTCATTGTCAGTATACTCTTTTACCTTGAACCTGGCCTCTTTCATTCAAGAACATTTTAGCCGATATTTCTGTACCCGATAGCGCAAGGTTTCCCGGGTCGAACCCAGCATCCTGGCGGCGGCCGTCACGTTATAATCGGTCAGTTCCAGCACCTTTTGCAAGATGTATTTTTCCATATCCTGCAACGACAGGCTGCCGTCCAGCGGGATATGCAATTGCCTGGCGTCATCGGCGGCGGGCGGTTGATTTTCCGCCACATGGTTGCCCGATAACTGTAGCCATTGCAACGGAAATTTATAGTCTTCGGCCAACAGCACGCAGCGTTCGATGACATTGCGCAATTCTCGCGTATTGCCGGGCCAATGGTAACGCTTCAGTTGCCGCCAGGTCTCGTCGCACAATTCGGTGCTGACTTTCTTGCCCGACTTGGCGTTGAATTCGTTGATGAAGGCCGGCACCAAGTCCTCCAAGTCTTCCAGGCGCTCGCGCAAGGGTTGAATGTGGACGGACAGGACGCTGAGGCGATGATAGAGGTCGCCGCGAAATTTTCCGGCGGCCACCAGCTTCGGCAGATCTTGGTTGGTGGCGGCGATAATTTGCACGTCCACGTCGATTTCGGTTTCGCTGCCCAGGCGGCGGATTTTCAGTTCCTCGACCGCCTTCAACAGTTTGCTTTGCAAATCGAGTTCCATTTCGCCGATTTCATCCAGAAACAGCGTACCTTTATGGGCTTGCTCGAACAGGCCGCGGTGCCGTTTGCGGGCGTTGGTGAAGGCCCCGGCCTCGAACCCGAACAGCTCCGATTCCAACAGTTCGTGGGGCAATGCCGCGCAGTTGATCTCGACCAAGGGCGCGGAAGCACGACTGCCGTTGTAATGCAGCACCTTGGCCAGCAGGCCCTTGCCGGTACCGGTCTCGCCGTGGATCACCAGGCTGGAAAAAGGGACTTTGGCGATCCGTTGCAACATGTTACGGAGCGATTTTGTGTTCGGGCTGCGTCCCAGCAAGGCTTTGTCGGAAAATTTCTTATGGCTGCTTTCGGTTTCCTGCAGCAAGCGGCGTTGGGCCTTGGCGCTACGCGCCGCGCCTTCGATTTGCAGGTTCAGGCGGTTCAGTTCGCAAGGTTTTTCGATAAAATCGAAAGCCCCCAGGCGTAGCGCCCGTACCGAATCGGCGATGCTGCCGAAACCGGTCAGAAACAGCCATTCGATGCCTTCTATCGCCTGGCCGCGCATTTCCTCCAGGAAATCCAGCGCGTTGCCGTCCGGCAGGTTCATATCGGACAGTACGACGATGGGGTCGATTTTTTGCTGTAATAAAATTTCCCGGGCCTCGCCGAGCGAGGTGACCCATTCGATTTCCCAGTCTTGTTTACTGAAAAAACGCTGCAACTCCAGGCCTAGCAGTTTCTCGTCTTCGATAATTAACAAGCAGTCTTTCATGAATTCAATACCGGTAAGGTTAACGTAACGCAGGCATGGCCGTCTTCGTTATTGTGCAATCGAACGGTCCCTTGCTGGGATTTGACAAAACGCTGCACCATTGCCAAGCCCAGCCCCGTCCCTTTTTCCTTTAAACTGACGAATGGCTGGATGCCGTTGTTCAGTAGCGAATCGTCAAAACCCGGTCCGCTGTCCTGAACGGTAATAATAATCCGCTCATCGTCGCGCCGGGCCGACAATTGAATCTGTCCGGCCTGGTTACCGATGGCATGAATCGCGTTCAATAGCAGATTCAACAAAGCCAGGCGAAATTCGGTCGGCGGCAAATGAGCTTTTAGTTTCGGATCGATATTATATGTCAGTTTTACGTTTTCAGGGATTTGATATTTCAAAAATTGACTCAAATCGTTGCAAATTTGCCTGATATCGACAGTTTCGGCCTGATTGGACGGCGTGCGGGTCAAGGCCAACAGGTCGTTCAGATGTTGGGTCAACCGTTTGACTTCGTGAAAGACGGCCTCGAGCCGTTCCTGCAGTTCCCGGTCTTCGCATTCCAGCAGAATATTCTGCAGCGCCAGTTGGATACCGGCCAAGGGATTGCGTAATTCATGCGCGGTGCTGGCGGCCAGTTCGGCGACCACGGTCAAGCGTTCGCCGCGGGCGATCTGTTGACTTTGTTCGAATAAGGCGGATGTCGCCTCGCGAATTTTGTGCTCGAGTTCATGGGTGTAATCCAGATGCTCCTGCTCCAGCTCGGTCAAGCGCATGACCAGGTTGTTGTAATTGTCGAACAGTGCCTGCATGACCGGGTCGGCCGACTGCTGTTGAATCGGGCGCCGGTCGCCGCTGGCCAGCATTTGCAGGAATTCCTTCAACGAACCGAGCGGCGCAAGCACGTTACGGCGGAAAAAGAAGCGCCCGATCACGAAGATAATGGCGAAAGTCAGCAGCGGAATGACGACGGCGAGTTCGAATTCCAGTTGACTGTCGGCGGCAATACTTTCCAGCAGGTTTTCCTCTTCGCGAATTTGTCTGGAAAACAATTGCCGGGTCGTTTCCAAGGATCGCACGAGACCTTCGTTATCGCCTTGCAGAGCCTTGGCGAATGCCTCCTGCAGCGACTTGATATCGGCGACGACTTGCGGGGAGCCGATCTGTTTTGGCGGCAGGATGTGTTGCAGCTCGGCCAACATATTCTGAGGATCGTCGGCAATACGGCCCGGCTTGCTGCTGCCGTCCGTTTGTAATTGGTTGGTCAATAAAACAAAGATGGTTTCTTCCAGACGATGGCCATTTCTGATATCGGCTTCCAGCATGTTCAGGCGTTGATGGTTGCGCCAGGTGAGTCCGCCAATGGCCAACAGTTCGACGACAATGAACAATCCTAAGACGATGCTGACGAAGATGACGGGTCTGAATAATAAATTGAGCATAAATGAAGGAGTAGTTAGTCAATACACACGAAACCGATAGGTTGGCGAATGGAGAGAATGAATTCCGACCCAGGCCTCATTATTTATGAGGATGAATCGGGGCGGCAAAAAAATCGAAAAACAGCGACATGCCCAGCGAGGAGACCAGCAATGTCAGAATCATCGCGGGCGTGCCTTTTTTGATCCATACCCCCGGCGTGATGGCCAGGTCCGGGTTGTTGTTCTCCTTCGCGATACGTTCCGACAGGGTCACGATGAAGACGTTGGCGGTCGAGCCGAGATGAGTGCCGTTGCCGCCCATGCCGACGCCGATCGCCAGGCTCCACCACAATGGCGCGACATTGATGCCTTGTGCTTCCAGGCCGAGTAAGATGGGCACCATCGCGGCGGTAAACGGGATGTTATCGATTAGCGCCGACAAAATGGCCGCTACCCACATCAGGACAATACTGGCCAGTAACAGGTCGGAGGCGACGAACGGCTTGATGAAGGTGCCGATGTATTCCAGGAAATGACTGCGTTCGACGCCGCCCACCAGGATGAACAGCGACACGAAAAAAATCAGCAGGGTCATCTCCAACGAGCCGAACGACTCGTCGAGATCGATATGGTGGGCGATGAACACCAGCAAGGTCAGGCCGATAGCGGCCACCACCCAGGCATTCCAGCCCAGGTCGTGGTGGAATATAAACAGAATGACCATGAAGCCCAAGATCCACAGGGAAACGTTCCAGGTTTGCGGGTCCTTGATCGTTTCCTGCTCGGTGAAATCGGGCGTGTCCGGCGTGACCGACAATTCCTGGCGGAAGAAAAACTTCAAGGCGTACAGAATGGCCAACCAGGCGGCGAAGACAATCCCGCCCATGCGCATGAAGAAGGTATTGAAATCGATATGCGCGGCCGAGCCGATCATCAGATTGGGAGGGTCGCCGACCAGGGTCGCGACGCCGCCGGTATCGGAAAGCAAGGCGGCGGCCAGCAGGTAGGGAATCGGGCTGATGTTCAGTGCCTGGCAAATCAACACGATCAACGGCCCGAAGATCACTACCGTGGTAACGTTATCCAGCAACAGGGAAATGACGGTCACCGCCGTTCCCAATAGCACCATTAATAAAAACAACTTGCCTCGGCTGTAATCGGCGATGCGGTAAGCCAGGGCCTGAAAACCGCCGGTAGGGATCATGATGCCGACGATGGTCATCATCGCGCCGAGCAGAAACACAACGTTCCAATCCACGGCTTTGAGCGCCAGGGAAGGGCTGTAAAAACCGAACCATTGGCCGGCGAAGATCATCGCACCCGCGCCCAACATGGCAAATTTGGTGCGGTGAAAGCCATGCACGCCCTCGGTAAAGATGCCAAGAAAAGTCAAAGCCATGATGCTGGCCGACACCAGCATCGAGTCGTTCCAGGTTAATTATCCATCATAAGGTTTAAACCACCGGCTTTAGCCGGTCAGCTTTAGCTGCGATAATTTGCCCAAGGAGGTGGCGATGGACTATAGATACGGCAGCCATACGGTTTACCAAATTGAGTATCATTTTGTTTGGGTTACGAAGTATCGTTATAAAGTGCTGAAGGATGAAATAGCCGAACGAGTGAGAGACTTGGTGCGGCAGACATGCGAAGCCTTTGAGATACGGATTATCAAAGGTGTCGTGAGCAAAGATCATGTGCACATTTTGGTGAGTGCGCCGCCGACTATGGCCCCAAGCGAAATCATGAGGCGAATCAAGGGACGAACTTCGAGCTATCTGTTCGAAGAGTTCCCGCACTTGAAAAAGCGATATTGGGGTCGACATTTTTGAGCCCGCGGTTATTTTTGCGCCACAGTGGGGCAAATGACTGATGAGATGATAAAGCAATATTTGGAGCATCACTTTGAACCTAATCCAAACGATAATTTCAAGATGGAGCCCGACTAAGACGCGTCGTTTAGTCGACGCGTATCCGGACTTTCAGTCCGTTATTGGAACCCACCCGCTTGAGCGGGTGGTTGTTTAGTCATGCGTCATTTATTAAGCTCCTTATCAATAAGCGATGGGAAGATTCCCTTCGGATGGCTTCTGATAGACTCGGCGATGAGGCGATTGGACGTTGCCCTTGCTTGCAAACCGGCCAGGCCGGACAGAGAGTATCAGAAGGCATACGTTGGTTTCGGCTCGTCCTTGAGCATTGTCATCAGCCGGCTATGGAGTAAGCCGGCGATACTTTTCGACAGAACGGTTCAGGGCAATTTGACCGGGTGGGTAAAAACATAATCGTCTTTCTTGACGATGCTATGGCAATTGAAACATTCTTTGGCGAAGTTCTCGTCCTTGCCGTAGGGAACCGCATCCATCCCTTTCCAACGGGCATATCCCCAACCGCCGGTTTTTTTGTATTTGACGGCGTCCTTGATCATGAACTCGATGTGCGATAGCTCGCCGGGCACGGTGGCTTTGGCCCAATCCGGATGTTGCGAGTCTTTCCAGACCAGTTTGCCCAGCACGCTGCCCTTGGGCCAGGGTTTGGTTTTACCGGACTCGATCGCTTTGACGGCGATATCGTTGCCGACGATGATGCGGAGGCTGCTGTTATCGGTGCGATGCGAAGTGCCGATGAACTGCCAGTTTTGATAGCCTCGGGGAACTTCGATGCCGTTGGGGGCGGGGGCAATGTCTTTGGCGAATAAGGTCTGGCTTCCGAGCATAAGAACGGCCGTTAGCATCCCTGTGGACGATTTTTGTTTCATAAATTGACTCCTGATTAGGTTGTCGTAAAATTCAAAATGTAGGGTTTACTCTAAAGGGCATAAAAGCGAAGTGTAAGCCCAACGAAATGCAAAGGATGGGGACCGATACGCTCTATCCTGCCTTTTACGACCGCCCTCCTGAGAGATGTTGGGTTAACTTGGCGAAAACCAACCGTGAGTATATGTTGGGTCCGGAATTAGCCTAACACAAGTCATTATAGTCTGGCAGTATTATCGAATCGATATTATTATACAGTTGCTATGTCTCTGCAAACAGGCGTTTCATTATCCTATGAGAGATAATTCGCAACCAGGGAAATGCTGATTAATCCGGTATTTTCTGGAGTACAGGGATGAACGGCGCTGAGGAATCCTGGACGGATTTATTCAGCGCTTTTCTCGGGGGGGCTCCACTGCTCATTTTTTCATCATCAAGCCCAACAAACCCTTGACCAACACTTCCGGCGTCGGCGGGCAGCCGGGAATGGTGACGTCGACCGGGATCACATTGGCTACCGCGCCGCAACAGGCATAGGACACACCGAATTCGCCGCCGCAAGCCGCGCAATCGCCGGCGGCGATCACCCATTTCGGATGCGGCGTCGCCTCGTAGGTGCGCAGTAGCGCGGTTTGCATATGCCGCGAGACCGGGCCGGTGACCAGCAGCACGTCGGCATGGCGCGGCGAGGCGACGAAATGGACGCCGAAGCGTTCGACATCGTAGAGCGGATTGTTCAGGGCGTGGATCTCCAACTCGCAGCCGTTGCAGGAGCCGGCGTCGACTGCGCGTATCGCCAGGCTACCGGCGAAGTAGCGATCGATATGGCGCTTGACTTCGATGCCCAACTGTTCCAGCTCGTCGTTTTTGGGGCGTTTGATCTTCTCGCTGATGATGCCGGTTTTCAGGGTTTTGGCAAAAAGTCTTAACATCGTCTGTCCTATAAATCATGCCCCGAATAGGAGCCGTTGACGGATTTGTTGCAGACCGGAAAATCCGGCACGATATTGTTCAATACGATTCGTTCCAGCGCCGGCCAGTTCGGCAGGCTGGGATCGCGCGGGTAAAAACGGCCGATGCGGTTATCGCCGGCGAAGCGCACATAGGTGATTATCTCCCCGCGCCAACCGTCGATCATCGCCAGGCCTTCGCTGTGTTCGGCAGGTTGTTGCCAGGATACTAAGATATCGCCTTCCGGCAATTGTTGCAGCATTTGCCCGATCAGCTTGAGCGAGGCGAAGACCTCCTTGACCCGCACCCAAAAACGCGAGGCCACATCGCCTTGCTGTTCCAAGGCAACGTTAACCGTCAGGCGGTCGTAGGGCGGGTAGGGCGCATCGCGGCGCACGTCGAAATCCTGGCCGCTGGAACGGCCGACATAGCCCACGCAGCCGTATAATGCGGCGGTTTGCGGCGACAGGAAACCGGTCGTCAATAAGCGGTCTTCCAGCGAGGAATTCAGGTCCAGCGCCGGCAGCAGTTCGTCCAGTTCGGCCCGCAACGCCTTCAGTTCCGCCGCCATTGCCGAACAATGGGCGGCACTAATATCCGTTTTCACCCCGCCCGGCACCAGGCAGTCCATTAGCAAACGGTGCCCGAAGATGTCGGCCTGGCTGCGTTGCCATTGTTCGCGCAGGCGGGTGAATTGCATTTGCGCGAACGCGAAACCGACATCGTTGCAGATCGCGCCGATGTCGCCGAGGTGATTGGCGATGCGCTCGCGCTCGCACAGAATGCCGCGAATGAATTCGGCGCGCGGCGGGATGGCGAGGCCGGCGGCTTGTTCCATCGCCCGGCAGGCGGCCCAACTGTGGGCGACCGTGCTGTCGCCGGAGATGCGCCCGGCCAGCCGGGCCAGTCCTTCCGGATCGCGGCCTTCGGCCAGTTTTTCGATGCCCTTGTGCACATAGCCCAGGCGTTCCTCCAGATGCAGCACGGTCTCGCCGACCGCCTGAAAGCGGAAATGCCCCGGTTCGATAATGCCGGCATGCACCGGGCCGACCGGGACCTCGTAAACGCCGGAACCTCGCGCCTTGACGAATTGGTAATCGGTGTCGGGCGGGGTAATCTCGGCCGGCTCGCCGTGCAGCGGAAAATCCTTGCGTAACGGATATTGGTGCTTGTGCCAGGCTTGATGCCGGACCCACGGCCGCGAGTCGGGATGTCCTTGGAAATGGATGCCGAACATATCCTGGGTGTGCCGTTCGCTACGGCTGGCGGCCGGATAAACGGAAGCCTGCGACGGTAGTTCGGGTTTGTCGCCCTTGACCGAGGTTTTTAGCCACAGATAATGGCCTTGTTTTTGCAAACAGGCATGGACGCTGAAGCGATGATCGTGTTGTTCGGCCCAGCCCGCTGCCCAGCGCATTTGCTGTTGCTGGGCGAGTTCGGCCAGGCGTTGCCAATCCTCGGCCGCGACCCGCCATTGCTCGATATCCTTGCCCGAAATGTCGATCTGGAGACTGTGGTCCTTAAGCTGCGCCAGTATATTGTTGCGCCAATCGATATCGTTCATAGCGGAGCGCTCCCTGAAATCAAGATGGTGGCCTGGGTAAACCAATCGGCCAGCGCGTTAGGAATCGCCAGGCCCAGCCACAGCACAATGGTGAGATGGATCATGACCGGCCATAGATTGGCCTTGATCGCCTGCTGGCCGTCGGGACGGTCGCCGTAGACCATCGGTTGGATGTTGCGGAACAGTCCGGCGCAGGCGATGCCGATACCCAAGAGCAGCAGCGGCGTGAGCCAGGGATAACTTTCCATCGTCGCCAGCAGCACCAGAAACTCGCTGGTGAACACACCGAACGGCGGAAAACCGGCAATCGCCAGCGTGCCGATCAACAAGCCCCAGCCGACTTTCGGCTGGGTTCGGATCAGGCCGCGAATTTTTTCGATACGTTGCGTGCCGGCGATTTGCGCGGCATGGCCGACGGTGACGAAAATCGCCGATTTGGTCAGCGAATGCACGGTCATGTGCAGCAACGCGGCAAAGGTCGCGAACGGCGTGCCGATGCCGAAGGCGAACGTCATCATGCCCATGTGTTCGATCGAGGAATAACTGAACAGGCGTTTGATATCCTTTTGTCGATGCAGAAAGAACGCCGCGACCAGGAACGACAACAGGCCGAAACCCATCATCTGCAAGCCGGCGATATTGCTGCCGGTGGCACCGTCGACCAGCATCTTGTTGCGCACGACCGCATACAGCGCGTCGTTCAGCAGCAGGCCCGACAAGACCGCCGACATCGGCGTCGGGCCCTCGGAATGGGCGTCCGGTAACCAGTTATGCAACGGTACCAGGCCGATCTTGGTGCCGTAGCCGACCAGCATGAAGACGAAGGCGATTTCCAGGATGTCCGGGCTCAGTCGCTCGGCATTGTCGAACAACACCGACCACATCAGGGAATTTTCCGTATCGCCGATCTGCATCGCGGCGTAATACAGCAGGATGGTGCCAAACAAGGCCTGGGCGATGCCGACGCCGCACAGGATAAAGTATTTCCAGGCCGCCTCGACCGATTCCGGGGTCCGATACAGACTGACCAGTAATACCGTCGCCAAGGTCGCCGCTTCCATCGCCACCCACAGGATGCCCATGTTATTGGTGGTCAGCACCAGATACATCGCGAACATGAAGCCTTGGTACATCGAGTAATACAGTTTCAGTCGCGAGTCGGTCAATTTGCCCAACTGTTTTTCATGATCCATGTAAGGATCGGAAAAAATCGCCGTGGTCAGGCCGACGAAGGCCGTCAATACGATCAGATAGACATTGAAGGAGTCGACGATAAAATACTGGCTGCTTGATAGCAATGTACCGGAATTAAAAACCTCTATCGCCAGCCACAACGACAAGAACAAGGCGATGCCGTTGAACCAGACGTTGTGCCGACCGATTTCCTCCTTATGCCCCATCAGGGCGAAATACACAATGCCGCCGAACGACAGCAGAAGAATTAAATACGCCGCAATCATTCATCCACCTCGCTCAGACGGTTAAGACGGTCCACATCCAGCGAATCGATACTGCTGCTGATCTGCAGGAAAAAGATCCCAAACAGCACGGCGGCGACCAGCACGTCGAAGGCCACGCCTAGTTCCACCACCATTGGCATGCCGCGGGTCGACACGATCGCGGCGAAGAACAGGCCGTTTTCGATCGACATGAAACCGACCACGTGGGCGATGGCCTGGCGATGCGAAATCATCAGCAGTAGGCCCAATAACACCACGGCCAGGCTCAAGGCCAGCGCGTTGAGCAAAATGATGGTGGAGTCGGCCAGTATCGGGTGCAGTACGTAATAACTGAAGATGACCAGCGAGGCGCCGCCCAGCATGACGCTGGTTTTATTCTTCAATGCCTCGACATCGCGGTGCATTTTAAGCTTTAAAATGTGGCGGCTGAGCATCCAGGGAATAAACAGCACTTTCAGCACCAAAGTAATCACCGCGGAAATATACAGATGATGATTGCTGAAACTATAGGCCGCCAGCGCGGTCGCCAGCACCAGCAATAAGCCCTGCAGGGCGAATACTACAACCAGCCTCAGCAGGCGGCCTTGGCCCAGCATGATGAAGGAGCACAATGTGATCAGGCCCGCCAACGACAGGATGATTTGGGTATAGAGATCGATCTGTTCGATATTCATTAGCGCGAGGCCTCCAGAATGATATGGCTGAGCATGCCCAGCAAGCCCAATAGGTAGGCGAAACTGAGGTATTCCTGCACCCGGAACAGGCGCATCTTGGCAAACAATGTTTCCGACGTGGCCATCAAGACGGCCAGCAAGGCCAGCTTGGCGACGATCGCCATCAGGCCGTAGCCCAGGTCGGCCGGGGTCAACGTTTCGGCGATGCCCCATGGAAAGAAAAGATTGGCGATCAACACGCCGTACAGCATCAGTTTCAATTGGCTGGCCCATTCGATCAGCGCCAGGTGGCGGCCGCTGTATTCCAGAATCATCGCCTCGTGGATCATGGTCAATTCCAAATGGGTGGCGGGGTTGTCCACCGGGATGCGTCCGCATTCGGCGATCGCCACCAGCACCAGCGCGAACAGGGCGAAGATAAAGGAAGGCCGCAATACCATGCCTTCGCCCAAAACATGCGCGATGGCATAAGACAGGTTGGTCGTCGAGGCGGTCATCGTCAGCGTGAAAATGGCCATCAGCATGGCCGGCTCGGCCAACGAGGAAATCGTCATTTCCCGCGACGAGCCCATGCCGCCGAAGGCGGTGCCGACATCGAGGCCGGCCAATGCCAGGAAAAAACGGGCGAAGGCAAAGAAGCCGACCAGCACGATCACGTCGGCGCCGGCGGCGGTCGGCAGGTCGACCGCGATCAACGGCACCACGGCCGCGGCCAGGATCGTCGCGGAAAAGATGATATAGGGCGAAATGACGAACAGCCAGGAAGCCTGTTTCGAAACGACCGGCTGTTTATGCGTTAATTATCCATCATAAGGTTTAAACCACCGGCTTTAGCCGGTCAGCTTTAGCTGCGATAATTTGCCCAAGGAGGTGGCGATGGACTATAGATACGGCAGCCATACGGTTTACCAAATTGAGTATCATTTTGTTTGGGTTACGAAGTATCGTTATAAAGTGCTGAAGGATGAAATAGCCGAACGAGTGAGAGACTTGGTGCGGCAGACATGCGAAGCCTTTGAGATACGGATTATCAAAGGTGTCGTGAGCAAAGATCATGTGCACATTTTGGTGAGTGCGCCGCCGACTATGGCCCCAAGCGAAATCATGAGGCGAATCAAGGGACGAACTTCGAGCTATCTGTTCGAAGAGTTCCCGCACTTGAAAAAGCGATATTGGGGTCGACATTTTTGAGCCCGCGGTTATTTTTGCGCCACAGTGGGGCAAATGACTGATGAGATGATAAAGCAATATTTGGAGCATCACTTTGAACCTAATCCAAACGATAATTTCAAGATGGAGCCCGACTAAGACGCGTCGTTTAGTCGACGCGTATCCGGACTTTCAGTCCGTTATTGGAACCCACCCGCTTGAGCGGGTGGTTGTTTAGTTGAGCAAGTCGCGGTAAGGCTGCAACAACGACGGCGCCTTGCGGTTCTGCAAATGGCATTTGCACCATTTCACCCAACCGGCCAACAGCGGCGCCAGGGCGATAAACAACAGCGTTTGCAGGAAAGCGAGTATGACATTCATCAGCTGATAACCCAAAGCAGAAAGATTAAGGTGGCGAACGAATAGGCCAGATAGGTTCGGATATTGCCGGTTTGGATGCGGCCGATCAGCCGGGCCGAGCGGTTGACGCCGCGCTCGATCGGCTGGTACAGCTTGGGCCAGCTGTGGTCCTCGATATGCAGTTGATAATGGATATCGGTGACCTGCAACGGCATGCCGCCGGCCTGTCGGTCGATGATTTCATCCTGCCGCCAGGCCTTGGCGAAGATGCGGCGGAACGGCATCGTGAAGGCGCTGCTGCTGTATTGCATGCGCGCGGTCACCCCGCCGAAACCGCAATCCCAGGTCTCCGATTCGCGGAAGGCCATGGCGGGGTCGCGGCGCAGATAGCGAAAGCTGATGCCGCCGGCGATCAATACCCCGACCAACACGAATGGCGCCGAATACGACGCTTGTTCGGCGCTGACCGGGGCCAGCCACAGCCAGTCGGCCGCGTCGTTGTTCGGTAGCGTGTGTCCCAGTAATTGCAGATTGATCGAGTCGAGCAAATCGATGATCAGCGCCGGAAAGACGCCGAACAGGAAACATAAGCCAGCCAACAGAGACAGGCCGGCCAGCATGCCCTTATCGCCGCATTCGTTGGCCTTGGCGCTGTGGGCGGAACGCGCCTGACCTAAAAATACGATGCCGTAAAGATTGACGAAACAAGCCGCCGCCAGCGCCGCGGTCAAGGCCAATGCGGCGGCGGCGACCGGGATCAGGCTGCGCAGCACGCCGCTATCGAGCACGTCGACCTGCAGGGCGGTCTGAAACGCCAGCCATTCCGAGACGAAGCCGTTGAACAAGGGCAGGGAGGAAATGCTCATGCAGGCGATCAATAGCAGCTTGCTGGTGTGCGGCATGCGTTTGATCAAGCCGCCCATGACATCGATGTCCAGGTCATGCACCTGGTGCTGGATGATGCCTGCGCCGAGAAACAGCAGATTCTTGAACAGGGCATGGTTAAAGGCGTGCAGCAAGGCCGCCACCAATCCCAGGGCCGCCAGTTGCGGATGGCCGTTGGCCAGAAAAATCATCGCCAGCCCCAGCACCATGAAGATAATGCCGATGTTCTCCACCGAACTATAGGCCAACAGGCGTTTCAGGTTCGATTGCATCAGCGCGTAAAGAATGCCGGCCAAGGCGGACAGTGCGCCCAGAATCATCAACACCACGCCCCATTGCCATTGAATATCGCCGAGCAGATCGAAACTGAAACGAACCAAGCCATAGAGAGCGACTTTCAGCATCACGCCGCTCATCAAGGCGGAAATATGCGACGGCGCCACCGGATGGGCTTCCGGCAGCCAAACATGGATAGGCACCAGGCCGGCCTTCATGCCGAAACCGAGCAGGGCCAACACGAAGGCGATGCTGGTCCAAGTGGCGGACAGGTTGGCTTGTCTTAGCGCGTCGAAGGTAAAGCCGTCGGCGAAGGCGGCCAGCACGCCGAAGGCCAGGATAATCATGATCGCGCCGACTTCGGCCATGATCAGATAGAGAAAGGCGGCGCGGCGGTTGGCGGAATTTTCGTGTTGAAACGCCACCAGAAAATAACTGGCGACCGACATCAACTCCCAGGCGATCATGAAAAAGAAGGCGTCGTCGGCCAACAGCACCAACAACATGCCGGCGATGAACAGGCCGCTGAACAAACCTAGCGCAGCGAAAGGGTGGGCCTGTTCGTCGTTGTTCTTGACATAACCGGGGCCGTAGGCACTGACGGCCAGTACGGCAATTCCTATGATCAGATAAAATAAACCGGACAGACTATCGAAGCGCACATGCCAGGGCAGCCAGGGCAGGCCGAGGCTGAGCCGGTCGGTGACGGCGGCTTGGGTTAGCATGACCGTAAGACCGGCCAGGATCGCGAACACGGCGCCGATTCCCAGCAGTATGAACGAGCCCAGCCGTATTCGATCAGGATATCTGTCCGCCTCCAACCAGCCTTCCATTCGGCGTAGCGTTTCCGGTCGTCTGGCGCAACAAGCCTGGGCCAGGCTCAAGACCTTGTCGCGTTGGCGCAGCAACAAGGCCAGCAAGCCCGACAGCAGGCTAAACAGTACAGCCGCATAGGCCAGCAATAGAATCATAATGGTGTCCGTAAGATTTGAAGTAGGTATTCATCGTTTATACACTCCGGTGTGGGAATGCAAAAAAGGACGATTAGCGTCCCGTGCCTCTGTGGAATGGCGCTGAGGTTTATGCTAACAATAACTTCCCGATATAGTTCCCACGCAGAGCGCGGGAACGATAGTGCAAAGACGTTACGCAAATGCTTGATTTCGCAATCGCTTGGTCCAAACCAAAGGTTGCTCTTAGCTATAAGAACGGCCGTTACGGCGCTCGTCCTCGGTCATCAGACGCGCCGCCAGTGCATGGTTGGAGAACGTGTGAATGGGCTCGCCGATTTGCTTGCAGTAGCCGCCATGGCTTTCGTAATCATGCATGAAATCATGCAGATATTCCATCACGGTATGGTCGATCAGATAACCGTTGGTTAAGTTGATCGTGATGTGTTTGCCTTTAGGAAGGTTGTCCATGGCTTTTTTCAGCGGGAGAAAGTTGGTGAACAGGGCGGAGCCGTGCAATTTCACGATATATTCCTCGCCGCTTTCGCTAACGGTGAAATGGATTTTGAACAAATTGGACCACCAGACACCGCGCATAATGTGGACGAGTAATTTGACCACGATGCCGATCGCAACCCCGATCAACAGATCGGTCGCCAGCACGCCGACGATCGTGACGCAAAACATGAAAAACTGTTCCGTGCCCACTTTCAATACCTTGCTGAATTCTTTAGGCGAGGCCAGACGGAAACCCGTATAAACCAGTAGTGCGGCGAGGGCCGCCAACGGAATACTGTGTATCACCTGAGGAAACAGCACGACGAACAACAGCATCAGCGAGCCATGAAAGAAATTGGCCCAGCCGGTTTTGGCGCCGTTATTGATATTGGCCGAACTCCGGACGATTTCCGAAATCATCGCCGACCCGCCGATCAAGCCGGACAGGGCGTTACCTGCGCCGATCGCGGCCAGATCCTTGTCCAGATTGGAATGGCGTTTATAAGGGTCGAGTTTGTCTACCGCCACGGTGCTGAGTACGCTTTCCAGACTGCCTACCAGACAGATGCTGACGACAGCTACCCAGAATTCCACGGTAAAAAATTTGCCGAAGTCGGGCAGATGAAAACTGGACATAAAGTGATTGGAAATCGCAACCAAATAGCTCGGTCCGACCTGGCCGTCGTGCAACGTATTCCTGGTCAACATTTCCAGTTGTTGGGGCAGGTGGAAAATATGCTGGTGTTGCAGATCGAAATAAGTGCCCAGGCCGATGCCCAGCAAGACGACCAAGATCGGCGCCGGAATTTTCTTTAGCCACGGATGGCTGAGGCGGTTCCATAAAATCAAAAGCAACAGGCCGAAGATGCCGATGACGCCGATTTCCGCGTTCATATTCAAAAAGCTGTGAGGGATCTGCGCCATGGTCGAGAACAGACTGCCGGATTCCGGCGTTACCCCCAGCATGACATGGACTTGCTTGGTCATAATGATGATGCCGATCGCGGTCAACATGCCATGCACCACCGATGTCGGGAAAAACGAACTGAGCGTTCCGACCTTGAAATACCCCATGATCAATTGCAGCACGCCGGCGACGACGATGGCGGCCAGGGTATAGTAATAACCTGCGGTCGGGTCGCCTTCGCCCAATGTGGTAACGGCATCCAATATCACGACGATCAGGCCGGCGGCGGGACCTGTGATCGTGACGAACGAGCCGTTGACTCTGGATACGAACATGCCGCCGACGATGGCGCTGATGATGCCGGCCATCGGCGGCAGGCCGGACGCCATCGCGATACCCAAACACAAAGGAAGGGCGATCAAAAATATCTGGAACCCGGAAAGCAGGTCATCACGCCAGTGTTTTTTCAAACCGGCCAGGCCGGTGAGTGACAGAGAGCTTGTTACGGATGAATTATTCACGATCTCTTTCCCATAAGTTACTAACCTTAGATACATCTGCAAGGGTTGTGCCAATAGGAGGGAGATTTTTAACCTATTGATTATGTGAATTTTGTAAAGTTGGTATGAGAAGACAGGCGTGGTTCATATCCACAAATGGTGGATATGAACCGAAATAGGGTGGTTGATATAAACCAATAGGTGCGGTTGTGCGAAAAACAAGTAGCGCTTACTAAGTGCCAGCGTGTCCGTCAAAATCATTCTGCGGATTCGAGGTTATCAAAAAACCGCAATTCCGGGTAATTTGGAGCGAAAATCAATCGGCATTATCGATTTCGAAGAACACCCATTTAACCCTGTTGTGGGTTTGCTTGATTTGCCGTTCGATGGCGTTGATCTCCCGTACCGCCTCCTGCACCTTCAGGTCGCCCTGCAGTTCGGCCTTGATCGCCACCATGACATTGTTGCCATGGTTGATGGCCCACAGGTTCAGAACCTTTGCGACGCTGGGATGGGTTTCCAGATAGCGTTGGATTTCTTGTCTGATGGTTTCATCGCTTTCGCCGAGCAGTAAGGAATGCACTTCCTTCCCGACTAAGATAGCGACGGCGATCAGCAACAGCCCGATCAGCATCGAGCCGGCCGCGTCGAAGCCGGTGTTGCCGGTGAGCAGGGCCAGGCTGAGCATGACCAAGGCGATGACGAGCCCGGTCAATGCCGCCAAGTCCTCGCCGACGACTACCATCAGTTCGCTGGAATGGGTTTCCCGGAACCATCGCCACAGGCTGCGCTCGCCTTGTTCCGGCGCCATGGCCGTCAACGCGCCTTTCAATGAAAAGTATTCCAGCCCCGAGGCGATCAACAAAATGGCGACGGCGATGCCGGCATTCTCCAGCTCATGCGGATTGGTATAGCGTTGCCAGCCCTCATAGACGGAAAACACGCCGCCGACCGAAAACAACGTGAACGCGACCATCATCGACCAGATATAGGATTCCCGGCCATATCCCATCGGATGTTTCGCCGTCGCCTGTTTTTGCGAGCGTTTCATGCCGACGAACAACATCACCTGGTTGCCGCAATCGGCAAAGGAATGAATGGCCTCGGCCAACAACGAACCGGAACCGGTCCAGAGCGCGGCAAAGGTCTTGGCGATGGCAATGCCCAGATTGGCGGAGAACGCGTAGGTAACGGCCTTCAGAGAGCTGGAATGTGACATGAAGTTGTTCGGATGATTGACTGAGCGTTGATTTAGGTATTAGACAATGAATTGCTTGGTTGAATAACTATAGACATATTCTGACTACCCATCAAAAATATAGTCATCGCATCAAAATTCGCCACATTGACACCTTCTCCTTTCGGAGGCTGTCGTAAAAGCCCCCCAACCAGCTACATACGGTAAAATAACCCTATCCAAACCTATTAGAAATAGATCAATGGCAGCCGAAGTGAACATTAGACCCGTCAGGACATTGTATAGCGCCAAGCAATATTCGCTATTCGATGAATGCGAGGTTGAACCGTTACCTGAGTTGATCGCTCAATCGATCTCGAGCGAACCGATGGCCCGTTTTGAAGCGCCCGACCCGCGCGGCTTATCGATCAACGGTAAACCGCTCGGCGAACATCTGGAGCACGCCGGCTTAACCATCCCGTTGAAATTGCGCCCCTTCCTGCAATCGCTATCCTTCGCCGAGTTCGAAGCCCGTTATCGGCCCGGCGGGCGTCCGCCGTATGCGCCACGTGCGATGGTGGGGATTATTCTCTACGGCCTGTTACAAGGCATCAGCAGCCTGCGCGACTTGGAGCGTTTAGCTCGAGCCGATGTGGGGTGTTGGTGGCTAAGTGGCGGTATCATGCCGGATCACTCAGTCATTGGCCGTTTCGTCCATCAGCATGCCGAATCATTGACGACCGAATTTTTCGATCAACTGGCGCGTCGTACTTTGAAAGTCACAGGCTCAGGCACGACGACGTTGGCGGGCGACGGTACCGTGATCGAAGCCATGTCCTCCCGGTTTCAATTGATGAAGGAAGAAGCGCTCAAGCAAGCCTTGGCGCAAGCGCAGGAAGCCGCGCAAGCCAAACCCGACGATGCAGCGGCAAGCAAGCGGTTGAACCTATTGGAACAAGCCCAAGCCGAGCTAAAGTCTCGCCAGCAAAAACAAGCCGCCAAAGGCAAAGATCCGGCCAAGACCCAAGTACAAAGCAACGAGCCGGAGGCGGTATTACAGCCGCAAAAGAACTCCAAAGACTTTCGCGGCAGTTATAAACCGTCGGTATTGGCGAACGACAATCGAGTGATCGTGGCTTGCGACGTTCATCCTTCCAGCGAAACCGAGGTGGTGCCGGGCTTACTGGATCGCGCCCAAGCCATGGGAGGCGTCGAAACAGCTCTGTTCGATGCTGGCTATTTCAGCAATGGCGTCTTGGATACTGCTGAGCAACACAACATCGAATTGCTTTGTCCGGAAGGCCAAAGTGAAGGAGACGATTGGAACAAACAATCCAACAAACAAATCCCCAAAAGCCGCTTTATTTATCAGGCCGACGACGACACCTATCGCTGTCCGGGGCAACAACGCTTGACTCGCCGTCACACCTGCAAAGGCGGTAAAAGTGGCCGCGCTTATACCGTCTACGCCTGCGATGCCTGTTCAGACTGCCCGCTGAAATCCCAATGCACGCGTAGCGAGAGTGGTCGCACCCTCAAACGCTATGACAGCGATACCCAAAAAGAAGCCCTGCGCCTGAAAATGGACCAGCCCGAACCTCGGCAACGCTATCGACAGCGGCAGGCCATGGTGGAGCCCGTCTTCAGTCAGCTACGCGGTCGCCAAGGTTTGAATCGCTTTCGCCGTAAAGGTTTGGCGGGTGTCAAAGTAGAGTTCGCCTTGCACGCCATGGCTTACAATCTGAGCCGCGCCTTAGTGGCAGCTCTTTTTCGTGCTTTATATCATTGGCTTAGCCGGTTTATGAGCTCGTTTGACCGAATGGTCGACATTTGGCTGAGTTACACTACTGACTTGCCAACTTCGCCGACCGTGGAAAATACGGCCGGTTTCCAGTGGTAAATCAAAGAAATTGGGGTTTTACGACGCCCTCTTTCGGGAGAAGGCTGAATGAGGGTCCATAAAAACCGAATTTTGATGCGAATAGTATAGATCCCACGATTGAACCCAGTTTGGACCAGGCGCATGTTTTTTTTGCGGACGGGAAAGAATGACTGGCAATAGGCGTTTACAGCCCCTATTGTGCGGTATGACGATCGGATAATCCTTTCATGCGCGTAACAATTCTCTTAATTCGGCCAGGCAGGAGCCGCAGCCGGTTCCCGCGCCGAGATTTCGGCCTATCGCTTCGACATCCGTTAATTTCTGTTTCTCGATCGCATCGAGAATCGTTTTTTCGCCGATATTGAAGCAAGCGCAGACCGTTTTACCGACATCGGCTTGTCCTTGCGACGGTTTGCCGCTTAACAGGCTCAATCTTTCCGCCTGGTTTAATTGCGGTTTGTCGAACAGGTTCTGCAACCAACCGGTATCGGGCAGGCGCCAATGGTCGGAGACGAAGACGCAGCTTTGCAAGCGGTCGCCGCCGATCTGCGCTGCCCGGTAAATGCCGGCCGCCTGGTCTTCATATTCTATCCATTCCGGTAACCGTTCTGGATTGGCCTCCGGCAGCAACGATCGCGCCCAATGGGACAGGTCGTCGTGAGGGGTCCTGGTGGCGAGGTGATAGAGCCAATAGCCGTTTCCCTTCACCTTGACGCGATAGTCGAATGGCGGTAATTGCAATGCCTGACGGCTCAGGATAAACAGATAATGGCGGGCGACGAAGGGAGACAACCACGCCGGCGTATGCTTGCTTTCCGGTTGGCCGGAAAAGGGGTCGACAACGGGATTGACCAGCGCGCCGACCCGTCCCCGGCTACACAACTGTTCCGTCCAATGCATCGGTACGAACAAACTGCCCGGTTTCTGTTTCGGGGTGATGCTGGCGCGCCCAAGCATATTGCCCCAACGGCTGACGATCAGGGCCAGGCTGCCGTCTTCGATATTGGCTAGCTCGGCGTCGGTCGGATTCATTTCTACGAACGGTTCGGTTCTGTGGGCGTTCAAGCGAGGCGACAAGCCGGTTCGGGTCATGGTATGCCATTGATCCCGAATCCGGCCGGTATTCAGAATAAAAGGAAAATTGTCGGTAGGCGGATTGACAGGCGCTTTCCAACTCAACGGAACGAATTGGGCTTTGCCGTTGGCGGTGAGAAAACGACCGTCGCCGAACATGCGGGAGGCGCCCGCTTTCGTTTTCTCGGCAACCGGCCATTGTACCGGCTTCAAGCGCTCGTATTCCAGGTCCGACAATTCGCCGAGTCCCGCCAGATTGAACGCACGTCTGCCATGAGTATCGTCGTTTTCGAAGGCCGACAATGCCGCGTGTTCGCGGAATATCTCCGCGCTGGAGGCGAAATTGAACGCCTCGCCGAAACCCATGCGTCGGGCGACTTGGCAAATGATCCACCAATCCGGCCGCGCCTCGCCGCTTGACGGAAACAGGGGGCGTTGTCTCGAAATCCGTCTTTCGCAGTTGGTGACCGTGCCATCCTTTTCGCTCCAACCGGCGGCGGGGAGTTTGACGTCGGCCCAAGCCGTGGTGTCGGTGGCGGCGATACAGTCCGACACGACCACCAATTCGCACTTGCTTAAGGCCTGTTTGACAGCGTCGGCATTAGGCAAACTAACGACGGGGTTGGTCGCCATGATCCAGACAGCCTTGACCTTGCCGGATGCCACCGCGTCGAAAAGTTCGACGGCTTTGAGTCCCTCGCGGTCGGCCACGCGATCGCTGTTCCAGAAGCGGGCAAGTCGCCGCACATGCTGGGGATTGTCCAGGTCCATATGCGCGGCCAAGGTATTGGCCAGCCCGCCGACTTCGCGTCCCCCCATGGCGTTGGGTTGGCCGGTCAACGAGAACGGCGAGGCGCCCGGTTTGCCGATGCGTCCGGTGGCCAGATGACAATTGATGATCGCATTGCATTTATCGGAGCCGGAACTGGATTGATTGACCCCCTGCGAATACAGGCTGACCGTCTTGTCGAAGTGCATGAACCAAGCATAAAACTGCAATAAATCCGTCTGCGGCAAACCGCAATGTTCGGCCACCGAGGTCAAATCTCCGGCATCGCCGCGCGCGGCCCGCAAAGCCGAGGTAAAGCCATCGGTATGCGCCTCGATAAATTCCCTGTTCAGGCCATTGTGATCGGCCAAATAGCACAGTAAGCCGTTAAACAGGCGGACATCGGTGCCGGGCCGCAACGGCAAATGCAGGTCGGCTAGGTCGCAGCTGTCCGTCAGTCGGGGGTCGATGACGACGACCTTCAGGGCCGGATTGTTTTCCTTGGCCTTGTGGATACGTTGAAAGGCGACCGGGTGGCACCAGGCGGCGTTGGAACCGATCAAAACCAGAAAATCGGCCAATTCCAGGTCCTCGTAATTGCCGGGCACGGTATCCGATCCGAAGGCGCGTTTATAACCGACCACGGCGGACGACATGCACAAGCGCGAGTTGGTGTCGATATTGGCCGAACCGATGAAACCTTTCATCAGTTTATTGGCGACATAATAATCTTCCGTCAGCAATTGGCCGGACACATAAAAGGCCACGGCATCCGGGCCATGCTTGGCGATGACCTCGTTAAATCCGGTTGCGACGTGCGTCAATGCCCGGTCCCAACTGCAACGTTGCCCTCGGATTTCCGGATAGAGCAGGCGCCCCTCCAGCGTTACCGTGTCTGCCAGGGCGGAGCCTTTGGA